>JBBQKJ010000053.1:0-19447 GCA_038326775.1 Candidatus Geothermincolia bacterium
GCCCGTCGGCAGTTGCTCTGCCCGTTCAGGAAGGTTGCCTTCGTGGTACCAACGTAGCGCCGTCCGGTACGAGACTCCGTTCTTGCGTGCCCATTCAGCGAGTTTCATGTGTATATAGTGTGGCAATAATACACATAGACAGCATGTTCGTTGGCTGTTGGGAACCCTCGTTCAGGCCAATAATCTCTCGCCTTCCTGGGTGCTGATACAAGTGCGATGAAGCATGGTTACCCGACACCTGGAACCTCACAGGCACCTGCATCAACCCCCGGGACCGTCGCCGTCGACGGCTACGTCCTGCGGGGGGCCTCGGTTAATGAGGACTTCACCACCATAAGGAACGGCGTCGGCCAGAGCTCCAAAAGCGCGCTCGCTCGCGATAGCTGCCTGCCCTGCCCGCGTATCGCAGACGGATGCTGCGAGTACGACGAGAGCGCGCCGTGTAGTGGTGGTGGCTGGGTTCTCAACGTGCATGTTCAACCTGGCCTGTCCGACATGTCCTGCCTGGCGGGGCTTTTTAGCTATGGATGGGGCAGGTCTCTTAAAGTCATGTTAGATATCATAACAATATATTGACATTATATCTAACGCGTATTAGAATTGGCCGTGAGGTGATTGGAAATGGGCGACTATGACCTGAGACTTGGCCAGCGGCTCAAGAAAATCAGGCAAGCTCGAGACCTGAGTCAACAACAGATGTCAGAGAAACTGGGCGTGAGCCGTTCAACCGTTTCCCAGATTGAAAACGGCAACAGGAGCTTGACCGCCAAGGACCTGGTGAATATCGCGGACATTCTCAACTTGTCGGTAGACGGCCTCCTTAATCCCGAGGTGCAAATAAGCGTGGTCCTTGAGGAAGACATAGCTTACAGCCGGCGGCCGGAACTCAGAGTAAATGTTCCCCAGAAAAACGTTCGAAAGTTCAAGGAAGTGCTGTTGTACATCCTTCTGCAGGTCGGATCGAAACCGAATGTTGGCGAGACGGTGATCTACAAGCTTCTCTATTTCATGGATTTCGATTTCTACGAGAAATTCGAGGAGCAGTTGATCGGCGCCACATACGTCAGAAACAGGTACGGCCCGACCCCGGTTGAGTTCCGAGATATCGTCAAAGAGTTGATCCGTGAAGGCGATATAGTCAAAGTCAAGGACAAATACTACGCATATCCGCAAACGAAATACCTGCCCCGAAGAAATCCTGACCTCTCCCTGCTCAGAGCCTCAGAGATCAAGACGATAGACCAGGTCTTGTGCAGGCTTTCGGACATGGGTGCCAGGGCAATCAGCGATTACTCTCACAATGATGTGCCGTGGCTCACGACCGCTGATAACGACGTTATCGAGTACGAATCCGTCTTCTATAGAACAGCCCCTTATTCTCAAAGATCTTACGAAGATGACGTTTGACGAGGTTTCACGAACCGCCGCGTTCGAACGGGACATGAAGAGCCTGCTAAAGAAATACCGTACACTGGAAGAGGATCTCGAGGTACTGGTCAAGTCCGGCATAGTGGCTTTCCACAAGCTGGGAATTGACAATGCGGGCATTGTTCAGATACCCCGCCTGGGCTTTTCAGAGCCACGAGTATACAAAGTTAAGAAGTTCGCTTGCCGGAGCCTGAAAGGCACGGGTAGATGGTCAGCATTTGGCATCCTGATGCTATAAAGATGCAAGAAGAGAATCCCTCCTGTTTCACTTCAATCATGCGGGGGCTATATTCCCACCCCTTGTCAGAAACATCGTTTTGTTATATCTTGTTAACAACAGTAACGGTAGTGCACGTACCGCCGGGTCCAGAAGGGCCCGGTCTTTATTTGACTCGGGAGGTCGCGTTATAGGTACCAGACGGCCGGGAAAGAACCTGATAGTCGCGCTCATGGTCGTACTCTTCCTTGCCCTGGCATTCTCCCCCTACTGCATGGCGCAGCCGGTCGACCAGCGGAAGGCTGATGCCCAGAAGGATGTCGAGCGGCTGCAGCAACGGGTGGAGAGCGCGGTCGAGCGATACAAGTCCGCGTGCGGCAGGTTGGAGGCCACGCGTGGTCTTATCCACGAGAACCAGGCCCAGCTCGAGCAGGCCCGGGAGGAGTTGGTTGCCCGCCAGTCCACTTTGAACAAGAGGGTCCGGGCGATGTACGTCACGCGGTCGAACAGGTTCATCGACGTCGCGGTGGGCGCCGACGATTTCAACGAGTTCCTGGTGGGCCTTGACCTGGTCAAAAAAGTGGGCCAGAAGGACGCTTCACTTGTACGAAGTGTGAAGGACGCGAAGGCCGGGCTCGAGTCGAAGGAGAAAGCCCTTGCCGAGCGCAAGGGCGAACAGGAAGCGGCCGCAAGGGAGATGGCCGAGAGCAAGGCAACCGTCGAGTCGGAGCTGCAGCAATCCAGGGGCAAGCTTGCCGCTGTCGAAGAGGAGATCCGCCAGGCCATGGCCAGGCGTGCCGCCGAGACGGCCTCTTCGGGCTCCAGGAGCGGCTCCCGTGTCGCCGCGCGCGTGCCCTACCCGTTCACCCGGAGAGCGGTGCCGCCGGGAACGCCTCACCCGGGAGTGGTGAACGTTGCATACGACCAGCTCGGCAAGCCGTACGTGTGGGGCGCCGAGGGGCCGGGCTCGTTTGACTGCTCGGGGCTGACCTCCTACTGCTACCGCGTCGGGGCGAGCATGGAGATCACTCGGAGCTCGTACGACCAGGCGACGTGCGGTGCCCAGGTCAGTGTGGGCGAGCTTCAGCCCGGAGATATCCTCGGATTTCGCAGCTGGGGGCACGTTGGCATCTACATCGGTGGCAACGAGTTTATCCACGCGCCGCACACCGGCGACGTGGTGAGAATCGCGAGCCTCTCCTCACGAGGTAATTATTGCGGCGCCGTCAGGCCGTAGCCGGTTCGACCCGCCGCCGGACCGCCCGGAGAGGTCTCCCTGCCGCGCGCGGTTGAAACCCGTAAAACAAATCCGTATTGGCAGCGGGTCTTGTACACGGTAGGCTGAGAAGGCAACTGTGCGTGTTATGGGAAGGCCGCCTTTGAGCTTTGCCGAGTTGTCCGAGCGCCATAGAGATATCATCAGCGTGGAACGTTCGAGGAGCGACCGTCTGGTCGTGGGCACGATGTGCTCTTACGTGCCCGTCGAGTTACTCCACTCGTTTGGCATTCAACCTGTGAGGATCTGGGGACAGTCCGATGACCCTGGCAAGGCGGACGCCCTGCTCCAGACGTTCGTCTGTCCTCCGGTGCGGCACTTGATGGCCCTGGGGCTCGAGGGCCGCTACGACTTTCTCGATGGTATCGTTCACTGCTATACGTGCGACGCGACCTGCGGGCTGTTCAACATATGGGTCAGGAATCTGCGGCCGCGGTTCTCTCACCTCGTAAGCCTTCCTTATACCGCCATCGACGAGGCACTGGCATACACGATGGCCGAATTCGGGGTTTTGATCGAGAAGCTCGAGTCTTTTACACAGACACGGTTCTCCCCCGAAAGCCTGGGAAGCTCGGTGGCCCTGTACAACGAAGCAAGAGCGCTCATGAAAAACGTGTATAACCTGAAGGGGCGCGGCCTTCCAATAAGCTACGTCGACATGCACGCGATGAACGTCTGCAGCCAGGTGCTTCCCGTCGAGGCTTTCATCGCTTACCTCCGGGACTATCTTGAAGCGGCAAAGTGGACGGGGCCAGCGAGCGAAAAAAGGCGGCGGTTCCTGCTCTCGGGAAGCGTCATCACCGATAACGCGCTGATGGCGTTCGTCGAAGGCCTGGGTGTGGAGATCGTCGCCGATGATACCTGCCTGGGGCTGCGCCTGCTCCAGGGCGCGATAGGCGAGGGGGAACCTCTCGAGTCACTGGCCAGGTATTACCTGACGCGACCCCCATGCGCGAGCAGGGCCGATTTTCCCTCGCGAAAGAGCTACCTCGTCGAGACACTGGCGGAACACGGAATAGACGCGGTGGTCTTTGTCCATCAGAAGTTCTGCGATCCCCATCTCTCGGACCACCCGTTCTTGAAGGGGGTCCTCGACGAGGCGGAGATACCAAGCATGCAGCTGGAGCTGGAAGGGGAGGGGTTCACCGGCCAGGCCAGGACACGGATCGAAAGCTTTCTCGAGATGCTGGAGACACGATGATGGAGGAGAAGAGGACCACCAAGCGGCTCCAGGCGAACACCGCCCTGCGGCAGGTCATCACGGACTTTTACGAGGATGCCCACAGGGCGAAAGCCGAGGGCCGTCCCGTGGGATGGATCCCACCCATGAACGGCCTTATCGAGCTTTTCTACTCAATGGACATCCATCCGATATTTCCGGAAAACTGGGCGCCCCTGTGCGCGGCAATCGGCACCAATACGAGCAACTTCGCGCACGCCGCGCGAAGGGGTTACTCGAGCGATCTCTGCGGCTATTTCAGGAACAACATCGGGTACGCCCTTGACGGCATCACCGGGGAGAACCAGCCCCTCGGCGGCCTGCCGGAGCCGGACTTTCTCATCTCCTTCGGCGCGGGCTGCATCCCGACGATGAAGACCTTCCAGGTCTTGTGCGATCACTTCGACGTCCCGGTCTTCAAGGCGGACCTGCCACAGGTAGCCATGGAGGACATCGCCCCGCACCACATTCAATACGGCGTAACGCAGATCAAGAGGCTCATCGAGTTTCTTGAGGGCCTCACCGGGAAGAGGTTTGATATCGACCGGCTGCGACAGGCGGTCGCGTATACGGACGAAGCGTGCAGGACCTGGGACGAGATAATGGACGCGCGCCGGGCGATTCCCGCCCCGTTCTCGGCGGCCGAGATAGGCATCATGTTCGTCATGGTGACCAGGCACGGCACGAAGATCGCGGTGGATTTTCTGCGGGACGTGCTCGTCGAGGTGCGCGGAAAGGTCGAAAGAGGTGAGGGGGTGATCCCAGATGAGCGCCTCCGGCTCTTCTGGGACAATATCCCCCTGTGGTACAACATGAGGCTGTTCAACTACTTCGAGAAGTGGGACGCCGTGGTGGTGGCGGAGACCTATACCTCGGCGTGGACGATGAGGATGGACCCGGACAGGCCCCTCGAGAGCATCGCCTACAAATCGCTCGTCTCTTATCCAATGGTGTCCTGCGTTTCGCTCAACAAGCGGATCGAGCTCATCAAGAAGGCAGTTTCGGACTATGGGGTCGACGGTGCCATCCTTCACTCGAACATGAGCTGCAAGCCCATCTCCATGGGGCAGCTCGATATCCAGAGGGTCCTGCGCGACGAGCTGTCCGTGCCCAGCGTCATGTTCGATGGCGACCACATGGACGCGGGCAAGTTCTCCATGGCGCAGTTCCAGACGCGCATCGACGCGTTCATGGAGATGCTGCTGGAGCGCAAGGGCATGCGCTGATCCATCGCCCCGTCGTATCGACTGAACGCCGGCGTAAACGCGCGGCCCATTTAACCGGCACGCCGTTCCGGGACTACATGATGGACATGAGGGTCTTCCGCCGGGCGATGGATATCCGCTTCCGGGAGATCGGGCCCCGGACGACCCGCCGGGGACGCGGCGTCGACGACTGGAGAAGATGATGCAAGGGAGAGAAGAGACCCCGGCCTACGCGGATATCGCGAGCGGCATCTACGGCACGATACTGGTGACCGCGGTAGTGGCCGGCACCGCCGCCGACGATGAGATAACTGCCCTTTCAGGGGCGCTCGTCGTCCTGGTGACCACGCTGGTGTTCTGGCTGGCCCACGCGTACGCGAATGCGCTGGCGCTTCGCTTGAAGCAGCGGGCGCGCCCGTCGTGGGCACAGTTCAGCCGACTTGCCGTGGAGGAGTAGCCGCTAGTCGAGGCCGGCATCATACCCATCCTCGTTCTCCTTCTCGGCGCTGGGCCTCGTTATCGTCTTTCTCAAGATGCTGGTCGAGTAGGCCTCGGAGCGATCATTGATTCGCGGATTCGTGGGACCCGTCCGCGCCGGCCGCAGCCCCGTGCCGCTTGAAGCCGTGATCGGGTGTTTGACCGCCTCGAACCCGCAGGCATATATTGAATCTCTGACGAGGCATGCCGGGCCAGGCAAATAGTTTTCGAAACTGCGAACGGAGGATTGAAGGAGGCGGCCATGGAGAGCGAAGCGATTCATTCTGCCTGCGGCGGGTGTGGTTGTTCCGAAGCCGGTTGCGCGGAGGGCGCGGAGTCTCCCTGGCCGCACGGCACCTCGTATATCACGACGGCGCTATTCGCGGTGCCCGGGCTCCTGGGTTCCTGGGCACTTCTCAGGAAAGCGCCCTTGCGCCTTCCGATCTTCGCCGGCATATGGGTGGCCATTGCCACGGTGGTGCGCAAGGTGGTCTGCTGCCGCTGCGAGTACTACGGGGAAGACTGCTCCACCATGATGGGCAAGTGGACCGCCATGCTGTTCGAGAAAGACGAGGAGCACCCCCTGACCGCCGAAGCGTTTTACCTGGACTTCGGGCTGATCGGGGCGAGCATTCTCCTCCCGCTCCCACAGGTGAAGAAGATGGGGTCGCGTTACCTTGCCCTTTATCTGCTGGCGGTGCTCCTCAGCGCGGCGGGCATCCGCTACTTCGCCTGCCGCCACTGCCCCGTTACCGTCTGCTTGAACAACCCCGGTTTCAGCGCCTGGAAGCGTTCGGCGAGCGGCAAGTAAAGCGGGGGAGGCGGATACGACACAGTGGTCCGGGTCGTGACCATGCGGTCTTGACGTTAAGCCGATTCCGCAGGGCCCGCACCCTTCTCGGCCCCGCTCTCTTCTCCGGCCTCGCCGCACAGCTCGGCGATGGAGGCGCGCACCTCGGCCATGAGCTGTTCTTTCTCCTTGATGGTATAGCCTGAGGCCTCGATCGGGGAGCCAACGGTTATCTTGACTTCCTGGTCGAGGAAGAACTCCGTGGTCTTGGGCTTCAGCACGTTCTCGGTCCCCCGGATCCCTACCGGGATAATCGTTGCTCCGGATTCGATGGCCATGACGAACCCGCCTTTCTTGAACGGCCCGAGCCGGCCGGTGCGCGAGCGCGTCCCCTCCGGGGCGATCCAGAGCACGACCCCGCTCTCCATCTTGGCCCGGGCACTGGCGAGGTCTTTCTTGGCCTGCTCGAGGTCGGTACGGTCGATAGAGATGAATTCACCGGCAACGAGCCCCCGCCCCCACAGCGGCACCTTGAACAGTTCCTTCTTGGTGAGCATGCGGATGCTGCCGGGCAGGCCGAGTATCATCAGGGGGATGTCATAATGACTGCGGTGGTTGCTCATGATGATGTAGCGCTTGCCCGGTTCGATCTCCAGCTGATGAGGATCGAGCACCGTGTAGTCGATCCTGACGGCGCCGATAAGCTTGCCCGCCCACCATCTGAGGCATTTGTCACCGAACCACCGCGGATAGCCACCCCTGAGATTGACGCGGTACAGGACGATAAGGGTGATCCGCAGAGTTGCGTATATGGTCACGACCATGATCCGCAGCTTCTGGAGAATGTTGGCTTTCATGCAAGAAACCTCCCGTTTTCTTAAGAACCGGTATGGGCAATTCTTTATACAAAACGCCGCGGATTACAACCGCCCGGGTCGTGCCGCTTCTTCGCCCGCGTGATAGCGGCGGAGTCTCTCCCGGCGAAACAGTTTGGCGGACCGCATGAATGCGGGCTCCCTGGCGATGTAGTAGATTATCATCTGGAACCGATTGCGCGAGGGAAGGAGCGAGATGTTTAACCCCGAGAAGTGCGATCTCTGCGGCGACTGCCTGGTCCTTTGCCCTTACGTCGACTACGACCGCGACGAGGCGGTGGAGCAGTTCCGGCGCCTGATGGACGGCGAGACGCCGCCTGTCGTCGGCCGGTGCGTCACCTGCGTCGCCTGCAACCAGTTCTGCGAGAAGGGCGCTAACCCGTTCGACCTCATCCTCGAGCGGCAGGAGGAGACCGGGGTGCTCGACATCCCGGAACAGAACACCGAGCTGTTTCGCAACCTTCCTAACGCCCCGAGCGAAGTCATCGCCGGCGAGGCTGGGAAGCCGGCGCTCTCCCTTTGCAGCGTGGGGGAGATGCTTCCCGGCCTGTTCGACGGGCCCCTGTTCGAGGGGATGACGGTGCTCAAGGGCGGAGACTATTTCTGCAGTGTTGGGTGGGTGCACCTCGGGTACGAGACACCGGTGCGCGAGAACGCGCCCAGGGTGGTTCGTAACCTCGCCGCAGCCGGGGCGCCGGAGATCGTCTTCTACCACGACGACTGCTACGCGCTGGTGGCCTCCATGGCAAAGGAGTACGGAATCGAGGTGCCGTTCCGCCCGGTGCACATCATCGAATACCTGTTGAAGCAGGTGAAAGAGCGCGTGGGCGAGGTCAAGCCGCTTGGCCTGCGCGGGGCCTATCAACAGCCTTGCGCCTCACGCTACACCCCCTGGAAGGACGAACAGCTGGACGAGCTGTTCGACCTGATAGGGGTGGAGAGGGTCCAGAGGGAGTACGACCGCAAGTTCGCGCTTTGCTGTGGCTCGCCGCTGATGCCGCGGGACCGTGACGAGGCCATGAAGATAAAGGAGCGCAACATCAAGGATGCGGTGGAGCACGGGGCGCAGGC
The DNA here is from genome assembly GCA_038326775.1 of Candidatus Geothermincolia bacterium. Taxonomy (GTDB): domain Bacteria; phylum Actinomycetota; class Geothermincolia; order Fen-727; family Anoxymicrobiaceae; genus DYIU01. Next base: position 8,559 of record JBBQKJ010000053.1, read on the forward strand.
GATGGCGTACCTCTGCCCGCTGTGCGTCCTTAACCTTCGCAAGGTCGCGTCCGCCGCGGGGCTCGAGAACCACCACATCATCGAGCTGGTCAAGCGGGCTCTCTACGCATAAGACCCGGTGATAATCAACGTGCAGTCCAAGTCGAACATCGAGGCCCAAACCGCTGGAGGGACGGATGGGGGACATCCGAGCTCAGCCCGTTCCGTGAACGCCCGGGCGCGTGAGCTGCTCGGAATACCGCGGGTCGGAGTTCCCCCGGGCAGGGACATCGGGGTCGATGCCCTGCGCGGCCTTTCGATACTCCTCGTCGTGCTGGGACATGCGATAGCCAACGCGGAGAACCTTCTAGTTGCGCCCGCTTACAACCTCGAGCTCTACGCGAGCAAGTTTCTCTACACGTTCCATATGCCGCTGTTCTTCCTGATAAGCGGATACGTCCTTTTTGGAAAGCGCATCAGGGTGCGCGATAGAGCCCTTCGTTTGCTCCCCCCGTTCCTGGCCTGGATTCCGGTCTACTATCTTGTGAACCACTATATCCACCACTGGCCGGCAGCGTTCATGACCTCCTTGAAGGACAACGTACTACACCCGGCGATAGGCCTGTGGTTCCTTCCGACCCTGTTCCTCTGCTCCCTGCTGCTCATCCCGATGCGACACCTGGAGAAAAGGCGGGGCTGGATGGCCGGGGCGTACCTGGCCGCCATCTTCGTTGCCGTTAACCTGCTCCCGGTTGAGATACTGGGGGTCATGCAGGTGAAGTACTTTTTCGCCTACGTCGCTATAGGTTACCTCGCGGCCAGGCACAGGCCGGCGCTGGGGCAGATTCCGGCAAAGCGCGTCAACGCCGCTCTGCTCGGGCTTTCCGCGCTGTTCCTGCTCCTCTTCACCGTCCTCTACTATTACGGGAGGATCAACCCGTACACGTTCCCGGTGTCGCTTTACGACCTCTTCAGGACGCCGGTGGCCTACGTCATCCGCTTCTCGATGGCCGCGCTGGGTATTATCTTTTCCATCGGGGTCATACGGGCGCTGAAGACCGGCCGGGCGCGCGAGGCGTTCGCCTGGTTCGGGCTGGTGACCATGGACATATACGTATCTCATTTCCTCATGCTGCAGTTGACGGGCGGAAGCGGGTGGTTGAAGGTGCTGGTATCCTTTGTCACCGGCACGGTCTTCCCACTTGCGCTTTCCTTCCTGGTGCTCAGGCAGTGGTGGGTAACCGGCGCGCTGTTCCTTGGCATCAAGCCTGACCTGAAGCGAAGGCGCGACACGGCGCCGAGACTGCCGGAACGCCCGGCGCCTTGAGTGAAGACTGGCGCTCAAACCTTACATGAGCTGGAAGGCATCCCGCGACATCCCCGGTGGTGCCGTTACTAAAAAGCGCTATTCGCCCGCTTTGGAAAGGAAGGCATCCAGGTTTTTGGCTTTCACCCTCAGCCTGTCTTTTAAGAGAAATATGAAAACACCACCCGCGACGACGAGGGCGGCACCCAGAACGATGATCAGCCAGGAGTAGTTGTTGGCGATGTAAGCGTACGTATAGACCCAGGGCTCCTCTATGTACATGTAAATGAATTGCGCCCACCGGCTAATGACCGGCTTCAACTCGAATTGGATGCGGTCCTTCGATACCGTCACCAGGATGTAGTGGTGCATGTCCCTGTACCGGTCAACGTCCCACAGCTCGGCGCCCCCGCCGCCGGTTATCACGTAATGGACGTTCCAGGGCCACAGGTCGTAATCGAAGGTATGCATATGTGAGCCGAAAACGTAGTCAACCGCGTACCTTATGCAAAGGTTCTTTATCTCATCGGCGTTCTTTCTGTCAGCGAGGAACTCCTCCATCGGCATGCGCATGTTGCGAAGGCCACGGAAAGGCGGAACGTGCATGAACACGAAACGTTTATTGAAGGTCATGCTCTTTCGCAGTACCGTTTCGAACCAGCGCATCTGCGCGGAATCGACCGCCTTGCCGTCGGCATCGTCAAGGACGATGAAGTAGTTGTCGCCCAGGGTGAATGAATAGTAGCGGGGGCCGAATATGCGCTCGTAGTTCTTGAGGCCTCCCGCCTCGACGTCGTGATTGCCCAGCGCGGTGAGCATCGGGGACTTGAGCTTCATGATTTGGTTCGCGAACAGCCGGTACTTGACCTCTTCGCCGTCGAAGGCCAGGTCGCCGACGTCGATAGAGAACAGGATGTCTTCCTTCTCGAGGCTTTTCTTGAGAAGGTCGAACGTCTTGATGGAGTTCTTGTTGTCCCCGAGGACGGCGAACGAGAACTGTTCGCCCGCCGCGGCGATTCTAGAGAGCTGTTTCTCGTTCCAGCCGGCCGGCGCCCCTGGGAGGAGCCACGCCGAGTGAGCTTTTATCGCGGACGCGAAGATGACGGCCAAAACGAGGAATAATAACGCGACCGCCGACAGCCAGAACGCGATTCGCCTGGCCACACCCGAAAAGGACCTGTCTTCGTTCAACACATCACCCCGGGTTATTCTACACGCTCCCTCGGGCTGCCTGTCCAGGTGCCCGGCCTGATAGAATCGCGGAACAAGGAACGAAGAGATACTACCCCGGATGCAACCGGAGGACTTGGAAAATGGCGATATGCCCGCAGGCGGTGCGACGTTGAAACGACGGGTCAACCCGGCCACGTCCCTGGTGCTCGTTTTTGTGCTCGCGGCCTGCCTTGCGGGGTGCGGAGGCTGCCCCGCGGCGGCGGGACGGCAGCTCGCAAACGGCGACTTGATCATGAAGAAGGTCTTGCCCCAGGCCGAAGAAGTGCTAGATGAGCTCGAGAGCCTGTTTACCGATTACGCCGCGGGCGTGAACACGGAGCCGTATGGGGTCCGGCTCGAGATGGCGGAGTATGGAGAGGTCGCGCGCGGTCTCGTCGAAAGGTCGAGTGAAGCCCGGACGGCCTACGAGAAGGTGCTCAAGATGAAAGGCGCGGGGCCCTGCGCCGAGTATGCCGGGCAACGCCTTGCCTCCATCGAGCAGATCGAGAGAATACCCGGTGTGGCAGAGAAGGGATTCCGGGCCATCAAGAGCGGCGACGGCGCGACGGTTGATGAGAACCGGCTGTACAGGGTGTCCCGTTCGCTCATCCAGATAGACATCGAGATGTACTACGCCACCGGCTATGCCGAAGCCGTTGGAAGCAAGCTCAAGCTCAAGCTCAAGAGATTGTCGCGGTGAGCCAGGGCAAGCCGGCCACCTGGCCGTGGCGCCGCGGAACTGCCGCTACTGCACCGCCACCGACACGTTATGGGTCTGCGCCGGAGGCTTCTCTGTTTCCCACGAACGCGCGTACTCGAACACCATGTTCGTATCGCCGGCCTTAAGCGCCTTGAACCTGAAGACGTGCATGCCCGGTGCGCCCGCCGCCGAAGACTCGGGGGCAACGAACTCGTCCGTTGTGAGGCCCAGGATGGCGGCGTCGGGCTTACCTGTCATCTTCCACTCGTAGCCGGTGGTGGGGTTCGACACGAGCTCTATCGCGAACTCCTCGCCGACCTTCACATTCCTGGATTCGCCGGTCACTTTACCGACCATCTCCTTGTCCGTCACGTCGCTCTGTTTCTTCGCGCTCCCGCACCCCGCCAAAAGGCTCGCGGCGAGCAGGACCGCAAGCAAAGCGGCCAGCGCGGCCCATTTTCTTTTCATCGCCTTCTCCTTTCACACACCGATGCCAGCCTTATGATTGCCTCTGGAGTCTGCGCGCTCCTTAAGTTTGACAACCCACCCGATCGTGTGCGTGCCCGCAGCTTTGCCCTCGTCCCCAGGGTAGGCTTCATTGCAACCAACAATAGCAGAACTCCCAAAGAATGTGGTCCAGTTCCAGAGGCCTGGAAGTGACATGGAGAGGTCAGTCGGCGAGCATGCCGCAGAATCCAGCCAACCGTGCCCGAAATGCCGAAATCGTGTTAGGATGTCGGTGCTGGAGGAGGCATATGGAAATATCAGATAAGATGCTCTGGCCGTTAGTATTTCCGTAATGCAGGAGGTCGGTTCGTGAAGCCCAAGGATAGCACCCGGATTCTCGTAGTGGACGACGACCCCAATTTCTTGGCAGCGGTACAGATTCTCTTAGAAACGAAGTTCGCAGCCGAAGTATTGACGGCCGAGGATTGTGCTTCTGCCAGAATTGCCCTTTCATCGTCCCGATTTGACCTTGTCATCATCGACTACCGGTTGCCCGACGGTGATGGTCTTGGGCTTCTTGCTGAGATCACAGCCACAGAAGGGCACCCGGACGCCATAGTAGTCACCGAGTACGGGGATGAATCGGTTATTGTCCGTTCCCTGCAGTTGGGCGCGTCCGGATACGTGGCGAAAGACCCCAGGCTGCCCACAATGCTCACAGAAACGGTGCGAAAGGTCTTAGACCTCGGTTATTCCGAAGAGGCGCTGCGGGTCTCCGAGATTCGTTACAGGCGGCTTTTCGAGACAACTCAAGACGGGATACTGGTTCTGGATGCCGACACGGACAAGATAATCGATGCGAACCAATACTTGGTCGATTTACTGGGATTCTCCTACGATGAGATCCTGGGGAAGAAGCTCTGGGAGATCGCTCCGTTCGAGAACATAGGGTTGACCAGGACCGCGTACTGCGAAATAAAAGAGAAAGGCTACGTCCGCTACGAGTACCTGCCGCTCGAGTCAAAGGATGGAAGACAGGTCGATGTTGAGTTCGTATGCAATGGTTACGTTGCCGGGAAAAACAACTTGATTCAGTGCAATATCCGTGACATTGCCGCACGCAGGCTGCGGGAGGTTCAACAGGAGGTTGAGACTGAAGAACTTGAGGGCTACGCGCGTTCGGTATCCCACGATATGACCTCACCGCTCGCCTCGGTCGCGGTTGCCGCTCATTTGCTGAGGAGTGTATCAGAAGGTTCCGACAGTAAGGGTCTGGGCAGTGAAGAACTCCTCGACATTATTGATAGCGGTTTGAGCAAGGCCAGCAGCCTGGCAAGCGATCTCCTGGCCGAGGCCGGGGCCGGCCGAATCCCGACGGAAACAGAATCGGTTGAAATAGAGTCTGTTGTCAAGGAAGTGCTGGAGGAACAGGCGTTGGTCCTTGGCGATAAAGGCATAGCGGTCAAAACCAGCGGTAATCTGGGCAGGATGGTAGCCAACCCTATCCATATGTACCAGCTTTTCTCCAATCTTGTCGGCAACGCGGTGCAGCACGGAGGCAGCGGGTGCGAGGTCGAGGTCTCATCCCTCGGGGAGGACAAGGACGGCGCATACCGGTATCTGGTAAGGGATAACGGCCCGGGTATTCCGCCGGAAGCGCTAGGTGAATTGTTCAAACCTTTCTTTAAAGGTGAGGCTGGCGGGACAGGGATCGGTCTTTCGATAGTAGAAAAAGTCGTAGGAACGTATGGGGGGCAGATACGGGCGTACAACGACAACGGCGCGTGCTTTGAATTCACCTTGATGGATGCGATTCCTACTGAAACATGAGCGGACCAGTTGGCAGATCTTGCATGGGTTTGGAAAGCAGAGCTATTCCTCGAAGACCCTGATAGTGCGCAAGACTCATTCTGAGATAGAGCTCACAGCCCTCTGAGGCGATATTCGCTCTACGCGATGATCCTCCTCGCGCCATAGCGTTCCATGAAAAGTTAACAGAATCCGCGAAATCCCTTGACGAGCCCATAACATTCATTCTTTAGAGTTGCGCAGGGAAAGAGTGTTTGAGTCGGTTACTATTGTCTTTTGGAACAGGTGGAAAGATTTCCGGCGGGGGGCGGCCGGGTGGCACGGCCGCAACCACAATTGGAAGCTCGCGAAACGGGTCTGATAGATGCGAGAGAAGATACTGATCGTCGACGATGAAACGAAGATAGTGAAGATGGTCCGGACCGCCCTGGAAAAAGAGGGGTATGTCACTGTCGAAGCGTACGACGGAGAGGCCGCCCTCGAGCTGCTGGGCCGGGAGCATCCGGACCTGGTGGTCCTCGACATACTGATGCCCAGGCTCGACGGGTTCGAGTTCTGCCGGCGGGCAAGGGGAATGTCGGCCGCGCCCATCATCATCCTTTCCGCGATGTCGGAGGAGTCGGACAAGCTCGTCGGCCTCGAGCTCGGGGCCGACGATTACATGACCAAGCCGTTCAGCCCCCGGGAGCTGGTGGCGCGGGTCCGCGCGGTGCTCAGAAGGTACCATGGGCGGGAGGAAGCGGAGGGCCCGCTCGTCAGAGGCCCACTCCTCATCGATACCGACATGCACAGGGTCGAGTTTGGCGGGATAGCGCTGTCCCTGACCCTTACCGAGTTTGACATCCTCCTTATCATGGCATCGAGTCCCGCGCGGGTGTTCTCCAGGCGCGAGCTGATGGAGGCGGCGCAGGGTGAGTACTTCGAGGGTTACGAGAGGACCGTCGATTCGCACATCGGCAGTATAAGGAAGAAGCTCTCCGAAACGGCATGCGAATGGAGTCTCATTGAAACGGTTTACGGTGTCGGGTACAGGTTCGAGGTGGAAGAAAAAGGTTAACCTCAGGGCCCAGCTCGTCATTACCATCTTTCTGGTGGCCCTTTTGTGCCTGCTGGTTTCCGCGCTTGTGTCAAACATGCTGGCGCAATGGCGGATAGAAAAGTTCGTCGAGGAGCACGCGGATGAACTGCAGTTCCCGACTCCTCCGCCTTTCAGGTTCGGGCGTCCTCCGGGAGAGCCCAGGCCCAGTTACATAAACATCAGTTTCATCATAGCCGGCTCCCTGGGCCTCGTCCTGGCGCTCATTTTGAGCACTCTGCTCGCGCGCAGGATATCAAGGCCGCTTTCCGACCTTACCTCCGCGACGCGGAGGATCGCCGCGGGGGACTACACCGAGAGAGTGGATGTCGACGGGGGAATGGAGGTGGAGGAGCTCGAAGAGGCGTTTAACACACTCACCGAGAGCCTCGCGCGAAACGAGCAGCTGAGAAAGAACATGGTCGCGGACATCGCCCACGAGCTCAGGAATCCGCTGGCGACCTTGAGGGGAAACCTTGAGCTGCTCCAGGATGGAATAATCGACTACGACAAAGAGGCCGGAGACTCGCTGTTGGAAGACGCCGTACTTCTGTCGCGCCTGGTGGAGGACCTCCGGCAGCTGTCGCTGGCGGAGGCCGGTCAGCTCGAGCTCGACCTGACGGCGGTGGACGTGGGGGGCAGCCTCCTTGAACTGCTGTCGCGGTTCGAGCGCGAGGCTTCGGCGGGTCGGATATCCATCGTGGTTGATGCCGCCCCCGACCTTCCACCCATAAAGGCCGACAAGGTCCGGATCGCCCAGGTCCTCAGAAATCTCGTGAGCAATTCGATGAAGCACACGCCGCCCGGCGGCAGCATCACAATCGGCGCCGCGCTCTCGGGTGACGAGGTCCTTTTCCGCGTCGCCGATACGGGGCCGGGGATGAGCCCGGAAGATGTGCCCTGTGTCTTCGAGCGTTTCTACCGTGTAGACAGATCCAGGACGAGGGACACGGGCGGCGCGGGGCTCGGGTTGAGCATAGCGAAAAGCCTGGTCGAGATGCAGGGTGGGAGCATTTGGGCCGAGAGCGAGTCCGGCAAAGGCGCCGAGGTGTATTTCACCATCCCTGTTTACAACGAGGAGCAAAACGACATGCCACCCCGGGGCCAGGGCCCCCTGGCTTTTCCCGACGGCGTCTCTCAAAACCTGCCTCAACAGAATTAACAGCATCTCCACAATGTCTCGAAACGTGCTTAACAGCCGTTCTGGATACTTGCATGTGTCAGGCTGAGCTGGGAGAGCGCAAGATGCGCGATTTAACTGAGGAAGGAGAAGATATGAAGGTGACCAGGGTCGATGCGAGACGGGTGGCCCGTCCGCTCTGCCTCGCCCTCGCGCTGCTGCTCACGGTAGCGCTCGTCGCTTCCTGCGGTGGGGCAGGGGATGCAAAGCAGTCGAAGAGCGACTCCGCTAAACTACCGCCGGGCGCCGACCAGGCGCAGCAGTCGTCTTCGCCTTCGAGCGCGCCTTCCGGCACCAGCGAGGCACAGGGCGCTGCTCCCGCAACGACCGAAGCCAAGACTCCGTCGGCGAGTGCCGACCTGGCCGGGGGGCGTTTTACCGTGGTCGGGGCGACAAGGCCCGACACCAACAAGAGCGTCATCTCGTCGGGCGGGCGTGAGGTCAAGGGAGACTATCTGGAGATCGAGTTCACGATCCAGGATGTCGCGACGGACCACCTGGTCGACCTGTCCGAATACTCCTTCCGGCTCGAGGGTCCCGGGATAGCGGCAAGTACTTACACCAACTACTACGGTGAAACGGGGACCTACGGTAAATACGTCAACGAAAACGAGATATCCGCAACCCTGCTCGACTACTCGAGCCTCCAGGGGGTCACCTACAAGGTCAAGGTGGGGGAGCTTGTCGAAAAGATCTTCGTATTTTTCGACTTGAACCCGGAGAACACAGGCAGGAACCCCAATGTCACCAGGGACAACACGAGCCTGTTAATCCATAAGGACAGCGGCACCGACTACGGCACAGAGGTGAAAGTCCCCCTGGCCGGTTATCCCGACTGAGAGGCAGGTCGATCGAATGAGGTCTTTTCGCAGGGGGTTCAGGAGCTTCAGGCGCAACTACGCGCGAAACCTGATCGTGGTGGTCTTGCTGTTTGTCTGCCTGACGTTCTCCATGTCGATGCTGGCCGTGAAGCTCGCCGCGGACAACCAGGTGGATACGATAAAGCAGAAGGTGGGCAACTACGGTGAGATCAAGGTCAGCTCTGAATACCAGATGAAACAGTTTGAGGCGGAACGCGAAAAGAGCCGCGCGGAGCGGCAGGCTGAAGCCAGGAGCATGACCGCGGAGGAGGAGTTGGCCAACAGGGTCTCCACTCTCGTGCCCGAGAAGCTCACGGACCAGTTCTCAAAGGACCAGTACATCAAGACGTACGATAAGGTCCTTCAAACAAACGTCACGGTCCCGGGAATCGCGAACACCAACATGCAGCAGCTTTTTCGGGCGCGTGACAACGGTCCGGAGGAGCAGAACGCGGGTCCCCCGGGCAGCAGGATGAACCAGAATTCCTTCTTCTTCGCCGGAAACACCAACGGGGCCTCCGCGTCCGACTTCGCCACGGGCGCCAGGAAGCTCGTGCAGGGCAATACGTTTACGTACAGCGACTACGTCGACGCGAACCCGGTGGTGGTCGTAGAGAAGAACCTGGCTGCTGATAACGAGCTCGAGGTCGGCGACACCGTGGAGGCCCGGATAAGCGGAGAGAGCGGTTCCAATTCCTCCGTTGAGCTCAAGGTAATCGGCATCTACGAGACCGTGCAGGCCGCGCAGCAGGACCAGGGCAGCAGCTCGGACACGCCCCGTTTCAACCCGGCCGGCAACATGTTCTACGCGCCGCTCTCGGTGGTTCAGAAGCTTAACGCCACGCCGGGATATGTCGAGCTCGGGTCGTACTACTTCGACTCCGCGGACGACACGGCCGCCCTCAAGGCCACGTTCAAGAAGGATGCGGCAGGCACGAGCGCCAGGTACGAGTTCGCCACCGACCTCTCCGATTACAAGGCCATAGCCGACCCCCTGCTAAAGGCCAGGAACACCGCGGTGATAGGCCTGGCCGGGGCGCTCGGAGCGTGCGCCCTCATCATCCTGCTGGCCATGATAATCATCGTAAGTGGCAGGACCCGCGAGCTGGGAGTCCTGAAGGCCCTCGGCTCCACCGACCGCCAGGTCATCGCGCAGTTCGCGTTCGAGATCCTCTGCATCTGCCTGGTGGCAATTATCTTCGCGATGGGCGCGACCGCCCTGATCGGCCAGAGCCTGGGCAACTGGATCCTTCCGAAGACCGAGAAAGCCGCGACCAGCCAGGGATCGCGGACGGGCCCGCCCGGCATGCGGATGTTCAACCGGGACAGTCTTTACAAGGAAGGCGGCAGGTTCAGCGCCGGCGACTCGGGCCAGAAGCAGCAGGCCGAGAAGCTGAACGTCGTCTACCGCGGCTCGCTGTTCCTCTACGGGATACTGATACTCGTTGGGCTGAGCCTCGTGGGAATGGCCATACCGGTGTTCTGGATAATCAGGTTGAGGCCCGCCCGGGTCCTGAGCATGGAATGAGGTAGAGATATGTCAACACGTGAGACAGTGAACGTAGAAGATGTCAGCAAGACGTTCCAGGTGAAGGCCGGGGAAGTCACCGCCATAGACCACGCGAGCTTCAGCGCCGAGAAAGGGAAAGTAACGACCATCGTCGGGCCTTCCGGCTCCGGCAAGACGACGCTGCTCTACGTGATAGGTTCGCTCGAGAAGCCCGAGTCCGGCGAGATAGAGGTCGCCGGAAGCGATATCATCGACGCGGGAACCGACCTGGTGCGTTACCGGAGAGAGAGCGTGGGATTCGTCTTCCAGTTCTTCAATCTCATTCCCGCGCTTACGGCTCTCGAAAACGTCATGCTCCCCATGGACCTTGCCGGAAAGCCGCCTGCCGAACAGCACCAGCGTGCGACAGAACTCCTGGACAGGATGGGCGTCAGCGGGCGGCTCCTGAAAGCCAGGCCCAACAAGATGAGCGGGGGCGAGAACCAGCGCGTGGCTATAGCCAGGGCGCTGGCCAACGACCCCGAGGTCATCCTTGCTGATGAACCGACTGGCAACCTGGATACCGCAACGGGGCAGATGGTGATCGACATCTTGTCCGGGCTGGCGCACGAGGGCGACAAGTGCGTCCTCATGGTGACCCATGACGAGAGCATCCTGGAAGTGTCGGACAAGGCGTTTCACATGGTAGACGGGCGCCTGAGCGAGATTACGGCTTAGCCGGCCTGTACCACGGGATGAATCGGTGAAGATGTACTCCTTCAAATCGGGAGACAGCAACTTGATGTTGATGGTTAGCAATGACACCCGGGAC
>JBBQKJ010000054.1:0-19316 GCA_038326775.1 Candidatus Geothermincolia bacterium
GCAGCGACCAGAACCCGGTGAAGACTATCCGGCTCGCGCCGGTAGAGAACAGGAAGTTCTGCGACGTCCCGAAGCCGCTCCTGAACATCATCGACCAGCCCGTCACCCCGCTCCCCGAGATCCACGAGAAGAACGTAGAGACTATCACGAGGACCCCGGACACGCCGGCCAGTGCGCCGACTATGGGAGCCGCCGGGAAGGGCATGTTCCCGCGGCGCGGCTCGACGTACTGGGGTTGTACCACCTCGACAGGCTGCGCTGGAACTGCAGTGCGACGCTGACTCCACATAAGACTACCTCCTGCTGAGTTTTGCTGGATGCCGAGCCAGTCCGAGAGCGTTGCATAGCCTCGCCAGAAGGCGAGGCTTGGACGCGTCTACCCCTGAGGCTATTTGCCGGCCTCTCGCTTCGCATCTCTTGCCGATTTCTTTACTTCTCTCCCGGTTTTGTCAACTGCCGCCTTCGCATCCTTGCCGGCCTTTTCCAGGTCTTTCCCGGCGTCTTTTACTTTCTCCGAAGTCTTCTTTCCGATGTCCTTGATCTTGTCCGTGTCCATAGTCACCCCCACTCTCAAATCACCGAATGTGTATTTCCACTTGTTTTGTTCTAAATACACGAAGCATTCCCTGCTTCAAACAGGAAACGAGTTTTGAGTTGTTAATGCCAGAGTTACCAGCTCGCATTCTTCGTTCAGTGCTCAACACGAATATTCGTATACATCTACGTCTCGGACTGTCGGATCTTGCACAGCGCAGCCCTCCTGCTCGCACGCCAACCACAGAGGACAGAATGCGGACCGCCCTCTCTCTATGAAAGCTAAGCCAACTCGGCTTTAACCTGCCCGTCGAGGGCGTCCTGCATCACGTGCTCTACGCTTCCCACCTTCACCAGTACGCCGCCGTCAACAGATTCGATGATGGGCACGTGCTTCTCCTCGCCCATTCCGGTGGTGTTCTCCTCCAGCAGTTTCATGGGCTGGCCGCAGCACACCAACTCGCCCTTGCCGCCGCGCATGACCTCCACCATGTTCCCGCATATCTCGCACTCGAAGACCTGCAACCTGTCAGCAGCCATTTCCTTTTCTCCTTTTGTCCGGCGCTTTGATCGACACTTCTCTTGATTTCTCTGTCATTCTATTCCGCGGTAGCCGCTATCCGCTCCTCTTGCGACATCTCCGCGAGCTTTTTGACCTCCGAGGCCTCCAGACCCAGACCTTTGGCGACGCGCTCGCCGTACTCTTGGTCTGCCTTGTAGAAGAGAGCGGTCTGGCGCAGTTGGATCCGCTTCTGCGCCCCAGAGAGATGCCCGCTGATGTTCGATACCAGGTGCTCCCGGTCCTCGTCCGTCATGACCTTCCGGAACAGGAGCCCCGGCTGCACGAAGTCGATGTCGCCAAGAGGGTACACGTGGCGAGCGGCCAGTCCTGATACGTCGATCGTTGGCAGGGCAACATCGGGGTTCGGGTCCGGCCCACCGAAGCTGTTGGGCCAGTAGTTCGGGCCCGGCCCTCCCCCACCATCGACGCGCATGGCTCCGTCCCGTTCGTAGTTGGCCACCTTCACGGCTTTGGGGGCGTTTACAGGCAGCATGTGGTAGTTGGGGCCCAGACGGTGCAAGTGGGTGTCGTGGTAGCTGAACAGGCGCCCCTGCAGGAGTTTGTCCGGTGAAGGCCCGATACCGGGAACGAAGTTTGCCGGCGAGAAAGCCGCCTGCTCCACCTCCGCAAAGTAGTTCTCGGGGTTGCGATTGAGTACCAGTCGGCCGAAGTCCATGGGCGGGACGTCGGCGTGGAGCCACACCTTGGTGATGTCGAACGGGTCGAACCGGTATTCGGCAGCCTGCTCGGGGGTCATTATCTGAAGCTCGACGCGCCATGACGGGAAATCGCCGCGCGCGATGGCTTCACGGAGATCGCGGGTGGCGCAGTCGGGGTCGATTCCCCGCATGCGGGCGGCCTCTTCCCCCTCGAAGTTGTCTATCCCCTGCTCTGTCTTGAAGTGGTACTTGACCCAGACGTACTCGCCTTTCTCGTTGTACCACATGAAGGTGTGGCTACTGTAACCGTTCATGTTGCGGTACGTCCTGGGGGTGCCACGGTCAGAGAAGAGGATAGTGACCTGGTGGACCGACTCGGGGGTGAGCGACAGGAAGTCCCAGAACATGTCCGGGTCCTTGAGGTTGGTCTGAGGGTTGCGCTTCTGGGTGTGGATGAAGTCCGGGAACTTCAGCGGGTCGCGGATGAAGAAAACGGGGGTGTTGTTGCCCACCATGTCGTAGTTGCCTTCCTCGGTGTAGAACTTGAGGGCGAACCCGCGTGGGTCTCGTTCCGAGTCCGCCGAGCCCTTCTCCCCGCCGACCTGGGAGAAGCGCGCGAACACGTCGGTCTTCTTGCCCACTTGGGAGAGGAACTTCGCGCAAGTGTACTTGCTTACGTCACCTGTCACCTCGAAGTACCCGTGTGCCCCGGAACCTTTTGCGTGTACAACCCTTTCGGGGATCCTCTCGCGGTCGAAGTGGCCGAGCTTCTCGGTAAGGTGGGTGTCCTGTATCAGTATCGGGCCATGTTCCCCTGCGGTCAGGGAGAACAGGTCGCTGTCCACCGGCGCTCCGAAATCGGTAGTTAGTTCTTTGTCATCGTCCTTGGTCATGACAGTCACTCCTTTTCGAAGAAATCCGCCTTACGCTCTGATTCTCTACACAGTTCCTCTGCGAGCAGATTCGTCCTCAGATCATGTTTGATACTGAGCTGGCTGGGTTTGATAGCAGAAAGCGGCAGTTTTCTCGCGCCGTGGGGCGCCGCCAACACGACAGGCCCGCTTCCCTCGGTGATCGAAATATATGCCGCTGTCATCGAGCCCAAGCAGGTCACGTTGTAGTCTCACTAGATGCGGTGTCTTTCTTGCCGCTGCTATCTTGAGGCTTCCGGTGGCCGTCGTACTCGACTTCAAGGACGGGGCGGCTCAGGTCGGCGAAGTCCCGCCCATAGTTGATCATCTGTTGTGTGAAGCCCGGGTTCGAGAGACAAGAGCCGGCTGACGGGCCCACCGGCTCAGCGTCGCACCGGAGCACCATCTCCCTGAAGTCGGCGTAGTGGTCGCGGACCGGGCAGGCCCTGACAAGTTGCCCGGCGCCTCCCGCGCCCGCCAATGCTCCTGGCGACGTCGTGAGGCTTTGCCACTCCCTGATTTGAGTAAGCAAAGGCGAGCTCCAGATATCGCTGAGGGTCTCTCCGCGGGTGTGCGCCTCGTGGATGTTTCCCGCGGCGTATGGTGCGAACACGCACGGCATTACGTTTCCATCCCAGTCGACGTAGAGGTATCCGCGCTCGCGGCCTGCCCCCACACAGCCACCGACCATCGTGCCGTGATGCCAGAAGTCGAGGAGGAATATTCCCTTCTTCTCTATCACTTCCCAGGTGCGCTCCCACATCCACAACCGCTGCTCGGGTGTCACCATGAGCGAAGGGTCGGGATTGCGGCCTTCGGGCATATACTGAAACAGGAAGCCGTACAGCATCAAGTTCTCGAGGAAGAAGAAGTCGAGAAACTCGTCGGATAGGATCTCCTCGCAGTTGTCCCGTGTGACGGTCATTGAAACGCCGGTGTTTACCCCGGCTTCCCGCAGCTCCGATATCGCCTCCATGACCTTCCTGAAAGCGCCGGGCCCGCGCCTCGCGTCGGTTGTTTCCTCGAGCCCCTCCACGGACAACGCGAGGGTTGTAGTCCCTAATGACGCCAGGCGCCGGGCGACGGTCTTGTCTACAAGGGTCCCGTTCGTGAATATGAGACAGAGCAGGTCCGGGTGCCTTTCGATGAGGTCGAGCACACCCTTCGATTCCGACCGGTACATCAACGGCTCTCCACCGGAGAACACGAGAACCTTGATCCCCCACAACCGCTTTGCCTCGTCCACAAGCCTGTCGAGCTCGGTGAACGGCATGCCCGGCCCCGTCACGGAAGAGCCGGCATAGCACCCGGGACAGCTCAGATTGCATGAGCCGGTCGGCGCTACCACCAGCACCCAGGGAGGCGCGACCCCCTTCTCCGCCATGAACTGGCGCCGCGGCGCGTCGTAGTCGAACCCGAACAGGGCGCGTGCCCAGAGAGACCCTGCGACCTCCATGATCTCGCGGGATACCGCACGTTTTGAAACCAGGCGGTCCATGGTTTCGAGGACCGCCAGCGAGAAGACCTCCCGCTCCCGGTCGATCCGTGCGGAGCGGCCGTGCCTTCCCCCGGACCTGACGAACCAGAGAACCAGGAGCCTGGTTGCCCGGAAGAGCGCGTGCCGCAGCGAATCATGGTAGAGCAGCCCGATGGCATGGCGAATTATTCGATCGCCGATCTTACTGTCCAGCAAACGGGCCGCTAGAGACCTCAAGTACTTCAAGTAAACCCCCCTCAAATATCAGCGGCTGAAAGCTTACTCCACAACCTCCCCGGATCACTTAGTTTACCCGATATCCATCATATACCGCCTCCAATGCCAGCATCCTGCCACGATTCTGGCCTTTCGACGGAGTGATCGACACGGTGTATGCGATCGTGCTGGCCGCGCACAAGGAGAAGTGGGGCCTGACGCTGGCCGGCGGCCTGGTCAGCCTTTTCCTCGGTGGGGTTGTGCTTTCGCACCCCGGTATCGCTTTAGGAATTGTTGTGCTGCTGGTGGCTGTATGGGCGATGGTGGCGGGGGTGGTGAGCCTCGTCTCGGCTTTAGAAGCGCCCCACGAGTCCGGGAGGGGTTGGGTGCGCGCGGCAGGCGCGCTCCAGGTGATCGCGGGCATCCTGATCCTCGCGTACCCCTTCTCGAGCACGTACGCCCTCATGGTGGTCATAGGGGTCTACGCGCTGGTGGTGGGCGGTTATCTTATCGTCGTGGCTCTTTACGCTCTTTCCCGGAGGGGAAGGATCAAGCTGGCGTAGTCACTACTGACTGCTCGACAGGCGACCCCGGTTGCTGTACCCGCTGCCCCCGTACGAGGACAGGTCGAGCAGGAACGCGAGCACGACAAAGAACCAACCCCAACCGGTGACCCCGACGCCCGGCTGGAATGCGAACGTGTAGATCAGGGTTGTGAACGGCAGGAACAACAGGCCGAGGAACGGCCAGATGAATCCTCCGTGGAACGCCCTGCTGACCCATGGTGTGAAGACCCAGATCAGGAACAGCGCAAGCCGCGGGGTGAACGCCGCGAGAATCGCGAACAGGCAACTGCAGCCCATGGTCGTCTCCTTAGTGCGATGTATCGGCCGGGTTCGGCTCCCGGGTTATAAGGTATATCACCGAACCCACCCAGGCCAGCAGGGCCAGCAGAATGGCCGCCAGCCACTGGGGGCCGGTGAGCCTCAGATAGCTCCCGAACCATGCCGTAGCGTAGATGAACAGCACGACAGCCACTATGCCGAACGTTATGGTCACGGCGCCCGGCATGTGGACGAAAGCCAGAAGCGGCGTCCCGGAGGTGCATACCGCCGCTATCACCACCAGCACGGAGTAGGTCATCAACTTCCCGCGGTACTCTTTGTCATCCATGGCAAAACACCTGGACCAGTAAACTCGATACCCGGACATATAGCTATCCACTTCTGCTTAGTCGTATTATTTCCTAAAAGGCGGCGACATGCGAGAGGGCGGTCCGCGGCGATCGACACAAGGAGCAGCAGTGACGATGACTCCGAGGGAAAGGCTTCTGGCGACGGCCGCGTTCGAGGCGGTGGACAGGCCGTTCCGGTGGGAGACGCTGGGGTTCTGGGAAGAGACGCTGGACCGCTGGCACGGCGAGGGGCTGCCGGGGGAGATAAACGAGCTGGTCAGCGCCTATTTGTTCTTCGGGCTGGACCCGCAGCTGCCAATGATCATCGGGGACAGCGACCAGCCCGGCCTGTACCCCCTGTTCGAGGAAGAGATAATCGAGCGGACGGGCGAGTATATAGTGAAGCGAGACAAGGCGGGCTCGACGGTGAGGGTCCTGGCCAGCGGCGCGAGCACCATCCCGGCATGGCTCTCCTCACCGGTGAAAGACCGCCCCAGCTGGGAGGAGATAAAGCAGCGCCTCGACCCCGCGACTCCCGGGCGCCTCGAGGAGGTGCTGTGGCTGCTCGAGCTTCCCGGTGGGGAAGAGTGGCCTCTCTCCATCTATATGACCGGCCTCTTCGGCACGCACCGGCAGCTCTTCGGCTTTACCCCCCTTGTTCTCGCCTACCGCAGGCAGCCCGAGCTGCTCCACGCGATATCAAGGCACTGGGTCGCCTTCTGGAAAGACGTCATAGCACAGGTAGCCGCAAAAAGGGTGCCCGACATGGTCTACCTCTGGGAAGACATGTGCTACAAGAACGGACCGATGATAGGCCCCCGCGCCTTCGAGGAGTTCATGTCCCCTTACTACGCCGAGCTGGTGGGCTTCTTGAAGGACGAGCTCGGCGTTTCCGTCATCAACGTCGACACGGACGGCGACTGCACGCTGCTCATCGACAAGTTCGTTGACGCCGGGGTGAACATGCTTCTTCCATGGGAGGTCCAGGCGGGGATGGACGTGCTGGAGGTCCGCCGGGAGCGGCCGAGGGAGTTCGTCATCTGCGGGGGCATAGACAAGCGCGCGCTCTACGCCGGCCGCGAGGCTATAAAGGCCGAGGTCATGAGGGTGGTCCCGCCCATGCTCGAGAACGGGGGCTACATACCCGCCGTTGACCACCTGGTGCCCCCCGAGGTATCTCTGGACAACTGGAACTACTTCCTCGAGCTGGTGCGGGAGATGGGTGAGCGCGAATGCGGAAAACGCAAGAAAGTGACCTGACCCCAATGTTGCGGAAAGGAGAGAGATGGGCATGAGCGATGAACTGGCTTTTCTTGATGCTACCGCGCAGGCGGAGTTGGTGAGGCGCAAGGAGATGACACCCCTCGAACTGGTCGACGCTGCGATCGAGCGGGTCGAGCGCGTTAACCCGGAGCTCAACGCTGTGGTTACGCCGATGTACGACCTTGCGCGCGAGGCCGCGGCGGGCGAGCTGCCCGACGGGCCGTTCAAGGGGGTGCCGTTCCTTCTGAAGGACCTGTTCGCGAGCTACGCGGGCGTGCGGATGACGTTCGGCTCGGAGTTCCTCCGGGATTTCGTCCCGGACCACGATTCCGAGCTGGTGGCGCGGATCAAGCGCGCTGGCCTCGTGACCATAGGCAAGACCAACACCCCGGAGTTCGGCATCCTGCCCACCGCGGAGCCCGCCCTGTTCGGCCCGTGCCGGAACCCCTGGGACACCGGCAGGAGCACCGGCGGGTCGAGCGGCGGCTCGGCCGCAGCGGTGGCCGCGGGGATGGTGCCGATGGCGCACGCCAACGACGCGGGAGGCTCGATAAGGATACCCGCTTCCTGCTGCGGGGTGTTCGGGTTGAAGCCCACCCGCGCGCGCAACCCCCTCGGCCCGGACATCGGCGACGTCTTCGGCGGGATAGTGGTGGAGCACGCCGTAACACGCTCGGTGAGGGACAGCGCGGCCCTGCTTGACGCGACCTCGGGGCCCGACGTCGGCGACCCTTACTGGGCGCCGCCGCCCCAGCGCCCGTTCCTCCAGGAGACAGGCGCCGACCCGGGCAGGCTCAAGGTCGCCCTCGTGACCGAAAGCCCCATGGGCGGCCCGGTGCACGAGGACTGCGTGAAGGCCGTCCGTGATGTCGCTTCGCTCTGCGAGGACCTGGGGCACGAGCTCGACCAGGAGGTCACCATCGATTTCGACGTGGAAAGGATCATCCAGTCTTTCATGGCGGTGTACGCCGCGGGCAACGCCTGGGCGATTGACGCGAACGCGTTTCTGACCGGGCTGACGCCGACACAGGACAAGTTCGAGCCGCTCACCTGGGCCTTATACGAGATGGGCCGACAGATAAACGCGCCGACATACCTGCTGGCGGTGACGGCGCTGCAGCAGGCCAGCCGGGAGATCGCGGCCGCTTTCATGCAGTACGACGCCGTGCTGACGCCGACCATAACCGAGCCGCCTCCGCCGCTGGGTACATTCGACTCACCGCCCGACAACCCCCTGTTCGGCATCATGCGCTCGGCAGGCGTCGTGCCGTTCACTTCCATAGGCAACTTCACCGGGATGCCCGCCATGTCCGTGCCGCTGCACTGGAACGACGAAGGGCTTCCCATCGGCACCATGCTTACCGGCCGCTTCGGCGACGAGGCGACGCTTTTCAGGCTCGCGGCCCAGCTCGAGGAGGCACGCCCCTGGGCGGGCCGGCGGGCGAAGGTCTCCGCGTGAGCGGCACCCGGCGGGTTGCCATAATCCCCCATAAGCGTGAAATTCGCGGAAAACGGCCAATGCCCGTTGCCGGTCGCCGCTCGTAGTAATAGACTCAGTAAGCATCGAGTGCTGGGTAGGCGCTCTCAGAACAACCGGCAGCTTGACTGTCGTGTGAAGAATTGAGGTCTCGAATGAGCAGCGGGCGTGGATCCGCCGCCACCGGAGGGTATCGTCCCTTGTCCAGGCGGCAGGCGGCGCAACTGATAGCCAGGTACTCCCAGCCCCCCGGGGGTTTCTCCCGGGTCCTGGTGATCGGGGTCGAGCTCGACACCTGCCTTATGACCGGTGACGGCGCCGGCCGGCTGGCGCATCCTCTTATCGGTTTAACCCCTGTCATAGAAGGCGCGCGCATCCTCAGGATCGAACCTGACCGCCCCGGCGAGGTCCGCGCTCATGTCGTTTGATGGAACCGTCCCCCGGCGGGACGCCGCGCGGCTGAATCCTCCCTGTCCTTTTCAGTCCTGACTTCGCGCTGTCAGGCGATATCGTGAGGCCGCTCTTTCGAGTACAATCAATGGCGTCTTGTCGTACGGGCGCGTTCGCGAGCTGACCACGGGGGAATTGCCGGCTATGGGAATCAAGGACCTGCAGGCGAGCCTGTTGTACCGTAAGGAGGCGTTCCGGCAGAGATTCAACAAACGGGTCCGCGCCTCCGTCCTGCTTCTGAACCTCGCGGCGATAATCTTCGTGGGCTCATATGTCATACTGCTTTTCGAGAGAGGGTCTAACCCGAACGTCAAGACCTACAGCGACGCGATATGGCTTACTTTCGTCACCATAACCACCGTCGGGTACGGAGACTCCTACCCGATAACCCCAGGGGGCAGGTTCGCGGTGGTTGTGATACTCGGGACCGGCATCGCCATGGTCGGAGTATACATATCCACCAGGGCCGCGATGCGCGTGCAGGAGCTTCAGAGGAGGGGGAAGGGATTGGACACCAAAGTGAAGAGCCGCGGCCATTACGTGGTGTGCGGTTGGAACCAGCACGGGAGCTACGCGCTTGACAGGCTCAAGTCGGAGCTTGCGCCCCTGCACACGCCGATCGTGCTGCTCTGCAACCTCGAGGCTACTCCGTACGAGGACGACTATGTCTTCTTCGTAAGAGGCAGCGCCATCAGCGAGCGCGACCTGAAGAGGGCGAACATCGGTGAGGCCGCGGCTGCCATCCTGCTTTCGGACGAGACCAGGGGCGGGGAGTGCGCGGACGCCGACTCGAGGACCGTCCTGGCCGCGCTGAGCATCCGGGCCCTCAATCCAGGGATAAAGATGACCGCGGAGATCATGGAGCCGGAGAACATGCACCACCTCGAGCTCGCCGGGGTCGGGGAGATACTCGACGCCAACGTTATCTCCGGGAACCTCCTGGCCCAGTCCGCCGTCCACTACGGCCTTATCGGGCTGGTGACGGAGCTCATCACCAGGAAGGCCGGCGAAAAGGTCTACCGCATGAAGGTGACCGAGCAGATAGCCGGGATGACCCGGGAGCAGCTGGTGGACCACCTTAAGAATGAGTACCAGGCGCGCCCGATGGCGGTTTCATCGGAGGGGCGCATGACCCTGTACCAGGATGACGTCCGGCTGGCCCCGGGCGACTTGCTGGTGGTGACCTCGGAGAGTGAACCGCCGCCGGGAGCTTTTTAAGAAGATGCCGCGCCATTCCTTTGAAGAGCGTTTTCACGAGTACTCGAGAAAAACCCGGGAGCTGATTCTTCGGGGGCTGAGGGCGCTCGAGACCATCTACAAGGTGCTCATCACCAACCGCCGCTGGTTCGCGGTGATCTCGGCCGCCGCCGAGGACTTCTGGGCGAAGAAGATGTATTACTACACGGGCAACTTCACCTATAACGCGTTCCTCGCTATCATCGCGCTCCTGGTCGCGCTCTCGGCGTTGATCGGGCTCCTTGCCAGCTCCGCGAGCCTCAGCGAGGAGTTCGCGAAGACCCTGAAGAGCGTGGTCCCGATATTCGGCACGACCCCGCAGAAGACGCTCGACGCCATGAAGACCTACCGCGGCGTGGCCGGTGTGGTGGGCCTGGTCGGCCTGGTATGGACGGGGACCAAGATATTCGGCGCCATGGAGTGGGGCTTCTGCGAGATATGGGGGAGCAGGAGGCGCAACTTCGCTAAGAAAAAGGTCTTCGGGGCGCTGCTCATATCGATCATAGGCCTGCTGTTTCTCGGGGCTTTCCTGGTCCAGTTCGGCTTCAACGCGCTCTGGGAGTGGGCCGTTGGCAGCCAGGGCACGCTCTACGATATAGGCTCGTTCGTCGCGAAGCCGCTCGTGGGCTTCGTGGTCAACTTTCTGCTTTTCCTGGTCATCTACAAGATAGTGCCGACGATGAAGCTCAAGGGGAAGAACGTCCTCATCGGCGCCGCCGGAGCCGCCGCGGCCTTCCTGACCATGCAGTACCTCGTGGCTTTTTACTTCGGCTCTATCTCGAAAGTCCCATCAGTCTACGGAAGCCTGTCCACCGTGATAATCCTCCTGCTGTGGCTTCATATCACCGGCTTGATAGTGTTCTTCGGCATGGAAGTGGTTTATGTCATGGAAAACGATGCGCTGCTCGAGGAGCACCGGAGAAGGGCCACTGAATGGAGTTTCCTGCCCCGGGCGTGGCGCCAGGCTGGCGCGGAAGAGCAGGCCTCGACCGGTCCGCCGGACTGATTTCCCCGACCGGTCCCGCCCCTGGTTGCCGGGCGCGGATTCTCAGCCGGCGTCAGCCAGGGTCTCGGCCAGCCAGTTGTAGATACGCTCGCCGGAGATGAACCCGGCGCCCACCTGGCAGTGCTCCTCCGCGCCCTCCTCGGCCGTGAAGAGCATCCATGTCTTCGGGCATGTGAGCGCGTCGTAGAGCTTCCCGGCCTCTCCGGGGAACGACCGGTCGGCCTCGCTGTCGACTACGAGCGTGGGGCACTCGATCTTGCCGGCGACGCCTTCCATGGTGTAAAGAGCGCACTTGAGCCACCAGCCGGCCGGGTCGTTCGCGCCGAAGGTGAACATGCCGTTCTGCATTGCCCAGTGCATCTCGCTGTTAGTCTCGGCCATTTCCCAAACGCCCTTGTTGAACCCCTCGGGGTCGCTCTTGATGAACTCCACCATCTGGTCCATGGTCATGCCGGCCGGGACCTTGCTGCCAATGAAGTCGTGGACGCCGCCGTTCGCGATCAGCGCGGCGAGCCTGTGTTCGAACGCGGCGGCGCGGGGGGCCAGGTAACCGCCGAAGCTGATGCCCATCAGGGCCACTTTCCCGGGGTCCACGTCGGGGAGCCCCAGGGCGAAATCCACCACGGGTGTTATCACCTTTTCCCAGTCGGGGCGGAAGACGAGGCCCTGGTCCCTGATGACGCTGCCCTGCCCCGGCCCCTCGAAGGCGAGGCAGTTGATGCCGCGGGCGGTGGCCGCAGTCGCTCCGGAGTAGAGCTCCTCGATGGTGCCGTCGAAGCCGGTCTGCAGGAGCAGCGTCGGCCTGGGAGCGCCGGACTCGTCCACGCGGTACAGGTTCCCCGGCAGGGTGGTGCCCTCGTACGGTATCTTCACCGGCTCCATCAGGACGTCACTCAGCCTGATGAACTCGCCGAAGCAGCCCGCGCTCTTCTTCGAGAGCTTCTTTATCCTGGGGTCGCCGGGGTCGCCGTGCAGGTAAAACTCCGCCAGCCGGTAGTAGTTGGAAGCGCGCATGAACGCCTCGCGGGCGCTGATGGCGTGGCCCGCTTTCAGGAACTCCAGCGCGAGCTTGTGAATGCGCTCGGCGGTCTTGTGCCACTCGGTGTACCAGCTCTCGAAGTCGCCCTCGGTTATCCGGTAGGCTGTTGAAAGGCACTCGCCCACATCGGATGCCCCATAGATAGTGCCGGAGAGGGCGCGGAGCATCTGGAAGGAGAACTGGGGGTCGTCGAACACCGCTTTCATGGTCCGCCTCCTTCGCGGGCCGCTCGGCCCGCTTCTATGACAACCGTCTCTGCCACGGCATACCGCTCGAGCGCGTCCATGTCGAGCTCGACCCCCCAGCCGGGGCCGTCGGGGACGGTCGCCGTTCCGCCGCTGTAGTCTATCGGCATAACGACCAGGTCGTCTTGAAGCATCACCTGGCCGAAAAGCTCGACCGCGTGGCCGAGCGAGCGGTGCCGCGCCGCGGCCAGGTGTACCTGCCAGGCCGACCCTATACCCAACGGCTGGTTGTGGAGGACGACCCCCATCCCGTTCTCTTCGGCGAACTCGATGGCGCCGAGGGCGCGTGTCATGCCACCGGGGCGGTCGGAGTTGATGCCCACCACGCCGATGGCGCCGAGCGCGTGGAGTGTGACGATGTCCGCCAGGGAAAAGCAGCCCTCGTGGGCCATCAGGGGTGTTGACACCTGCCGCTGGACATCAGCCATCCCCACGAAGTCGGAGGCGCCCACGGGCTGTTCCGCGACGTCGATTCCGAACGGCTCGATGGCCCGGATGGCCTCCACCGCCTCGGGCACGGTGTAGGCTTGATTGTAATCTACGCGGAGCCGCGCCTCGCCACCGACGGTTTCGCGCACCTTCTCCATGATCCGCACGTCTTCATCGACGCTCGAGCCAAGTTTGCAGCGGAACGTCCGCCAGCCGCCGGCGTCGAACCACCGGGCCACCGCGGCCATCGCGTCGGGCTGCATGAGGGGGACGAGTGCGGCGAGCGGCACCTCTTCGACCTGCCGGCCGCCGAGGAGATCGTATACCGGCTTGCCCGAAACGTGGCCCACCAGGTCGTAGCAGGCCATGTCGATGAGGCCTTTCGCCACCTCGTTGCGCGTGGCGTTGATCTCCATGCGATGAAGGATGCGCTCCAGGTCGAAGGGACTCTCGCCGAGCACGTATCTCGCCAGCGCGCGCTCGATGATAGCGATGACCTGTTCGGGGATGGCGCCCGTCTCGGGCAGCCAGAGGAAAGCCTCGCCCACGCCGGCGCTGCCGTCCTCGGCGACCAGGCGGCATATCACAAAATCGCCCCCGAGCCACGGCTCCTCGGCAGGGATCGCCATGCCCAGCCCGCCGGCCGAAGCCATCGCCTCGACCACGAATTCGTGAAACGGGACGAAGAGAGGGGTCAGCTCGATTCGCTCGATGAGCGGCCCCCTGCCGCGCCGGGGTCCCTCCCGGTCGTTCATGACCATTCCCTGCCCGGGGTCTCAGATATGCTTCTCGTCCTCTTTTATGCCGTCGGAGATCTCTTCCTTGAGCTTCTTGCGCGCCGCCTTGAAGTCGATACGCGGCAGGTCGGAGATGGTCTCGGACGCGCCGGGCAGCTCGCCGCAGGCCGGGCAGGGGTCATTGTGGATATGCTCCGCGCCGCACTTCTTGCACTTCGCCATCGACATCCTCCTGTAGTCCAGACAACTCTATAGACAGTCTACACCTGCAGCATCTCAGGTCAGGTCTCTTTCCCGTATTTTCTTACACTGCGCGAAAAGCATGCCTGAACCCGTTCAGGAGGCGTCACCACCCTCCTCCAGCCCGTAAGCCCCCTCCATGAGCTCCGCGAGCCTGGAGATAAACCGCGCTGCCGGCGCGCCGTCGACGACCTCGTGGTCGAACATCACGGTCAGATTCAGGAACTCGCGGACCTCTATCCGGTCGTCCACCACGCCCGGTTTCCTGGTAATGGAACCGACCGCAATGGATAGAGGCAGCGTGCCGACGGGCATCGCCCATCCCGAGGCGCTTCCGAACATACCCAGGGAGGTGACCACGACCGTGCCCGCCATCCTCTTCACCAGGAACGGCCGCCTGGCAAGCCTGCGCCAGAGCCATCTCCGCAAGAAGGCGGGAAGATGCAGGATGAAACCCCCCGCGCTGGCCGCGCCTCTTCTGTTCCCGAGGACGAGGTCATCTGTGTGCTGGCTCCGGAAGGCCTCTATCTCGCCACTTATCTCCTCGAGGCTCTTCGAGTTCGTCTTCCTGATGACGTAGGGACGCGGGACTTTTTTACCGTGTCTCTCGGACTCGATTACCACTGAGATGTCCACGTCGTCGAAGATGACCAGGTCGCGGCCCCGCCTGGCTCCATGCACCTCGGGGTGCTCGACGGCTCCCTGGCTGATGCACTTGACGACCCAGGTGGTAAGAGAAGGCGGCCTCTCGTCGCAGGACCTCCGGGCCAGCGCCTCCCTTGCCCGGGTGACATCCACCTCTATCAAGCCCGACATCCAGTGCTTCCTCGAAGTCGCTTCAAGCATGTCTATGGTTATTCGCCTGGTATCCGGAAGCCTCAGCTTGCGGTAGCTCCCGACCTTTTCCTCAGCACTCATCCCATCATCCTCGATTCGCGGCCATTACTTTCAGACCGAACTCGGCGGGTGGAACGTCGGTCACGGCAAGGTCGCTGAAACCCGCGCTCGCCAGATGCTCCTTCCACGCGCCGGCGGTGACCACGTGTTCGCCGTTCTCGCGCAGGTCGTTCGGTATCGATTCGAGTATCAGGAGCGCTTTCTCGCGCGCTCCGTACTCGAGGCAGTAGAGCGCCCAACCCGTCATCTTCTCTATCACGTCCCTTGCGCGCCCCGGGTCCCCGACGGGTCCGTCGATGTCGCAGAAGCGGTCCGCGTACAGCAGCCTGCCACCGGTCTTGAGCACCCTTGCCAACTCCGTCGCGCAGGCGGCCTTCTCTTCACGGGGGACGTGATGGAGGACGAGGCTGGTCAGGACGAAATCGAACTCGGCGTCCGGCGAAGGTATCCCGGTGCTCACGCCTTCGGCGACCGTGACGTCCGGCTCCCCGGCGAACCTGTCGGCGAAAAGCTTTCGCATCTCGGAGGACGGGTCCACCCCGAGGACCCGGACCCCCCCCGCCCGGCGCAGGAGCTGATAAGTAAGGTTGCCCGTGCCACAGCCAAGGTCGAGCACCCTCTTCCCCTGGCCGTCTTCCAACTGGTCGAGCACCATCTCCAGCATCCTCGTATAGACCGGGTCCTTGAGGAAGACCCCGTCGTAGTCCTTTGCGAACTCGTCCCAGTCAAGCCAGCCCATGTTCCTCCGTTCGCAGTTCTTATCCGGCTCGCTGGCGGCGAAGCGCCATGCCGGTCTTGCTGGTGCCATTGAACCACTTTTCTTGAAGGTTCGTCACCCCGCGCCGCGAGCGCAGTTGAAGGTATTCGACCCGCGCCGTCAAATCAATGCGCTGAAGGTGTTACGGTTCCGGCACCCGGAAAACAATGAGCGACGGCCCGGTGGGCCTCGGGAGGTGGAGAGACGAATATGGAAGCGCGCGTGTTCGGAAGAAGGCTACTGGCGAGCCCGGCGCGCGACCATTTCGGCGACTTCCGGGAGATGGTCGCCCGCTACGGGCCGGAGCCCGCCGACACCGCGGCGAGGGACGCCGTGGCCGACGAAGAATATTTACGTGGGCTTACCTCCTACGGCCGGGAGCTCGCACGCTTGAGCCAGGCGATATGGGAAGAGGAATACCTGTAGAAAAAAGAGCAAGGAGTTCGTCAAGAAGCTCAAGGCCGCGAAGTAGACGGGGGCGAGGCCGGTGTACGAGGGCATCGCGTACTGCGGGCTGGACTGCGGCAGCTGCCCCGCCCTTCTGGCGACCCGGCGGGGGGACATGGAGGCGCTTGCCCGCGTGGCGGAGCGCTGGGGCGCCGGGACGGGCACGACCATAGGCGCGGAATCCATACTCTGTGACGGGTGCAAGTCCTCGACGGGGCGCATCAACAAGTTCTGCGCCATTTGCGAGATAAAGGACTGCGCGGTTGGCCGGGGGCTTGCGACATGCGCCGGCTGCGAAGAGTATGCTTGCGAGAGGCTCCGCCGTTTCCCTCCGTTCGAGGTGGAAGGCAAGTCGAACCTGGACAGGATACGGCGCGGTGGTCAGGAGACTTGAATCAGCAGGGCCGGATTGCTGGAGACCTGCGGTGGAGGCGAGGCTATGGACGTGGTAGAGGCGAGGGGTGATTTCCTGGCGGGGCTTATCGGCAGGTACGTACGCCCTGAGGCGGCCATACTTGAGATCGGGTGCAAAGGCGGGAAGAACCTCGACCCCCTCTATCGCGCCGGCATTACCGAGCTGACGGGCATCGAGGAAAGCCCGGAGAGGGTAAGCCAGCTTGAGGCCCGCTTCCCGGACATATGGGGTCGGGCAAACGTTATCCAGGGCCCCCCGGATTTATCGATGGGCAGGTTCGCCGACGGCGAGTTCGACCTCGTGTTCTCCGTCGGGTACTTCGAGGAGGACGCCGACTACGAGCGCCTGTTCGATGAGATGGCCCGCGTTGCCGGGCAGTACGTGATAACGATCGAGGACGAGCGCGAGCTGCCGGGAAGGGCCGGCGCGCGGGACTTCGGAAAGATATTCGTATCAAGAGGCCTCCGGCAGGTGGAAGAGATCGACGTAGCCGGCAAGACAGGACTTGAGAGCGTTTTCTACGGTAGGGTGTTCAAGAAGAGCTGACGAGAGGGAGGAGCCTGAGGATGGTATCAGCACGCCTACGCAACAACAACATTTGGGGGCGCCTGCTCTTGCCCGCGGCGCTCACCCTGCTTGCCGTGGGGCTTTTGGTAGCCTCTCTGCCCGCGCATGCCCTGGCGGGCGCCGGCCAGGTCGCGCCGGTCAAGACGTGGGATTTCGAGCGGTTCGACGTGGACATCAAGGTCAACACCGACGGGTCGCTCACCGTCCGCGAGACACAGGTCGTCAACTTCACCGGCACCTTCAGCTTTCTTAACCGCGACTTGACCGCGAGCAAGGGTAATTTCACCGAGGGGCGCTCCTACGGCGCCGTGCGCTTCAAGGATATCAAGGTCTACGACCTGAACGGCCAGCCGTACGGAGACTGGAAGGGCGAAGGCCTCAAGGGCGGTAAGAGGGTGCACATCGGTTTCTCCGCCACCGATGAGCAGAAGGGCTGGATAATCGAGTACCGGATGACCGGAGCGCTGATCTACGCGCCCAACTACGACCGCCTTTACATCAACACCGTCTCCCGCGACCGCGGCGTTCCGATCAAGTCTTCCCGCACCACGGTGAAGATGCCTCCGGGCACGGACATGAGCAAGGTCAAGGCGACCAAGTACCCAGATAAGAACAACCCGCCCACTGCCCTCACCTCCGGGCGGGAGGGCGACACGCTGTGGTTGGAAGCGAATGGCATCGCGCCGTACACCACGCTCACGATCGATGTCGCCTTCCCGAAAGGTCTGGTTCAGGTCCCGCTCACCTACCGCTCCTGGTTCGGAGCCGTGGTAATAGCGCTCGCAGCGCTACTGTCGCTCGGCGTGCTCGTGGGGATGCTCCTTCTCTGGTACCGGAAGGGGCGTGACGTGTCCGCGCCCGAGCTCGACGTTGTTTCCTACGAGCCCCCGGCCGACCTGCGCCCCGCGGAAGTGAGCGTGCTGATCAACGAGGCGCCGCTCACGAGCGACATCACCGCGACCATAGTCGACCTGGCCATCCGCCGCAAGCTGGTCATCAACGAGCAGGAGGAAGGGGCCATCTTAAAGCACAAGGAGTTCAGCTTCCAGAGGTGGGATTCAAATGTCGATGACCTGGCGCCGTTCGAGAAAGAGGTCATCGAAGGGCTTTTCGCGAGCGGCGCAACCGTGACCGAGGACGACCTCAAGAACAAGTTCTACACCCACATCAGCGACATCAACCGGGAGCTGAAGGACCAGGTGCTCGGCAAGGGGTTGTTCGACGGCGACCCCGCCAGGGTCAAGAGGAAGTATTACGCGATAGGCGCGGTCCTGCTGCTCCTCATAATCCCTCTTTACTTCCTTCGCGCCTGGCTCGACCCCGGTTACCTGTACGCGTTCGTCCCCGCGCTCGCCGTGAGCGGGCTGGTCGTCTTGATCGTGGGGCGTGTCATGCCCAGGCGCACCGCCAGGGGTTCCGAGATGCTCTCCTACGTCATGGGCTTCAAGGAGTACATGGCCACCGCCGAGCAGGAGGAGATGAAATTCATGACGCCGGAGAACTTCCAGGCCAACCTGCCGTACGCCATGGTCCTCGGCGTAGCCGACAAGTGGGCGGAGAAGTTCAAGGATATTTTCACCTCTCCGCCGGACTGGTACCGCGGATACTACCCCGGCTCGGTGTTCAGCACCGTCTATCTCGCCGATTCGCTTTCGCGCATGGAGACCAGCGTAGGAGGAACCCTCGCCTCGTCACCGTCGTCGAGCGGCGGCGGCGGCGGCGGCTTCGGAGGTGGGTCCTCGGGCGGCGGCTTCGGCGGCGGCGGGTCTTCGGCCGGCTGAGGGACGATCCCCGTCTCGCTAGACCGTTGATACGGGCGGGGCCTGGCGGTCGGCGGGGTCGGTTATCTCGAAGTAGTCCCGGCCGGGGAACTTGCCGGTGAACGCGCGGGCGACCACGTTGCCGGGGAACCCCTGGCGGGCGTTGTCGTAATACATGACGGCGCCGTTGTAGTACTTGCGGGCGCCCGCGATGCGGTTCTCCGTCGTGGCCAGCTCCTCCTGGAACTTCAGGAAATCCTGGTTGGCTTTGAGGTCCGGGTAACTCTCGGCAAGGGCCAGCAGGCCGCCCACCGCTCCGGTCAGGCCGTCCTCCGCCGGTCCCTGTTCGCTCACGCTCGAGGCGCTGATGGCCCGGGAGCGCGCGGCCGCGGCCGACTCCAGAGCCTCCCGCTCGTGCGAGGCGTACCCTTCGACCACGACGGCCAGTTCGGGCACAAGGTCGTAGCGCCTGTTGAGCTGGACGTCGATCTGGTGCCAGGCGTTGTCCGTCTTGTTGCGCAGGCGCACCAGGCGGTTGAATAGAAAGAGGAAAACGCCGAGCAGTATCAGCAGCAGGGCCGCTATAACTATTATCACTACGAGCATAATAACCTCTCCCTTGAAGCAAAATAAGTCGCTACGAGTGCTCGACAGCCGGCCGGACGCTTACACTGTGAGCATAACATTCCCGGCCGGCGGCATTGAAGTCTGTTCCGCCCCTGGTCTATTCTTTAAGCGAATACATGTTGGGGTCAGGCACCCAGAAATTAATACATTTGAGGGTGGCAGACCCCAACAAGAAGGATGACCGTGAGTGA
>JBBQKJ010000055.1:0-19120 GCA_038326775.1 Candidatus Geothermincolia bacterium
CTCATATTTTATTTTATGGTCCCCTGACCCCGACATGAAAGGAGGCGCAGTGGCACACTGGGAAAACCGCGGCGAGAAGTCCTGGAAAGAGTTCAGCTTCAACCAGCCTTACGCGAAAGGCCTCGAGCGGTTGAAGAAAGAGGTGCTGGAAAAAACCGATTACGACCCGGCCGTTCTATGGCAGTGGGGGACCATGCAGGCGATGGCCTTGATCGAGATACACTAAAGAATTGCGAAAGAGAGTTCGGCGAGCGGGGGCAGGCGGTGGTCCGCGAAGCCATGCGGAAGGTCGGCCTGGATGTCGGGAGGCAGGCGCTCGCCGGCGCCAGCTTGCCTGAGAGCATATCGGAGGCCGAGTTCGCGAGCTTCTTCGCCACCGTGATCAACCGCATCGCCTACGCCTCGCTGGAGGACCCCAGCATCGACTCCGAGGACGAGGTAAGCTTCCACATCCTCTGGTGCCCGCACCAGGACTACTACGGCGCCTTCGACTGCCGGGTGCAGCGCTACTTCGTACAAGGGATGCTCGACGCCGCCAAGGAGGCCGGCCTGCTGGCCGACTGGCAGGTCCGCTTCACGAGCACGATCCCGGCGGGCGCGCCGACGTGCCGCTTCGTGCTCTGGCGCGCCGACGACGACGAGAAGTCCGAGTGGGAGAAATACTCCGGGGCCCTGGAGGAGAAAGCGCTGGAGATAGCGAGAAAGAGCAGGGACGAATAATGGGCCTGCGCGCCGGCGCGGGAGCATCGCTGGCTCTCTACGGCGCCTACATCTATCTCGGGCTCAAGACTCCTCTGGCGGGTCAGGACCAGGATGTCGCGCGCGGCCTCGCGGTCGAAAAGCACGAGTTTGTCACCGCGGACGGCCTTACCCTGCGCCTCAAGCGCTACGCCAACCCCGGAGGAATCCCGGTCCTGCTCTCGCACGGCTTCGGAGGAAACGGTTTCACGTTAGACCTGCCCCGGGAGAACCGCAACATGGCGGTCCACCTCGCCCGGGACGGCTTCGACGTGTGGGTCTCCTCTTTCAGGGGATGCGGACGGGAGCCTTATCGCAGCGACGAGGGGGACTGGAGATACTCAATGGACCACCTCGCGATCTACGACGCGCCCGCCCTGGTGGATGGCGTCGCCTCCGTGACCGGCAAGAGGGTCGTCTGGATAGGGCACAGCATGGGCGGCCTGGTACTCTACATGTACCTTCAGGGGGCCCGGTTCGAGGACGGCAACACGGTCGTCTCCGACCCGGGGCTCGTAGCCGAGCGCCGACGGCTTCTCCTGGGCGGAGCGACCCTGGGCGCGTCCCCCGTGTCCAGCTGGCCTGTCGACGACCCCGACCACAAAGGCGTCAACCGCGCCAACAACCGCCGGCGCTTGAAGTCGTACATCCAGATACTGCTCGTCAAGGAAGAGGTCGCCCCGCGGGCCTACAGGACGGGCAGCCGCAGCAGGCTCCTGCGAGCTCACCCCCGCCTGGTCGCGGCGATCACCCGCAGCCCCTTTGTAGCGGGCGCGTACTACCGGGCGAACACCGACAGGGACACCACGGCCGCCCTGGCCCGGTGGGGCACGGACGACGCCTCCGCGGGTATGTGGGTCCAGCGCCTGGTGAGCCTGCTGGACGGCGACCTGCTACAGTACCCGCCCTCGGACCCCTCCGCCAGGCCTTACGATTACGCCGAGAACATGTCGCTTATCACGCTGCCCATCCTCTTCATGACCGGCGAGCGGGACTTCAGCCCCACCTCGGTAGAGCGCCACGGCTACGGCAGCGTCTCGAGCGAGATGAAGAAGTTCGTCCGGCTTCCTTCATACGGGCACATCGACATGTTGATCGGTAGCAACGCTTACCGGGATGTGTATCCGTTGATTTCGGACTGGATCCAGACGCTGGCTCCCTGAACGCGGTACCGCCGGCAATTGAAGCGCACTCGGGTTCCTTGCTAGAATCGACTGATGACGGATACAGAGATAGTCAAGAGACAGATCCTGGACGCGGCATACGAAGTCTTTACCAAGCGGGGATACCAGGGCGCCTCCACAAAGGAGATCGCCCTCAAGGCCGGGGTAAAGCCGGCTGTGGTTCGCGGCTACTACCGGGACAAGCGCGGGCTCTTCTCGAGCATCATCGACGACATAGTAGGCGCTCTCGACCAGGCGGTCGCTGACGAATCGCCCTCCGCGTCCTCCACGATCGAAGAGTATGTCAACCAGATCAGCCGGATGGGGCTGAAGCTCTTCAGCTTCTTCGTGGCTCACCCCTACGGGCCGAAGATACTCTTCTACGAATCGCTCGGTATAGATGAAGAGATCGCCATGCGCGTCCAGGCTTCGTTCGACGTCGTGGCGAGGTACACCGAGGGTTTCTTAAGGCACGGGATCAATAAAGGCTTCGTCAGGGAAACCGTGAACGTGCGCGAGACGGCCGTGCTCATCAACGCCATTTTCTTCGAGATCGCCCGGCGGGTATCCCGCGAGCCGAACCCGGAGCAATCATATGAGCGCTGGACGGAGACTGTGACCTCTCTCCTGTTCAGCGGCCTTCTGGCCCCGCCCTTCCGCGGGGTCCAGGCTTGAACGGCGTCCCTTCGGCACCCGCCCGCAGCCTCGCAAGGTCATTTACTTTTCCCCGGGTAATCAATAGTCTGTTCTCTGCAGTCAATGCGGGAACGCCCTGTCCGCGCGCTCGAGGAGTTGGTGACATGAAGAGCAAAAGCCCGGCCGGCCTGAGAAGCGTTTCGCGAGCCGTTGCGCTCGTGTTCGCGCTTTTATCGCAGGCGTCCACTTTTCACCTGGTCGACACATTCATCGCCGAGGAAAGCGCCCTGCGGCAGAGGCTGCTGAAGCTCTACGCGCGCTTCGAGGTACGGCTGCTCCGGTTTTTCTACTGGCTGCTTAACAGGCCTTTCGTGGCCAACCGCTGGATCCGCAAGTTCCTTTACTATTCCCTTGCCAAGTTCATGGCCGAGAGGGCCATCGCGAGCCAGGTCATGACCCTGGCGGAGATGGAACACTTCATCACAAAAGAGCTCCCCGAGGAAAGCGCGATAGCGGTCGGGCCCTGCCGGTGCCGCCTGGCCACCGGCGCCTGCGACCACCCGCTCGAGACCGACATAGTAATATTGACCGGGACCCCCCTCTGGCTGGACCTCTTCGGCAGAGACTACCGCGTGATAAGCAGGGACGAGGCGCTGAAGATAGTAAGGGAGTGCTACGGGCTCGGCCTGGTGCCGATGCTCGACCGGCACATGTACTTCAAGGGTAGCGCCAACTACTTCGTTATCTGCAACTGCTGCGCCTGCTCATGCCTGCCCATCATCGGGTTCAAGACGTTCAAGTACGACGGGTACCACTACATCCCCTCCATCTATGTCTCGGTCGTCAACACAGGGGTGTGCGAGGGCTGCGGCCAGTGCGTCGAGG
Organism: Candidatus Geothermincolia bacterium; assembly: GCA_038326775.1. GTDB lineage: Bacteria > Actinomycetota > Geothermincolia > Fen-727 > Anoxymicrobiaceae > DYIU01. The sequence goes on from JBBQKJ010000055.1 coordinate 3,423, forward strand.
CGTGCGCCTTTGACTCCCGGGTCGTCCGCGCGGGAACATCCCGCGTGATAGACTGCCAGGGGTGCGGTCAGTGCGTAAGGGTCTGCCCCAACCGGGCAAACAGCATGGTCAAAAGGTAGCGAAGAGGCCGGGACAACAGGTGCCGGCTCACCGGCCCGTTCAATCGAAGAGGAAGGGTGGAAACTATGGAGGACCTGAGGCAGAAAGTAGTTTTGATCACCGGTGCGGCCCGCGGGATGGGCAAGCTCCACGCCGCCAACTTCTGCCGCGAGGGGGCTATTGCCGTTATGACCGACGTCGACGAGGTGGAGCTTTCAAAGTCGGTCGACGAGCTTAAGTCCAGCGGCCATGAAGTGTACGGCTACAAGCTCGACGTCTCCGACCGCGACGCCTGCCTTGCGCTGGCCGAGAAGGTGACGGCCGATATCGGCGCCGTGGACGTGCTGGTCAATAACGCGGCTGTCACCGAGTGCTACCCCGTGCTCGAACTCTCAGAGGCGTCCCTGCGCCGCATGACGGACGTGAACTACCTGGGGCAGGCCTGGATGATGCAGGCGTTCGTGCCCGGCATGGTGAAGCGCGGGTCGGGGCACGTGGTGAACATGTGCTCGGTGGCCGGCAAGACCGGCACCGCCAGGATGGGCGGGTACTGCGCCACCAAGTTCGCCTTGATAGGCCTGACCGACTCCATCCGTCTCGAGCTGCTGAAGAGCGGGGTCAACTTCACCATCGTGAACCCCGGCTTCGTCTCCACCGGCATGTTCGAGGGGGGCAAGGTCCCGTTCGTCACCAGGTGGCAGAAACCCGAGAAGGTGTCCCGGGAGCTGGTCAAGGCCGTGAAGAAGAACAAGGCCGAGATATGCGTGCCCCGCTTCAACGTGCGCCAGGTCGCTTTCCTGCGGGGGCTGTGCGCGCCCAAGCTCATCGACTTCATATTCCACCTCCTCAAGCTCGACAAGTCCATGGACAACTGGCAAAAAGACACCTGCCGCCCGTTCTAGGTCGCGCGAGGCGGCGCGGTCGTGGATAGGTCGATAATAATCGTCGGAGCCTGGGTGGGAGGCCTTGCAACGGAGTGACCTCAGAGGAAGAAACGGTGGTGACAATGGCTGATTCTGAAGTGTTCATCGTCGACCTGCGGGCAAAGCCGGGCAGGAACATGCTCCACAAGCTCAAGGCGCTCCTCGACGCCACGGGATTCAACGAGCTGGACCTCGACAGGAAGCTGGTCGCGATCAAGATGCACTTCGGGGAGCCGGGAAACCTGGCGTTCATACGGCCCAACTACGCATCCAGGGTTGCGGGTATGGTCAAGAAGGCCGGCGGCAGGCCGTTCCTCACCGACACCAACACCCTCTACACGGGCAGGCGCGCAAACGCGGTGGACCACCTGGGCGCGGCCGCCTCGAACGGCTTCACCCCGCTCACGGTAGGCTGCGAGGTCATCATCGCAGACGGGCTCAAGGGGAGCGACTTCCGCGAGATCGAGGTCAACCTGAAGCACACCTCCTCGGCGAAGATAGGCACGGTCATCGCGGATTCGGACGCCATCATCACACTCACCCACTTCAAGGGGCACGAGCTTACCGGCATCGGCGGGGCGATAAAGAACCTGGGTATGGGCTGCGGCTCGCGGGGCGGCAAGCTGTTCATGCATTCGGCCTCCAAGCCGAAGATGGACTCCGACAAGTGCACCGGTTGCGCGATGTGCGTCAAATCGTGCCCGCAGGAAGCGATAAGCCTGACCCCCGACCATAAGGCGGTCATCGATTACGAGAAATGCATCGGGTGCGGCCAGTGCATAGCGATGTGCCAGTTCAGCGCGGTATTTGCGGTCTTGAACGAGTCGGCCGAGAACGCGGCGGAGAAGATCGCCGAGTACGCTTATGCCGTCCTGAAAGACAGGCAGAGCCTGCACGTGGGCTTCATCACGAACGTCTCGCCTCTCTGTGACTGCTGGGGGTTCAACGACCAGGCCATCGTCGCCGATATCGGCATCGCCGCCTCCCGCGACCCGGTGGCCCTCGACAGGGCGTGCACCGACCTCGTCAACCAGGCGCCGGTTGTCCAGGGCAGTCTCCTCGACGGAAGGGGCCTCGAGCCAGGTGACGACAAGTTCAACAGCGTGAGCCCCAACACAAACTGGCAGGCAGGCCTCACCTACGCCGAGGGAATCGGGCTCGGCACGCAGTCGTACCGGCTGGTGAAGGTCGACTGACCGTCCGGCGGCCCGGGTATGGCCGCGCTATTCCCTGAAGCTGGATTTCATCTGGCAGACCCCGTCACTGATTTGCTTCTGGAAGTCGAGGCCCGATTTATCGAGCAGGCTCATGACCGGCCGGTTTTCGCCCAGGATATCGGCGGTGAAGCCGAGGAGGCCCCGTCTCTTCGCGATTTGAATCAGGTAGGCCAGCAGCTCCGTGCCTATCCCCCGCCCCTGGTAGGAGTCCCGGACAGCGAGGGCTATCTCCGCGGAATGGGTGCCGGCCGTCACCACGTACTGCCCGACCCCCGCCACCAGTTCCTTATCACCCTCCTGGACGACGGCCAGGATGACCATCTCCAGGGTGTAGTCGATGGCGACGAGCTTCTGCAGCACCTCGTGGGGCAGGCGCCGCCGGAGCATGATGAACCGTCTGTAGTTGCTCTGGTCGGACAGCGAGTAGAAGAAGTCCTTGAGCAGGGGCTCGTCGCTTATCCTGACCGGCCGGAAGAGTATCTCCAGGCCGCTCCTTGTGGTCCGGGACTTCTCGAGGTCCTCGGGATACTCGCCCTCTTTCCCGGGGACGAACGCCTGGTCGGCGTAGATGAAGCGCAGCTTCTTAGCCTCGTCGATGAGCCATTCCCTGAACTGCGGGTGCGCGATGGCGAGGAGCTCCATGGCGCGCTCCCTGATGTTCTTTCCGTGGAGGTAGGCGATGCCGTACTCCGTGACGGCGTAGTGCACGTCCCCCCTGGTCAGGGTCACTCCCGTTCCCTCCGGCAGCAGCGGCACAATCCTGGACGTCTCCCCGTCTTCGGCCGTGGAGGGGAGAACCAGCACCGTCTTGCCGCCGGGGGCGAGCACCGCGCCCCGCATGAAGTCGGCCTGACCCCCTATACCGCTGTAGAACACCCGGCCGATCGACTCCGCCGTGGCCTGCCCGGTGAGGTCGATGGCCAGCGCGCTGTTTATGGCTACCATGCCGCGGATCTGCGAGATCACGAGCGGGTCGTTCGTGTAGTCGATAGGCCTGAACTCGACGCTCGGGTTATCGCCGATGAAATCGTAGGTGTCTCTCGTGCCCATGCAGAACGATGCCACGGTCTTGCCCCTGTCGAGCGCCTTCCGGCTGTTGTCGATGACGCCCTTTTTCATCAGGTCGGCGATGCCGTCGCTCATCAGCTCCGTGTGGACGCCCAGGCCCTTCTTATCGGCCAGGTTTCCGAGAATCGCGTTGGGGATGCTCCCGTAGCCGACCTGGATGGTGTCGCCATCCTCGACGATTCGCGTCACGTAGTCGCCTATCCGTCGCGCCAGTTCGCCCGGCACCGCGTCTTCGTACTCCAGCAGGGGCTCATCGCGAGCCACCAGGAAATCGACGTCGTCGATGTGCACGAACGTGTCGCCGAGGACGCGCGGCATGTGCGCGTTCACCTGGCAGATGACTGTTGCGGCGCACTCCACGGCCGCCCGGGTTATGTCGACGCTGACGCCCAGGCTCATGTAGCCGTTCCGGTCGGGCGGGGAGACCTGGACGAGCGCCACGTCGATGGGGATGAACTTCCGGCGGAAGAGCCCCGGCACCTGGGACAGGAATACAGGGGTGTAGTCGGCGAGCCCCTCGTTAACCGCCTGCCTGGTGTTCTCCCCTATGAAAAAGGAGTTGTGGCGGAAGTTGGCGAGGAACCTCCTCTCGGTGTAAGGCGCCACCCCGAGGGTCCAGACGTGCAGGACCTCGGCGTCGAAGAACACCTTCGGGTTGGATTCCACGTAGCCGGCGAGGGCGCCGAGGAGGTACTGGGGCTCCCCGCACGCGGTCCCCACGAAGAGGCGGTCGCCCCTGCGTATGCGCTCGAAAACTCTTTCGACGGACACGAACTTACCGGCGTGCTTCTCCGGCGGCGCGCCTGTTGTCCCGTTGCACGTTCCGGTCACTGGCTCCATGCTTACTCCCGGCCCTTCCGTACGCAGTATCACCATTTTACATTTAGTGGGCATCGCCTACACTGTTTCCATGGACGCCAGGCGTAGGATCAGGGAAAAAGCCATCGAGCTGGGGTTCGAGGGAGCGAGCTTCACCGGCGTGGAGCCGCTCGACCTTTACATCGGTGAGGTCGCGTCGAGGCCGGAGATGTACGCCTGGGCCAACACCGATTTCTTCAGCACGCTGCGCGGAGCATCCCCCGCGGCAAAGCACCCGTGGGCCCGCTCGCTCGTGGTGCTGACCCGCAACTACTACAAGAGTCGCTTCCCCGAGGAGCTCCTCGGCATCTACGGGCGCTGCTACATGGTGGACGAGCGCAAGACAGGGGGTGAGGTGTCCGCCCGGTTCATGGCTTTCTTAGACTTTCTACGGGAAGAGGGCATCGAGGCGCGATTCGACGACGAGATACCGGCGCGAATGGCGGCGGCGAAAGCCGGGATGGCCACCTACGGCAAGAACTGCTTCGTCTTCGGTGGCGATTCCATGATGGGATCGTCGTGGCTCGAGTGCATCCCGCTGGTGCTGGACGTCGAGCTCGAGCCGGACGAGCCGTCCGTGGTGATGGACTGTCCGCCCGCCTGCAAGGACAGGTGTATAGAGGCCTGCCCCACCGGCGCCCTGTACGAGCCGCCGAAGATGAACCCGTCAAGGTGCATCGCCTTTCATTCCTACTACGGCGCCGACATCACACCCCTGGAGCTGAGGGAGCCGATGGGGACCTGGGTGTACGGCTGCGACGCCTGCCAGGAGGCCTGCCCCCGCAACCGCCCCTGGATGAAAAGTGAGCTGCCCCCCAACGTCGAGCTGGAGTCAAAGGCCGCCGATTACGGCCTCGGGGCCCTCCTGGGAATGGACCTTCCGCACTACGTGGAAAAGGTGTGGCCGAGGTTCTTCTACATGTCCCGCCGCAGTGTCGACCGCTGGCAGATGAACGCCGCCCGGGCGCTGGGAAACCTCGGTGACCCCGCCAACGTCCCGGCCCTGGAAAAAGCGCTCACCGACAACCCCCATGATAACGTCAGAGCTTTGAGCGCCTGGGCACTGGGCCGCACCGGCGGAGCCGCCGCTCGAAGGGCCCTCGAAAGCCGCCGCGGAACGGAATCCGGGCCGGTCGCCAAAGAGGTCTCCCATGCCCTGGACCGCCTCTGAGCCGATTTTCACCCGCCCCGTTTACACTGTTATAATCCTCCTGCGGCTGCGCTAACATAAGGAGCCCCTGTTGAAAGAGTTCAAGAAAGAAGTCATCATCGTCGGCGGCGGGCCGGCGGGGTCCTTCACTGCCCTTCACCTGGCTTCGATGTTCCCCGAGCTGGCCGAGGACATCGTCCTGCTCGAGGCAAAGCGCCAGGGCCGGAAAAAGATATGCGCGGGGGGCGTCTCCGGCCGGGTCATGATGGGAGCGAAGGCCGACCTGGGCATCGACCTGTCTTCCCTGCCCGGCAAAGACAGCGAGGGGCTCATTATCAAGTTCAAGGACAAGGTGGCCGTGGCCGAGCGCCCGGGCATCGGCAGGGTCATACGCAGGGAAACGCTCGACTCGTTTTTGCTCGACCGTGTCAGGGAGCGCGGCGTGACCGTTCTAACCGAGACCCCCGTCACCGATATCGTGAGGGTGCCAAGGGGCATCTCGGCCGAGACCCGGAACGGCACCTTCACCGGAAGGGTCCTGGTAGGCGCCGACGGGATGAACGGCATCACCAAGAAAGCGCTCAAGGTGGATTACGGCAAACACAAAGAATACCTTTACATGGTGGACCTCCCCGCCGTCGACGTGCCCCCGTATTTCATGCTCGACTTTTCCCCGACCCTTGCCGGCGTGCCGGGCTACATGTGGATGTTCCCCGAGGAGAAGGGAGCCAACGCCGGTATAACCGGCGGCGCCCCGGGAGGCATGGGGTATCTCAAGAAGCAGCTCCTGGGCATGCTGGAGAAGAACCTGGATGGACAGTTCGACCCGGGCAAACTGAAGTTCAAGGTCTACCCCGAGAGGTTCTTCTCTTTCTCCACTCCCTCGCGCGCCGAAAGGGTGCTCTTCGTCGGGGACAAGCTCGGTGCGGCCCCCATGACGGGTGAGGGGATCGGCATCGCGTTCTGCTCGGGCAAGGCGGCGGCCCGCGAGATAATGCTGGCCCTGGGGAGCGGCGACTACTCTTTCAAACATTACCCGCGGCGCCTGCTGACCTCCGACTTCGTTCCAACCTGGGCGATGGAAAGGGTTCTTTACTACCTGAAGTCGCCCGGCCTCTTCCACCTGTTCTTCCTGCTGGTCACGACCGAGAACAGGCCCGAGGGGGACACCTTCATGGATTATTTCTGCAAGCTCTTCGCGGGGCAGCTGCCCTCCCAGTCCCTGGCCGGCTGGGCATCGCTGCGAAAGGCCCTCCCCTCGGCGAGGCTGCTTGGCAACGAACTGAAGAGCTTCGCGGACAAGATGTTTTGAGGTGGTGTTATCGTGAAAGATTACGACAGGAGTTTGCTCAGGCAAGCCGCGGCGGTGCGCGTCTGGAAGGTGTTCCGCTGTAGAGAGTGCATGAACCCTTTGCTCCTCAGGTGGCTCTTCAAATGGCACGACGGGGTGATAACCCTTCGGCTGCTCAACCGCAATTTCCGGTTCGCCTTCATCGAGAACGACATGCTTCGGGAGGTCATAGACCTGCTGGTGGAGCAGTTCGGCGAGGAGCATGTCTATGAGATAGCCCGGAACGTCGAGAGGGGCTCCGCGATCGGGTACGTGTCGATGTTGTTCCTCGCGGACCAGTGGTGGGCCAGGCCGTTGACCTACGCCGCCAGGTACAGCTTTCTGCTCGACCTCCTTCTCGAGATGAACGTGGGCTTCCTGGGCTACGGGGCGGGTGAGATCGCCCACAGGAAAATGCCCACCGCCGCGCTTTACATGCGCAACCCATACAACAAGATACTGTTCCAGGCGGACGTGGAAGCCTGCTACCTGATTGCCAGGGACAGGGAGACAACCATGAAGCCTGACCCGGTGTCCGAAGCCGAGGAGGTCTATTTGTACGCCGGAACTCCCGCGAGCAAGCGGACCCCCGGCGCTTTCAAGAAGTACCTGTTCGACACCGCCCCGGTCTCAACAGTGGCCGACCCCTACAGTTTCACCACCTGCCCGAAGTGCGGCGTCCCCTTGAAGATCGCCCGGTTCTGGTGGGACACCAGGCTCGGGATAATCGTCCACAAGGACACCGGCAGGCGGATGATCCTGTGGCCGTGCTACGCCCTGGAACGGCTGCTGGGTGCCCTGGAGGAGCAGTTGGGCGAGGAGGCCGGAGAGTTGATTTATGCGACCGTACGAGACTACCAGAAGAACAGCATCCTGTCCGGCGGCATCGGCTTTACGCCGGAGGAGAAGCTCGCGTTCGTTGAAGAGGACAAGAAAGGCCAGTACCGACTTCTGCTCCATCACCTGGCGTGCATGGGCTTCGGAAACGGCGTGGTGGCCGTGGAAGAAGGTGGCAGGATAAAGGTAACAACCACCAACTCCCTGGTTCCCCAGGTCACCTCGGGTCTGCTAGCTGGGATGGCCGAGGCACTGGAGGGCCAGCCGGTCGGCGTCACTTGGGAGGTCGGGCCGAAAACCACCACCTACACCCTGGAGCTTCAGCAGGCCTGAGGCGGTCGTTCCCGATTCCGCGCCGCTCTTGGGGACACACGCATTGGTACTATACTTCTATGGACAGCACCCTGCGGAGAACTTTTAATGGTTCATGACATGAATCGAGCGACCGGCATCCAGGGAGGACATGCAGGATGTGGGTAAGGTTTCACATACTCAAACCGATCGGACTGGCCATTGCCAGGAAGAAGAAGTACAACCTCAAGTACTCAGGGGAGGAGCGGGCGCCGTACCGCGGGCCGTTCCTTATCGTGGCCAACCACCAGACCGCGGTTGACGTCTTCGCAACCGGGCTGGCTATTCGAAGGGTCCTGAACAAGTGCCCCCTGAAGCCCTGGGCCAAGATCGAGGTCAGGAAAGGAGAAGAGGGGTTGCTGGGACGCATCCTCTGGCACTACCTGCGGACAATCCCCATAGACCGGAACGCCGAGGGCGAGGCCCCAAAGGCCATCAAGAAGAGCGTGGAGTACCTGAAGAAGGGCCAGCTGATATTCGTTCACCCCGAGGGCACGCGCTTTCCACGCGGTACGCTCGGGCCGTTCAAGTACGGGGTCGCCAACCTGGCGCGCGCCGTACCTGCTCCGATCCTGCCGGTGGGCGTATACCGCCGCGAGGATGACAACGGCATCCAGGTGGAGATCGGCATTCCTTTCTACATGCCCGACCTGAGAGATACCGGGGAGGGCGGCGAGGAGAACCGCCCCGAGAGCGCGATATACCACTACGTGGACACGCTCAAGAACTGGAGCCGGCAGCTCGAGCGTGACAAGAAGGGCATGAAGCTCATCACCAAGATGATCGATTTGGTCCAGCAGATGTTCGAGAGCTTCGGGGAAACCAGCTACGAGCGAGTGTTCAAGCTCGCCTCGCCAGCCGACAACGAGTTCCTGCGCGACAGAATAATGGAGCTGCTGCCCGAAGGCTGGAAAAAAGTCGCGTCGATGGAAGAGGCGAAGAAGGCCAGCGAGGAGTACCTCGCCTGGCGCACAGCGGTCCGCTCGCTTCAGGAACCCGAGCCCGGTCCTGAAAAGTTCGAGGAAGCGGGAACCGCGGACCCCCTCCCTTGAGATAGAGCCATCGATCCGTTTCCTGGCACGGGGGGAAATCCGGCGGGGGGGCCCGAGACGCACCCGGCTTACGGTTGTCGGGCGAGGCGGCGCCCTCGCCTGTCTACACCACTCCGGAGAGCTTCGCTCCCACGTCCCTGCCGAACTCCATGGCGCGGTCAAGCTCTCCTTCGGCGAGCGGCCCGTGCATGTCCTCAACGGAGGCTTTGAACGGCTCCGCCAGCGGCTTCAGCCCCGCGTTCTCGAGCATCTCGGCCAGCCTCTCTGAAGCCTGCGCGCTCGGCTTTTCGCCGCCCACGGACGCGCCGGTGCTGAACGTGGCGAACGGCTTGCCGGCCCAGTCGCCGGTCACTCCTCGCTTGACGAAACGCTTTACGGGCCCGTACGCCTTTCCGATGCGGGTAGGGCCCCCGACCACGACAAAGTCGAGCTCCGGACTCGGCTCTTCGAAGGAGCCCACCTGCTCGAGTGCGACCTGGTGGCCGGCTTCCTCGAGCCCCCTGGCAATCGCTTCGGCCACCTGTCGGCAGTTCCCCCACTTGCTCTGGTATACGACGACTCCGTTCATGCAGGCCTCCGGTATTACGAGTGCGATTCTTCGCCTGTTGTTCTCAAGTATAAGCCCGTTCTGACGAGGTGCGCGAGTCCTGCTCGGCGGGCGGCTGGGCCTGCTCTTCGTTCCCACTGCGACCCGTCCGTCTCAACTCATTTCTTCTTCGAGGATCGCGTAGAATCTGTCCTTTGCTCCCCGTTCGTACCAGGGGGTGTGTCCGCAGTCCTCTAAACGGATGAACTTGAAGTCCGGCAGCACGCCGCGCAGCGGCACTTCCACGCCCTGGGCGGGATGGGGGTCGCGGTCCCCGTGGATCGCGACCACCGGGCGCTGGATCCTCCGCCCCATCGCAAGAAGCTCCCCGCTGCTCCTTAACTCGACGGCCTCTTCCCATACGCTCCTATAGATATCGTACCGGTATTCGATCACATCGCTCTCGTGAGGAAGCGCCTCCCAGGAGTCCGCCCGGCAGAGCAGCTCCCCCATCGCGGCGAAAGCCGCGTTCTTTTCCCTGGCCGTAGAGTCGCCCAGGGTCTTCAACAGCGAACCAAGCCGGGCTTTTCCCTCCTCTGGCAGCCGGTCATGCCGGGTGGTCATGACGTCTGCCGCATATGTATCCTCGAACACGGCGCTGCTGACGAGTATGAGCTTGCTGACGAACGCGGGGTTCTCGGCCGTGAGGATAAAACACAGCATCGCTCCCCACGAGTAACCAATCAGCGCAAGTGGCAGATCACCGTTCTCCCGCAGGGCAGTTTTAAGCTCCCGTACCTGGCCCCTCAGGGTCGATTCAGCCTGGAGCGGTTCCAGGACGCCGCGGGACTTTGAGAGCTCTCTTGCGACCGGCGCCATTTCTCCCGGGACGCCCGGGCCGCCGTGAACGACAGCCACCCTGAACGGCGCATCCCCGTATTTCCTGAGGTTTGTCGTTGAGATTGTCGACACGTTCGACGGCTCCTGGTGAGGCGGCCCGGCCTCAGGTTTCTGCGAGCTCCTCTATTATCGCGAGAAGCTCCGCGGGCTGAAGAAGCTTGGTGAGGATGCCGCTTCTATCCCTGGATATCCCCACCGGCGCCGGTATTCTACCACGATTCGAGCCGTTCCGGCGCGGCTCTTTTGTGCTGTTCGCGCCACCCGAATGGGGGATGGCGACGAGCCGGGACGCCTCTTTCAGAATGCCTGGATGAGGATTACCGCTCCCACGACTATCATCACCGAGGCGAACAGAATCCTTATCGAGCGCGCCTCCATACGCTCGCTCATGAAGCGCGACCCGGCTTGAGAGCCCGCAAGGCTCGCCGCTACCACCACCAGGACCTGCGCCCAGGAAGCTGTCATGTGGACGGCATGGACGGCGAAGGCGGCAAGGCATCCCGCGGCGATGATCACCGGCGCCGTGCCCGCGGCCTCCCTGGCGTCGAATCCGATCAGTATCAATATCGCCATGACGAAAGGGCCCCCGTCCCGTGCGATAAACCCGATGAAGAACCCGACCCCGAGGCCGATGGCCACGCTCAGGCCAAGCTCCCTGCCGCGCGACAGCTTCCCGGCGACCAGGCTGCGCCCCTTGAGCACCATCAGGCCCACGAGGACGTTGGTCACCGCGAACACGACCATCAGCGCGGCCGAGGAGGTGGTCCGCGAGAAGACTGCCCCGGCCGGGCTCCCGGCGAGCACCGCCAGGGCGAAGGGGGCCGCCGTATCGAGGCGGACCAGCCCGCGGCGATAGTAGACGGCACCGCTCGAGAAACAGGTCACGGCGGAGGCAAGCAGTGCCAGTGGGATGGCTCCGGTCTTGAAGTCCAGGCCCAGCCAGAAGAGCAGGGGAACCAGCAACTGGGAACCGCCTGCCCCCATCATGGAGAAAACGAACGAGACCGCGAAGGCGGCCACGCCTATGATAAAGACCTCTATGTATCCCCACCCCTCCCTTTCCGGCACCGGCGGAGCCCTCCCGGTGGTGGCATCCACCGGCCCGAGCGGCCGCGCCGAAAACCATGGCTCCGGGGGTGCCCCTCCTCTTACTGCCGGTACTGCGCCAGGCGCGCCTCGCCCCGGGGGTCGCTGTGCCCCGGGCCCTCGCCCGTGATCTCCACTTTCCTGATGACGCCGGTGAAGTTGAAAGGCGGCCGGTATTCCGGCCATACCGCGGAGGTCGAGTCGGAGCCTATCTCCAGGCCCTCCGCCACCGCGTAAACCGTCAGGTTGGTGCGGGGGACGTCGCCCGCCCCCACCTCCCTGCCGTTTATGAACAGCCTGGCTCTCCCCGCGAACTCCTCCGTTTTGCGGAACTCCATGCGCAGGCTGACCTCCCCGGGCGGGACCGGCTCGGACGAGCTGACGACGAAGTGTTCGCGCGCCAGGTAGTTGGAGACGTAGTGCAGCCTGCCTCCGAGGACACACAGGGTATACCCGCCGTCGAGACCGCCGTTGGAAACAATCACCCCTTGAGCCCCTTCCCGGGGTATCTCCACCACGGCGGTAATGGTGTGGGAGCGATTGCGCACGTCCGGCGAGCCCGGGCGGACCATCTTCACCGGCGAGTAGTACGTGTAGACATCCCGTTCCTCGAAAACACGGGGCTGGCTCGCGAGCGCCCGCGCCGCCACGCAGTCGTCCAGGGGCAGCACGTTGTGCCTGCCCGCCTCGGCCCACCACAGGTCGAGCAGCTCCCTGACCTTGCCGGGATGCCCGGCCGCCAGGTCGTGCACCTCCGAGAAGTCCTCGTCGATGTTGTAGAGCTCCCACTCGTCGGCGTCGAAGCAGCCGTCGCTGGCCTCGTGGTCCATGAGGCCGAACGACCACTTGAACACGGACGAGACGTGGGAGGTCACCACCTTCCATCCGCCCGCCCAGAGCGCGCGGTGGCCCAGCATCTCGAAGTACTGCACCTTCTTCGGCGTGGGCGCGTCGGGGTCGGCGAGGCTGTATGCCATGCTCGAGCCCTCGAGGGGCATCTGTGTATATCCGCGCACCTTTGCGGGCATCTCGACACCCAGCAGCTCCAGGATGGTGGGCATCACGTCAACCACGTGGTGGAACTGGGAGCGGACCGAGCCCGGGCCCTCGACGTGCGCGGGCCAGTGGACGATGAGCGGGTCGCGGGTGCCTCCCTCGTGGACCATCTGCTTGTACCAGCGGTTGGGAGTGTTGCCGGCCATCGCCCATCCCGTGGCGTAGTGGGGGTGGGTCGAGGGGCCGCCCCACTCGTCGATCTTCTCGAGCATGTCGCCAGGAGTTTCAACGGAAAGGTTGAAGAGGCTCATCTCCGAGACCAGCCCGCCTGCGCCGCCCTCGCCGCTGGCGCCGTTGTCCGACAGGAAGACGATGAAGGTGTCGTCCAGCAGGCCGGCCTTCTCCAGGTAGTCCACCAGCCGCCCGATATGATGGTCGGTATGGGAGAGGAAGGCGGCGTAGACCTCCATCTGGCGGGCGAAGAGCCGCTTCTCGTCCGCCGAGAGCGCGTCCCAGGCCCGCACGCCGGGGTTGCGCGGCGGCAGGTCGGTGCTCCCGGGGACGACCCCCATCTCCTTCTGCCCGGCGAGCGTCTCCTCGCGGATGACGTCCCACCCGTCGTCGAACCTGCCGCGGTATTTCTCTATCCACTCGCGCGGCGCGTGGTGGGGGGAGTGGGTGGCGCCCGGCGCGAAGTACATGTAGAACGGCTTGGAGGGCGTCACCGCCTTCTGGGCGGTGATCCATTCGATAGCGTGGTCTGTTATGTCCGCGGTGAAGTGGTATCCCTCCTCGGGGCTGCCCGGAGGGTCGATCTTGTGGTTGTCCTCCCAGAGGTCCGGCTCCCACTGGTTTGTCTCTCCCATCATGAAGCCGTAGAACCGCTCGAAGCCCTGCCCGAGCGGCCAGCGGTCGTAAGGCCCGGAGGCGGTGATGTGCTCGGGGGGCGCCATGTGCCATTTGCCAAGGGCCATGGTGTTGTAGCCCCTCTCGACCAGCACCGCCGGGAGCATGGCCGCTTCCTTCGGTATGTGGGCGTTGTAGCCGGGATAGCCGTTGGGGAACTCCATGACCACCGCCGCTCCCACGGTGTGGTGGTTGCGGCCGGTGAGCAGGCAGGCGCGGGTGGGTGAGCACAGGGCGGTGGTGTGGAAGTTGTTGTAGCGCAGGCCGTTTTCCGCCAGCCGGTCGATGTTGGGCGTCTCGATTCGCCCGCCCAGGCCGCCGAAGCAGCCGACCTGCGCGAAGCCGGTGTCGTCCAGCACTATCGTGAGAACGTTCGGCGCGCCCTCCGGCGCCCGCGGGGGCACGGGCCAGGCGGGGACCGAGTCGGCCTGGGTGCGCCCGATCACGCCGGGGAACGGCGTCCCATCCTCGTATTCGATGTGGTCCGGCATGCGTCACTCCTTTCTCGGGCCCCCGGCGGGGAGCAATCAGGACCGCACGGCTAAGCCGTGGGCCAGCACGTTCACCTTGCGGGTGCGCGGGCCGTCGAACTCGCAGAAATAGATGCCCTGCCACGTTCCCAGGACGAGCCTTCCCGCGTGAATGGGGATGGCCACGGAGTGCCCGACGAGCGTGGCTTTGACGTGGGCGGCCGAGTTGCCCTCGGCGTGGCGGTACGGCCCGTCCCACGGGATAAGGCCGTCAAGGATCGAGGCGATGTCCTCCCTTGCCGCGGGGTCCGCGTTCTCGTTGATGGTCACGCCTGCCGTGGTGTGCGGGACGAAGACCACGCACAAACCCTCCTCGACCCCCGACCCGGCGACCACCGCGGACACCTCCCGCGTCATCTCCAGAAGGTCGGTGCGCCCCGAGGTCTTGATCGTCAGTGTTTCCATTTCGGCCTCGCAATCCCCCAGGCGGGAATCCCTGTCCCAATCTCTCCTTCAAGCCCACAGCCGCGAGCGCCCCACCGCTTTCTTCCAGCCGGCGTAGAGCGTCTCGCGGGCCTCGCCGGACATGCCGGGTTTGAACTCCTTTTCGATGCGACGTATGCGGAGTATGTCGTCGGGGTACTTCCAGTAATCCGCCGCTATCCCGGCGAAGTACGCCGCCCCCAGGGCCGTTGCCTCCAGCATCTCCGGCCGCTCCACCCGCGAGTCCAGCATGTCGGCGAGGAACTGCAGGAGGAAATTGTTGCGGGAGGCGCCGCCGTCCGCCTTCACGTCGCTCACCGCTATCCCGGTATCTTTTTCCATGGCCAGCACGACGTCTTTGCACTGGTAAGCGATCGACTCGAGCGTCGCCCGGATCACCTGCTCCCTGGTGGTCGCGCGGGTGAGCCCTATGACCGTGCCGCGCGCGTAAGGGTCCCAGTACGGGGCGGCGAGCCCGGAGAAAGCCGGCACCACGTAGACACCTCCCGTGTCTTCGGCGCGCAAAGCCAGCTCTTCACACTCGGAGGCGTCCTTGATCATCTGGAGGTTATCCCGCAGGAACTGCACGGAAGAACCCGCGCTCGAGATCATTCCCTCGAGCATGTAAGTGGTCTTGCCCCCCATCCGCCAGGCTATCAGGGGCGTCAGCTTGTGGATGGAGGCAGCGGGCTCTTCGCCGGTGTTCATGTCGACGAAGGTGCCGGTCCCGTTCGTGCACTTGACGCTTCCCGGCTCGAAGCAGGCCTCGCCGAAGAGGGCGGCCTGCTGGTCGGCGACGACGCTCTTTATCGGTATGGGTCCGCCGAAGACTTCGGCGATGCCGAAATCTCCGCACGTCTCCCTTATCTCGGGCAGAACGAGGCCGCCGGGAAGGCCGAAGGGCTTCAGCAGCAGCGAGCTCCACTTCATCGCGAACGGGTCGTACAAGCCGGTGGCGCTGATGTTGGAGTAATCGGTGGCGTGCACCTTTCCTCCCGTGTATTTCCAGACCAGCCAGGTGTCCACGGTGCCGAAGAGCAGGTCGCCCGCCTCTGCCAGCTCCCGGGCTCCCTCGACGTTGTCAAGCGTCCACCTCGCGTGGGCGGCTGACATCGCCGGGGTCACGGTGAAATGAGCCGCCGTGATGAGCATCTTCCCCAGCGTGTTCTTCTTCAGGCTCTTGCTTAGAGGCACCAACCTCTGGAATGCCCCGCCGGCCACGTGCAGGGCCTTGAAGAGCAGGCTGTGGTTGATCTTTTCGCATTCGTCGGACATCCTGGTGTCCTGCCAGGTTATCGCGTTGTAGACCGGCTCGCCGGTGTTCCTGTCCCAGAGCATGCTGGTCGCCCTCTGCGTGGCTATTCCCATGGCGGCGATCTCGTCCGGCTTGACCCTCGCACCCTCGAGCGCTTCTTTTTTGACAACGACGCAATTGAGGTAATTGAC
>JBBQKJ010000056.1:0-19112 GCA_038326775.1 Candidatus Geothermincolia bacterium
CCGGGTGGAGTAACGTCCCCTGGCGGTGTCACGTCAACCGGCGGAGTCACGTCAACCGGTTTCTCGTCGCCTTTCCAGCCCTCACCGGGGTTTCCGGTCCCGTTCTTCCACTCGAAGTTCCCGTAGTCGGCGACAGCCCCCTGCCGCATTGTCAGGTAGTGGGCAATCCCGCTGTGCTCGAGAGTTATCAATGTCACGTAGTAGCGCTCCGCGTTCTCCTGCCAGCCGCCGTCCCAGTAGTACTTATTCCCCACCACGCATATCTTGCCCGGGAGAACACTCCAGTCCTCGGCGATCTCCGGGCCGCTCAACTTCTGGCTGCCTGCCTGGAAAACGCCAGCGACCTTGAACCCGTAGCCGCCTGCCAGCTTCAGCCCGGAGATGTCCGCCGAGGCCACAGGTGGGGATGAGCCTCCCACCGCCAGGTCCGCCCATTTTATCCGGGTCTCGAAGGTGCTCATGTAATGGGCATCGAAAGGCGCATAACCGCCGGACTGGTAAGACTCGCTTTCCTTCAGTTCATCGGGCGGATTGAAGTCGCGGTAGGAATCGACGCCGTCCGGGCTTGACCCGCGGTCGAGCATCTGGAACCAGACACTGTTCAGGCAGGACCCGCCCATCTTCAGGTTGTACTCCGCGGTTACCTTATCGGCTTTCTTGCGGGAGCCAAGATAGACCGGCACCGCGATACTGACCAGTATCGCTAACACGAGCAGGGCGATGCAGAGCTCCAGGAGAGTTATGCCATGCTGATCGCCTGCATGCTTGAGCAGCCTCGTCACCGTTCTTGTCGTCCTCCGAGCCATGATAATCCCTCCGGAGTCAAAGGTAGCTCATGTCTCTATTTGAATCGGCTGGTTACCACGCTGACCAATAGTGAACATACTTGGTATTCTTGCCTCACCCGGTACCACTCCGCAGTCACCTGTCGGCGGGCGTGCCCGCATGGCTCTTTGGACCCATACCGCTCACCCGATCAGCGAACCATGCCTGGTTGGTGAGCGGCTCCGCCACCGGCAGGCTCACCCCTGTCGGGGCGTCGAGCGTTCGCTCGATAGCCATCCGACCCGCGTGCCGATAAACTCCAGCCCTCAAGTGCGGTGATCCGATGGAGGTATCCGGGGAAACAGTTGAGTCAGACCTGCCGGTCATTGGCCGCGGCTTCGCTCAAGCCGCGTCGTGTTTGCTTCCCAGGCGGTCGATCAGCATCGAGTTGAACCAGATGAGAATCCAGAAGTACTCGGCCGCCGACACATTGATGAAGGCTATGCCGATCGAGGCCAGGAAGACCCCCGCCATGTTCAGATAGTGTACGATAAAGTGCCTGCCCAGCCCGGGGTCGAAATCCTCGGCGACGAGCCGTTTCCCGCCCACCGCGTACCACACTATCAGACACAAGACCAGGCTCGCGGCCGCGAGGCTGCCCGCGTAGAAAACAGCCGCTGTCCTGGTGTCCCCGTACTCGCTCAAAAGGCTGGTCGGGAACGGGATGAAGACGATAAGCATAAGGAAGAGCATGTTCAACCACAGGAGCTTCTTGTCATGGCGCCTGATAACGGCGAACAGCCGGTGATGCCCGACCCAGAAGGCGCCGATTATCAGGAAGCTCAGGATGTATGCCATGAAGTTCGGCCACAGCGCGCGTATCTCCCCCAGAGCTTCGCTTCGGGGATCTTGTTCGACGGGAGGTGGATGCTCAACACCAGCAGGGTTATGGCGACCGCGAACACCGCGTCGCTGAACGACTCCAGTCGAGCCGGGCTGAACCCTTCCTCTTTGCTCTGCTCTTTGTTGACCAGGTTCTCCATTCGACCCGCGAGGTACTGTCTTGATCATGTTTCTTCCACGTGAGACAACAATCCTCGTTGGCGGACACGCGGGCCGGACGGCACCCGGCAGTTTTGAAGAACTCAAGCGCTCGGGCTCCTGAGGACGAATCGGAAGCAGGCACCGCCGTCGTTGAAGGCTTCTATCTCGCCTCGATAGACCTCCACTATCTTCTGGACAATTGCCAGCCCGATACCCGCATCTCCCGCCTTTCCTTTGAAGAAGGGCACGAAGACCCGGTCGAGCTCATCGACCGGGATTCCCGGGCCGTTGTCCCTTACGAGATACGCGGCTCCCCCGACAGGCTCGCTTTCCAGGCGCCGGACCTCGACGATGGGGCCGCCGGAGTCATTATGCTTGATGGCGTTGCCGATGAGGTTGGCGAAAAGCTGGTAGACGTGCGTGGGGCTGGCGGCCAGCCTCCCGAGGTCCTCGTCGACTTTCACCTCCACACCTCTCTCCTCGATGAGTAACGCCCTCTCCAGCAGAATGTGGCCGACGACCTCACGGACATCGACGTCCGCGACCTCCGCGGGAACCTGGCCGGCCTCCGCGAGCGCCAGGAGGTCGTCGATCAGGGTCTCCGAGCGCTTGACGTTGTCCTTGATAGCGTCCACCAGCATCTGGATGCCCTCATCGGCGCCGCCCTCGCCCTGTTCCTCGAGCTTCCCCCGCAGGAGCTCGTTTGCCAGCAGGATGTCGGCAAGTGGCCCCTTGAGGTCGTGGGAGACCGCGTGGGCGTATCCCTCCAGCTCCCGGTTCAGACGGGCGAGCTCCTTGATGGCGCTGAAGAGCTCCTGGTTCTGCTTCTGGATCTCCAGAAAGGCGCCTTGCGGCCTGCTGCGCCTCGCGAGCTCCCGCGCGACACGGGCCAGAGCATCCGCGGCGACTGCCGGGGCGCCGGGCGGGAAGCCTTTTCCCAGGACAACAGTGGTTTTGGCCCCGGGGGGGGATTCAACACTGAGGAGGTCGACCAGGCCGCGGGCGGCGGCTTCGGGGGAAGCGCTTTCAGGTTCATCGGGTCGCAGGACATCGCTCCCATTCCAGGGCCCATCGAAGCTGATGGTGACAAGAAAGACCTGCGTGGCGGAGGAGTCCTCAACCTGGAAATCGACCCGGAGCAAACCCGCATTTCCCAGCGCCGCGGCCGCGACCATCGCCACCGCCGCGGCGATCTCCGCCTGCTGCCGGGAGGAAAACCCGAGCAGGCCCGCAATCTGCCGCGTCCGCTGCCGCAGGCCGACCAGCTCCTGCTCTTCGCGAACCTCCGAAGTGAGTATTGTTATGCTCATGCGGTCCATCCAGGCCGACGGCGCTCACGTAGCTGCCGCGCTCCCGGGCATCGCTCAACGAGGCGGCGGTTGCCCGCTCGTGGCATCATCGACTTCGAGAACGGCGGCGGGCTGTCCCTTCGCGTCCAGTTTCAATGTCCAGCGGCTGCTTACCTCGACGCGGCTTCCGTCGCGAGCGACCCTGAGGAGGACGCCCTCCCAGGAGCCAGCGTCCATCAACTCATAACCGATCTCACCGGGCGGCCTCGGGAACTTCGTTTTCAGCAGTTCCCGTGAGAACCGGCCGAGGGCCTCTTCGCTGCTCCACCCGTAGAGCCTCTCGGCCCCCGCGTTCCAGAACGTTATCCTGTCGTTCATGTCGCGGAAGATGATCGACGACGGCAGCAGATCGAGCAGCCGGGCCTCTTCCTCGAGCCTGGACAGGCGCCGTTGGAGCTCTTCGGCCAACAGGTCTTCCGCGGATATGCCACGGAGTGTCGCCACCACGGTGCTTACTGCGTCGCCCCAGCCGCTTATGGGGCTGAGGATATAATCGAAGTCTTTCAAGCCGGAAGGGGCGGGCAGGCGGATGCGCCCGGCCCGCTGTTCACCCGAAGAGATGACTGCCTCGCGCTGGATGTCCAGGGGCTTCATCGAGTCCTCCGGGAGGCCAAGCTCCCACCAGTACTTACCTTCCATGTCGGACTGCTTCAAACCGAGGACACCGGCCGCGGTGGAGTTCGCGTAGATAAACTTGCCCCTGCTGTCCAGGAGGTAGAAGTAGTCGGGGGACGAGGAGAGTATCTGTTCGAGCATCCTCGCCTGGGCGTGTACCTGCGAGGACAGGGTCTTGAGCGATTCCTCGACGCGCTTGCGGACCGCTATCTCGGCCCGCAGCTGGGCGGTCCGCTCCTCAACCCTTTCCTCGAGCTCCCCGCGGGCTTTCTCGAGCGCCTCCTCCACCTGCTTGCGCTCCGTTATGTCCTGGGTGAAAATCGCGACCCTCTCGATGACCCCCTCCTCGCCGGAGACTGGATAGACGACGTTGTAATACTGCCTGCCCTCGCGCGCGTCCTCGAACCGCTCCGCCTCTCCGGTGCGGAACACGGAGTCGATATGTACCCTGCGGGAGGAGCCGAGTTCCTCCGGCAACACCCCGTAGGCGCTCGTGCCGACGGCTTCCTCCGGGCTCATCCCTAGCTTCGCCGCGGCGGTCTCGTTGGCGACGAGTATCGCCCCCACGGCGTCGAGGAGCAGCAGGGACTCGGGGGTCGCGTTCAAGAGCGCGCGCTCGGTCTCCTCGCTGCGCCTCAGCCGTTCCTCCGCCTTCCTGAGGGCGACCTCGGTGAGCGCTCCGCTCACCGCCTCCGGGAGCATTGCCGGCAGCCGCCCGTCCTTGACCACGTATCCGGCCGCGCGAAGCCGGAATGCCTCGGAGGCGGTCGATTCGTCTCCGTGCCCGGTCACCATTATCACCGGCGGGTGGCCTTTTACCCCCGCGATCTCCCTGAGCAGATCGATGCCGTTCCCGTCCGGCAGCTGGTAGTCGAGTATCACGATGTCGAACAGGCCGTCAAGGAGCTTCGCCCTGGCCTCCGTGACGTCGCCGGCGACGTCTATGAAGGCCTTGAACTTCCTGGATAACAGGCGCTTCACGCTCGAAGCCGCGTCTGGGTCGTCGTCCACGACCAGCATCCTGATTCCACCGCTGTTCGACATCATGCTCGTCCCTCGATCTCGAGCCTTTCTCCGGTCTCCGGGCTACTATCTTCAACGCGAGGCCCCACTACCCTGCCGGTCTTTTCCGGCGGCGGGCGGACTTGTGCCGGGTGGCAGCGAATAATATAGTGAACGGGATTGTTTGCCGATGTTTATGAGAAAAGGATCTTCTGGAGCCGGAGGGGATGGTTCTTCTTTGATAAGAGCAAGAGCAGTTGCACTTAACGAATGGACCGTAAGGCGCCGGCAGAGCGCCAGCGGGGCAATAGCCGTGTTCACGGTTTTGACCGCTCTTTTGCTCGGGCTGCTGAATCTGTGCCAGGCGCTCGGACACAGGTTTGGCACCCTGGCGGGTTTCGGGCGGCACGTCCGTGTCGCCACCTGGGGAGGGCCCGCCGCGCTTCCCCTGCTCCTGGGAGTTTTCATGCTGGTGCTGGCCTACCAGCTGTGGATGCGCAAGAGGGCGGTGCTGGTTCTCATGTGCTCGTTCATGGCGGCCCAGGCCCTCGCCGACGTCCTGCGCGGCATGAGCCGCGCCGAGGGCGCTATCATTGTTGTCCTCGGGATGCTGTTCATGTCAGCCACGAGCGAGTTCCCGGCCAGGCCGAACCCGGCGTCTTACCGGCGCCTCAAGCTGGCGGTGCCCCTGCTGGTCGTGGTGTTCTTCGGGTACGGCGTAGCGGGGTTGTACCTTATGAGGTCGAGCATCGAGCCGGGGAGCACCAGCGTCTACGCGCTTGCCTACCGTTCGGTCCAGGTGGCGGTTGGCGAGGGCGGCCTGAGCTTCCAGGGCTGGGCCCTGGCCTACAGAGACTCGCTCATGGTTCTCGCGGTAGTTTTCAGCGCGGTTGTCATAGCCTTGCTGTTCAGGCCTTACAGGGAGCCGGAGGCCGACGGCGAGGACCGGCGCGCCGGGGCCCGGGAGCTTATCGAGCGCTACGGCTCGGACTCCCTGGCATACTTCAACCTCCGGAGCGACAAGAAGCTGTTTTTCTACTCGAGCGATACGTTCATCGCTTACAAGCTCGTGGGCGACGTGGCGGTCGTGTCGGGCGATCCGGTGGGCCCGGTCGAGCAAGTCGGTGAAGCGATGAAGGCGTTCAAGAAGCACTGCCGGGAGCGGGGATGGAAGGCCGGCGCCATGGTGGCCAACGGGGACCTTATGCCCTACTACGAGGATGCGGGCTTCAAGGGGTTCTCCCTGGGCGAGGAGGCCATAATGGACCTCGGCCGCTTCACCCTTGAGGGGCGCGAGGTGCGCAAGCTGAGGCAATCGGTGAACAAGCTCGAGAAGATGGGCATCACGGTGGAGTTTATGTTCAACTCGAGCATTCCCTCCCACATGAGGCACGACCTGGCGCGGATATCCGCGGACTGGCGGGGCGGAAAGGCGGAGACGGGGTTTTCCATGGGCCTTGGCCGCCTGCTCAGCGCCGAAGACCCGGACTGCCTCCTTTCCATCGCCTACGACCCGGAGATGAAACCCATCGGCTTTGTGTACTGGGTGCCCATGTGCCCGCACCAGGGGTACTCGCTTGACATACACCGCACGAGGCTGGGCGCCCCGAGCGCTCTTTCCGAGTACATAATAGCCAGGACAGCCGGGTTCCTGCGCGAGAGCGGGTACCGCCACCTGTCGCTCCATTTCATCGCCTTCGCCGAGCATTACCGGGAGGACAGGACACAGCCGGGAAGCCCGTTCTGGCGGTTTGTGGCCAATACGATCGACCATGTTTTCCCGGTGGTCTCGGTTTACAGGTTCGACAAGAAGTTCTTTCCCGCCTGGAAGAAGCGCCTCATGTTGCACCAGGGCCTGGCAAGCTTCCTGATGGTGGGGCTGGCGGTCATTTCAGCCGAGTCCGCGCTCAAGTTGACCAGGTCGAAAGACCGCAAGAAATAACCATTATGCTTGTTGATCTGCACGTGCACACCAACGTCTCTTCGAGGTGCTCCTCCATCCAGCCGGAGGAGCTGGTCGAGCGCGCGCGGGAGCTCGGGCTCGACGCGGTGTGCGTGACAGAGCACTCCACTTACCGCGGCGCCCAGGTCAATTACGAGTACGCAAGGGAACAGGGCTTCAAGGTGTTCAGGGGCATGGAGGTGTTCACCGAGCTGGGGGACATGCTGGTCTTTGGTTGGGAAGAGAACATCCGCTATTACCTGTTTCCGTTCGCCGACCTAAAGCACGAGGTGGGGAAGCGCAACGGGGTCATCATCCCGGCCCATCCCTGCAGGGGCGTCGCCGACGCGCGCCACCGGACCCGGCACGGCATGACTGACGACCTGCTCGAAAGCATCTTCGCCATCGAGACCCGCAACGGTGCCATGACCCGCAAGAGCAACGACGAGGCCGAGCTGCTCAGGGAGGCCTACGACCTCTTCGGCGTCGGTGGAAGCGACGCACACCACGTCAGCCATATCGGGCGCTGCGTGACCCTCTTCGAGGACGAGCCCGACAGCGAGGAGGAGCTGATGGAGGCCCTCCGCGCGGGGCGCTACCGGGCCGCTTACATGGAAGAGGTAAGGGGTCTGACACCCGGCCTCGAGCGAGATCAATAAGCGGGTTATTAAGCAGGACCTTCCTTTCCTACCAAGCAGAGACGCTTCGCCGTTACCGCGATTGACTATGCGTTCAAAACCTATAGAATAGTCTCGCTTTGGAAAAGGAGCCCAGAAGGCAACGGTGATCGGGCTTGTTGAGACCGCTTTTCAAACACGTCAAAGCTTTATGCGCCGACCGGTCCGACGAGACCGCGGCTACGAGCGTTTCCGCGTACAGCGGTTCGGCAACCATGTTCCTCTAATCCGTGGAATAGACATGTTGGCAATGGCTCGGCGAAAAGAGGTGAGGCAGTTGGCTGATTGGAAGACAGAGGTGGAGGAGATAGTCTTCCCGGGGAAGATATGCGTTCCCTACTCGTGGACCGTAGGCAGCACGCTCAGCAGGTGGTACGTGCAGCTGAGGGACGACGGTGAGATATGGGCGAACCGCTGTCCGTCCTGCGGGAAGGTCTACGTCCCTCCCAAGATCAAGTGCATCGAGTGCTACAAGGACATGAACGACTGGGTGAAGCTGCCGGGCACGGGCACGGTCGAGACCTTCACCGTCGTCCACTACGCCGAGCCCGGCCTTCATCCGAAGAAGCCGCCATTCGTCTACGGCATCATCAAGATGGACGGCGCGGACACGGGCCTGGTCCATCTCATCGACGGCGTCGCCCCCGAGAAGGTCAAGGTTGGCATGAGGGTACAGGCCGTGATAGCGAAGGAGCGCGACGGGCACATCACGGACATCAAGCACTTCAAGCCCAGCGCTTGAGGCCCACGGGAACAGGAATGGTGGTGAGATAATTGGAAAGAGTAGCAGTAATAGGAGTCGGGCAGACCAAGTACGAGCAGGGCAAGCGCGAGACTTTCCACGAGCTTGTCTTCGAGGTCGCCGGCAAGGCGCTTAAGGACGCTGGAATAACGGTCAAAGAGATCGATAACGTCGTCTCCGTTTCGAGCGACTTCTGGGATGGCAGGACCATCTCAAGCATGGCCATATCGGACGCCTCGGGCGCGTTCAACAAAGACATCTCCACCGTTGAGGGCGACGGGACTTTCGGCGCGCTCTACGGAATGATGCGGATCCTCTCGGGGAGCTTCGGGACCACGATGGTGGTCGCGCACCACAAGGGTACCGAGGTCAACATGAACGGAATAACCAACACCGCGTTCGACCCCCTGGTGGAGCGCAAGCTGGGGCTGGATGCTGTAAGCTCCGCGGCCATGCAGGCGCGCAGGTACATGCACGTGTCCGGCGGGTCCGAGGAGCAGTTCGCGCTTGTTTCGGTGAAGAACCACGGCAACGCCAGGCGAAACCCGTTCGCGATGCTTCCGATGGACATCACGGTCGAGGACGTAATGAACTCGCCGATGCTGGCCTCTCCGTTGAAGAGGCTCGACTGCTCGCCGGTGACCGACGGCGCGGCGGCGATGGTGCTTGCGGCAGAGCGCAACGCCAAGAAGTTGACTACCAATAAGAAAAGGGTCTGGCTGAAGGGCGTGGGCCACTGCACCGACGCGTACAGGCTCGGCGACCGTGACCTGGCGGACACGCGGGCGCTCAAGAAAGCCGCGGGCAAGGCGTACGAGATGGCCGGCGTTAGCCATGACGACATCGACGTGGCCGAGGTTTACGACGCGTTCTCCTACATGGAGCCGCTCTGGCTCGAAGGCCTTGGTTTC
Organism: Candidatus Geothermincolia bacterium; assembly: GCA_038326775.1. Taxonomy (GTDB): domain Bacteria; phylum Actinomycetota; class Geothermincolia; order Fen-727; family Anoxymicrobiaceae; genus DYIU01. The sequence continues at coordinate 9,048 of JBBQKJ010000056.1, forward strand.
TGCGACGACGGGTCGGGCCCCGAGTATATCGAGCGCGGCACCTTCGACTTCGACGGAAAGCTCCCGGTCAACCCGTCGGGCGGCAGGCTTTCGGCGAACCCGGTGCAGGTCGCGGGGCTCGCGGCGATGATCGAGTGCGTCCTGCAGCTTCGCGGTGAGGCCGGCAAGCGCCAGGTGAAGGGTGCCGAGACCGCGCTGGCGCACGGCATCAACGGCATGTGCGGCCAGTCTCATTGCGTCTGGATACTGGGCAAGTAGGGGGAATGCCATATGGGAAAGCGAGTAGGAATAGTAGGGGTCGGACAGACCCACCACGCGGCCCACAGGCTGGACGCATCCGGTGTCGAGCTCATAGCTGAGGCCGTTACAAGAGGGCTCGACGACGCCGGGATAACCCTGGACGACGTCGACGCCATAGTCATAGGCAACATGGACCACTTCGAGAACATCAACTACGTGGACATGTGGGCGACCGACGGGCTGGGTTCGTGTATGAAGCCGGTGTTCAAGGTCACCACGGGCGGCACAACCGGAACCACGGTAGGCGCGTCGGCTTATTACCACGCCGCCTCCGGCCTCTTCGACGTGGTCATGGCGGTCGGCTGGGAGAAGAACTCCGAGTCGGATACGCAGGCGGCAATCGCGACCTGCGCGAACCCGGTGTTGGAGCGTGACCCGTTCGCCGGGGCTATCGGGCCGCTCGCGACTGAGTACTCGATGTATATGAAGGCGTACGGGGCGACCGAGGAAGATGCCGCGATAGCGGCGGCGCGCGACCGAAACAACGCGCTCAACAACCCGTACGCGCACAACCGCATGCACGTGACCGTGGAAGACGTGATGAACTCGCCGATGCTCTCGTATCCGGTGAAGTTCCTGGATATGTGCCCGCGATCGGACGGCGCCTGCGCGGTCATCTTCGCAACCGAGGAAAAGGCCAAGAGGCTGGCCCCCCAGCCGGCCTGGATACACGCCTCAGTGGTGCGACACGACTACACGCACTTCGGCGACCTCGAGTGGCAGTGGATGCCGACGCTGGAGAGGGCGACTCTCGAGGCTTACAGGATCGCCGGGATAACGAACCCCCTGAAGGAGTTCGACGTAGCCGAGCTTTACCTGCCGTGCGCGACCACCGCTGTCAAGTGGATGGACTCGTTCTGGTTCTGCGACAGGGGCCAGGCCCCGAAGCTCATAAGGAGCGGGGCCACGCACATGGACGGCATCCTGCCGATAAACCCATCGGGCGGGGTAGTCGCGACCAACCCCATAGGCGCGACCGCCCTTATCCGCGTTGGCGAGGCCGCCTGGCAGATAATGGGCAGGGCGCAAGACAGGCAGGTGCCGGGCGTCAAAAAGGCCCTTGCCACGGGCTTCGGCGGCTGCAGCTGGTCGGACGTATTCATCCTGGGCGCGGATCTGCCATAAGTCGAGGGAGGTAATTACGAATGGGAATATACACGGACAGGAGAAAGACCAGAACCACCCCTGACGGGTATGAGCTCCTGATGCACGAGTCCGGGCACATCGAGTACGACTTCGACTGGCACCTGGGGGCGTACTGGAGCAAATACCTGGCGGAGATGCGTGACAACTCGCGCATCATGGGCGTCAAGTGCCCGGAGTGCGGCATGGTATACATACCGCCACGTGCAGTATGCGCGCGGTGTTATAAAGCTATGAACGAGTGGGTCGAGGTGGGGCCCGACGGCATCCTCAAGGGATTTACCGTCGTGCGTTTCCCTTACATCGACCCGAACACCGGCAGTCTCATGCAGGTCCCGTTCACCGCGGTGTGGATCAACCTTGACGGCTCTGACACGCGCATGATGCACTTCTGCGACGAGCTCGACGAGCACAAGCTCGAGGTGGGCATGAGGATGAAGGCCGTATGGGCGAAAAAGCCCAGGCCGACCTCCATCCACGCTGTCGACCACTTCGAGGTCATCGCCGGTGAGCCGATCGTTGATGAGGTGCTGCCCCCGAGGTTGAAGGGTCCGATCAAGATGGAGATGCCCACAAAGAAGACCGCCAAGCGGAAAGGCGCGGCCAAGAAGAAGGTGGCGGCTAAGAAGAAGGCTCCCGTGAAGAAGAAGGTGGCGGCCAAGAAGAAAGCCCCAGCGAAGAAAAAGGCGGCCGCGAAGAAGAAGTAGGCCATCTTCCCGGGCCTGAAATCGAACAACGCGAGTAATTGAATGTGAGCCGCGTCTCTTATGGCGCGGCTCTTCCCACCCGGGGCCCAAAGGTGCAACGAAGGATTCCGCCGGCCGCAGGCCCTGTGGTAAGATGCCTCTGAGATGCGGCCGTCTCGGATGAAGGAGGACTGAAATGAAGAAGGTATTGATGGTTATGCTGGCGACGCTTCTTGTCGCAGGTGCCGTGGGGCTGGCCGGGTGCGGGAAGACCTCTGTCAAGGTGGATACCAAGAAAGGCGAGCTCGAGGTTGAGACCGAGAAGGGAGGGGTCAAGGTCGAGACGGGTGTCCCGAGCGAAGCCGAGCTGGGAGTGCCGATATACCCGGGCGCGGAAGGTGTGAAGAACGCCGCGGGTACCGTAACCGAGGGCGATAAGACGTACTCCGCGGCGCAGTTCTTGACCGAAGACGCTGTCTCCAAGGTGCTCGACTGGTACAAAAACGAGCTGAAGGGCGAGCCCGGCTTTCTCGACATGAGCACGGCCGAGGGCGGCATCCTCTCCTTCCAGGCCGGTAACGAGATAAAGACGGTCACCATCGGCCCGGGCCAGGTCGATCAAAAGGGCAAGACTGTCGTGATCATCAGCAGCGGCACCGGGACGATGCCCCAGCTGAACCAGTAGCTTCCCACCAGGTGAGGAAAAAGGCCCCGCCTCGACGGGGCCTTTTTCATTGCCATGCCTCAACGCTATTCCTCTAACAACACCTTCCTGATGTACCGGTAGCGCTCGGCCGTCTTCTCGATTATCTCGGGCGGGAGCCGGGGAGGCGGAGGCAACTTGCCCCAGTCAAGGGTCTCCAGCCAGTCCCGAAGGACTTGCTTGTCCAGGTTCACCTGGTCGTGGCCCGGCTCGTAGGAGTCCTTTGGCCAGAACCTCGATGAGTCGGGTGTGAAGACCTCGTCGATCAACAAGAGCCCGCCCGCGCCGGTGCCGAACTCGAACTTGGTGTCGGCGAGGATTATGTGCCGCGACTCGGCTATCTCGTTGCCCCTCGCGTAGAGAGCCAGGCTCAAGCTCTTGATGCGCTCGCCGACACCCTCGCCCAACTGCCTGGACACCTCCTCGAAGGTGATGTTCTCGTCGTGGTCGCCCAGCTCCGCCTTGGTGGACGGTGTGAATATCGGCTCGGGCAGCCGGTCGGCCTGTTTCAGCCCCTCCGGCAGAGCGATGCCGGAGATCGCCCGTGTCTTCAGGTAGTCTTTCCATCCGCTACCCGCCAGGTAGCCCCTGACTACACACTCGACCGGGAGCGGCTCCGCGCGCTCGACGAGCATCGAGCGGTCCTGGAGCTGTTCGCGGTGTTTCCGGAACTCCGCCGGGAGCTCGTCGATATCGGTGGTTATGAGATGGTTATCGACTATGTCCGTCGTCTTACCGAACCAGAACTCGGCGACGCGGTTGAGGACCGCCCCTTTTCCCGGTATTCCCTGTTCCATGATGACATCGAACGCCGATATCCGGTCGGTGCTGATGATCAGCAGGTTATCGCCTACCTCGTAGATATCACGGACCTTGCCCTGCCTGAACAAGGGCATCCCCAGGAAACTGGTGTTGGTTATGACTTCCATCGGCCCCCCTTGAAGATATACCCGGGACAACGCCGGTGCCCCGGGTAGACTCTGACAGACTATCGAAAACGGTTTTCTGCCTGTTCGCGCCTATCCCTTCTTCCTGTCAGCCAGGGCGAAACCGGCCTTCAGCCAGACCGGATAGGTGAGGAACATCAGCGCCGACAACGCGTGGCCCTTGCCGCTGACGTTCTCGTGGTCGAAGTTGAATACGCCGCTGTTGATCATCCAGTCGCGGCCGGACTCGGCGCCGCACATCTCCCATATCCAGCGCGTCCGCTCGAGGTTGAAGTAGAGCGACACGCTCGTAATGTAGAACATCGCGATTGTGACTACGCTGAGGATCAGCCTGGCCTTCCTGTTCTTGTCCCGGTCGGCCGCGAGTTTGTTGACGATCTTGCCCAGCACCCAGCCGATGCCAAGGAGCCATGGCCCGTCGATCAGGAAGCTGTCGTACGGAATCAATTACACCACCCCTTCTGTGTTCGCGCTATGCAGGTCGCTGGATGAATTATATATTAACCGGGTCGAGACAGCCTTAAGAAAGACACCATTTCGCGCATATCACACATGGCGACGCGCCAACAGCCGGCCTGCGCCATCTGCTATAATCGAGGCTCCGGGAGGGGTGCCCGAGTGGCCGTAAGGGAGCCGCCTGCTAAGCGGTTTGCCGGGTTAACTGGCACGTGGGTTCGAATCCCACCCCCTCCGCCAAACGAGCGCAGCGAGGCAAGCCCGCCATGGTGGGATTCGAACCCACCGGGGGGGTCTTCTTTTGCGGGGGGAATGTCCCCCCGCAATCCAACATCAGGGGGGAGTATCGAGGGGGGACGTGAGTCCCCCTTCGAGGAGCGGAGTGACGAGTCAGCGAGGAGAGCAGCGACGGGTTCGCAATCCCACCCCCTCCGCCAACCGAGCGCAGCGAGGCAGCCACCCCACCCACGCCCTCCCGTCGATTTTTGCTACGCGAGACAGGTTTTGTTAGACTCATGCCGTTGTCAGCGCGCCCGTAGCTCAATTGGATAGAGCGTCCGGCTACGGACCGGGAGGTTCGGGGTTCGAGTCCCTGCGGGCGTGCCAGCAGAGCTTCACGGTTGAGGAGACTCCGCGGCTTTTCATATTCCTTCCACTTCGATTGGGGAAGGTCAGGGTGGGGGTGTCAGGAGAGCTGGCCACGCACAAAGACTTCATGCGCATAGCGCTCGACGAGGCGGAGAAGGCGCTCGAAAGTGGCGAGGTGCCCGTAGGGGCGCTGGTTGTCATCGACGGCATGGTTCTGGCTCGCGACCACAACAGGCGCGAGGAGACCGCGGACCCGAGCGCTCACGCCGAACTGCTCGCCCTTCGTGCGGCCTGCGAGCGAATGGGTGATTGGAGACTCCCCGGGGCTACTCTTTACGTGACCCTCGAGCCATGCGCGATGTGCGCCGGCGCAATCGTTCTGGCACGCCTTACCACAGTGGTTTTCGGAGCCGGCGATCCCGCCGCCGGCGCGGGCGGCTCGGCGTACAACATCCTGGAAGACGGACGGCTGGGCCACCGCGCCCGGGTTATCGCGGGGGTACTTGAAGACGAGTGCCGCGAGCTACTCCAGGGCTTCTTCGACGAACTCAGGTGAAGCCGCCACCTGTTGCATGACTGCTCCGATGGAATAAGATAGTCCCCGGCGTAAGATTTCGAAGGCGAGCAGGCATCGTTTTCTCGGAAGAAAGGGGCAACCCATGGGCAAGAGAGTACTCAGGACAAAGCTCTGCGACATGCTGGGCATCGAATACCCGATCATGAGCGCGGGCATGGGGCCCAACCTCCTGGGGGAGGAGACCGGCGCCCCGGTCGACCTGGTGGTCGCAGTGTCGGAGGCGGGCGGCCTCGGCGTGCTGGGAGGGAGCGGTTACGATATCGCGGAGCTCAGGCAGGCTATCCGCGAGATAAAGGCGAAAACGGATAAGCCTTACGGGGTTGACCTCCTTCTGCCCAAGAACGTGGCGGGGATGGACGAGATGGCTGCCTCGGGCGTGGGCGAGGTGCGGCTCGCGGACATCCTGAAGACCCTTCCCGAACAGTACCAGGACTGGGTCGAGAAGATGAGAAAGGACCTGGATATCCCCGTAGTGGAGATAATAGTGAAGACTGATACCACCACCATGCGCCCCCAGGAAGCCGTTCAGGTATGCATAGAGGAGAAGATCCCCCTGTTCTGCGCCGGTCTCGGCAACCCCGGTGGGATGGTGGAAGAAGCCCACGCGAACGGCGTGAAGGTGCTGGCCATTACCGGTAATGTCAAGAACGCCAAGCGCATGGCCGATTCGGGCATCGACCTGCTGGTCGCCCAGGGCCACGAGGCCGGAGGGCACACCGGCAGGATCGGCACCATGGCCCTCGTGCCCCCGTGCATCGACGCGGCCTACCCGGTGCCGGTGCTTGCCGCCGGCGGCATCGCCGACGGCCGGGGCGTCGCGGCGTCGCTCGCCATGGGATGCGTGGGCGTCTGGGTGGGAACTCGCTTCCTGGCAACGACCGAAGGGGGCGCTCCGGATATCATCAAGCAGCACATCGTCGAGGCCACCGACGAGGACACGCGGGTAAGCACCATGTTCACCGGCAAGACGCTGCGCTCAATCAAGTCCAGGTTCCACGACGCCTGGGACGAGTCGGGCCTGACCTCGCTGCCGTTCCCACTCCAGATCATGATATCCTCCGCCCTTCTTTCGGGCTTCATCCAGGCAAACATCGACGACTACATCGGCGGATTCGCCGGCCAGGCGTCCGGCATGATAAAGGAGATAAAACCCGCGGCAGAAGTCCTCATCGACATGGTCGAGGAAGCCGCGGATATCCTGAGCAAGGGGCTCCCGGAAAGCGTCACAGTGGAATAGCCGCATCGACCTTGGTTAGGGCCCCGCAGGCCGAAGCCCGCAGGTCCGTCCAGGGTTTTGTATGCTACGAATCGGAAGGCCTCGCCATGTTCGAGGCCTTCCACTTTTTCGGAGTCTCGGCGGTCCCTTGCGCGACACATGCAATGGGATAAGATAGTCTGCGGAGAGGTGTCCGAGTGGCCGAAGGAGACGGTCTCGAAAACCGTTGTGGGCGTTAGTCCACCGTGGGTTCGAATCCCACCCTCTCCGCCAGCAATTCTTACCTATGGCACATGCTGCTTCAGAGGTACAACTGAAGCGATTTGTTCGAAATGCTTGTCGAGGTGCAACAAGGGAATCCCGAATAACATTGACGCTGCCGCTAGTAGGTGGTCTGCGAGCGGAATGGTATATCCTTTGGATCTCAGGGCGAAGACGTTCTCCGTCGCTTGTAACCAAACATGGTCGTTGACCTTCGCCTCGTGAAATGACGAGAACATCTCCCGGAGTTGTCCCAGGGATTTCTTGCTCTTGGCTCCAGCTGCGAGCTCGAACAACACGGGCTCAGTCGTTACAAGGAGATCTTCGCTCAGAAGGCGCTCGACCTCGATTGCAGTAACCGAACCCGTCTGATCCTTTCTGAAGAATTCGATCCACGCCGACGTATCGACAAGAACAAGGTCGCTACTCATCCCTGCGGATCAACTCCAGCTCTTCGCGCGTAAGCTCTGAAAGACCTGAGCCCCTTAGGGATGCGTACTTCTTAAGCTTGTTTTGCCGCACCAGCAACTTGAGGCCTTCATTGACTACGCCTTTCGTGGTGCTCTCTCCAGTCGCCTTCTTCGCCTCAGCAAGGAGACGGTCATCGATCTCGAGTGTAGTTCGTGGCATTGGGTACCCCCCTGGTATGCCTAGTAACCATATAATAAGGCATAAGGAATAGGTAGTCAAGGCATAGTGTTGCAAACCATTTGCAAACGAACCAGGTTGTACAGGACGACACTAGATGGTACTGGATGGCACAAAGCGTCGACTATTCCCGTACAGGACGGCATTATGGTACCAGATGATACTAACCAGCACGCCACTCAACGGTCTCGAAAACCGTTGTGGGCGTTAGTCCACCGTGGGTTCGAATCCCACCCTCTCCGCCAACACAACACAAAGCAACCACAAGAGAATCCTGGCTATCTAACATGACGTGCATGGATTGCGGGACGTGCGCCATAGACTGCGTGTCGAGGATGAGTTGCGTCAGCTGTTTTGAACAATCCCTGTGGTTTCAGTGCATGAGTTGCGGCTTCTGCGCGTCTTCAGCCCATTGTGGATGTAATTCTAAGAGAGTTGTGAAGTGTCCGGAAAGGATACCAATTCCTCCATACTTGTTTATAATTATGGATAAAAAGGTATCGTACAAATGAGGAATGAGAGATTCAAGAACGCAAAAGAAGTATTCAGTAATCACGGTGGGGTGATGACGCGGAAGCAGGCAGTGGACGCAGGGATGTCGCCCAACACCTTCTATGCCATGCGGGACGCGGGGATCATCGAGATGATAAGCCGGGGATGGTACACACTTGCTGACCAACCTCCATCCTCCAGACCGGACCTCGCCGCTGTCGCACTCAGGGTGCCAAAAGGAGTGATTTGCCTCATCTCCGCTCTGTCGTTTCACGAGATCACTACCGAGGTGCCACACATGGTCTACCTGGCGCTGGAAAAAGATGCTGCAGAACCCCGCATTGATTACCCTCCGATCAGGACATTCAGGTTCTCCGGCGAGTCGTTCAGAGCCGGGATGGAAACACACTCGATCGACGGAATCGACACGAAGATATACTGCGCGGAGAAAACCATCGCCGACTGCTTCAAGTTCCGCAACAAGATCGGACTCGATGTAGCCATAGAAGCCCTGACTATGTACAGACGGTCCGAGAGATTTGACGCGGGCACGGTGCTGGAATATGCCCGCGTCTGCAGGGTGCAAAAGGTCATCAGACCTTACCTGGAGGCCTTGCTTTGACAGCGCGTGAGATCGTAGATCTCGCCGCTTCGGTCAGAAGACGCCTTCTAAACAAGGCCAGGACGGAGAACAGGCAGTTCGACGAACTGTTCCGGTATTACGCGATGGAGCGGTTCCTTTATCGGCTATCAGTCTCAATATACTCGGAACGATTCATTCTAAAGGGTGCGTTGATGCTCGCCGTATGGGAAGCACCGACAACGAGGCCCACATCTGACATTGATGTCCTGGGTCAGATCGAGAACGACATCGATACATTGGAGGGCGTCTTCAGGGAGGTATGCGATCAGCCTGCTTCGCCAGACGGCATCGTATTCGATTCTGATGCAGTCAAAGGCGAGGTTCTCGTAGGACGAGCCGCATACCCGGGCGTGAGAATCGGGGTGATCGGGCGACTTGGACAGGCGAAAGCTGTGTTTCATGTTGATGTGGGCTTCGGCGACCCGGTGATTCCCCCACCAGAGAGAACAGAGTACCCGGTTATTCTAGACATGCCGGCTCCGGTGTTGATGACCTATAGTCGAGAAAGTGTGATTGCTGAAAAAGTCGAGGCCATGATCAGGTTTGGACCCGCCAATTCCCGAATGAAGGACTTCTATGACGTATGGTTATTGTCGCGGACTACTTCATTCGATGGACGGGTTCTATCGACCGCACTGCTTCGGACGTTTGAAACCCGAGGAACTTCGGGACCAGGAAACCTGTCTGTATTTCTGCAGAACGTAGCTGCCGAACCTGGCAAGCAGGAGCAGTGGCGTGCTTTCCTCAGAAGGAGTGACATTACCAACATTCACTCGCTATTCGGCGACGTTGTGGAGGACCTCGGTCATTTCCTGGCGCTGCCCCTTGAGGGCATGTTGTCAGGCGACCTCGTTGTGAAAAGGTGGGGTGCGGGAGGCCCCTGGGAATGAATCTGGCGACGGGTTGTAGACAACTTGTAGACAAAACCAGATAACACAGGACAACACGAAACTCTGGACAGGACAGCACAGGACAACACCAGACGGACCAGATAACGCGAGACACATAGAACTCGAAAACCGTTGTGGGCGTATACCCACCGGGTCTCGGCGTTCCCGGAGGGAACACGGGGCGGTTCGCAATCCCGCCCTCGCCGCCAGCCCATACATGCAATAATTCTCCAAAGCAGTTATTGACTGTCTTCATCCTGACAATATCGAAGCGGCGTTCAAATGTGAAGCCTCGAAATTGTCGGGTCCTTGATGAGTAATACTCAAATGATTACGATGGTAATAACCGTAGTATAAGCAGGATTGGAAGAAGACTGATGAGCGACACCTGTAAGAACCCAAGTCAAGATAAATCTCTCCTGATACCACCTTCCGGTGGTTCTGAATGATGCGAATATTTTGCTTGGGAGGACGCCCGACCCGGTTGGATGATCAAAGCGATACCCACCTCGTGA
>JBBQKJ010000057.1:0-18936 GCA_038326775.1 Candidatus Geothermincolia bacterium
ATCGCCTGCTTCACCTGCGTTGAGTTCTGCCGCGCCGCGGCGATTACGATAGCGCAGGATTTCCAGCCCGATGAGGACCAGCTGGAGCTGTACAAGACAAGGCCTGCCGGCAGGATTATTTAATTCATTGCTTGATTTTTCTCATTAAGAGCCGCCAACATTCCGATAATAATGTTGTCGGGTTGCTCGACAGGTCGAACGAGGAGACGCTGTGCCGGGTTCAAGAGAGCAGATGATGGTGGACATGCTGAGGGAGCTCAGGACCGAGAGCTCGAGTGTCGAGGCGGCCGTCCTCATCAGCTCTGATGCCATGCCGCTGGCCTCGGACCTTTCCGATTCCTTCGAGGAAGAAACGCTCAGCGCCACCGCTTCCGCTCTACTGGCGGCCGGAGAGAAGGTCGCTCGCGACCTTTCAAGGGGCGCCATCGGCCAGTTGTACCTGCGCGGCGACGAGGGGGACCTCGTCGTGGTGAAGGTCAATGATGACGCGATACTCGCATGTATGGTCGACCATCGGGCGAAGATGGGCATGACCCTTCTGGAAGTGAGCCGCTGTGCCCAGAAGTTGGCGGGCATTATCTGACAGAGACGTTAAAACCAGCACGATAATCGGGTGAGGCGAGCAGTGGAAGGAAGCAGGGAGTCAACGGGGGGACAGGGGCAGACCCGAGCAGGCCCTATGGTAGAATCAGACGGAAGAAACACTGCCACAGAGCAGGGTGGACACTCCCTCCGGCAAGGACCCGGAGCCGGGGGGTCCGCCGACAGAGAAGGCTCTCTTTCGACTCCGCCTCTAAGCACGGGGGGCAAGGAGGTAGCCGGCTTGGACGCTTCCCGGGAAAACGAGCTGAAGGGAGCGCTGAAACAGCTCCTGGAAAAAACGCCGGACATCGATGCCGCAGCGGTGGTAAGCATGGATGGCTTCGTGATGGCATCCGCTCTTCCGGAGGACTACGAGGAAGACCGGCTCGGAGCAATGTCCGCCGCGTTGTTGAGCCTGGGCGAAAGAACGGCGTTGGAACTGGGCCGCGGTGAGTTGGCCCAGGTGTTCGTGGAAGGGACACAGGGTTACGTGTTCCTGCTCGCAGCCGGCGAAGATGCCGTGCTCAACGCCATTGTCAAGCGTGGAAGCAAGCTGGGGCTTGTCCTGTACGACATCAGGAACGCCGCCAGGGAAATCGCGGCGATAATCGAGTCGTACCTCCAGGTGGAGTACGAGTAGACTGGCAGGTAAATCATGCCGTTGAAGGGGGGCCTCAGGGAGTTCAGTCTTCCCGACTTGTTTCAGCTGATACACTTCGGGAAGAAGAACGGTACCCTGGTCATCGCAAACGGTGACTCGATGGGGTACGTCTGCTTCCGCAACGGCAACGTCTTCTTCGCGACCCACAACTGGAAAAGAGCCCCTCTGGGCCAACGGCTCCTGGAGTCGGGGATGGTCACCGGCGAGCAGCTGGACGAAGCCCTGGAGCTGCAGAATACGACTCAGTCCGACCAGCGCGTCGGCACCATCCTGGTCGAGCTCGGTTACCTAAGCCGCGAGTCCCTCGAGGTATATGTCGAGGAGCATATTCGGGACGCGGTCTTTAACCTCCTGCGCTGGAACGAGGGCGACTTCGATTTTGACCCCGACCAGATTTTCCCCGAAGAAGACATCGGCCTTTCAATGAGCACCGAGGACCTCATCATGGAAGGCAGCCGGCGCCTCGACGAATGGTTCCAGATAGAGAAAAAGGTCCCATCGCTCGATTCAGTGTTCGAAATGGCCGAGGAGCCGGAAAAAGACCCAGGCGAAATGGACCTTACCAGCGAGGAGTGGCTGGTCCTCGATCACGTTGACGGCAAGAGCGGCGTGTGCGACATCATCGAGAGATCGGGCCAGAGTGCCCTCCTGACCTGCAAGGCGCTCTTCGGGCTGGCAACGGCGGGTCTGATAATCTTGACTGACGATTCAGCGTCGGCACTCTGCGCCACGACCACTGGTCTTGAGGATGAGGTCGGGCAGATGATGGAAACTCAGATTTCAGCCGCCCCGGCCGGGACCGCGGATGTGGCGGAACTGGTCGAGGAGGAGACCGGAGAGGTGCTTGCCGAGGCCATTGTGACCGAGGTTGAAGACCGGCCTGAACGCAAGCACGCCGGCAGGAAGCTTAAGAAGAAGCGGGTGGAGGACGAGGAGGTCATAACCTTCGGTGATGAGTCCGACGAGTGCGTAACCATCGAGGATGTCACCGTAGAGGGTGAAGAAACGCAGCCGACTCGCGGTCGTACACCCTGGCGCAAGGTCAAGAAGCGCAAAGAGGCGTTGGTCGAGGTCGAGGTCGAGGTCGAGGCCGAGGCCGAGGAAGAGGCCCGACTGGATTCCGACGTGGTGGCCGAAGTCTCCGCGGAGATGCTTATCGAAGATGACGTGCCCGCCACTACGGAGCCGGAAACCCCCATCGAGCCGGCGCCCGCCCGTGCTCCCGCGCCGGGCCAGAGCCTGGTTGATTACTACAAGTCGCTCGCAATCAAGGAGCTTGGCGACAGCGAAATGTACAGGGAGACCGAAGAGCGGAGGGCCTTCATAGAACATCGGGAGTCGAATGCCGCCATGGGGGAGCTTGCCAGAGAAGATATCGAGTTTGAGATCTTGAACTCAGCCTCGGGCGAAGAGCCGGCAGCCGCGTCGGATGAACCGCTGGACATACCTCTTGAATGGGCAGGCCATCTGACCAGGCTGAGGGGCCGCACTGCCAAGCTCGTCCACGCTACGATATCCCATGCCGAGGATGACGAAGCAGCTGACCCCCCGCAAGCCATTGAAGACCAGGCTGAGGAGGCGCAGCCACTGCACGCTGTTGCCGACCAGTTCGAGCTAACGGCTGACATCGACGAAGCGGTGTCCGAGGAGCCCCTCGACGAAGCGGTGTCCGAGGAGCCCGCCGACGAAGCGGCAGTCGGTGATGATACCGTATTGTCCATCGAGCTGGAGGCCGGGGAGGATGAGCCGGCCGCCGGAATGCCGGTGGTGCCGATTCTCGACGAGACTTCTGCCATCGACGAGGCCGACCTGCCGACGGAGGAGGACATCGAAAGGCTCCTGCAGGTTACACCCTCATCCCGCGGAGAGATCAGCAGGGAAGAGCTGCTTGCTTTTGACCAGCCGACGTACCCCATTGTCGAATCCCGGGAGGCCTCCTTGACGCCGGATGGCGTGCTGGTCGCCGAGGAGACTTCGGGGGTAGCTGCTTACTCGGGAGCCGGGGGAGCAGAGCTCGAAGAGCTATTGGCACCCGCTGCGGCTCAGGATGAGCAGGGTGGCTGGGGCGCGGCGCCCGGCCAGGTTATCCAGTTCAACAAGGCGGCAATCGACAACAGCTTCGAGGTCGTGCTCGAGCAGCCAGACCCTTTGGTGAAGACCGCCGCTTTCGACAGGCTCTCGGTTGCGGAGGACCTTCAGGTCCCGGTTCTGGAAGCCACTACCGGGCATGCGGTTCTGGAACTGCAGGAATCCGAGGTGTTCTCTGAGGCGATAGATGACATGTTCGACTTTCCATTGGTGCACGACGAAGCTGAGGAGGTCCTGGAGGCCACCGATGCTGCTCGCCAGCTTGAGGAGTCTTTAGAAGAAACCGAATCCGTGCTCGAGATCGCCGGCTTCGATGAGTTCATTGCTGAGGTGATCCCGCTTGATGCCAGCAGCATTTCAGTTGCCGAGGAGCTCGAGTTCGAGCAGGTGGCTGAACAACCTGCGTTGAATGCTGATATCGAGGACGAAGCACCCGATGAACCGGCCGCCGTTGCGGAGGCGATACCGCTCCAGGCGAACGAACAGGAGCCAATAATCGCAAGCGCCGCGGTTGCGCCTGAGCAGGTCGCTGCCTGGGATACTCCACGCTCTGAAACGCTTCTCGAGGTGGCCCAGTCGCAGGAGGCGGTTGTTGAACAAGTTGAGTTGGATGCTGGCATCGCGGCCGATAATGGAGACCTCGTCCTCGAGGAAGAGGAAGAGGAAGAGGAAGAGGAAGAAGAGGAAGACTTTGGCCTCATGGGTACGTTCCAGGTCAGCGGAAAGCGCGGCGTGGGCACCAGCCTGGTCGACCTCGAGACCATCGAGCTGGAACAGGAGCTGATGGAGCTGGCTGGTGGAGTGCAGAAAAAGAAGATACGGGTAGCACTCCCCGACAATGCCTCCCCCCAGGAGTCGGACAAGGGCAGGAAGGAGAAGAAAGGCCGCGGCACGGGCAGGTCAAAGGGAAAAGAGGTGGACAAGGGGTCGATTAAGAAGATTATTTATGACATAAAGAATAAATAATGGGTCGATAAAGGGGAGTGTTGCTTGGCTCGAACCTTTAAGATAGTGGTGAGCGGGCCGTTCAACTCGGGCAAGACCTCCTTCATCGGGGCCATAAGCGAGATAGAGGTGGTTGCGACCGAGCGGAGCACTCTCTGTTCCGGACAGAAGTGCGAAACCACTGTAGCGATGGATTTCGGGCGGATTACCCTTCGTGATGGGGATGTACTGCACCTGTACGGGACTCCGGGGCAGGTAAGGTTCGATTTCATGTGGGAGGTCCTGAGCGAGGGGATGCTGGGGTACGTGGTCCTGGTGGACGGGACCGACGTCAAGTCGCTCGATGACGCGAGGAAGATAATCGACGCTTTCGAGCGGATGTCCGATGTTCCGTTCGTCATAGGGCTCACCAGGGCCGACCGAAAGGGATGCCTCGACCCCGGAGCCGTCATGGGGATGATCTGCCGGAGCGACGACGCGGATATCGTGAAATGCGATGCACGGAAGCTGAACGACGTGAAGGAAGTTCTCCTGGCTCTTCTGGAAAGGGTGTTAGAGCGGGCGGAGCAGGCCGAACAGGTCGAGGTTGGCTGAGCGGGTTCTCGCCCTGGGAGGACACGCTGAGTATCACTGGAGATTTTATGCATATCGATGGTAACACCAGGCTGGTGGGGATAATCGGGAGCCCCCTGGAGCACACCCTTTCTCCCACAATACATAACACGGCCTTCGACTACCTTGGCCTCAACTGGTGCTACGTACCGCTCCCGGTAGAGCAGGGCCGTCTTGTCCAGGCTATCGAAGGCATAAGAGCACTGCGCTTTACCGGCGTGAACATCACCATGCCGTTCAAGACCGAGATAATACACATGCTCGACGAGGTGGCGATGTTCGCGGAGTCGGTCGGCGCCGTCAACACGATTCTCATAGATAAAGGAAAGCTTATCGGATACAACACGGACGGGCGAGGTTTTTATACCGCCCTGGTCCGCGAGTTGGGCTACGAGGTCAAGGGGCGCAAGGTGCTGGTGCTCGGCGCGGGAGGAGCGTCGAGAAGCGTGACCGTCTCGCTGGCCCTCGCCGGGTGCGAGTCCATTGTGATCGTCAACAGGTCGCCGGAGCGCAGCATCGAGCTCTCGGAGATAATCCTAAAGAGCGCCCCCGACATAGAGGTCTCCTGGCTCTCACCGGAAGACAACTACGATATTGTGGTCGCGGAGTCCGACGTCATCATCAACGCGACACCACTCACCACTTTCAACGGCGACCTGCGCGTTCCCGTTTCGCTGCTCAACAAGAACCAGCTGGTCTGCGACCTCAACTACTCGCTGTACCAGCCGCCTCTTCTGCAGGAAGCGGAGGCGCGTGGCGCGCAGGTGCTGGACGGCAAGGGCATGCTCCTCTACCAGGCCGCGGCGGCGTTCGAGATATGGACCGGGCTCGAGGCCCCGGTGGAGGTCATGAGGGTGGCGTTGCTGAGGGCGCTGGAGGAGGCTCGCATCTGACTACGAATGGAGCGGAACGGCTAGATGGAGAAACCGAAACAGGACCGCCTCGGGCGGCTTCTTCTTGAGAGCAACCTGATAGACGAGGAGCAGCTCGACGAAGCGCTCGCGGAGCAGCAGGGCTCCGGCAGGTCGCTGGGCCGCGTGTTCATAGACAAGGGCATGCTCACCGAGGGCCAGCTCACGTCCGTGCTGGCCGAGCAGATAGGCATCCGTTACGTAGACCTCAACTCCTTCGCGGTAGACCCCCAGGCCGCTAACCTGGTGGACGGCGGCATGGCCCGCAGGTACACGGTTATACCCATCGACTTCAAGGACGGCAAGCTGTTGGTGGCGATGGCCGACCCCACCAACGTCTTCGCGCTCGACGACCTGCGTATCATGACCGGGATGGACATAGTCCCGGTGGTCTGCACCGCCGACGACATCAGGGGCGCCATCGACCGGTACGTCCACAGCGCTGCGGAGATGGACGAGTCGCTCGATGAAATGCCCTCCATGGAGGAGGAGGAAGAGGAGGTAAGCGAAGGCCAGCTCAAGGAGGCCGCCGAAGAAGCGCCGATCGTGAAGTACGTGAACCTGATCATCTCCGAGGCGGTCCAGGAGCACGCCAGCGACATCCACATCGAGCCCGGCGAGAGAGACGTCCGGATACGCTTTCGCATAGACGGCGTTCTGCACGAGATAAGGCGCTCCCCGCGAAAGATACACCCGGCCCTGATCTCGCGAATTAAGATACTCGCCAGCATGAACATAGCCGAGAGACGCGTGCCCCAGGACGGACGCTTCAACATGGATACCGGGGGGCAGGTCATCGACCTGCGAGTCGCCTCGTTGCCGACCGTCCATGGCGAGAAGATAGTGCTGCGGATACTGGACAGGTCCGCTATCCTGGTCGGTCTCAGTGACCTCGGAATGGAGCCTGAGCCGCTCGTGACGTTCAGCGAGTCTTTTCAAAAGCCGTACGGCACTGTTATCGTCACCGGCCCAACCGGTTCCGGCAAGACCACCACCCTCTACGCCGCGCTTTCCGAGGTGAACCGGCGCGAGGTCAACGTCATCACGGTCGAGGACCCCGTGGAGTACCAGATGAAGGGCCTCAACCAGGTCCAGGTGAACACCAGGGTGGGCCTGACCTTCGCCGCGACCTTGAGGTCCATCCTGCGATGCGACCCTGACATAGTCATGATAGGGGAGGTGCGTGACTCGGAGAGCGCCAAGATGGCTATCGAATCCGCCCTTACAGGCCACATGGTCCTCTGCACCCTTCACACCAACGACGCGCCTTCCGCGGTCACGCGTCTTACGGAGATGGGCATCGAGCCTTTCCTTATCGCCTCCGCGGTTGACAGCGTGGTCAGCCAGAGGCTGGCCAGGCGCCTGTGCACCCGATGCAGAGAGGTGGCCTCGTACGAGCGCGCCTACCTCGAGAGCATTGAATTCCCGCTCGACGGTGGGGAAGAGGCCGTGGTGTTCAAGGCCAAGAAGGGTGGCTGCCGGTACTGCAACGGGATGGGTTTCCGCGGGCGGGTAGGGCTTTACGAGGTGTTTGCCATGGACGAGGATATCGAGAAGCTGGTGGTGAGCGCGGCGACCGCGCATAAGATCGGGCGCGCCGCCAGGGATAAGGGCATGAAGACCCTGCGCCAGGACGGTTTCGTCAAGGTTAAACAGGGCATCACATCGATCGAGGAAGTCTTTAGAGTCGTGATGTAGAATACTGTTAATGACGGCGGCTTTTGGATTCACGGAGGTATCGCAATGGCCACACAAGGGGTTAAGCTCGATATTAACGAGCTTCTCGAGGAAGTCATCAAGCGGGGGGCGTCCGACCTTCACGTGACGGTCGGGGTCCCGCCGGTGCTGCGCATCAACGGGGCGTTGCAGAGGATGGACTTTCCCAGGCTTACCAGCGGCGACACCCGCGAGATGGTCTACAGCATCCTTACCGCGCGCCAGCGCGAGTCGCTCGAGACAAACCTGGAATTCGACCTTTCCTACTCGGTACCGGGCAGCGCGCGGTTCAGGGTCAACGCTTACTTCCAGCGAAACAGCGTCGGTGCCGCTTTCAGGATAATTCCTTACCGCATAAAGACGGTCGAGGAGCTCCAGCTTCCCCTCATCGTCAAGGAGTTCGCGCGGCTGCCAAGGGGCTTCATCCTGGTAACGGGGCCCACCGGGCAGGGAAAGTCGACCAGCCTCGCCGCCATTATCGACCTCATAAACTCCACCCGTGAAGAGCACATAATCACCGTCGAGGACCCCATCGAGTTCCTCCACCTCCACAAGAAGTGCATAGTCAACCAGAGGGAGGTGGGCTCCGACACCCACTCGTTCGCAAACGCCCTCAAGTACGCCTTGAGACAGGACCCTGACATCATACTGGTCGGGGAGATGCGAGACCTTGAGACAATCTCCACCGCCCTGACCGCCGCCGAGACCGGCCACCTGGTATTCGCCACGCTCCACACCCAGGACGCCCCCCAGAGCATCGACAGGATAATCGACGTCTTCCCGACGTTCCAGCAGCAGCAGGTGCGCCTCCAGCTCGCCTCGACGATACAGGCGATCATCACCCAGCAGCTGGTGCCGACCAAGGACCGAAATGCCCGCGTTCCCGCGGTCGAGGTGATGATAGCCACCTCGGCTATCCGCAACCTGATACGCGACGCGAAGGTGCACCAGATCTACTCGGCGATGCAGGCCGGCGGCCAGCTAAGGATGCAGACCATGGACGCTTCCCTGGCCGCGCTTTACAGGGCGGGCCAGATAACTTACGAGACCGGGCTTGCCAGGGCCCACAACAAGGACGACTTCAGGAGGCTGGTCGGTCGATAACCAGTGGCAAATAATGGCACAGGCTGTGACAGGTTAGGCATAATGTTAACTATAGTTTGTCAAGTTAAGTATTGTTAATGTCAAGCATTCGTGCTAAAATCACGATAACTACCTTGAAGCGTTAGCGCGTGTCGCATCAGGAGGGTTGAAGAGTGGCTTCGTCATTCAACTACACGGTGAGGGACAGGACCGGCCGGGAGATAACCGGTTCCCTCGAGGCGGACAACGCCGAGGTCCTGTCCGGCAAGCTCCGGCAGATGGGCTACTTTGTTGTATCTATCGACGAAGTCAAGGTCTCCATGGCCAAGAGGGAGATCCACATCTTCGGGGTCAAGGTGAAGACCCAGGACATGACGATCTTCACCCGCCAGTTCGCAACCATGATCAACGCGGGGCTTCCTCTTATCAAGTGCCTGAGCATTCTCTCCCAGCAGACCGAGTCGACCGCGCTCGCCGACATCATCGCTGACTGCTCCAAGGAGGTCGAAGCCGGCAGGTCGCTGTCCGAAGCGCTTGCCAAGCACCCCGAGGCGTTCAACAACCTGTACGTGAGCATGGTCAAGGCTGGCGAGCTCGGTGGAATGCTCGATGATGTCCTGCTCAGGGTGGCCAACCAGCTCGAGCGCGAGGCCGAGATAAGGGCCAAGGTCAAGTCCGCCAGCACCTACCCCATCGCGGTGTTTTCCATAACAATCCTGCTGCTGGCCGCGATGATAATGTTCGTGGTCCCCCGTTTCGCGGCGATGTTCAAGCAGATGGGCGGGGGCCTGCCGACGTTCACGCAGATCCTGGTCAATATCAGCAAGTTCCTTGGCGGCTGGGGCGGGCTGGTGCTCGTCGCCGTTATCATAGGTCTCGTTATCTTCTTCCGGCGCTTCAAGGCGACCGACAGGGGAAGGTTTGTCGTCGACAAGATAAAGCTCAAGCTCCCCGTGGTCGGCGTCCTGTTCCACAAGACGGCAATGTCAAAGTTTTCGAGGACTCTCGGCACCCTGCTCTCCTCGGGCGTCCCTATCCTTGGCGCACTGGAGATAACAGGTGAGACCACGGGAAACGCTGTGATAACCAAAGCGCTGGAAGACGTGCGTGACAGCGTCAAGGAGGGGCAGACGATAGCAAAGCCCCTCGTGGACTCAAATGTATTTCCGCCAATGGTCACCCAGATGATAGCCATCGGAGAGGAGACGGGCGCGCTGGATGTTATGCTCAGCAAGGTGGCCGATTTCTACGACAGCGAGGTCAACACAGCGGTCGACGGCCTCACCTCCATGCTCGAGCCTATACTCATCGTCTTCCTCGGCGGCAGCGTCGGCATCATCGTGATAGCGCTTTACCTGCCGATATTCAAGGTTATCACGATGATAAAGTAGCGAAATGTTGTTTTCAGGCATGAAAACGCTAAAGTGAAACGAGTTTTCTGCCGAAGAATGAGAATGAACAATTGGGCAGTTATTATCCTGTCCAGGAATCAGGTATGTAAGAAGGGAAGGGGGTGAATTGAAATGAGAAAAATGATTCGCAGGCCGGAGGGCTTCACGCTGATAGAGCTGATGATCGTTATCTTGATTATCGCAATCCTTGTAGCAATAGCCGTACCGGTCTTCCTGAACGCGAGGGCGAGCGCCCAGAGGCGGACCTGCCAGGCCAACCAGAGGACGGTGGACGGCGCCATACAGTCTTATCAGGCGTCGTTTGAAGAGCCTGTTTATCCCACTAGTCTTGCTGTTATGGTTGGGGGTACCACTGCGGTTTTGAAGAAGGTGCCTGTCTGCCCCAGTGGCACTGTTTCGTATATCTGGGTTTCCGCGACGCCGCCGAGCATATCCTGCCCGAATACATCCAATCACACAATCTAGCAATAGTGGCGGTGTAAGACTCGCAGAAGCCGGTCCGAATAGGCCGGCTTCCGCTTGTCTTGCGGGGTTTTGCTCGCCGGGGCGCACCCGCGATCGGACTATCAATCTAGCTGCCTGAGGTATTCGCCCGCGTAGTCTCCGAGGGGGCCGGATGGGTCTATCCTTCTAACAGTCTCGAACTCGCTTCGGGCACCGGCCTCATCGCCCAGGAGGAACAAGACCCGGCCGTAAAGAAGATGTGCGCGTGGGTCACCCGGGTTGCCCTTGATTGACTCTCTCAGCAAAGAGGCAGCACTGGGGTACTCTTTCAGCATGATGTATGTTTCGCCGAGGTCCGTTTTCGCTGCCGCGTCGTCCGGCTGAAACGCGAGGTACTTATCGAACTCCTTGATAGCGTTCGCGTAATCACCAAAAGCCGCGTAGGCGCGGGCGAGCGCAAGTGAACGGAAGTCAGGGTCGATTGCCAGCGCGCCCGGAAGATGGCGAGCAGTGCCTTTGAAGTCACCTTGCAGGTTGAGGGCCTGGCCCCAAAGCTCGTACAGCTCGGAGAAAGAACCGCAGCCATAGAGAGTAGGCACGTAGATATCCCTCTGGAACTTCGGGATGATGAGACGGTAGATACGCTCGGCTGCTTTGTAATCCAATTTTGCGAACAGGACGACCGCGTTCAGGGCTCGCGGCAGAGAGACGGCCCAGCGCGCGTCGCTGTCCTTGAAGCCGCTGCCACTTGCCCCGGGCAGACGTTTGCCGCCCTCCGGCGGGGGAGTCGGAGGGGTAGTGCCCTTGGGGTAGACCCTGGCCAGGAAGCCGAGCCAGTATTGGTTCCACTCGAAATTCACAACGTTCGTTACCGTGCTGTAGATGGGCAGCCGCCGGTAGTTCCGAGTGATTAGTTGCGCGAGATTACTCTCTTGAGCTTTGGCCGAATAGCCGGGCGGCGTATACGCGAGAAGGTCCCCACCCTGCCAGCCCGGTACGCCCGCGCCTGTGATGCTCACCACACGAACATCGGGGCGCAGTTTTCCAACAACCTGCATGTACATGCATGGGAATATCACGTTGTCTTCGTCGACCGCGATGACCGAGTCGCGCTCCGCGGTCTCGAGCATGACCGCTGCCATGTCACGCGCGTAGAAGTAGCCGCTCTTGTCGACCTTGTCGTAGTGGGCTGCCAGGGCACAGAGTGGGCAAAGCGCGACCAGGAGCCCGACGAGGGCTAGCGCGCCGTGCTCCAGCAGGCGGTCGGCCCGGCTCGCGGCAAAGCGGCCGAGATTCATCAGGCATGCCGTTCCCATGCCCATCCAGATGGCGAATATGAGGTAGCTCTCATAGTAGAAATGAGCGCGCAAGACCGGTTCGCTCTGTTTGTAGGTCATTGCCGGGAGAAGGGTCAGCAGGAACAGCAGGAACAAGAAGAGCGGGTACTTCTTGCTCCGCTTGCGGAACGACGCCAGGAAGCCCAGGCCTCCCAGCCACCAGAAGTGGGGGAACTCGGTGGTAAGAGTCGCAAAGTACCTGAAGAAGCGCCCCGGCAGGAACCGGTAGGGGTAGTTGAAAAGGCCTCCGCGAAGGTAGTAAACAGTGATGTGCTGGTACCAGCGCAAGGGAGTGGAGGGGTCGCCGTAGTTATATGCCGGTCCCCTGAAAGCGGCCGCCGGTTCGTAGATGTAAGGCAGCAAGCCCAGGGCCAGGAACGCCGCCATCCTGAGCAGGTTGCGCGGGGCGAGGGCGTGGCGCCAGTTGGTGTCCAGCGCGAAAAAGATAAAGGCCGGCAGCAGGAAGATGATGCTGAAATGGTTGGAGAGCGCAAGGCCGAAGACGAGAGCGAAGACGCACAGCGTGTTATCGGCGCTCTCGTCGCGCCCTTGCTTGAGAAGCCGCTCCCAGCGAAGCGCGAGGACGATCATCAAAGCGATGAAGAACGCGTTGAGGCTGTAGGTCTCGGGTATCACCGACTGGTACCAGAACGTATAGGAGAAAGCGTAGGCCAGGCCGGCCACGACCCCGGCCAGGCGGCTGTGGGCCATGCGGAAGACTATCCAATAGACCAGGCAGGTGGTGAGGGCCGCGAAGAGCCCCGAGTAGAGGCTGGCCCTGAAAGCGAGTGAGCCTATCGGGATGAACCAACAGAACAGCTTCGCGGTCATAAGGTACAGCGGGTAGCCCGGGCTGTGGACGTTGCCGACCGTGGAGATGCCCATCAGGAAGTCCCCGGCATCGGAGAAGGTAACCGTGCGCGCGGCCGTGGATATGTGGAACGCCAGGGTGAGAACGAAGAGGAAGATGATTATCAAGAGGTCGCTTCGGTTCTTCAAGTAAAGGGCCCATTCGGAGGGGAATCCGCTGGCCGAGAGCGTTCCAGCTGGTTCATTTTTCATGCTATAGATTATAAACTCGAGTCGGGCCAATTCAAGAGACGGGCGAGTCGAACGGAGAATACGCATGACCTGGTGGTACTACATGGTGGTGGCCGGATTCGGCCTGGTGTTCGGAAGCTTCCTTAACGTGGTGATATTCAGGCTGCCACGGCAGCTGTCGCTCGGGCACCGCTCGCAGTGCCCGTCGTGCGGCCAGGCCATAAGGTGGTACGACAACGTGCCGGTTTTGAGCTTCGTGCTGCTGCGTGGCAGGTGCCGCAGGTGCGGTCGCTCGATATCCTGGCAGTACCCCCTGGTGGAGGTGGTTTCCGCGCTGTTGTTCGTCCTGATGTACTGGTGGAGCACAAACATCGTGCCTGGGCTCCTCGACATACCCGGGGGCAAGGCGTTCCAGCCCGAGCTGTTCATCGGCCTGGTGATGGTTTGCGTTCTCATCGGAATAACCGGGGCGGACATCACTCACGGCATCATCCCCAACAAGGTGGTTCTATCGGGCGCGGTGCTCATGTTTCCCCTTGTGGTCGGGCTGTCGATATACCGCGGACAACCTGGGCGAATCGGGCTTTCTATTGCCACGGCGTTCATCGGTGGAGGCTTCTTTCTACTGGCGGGCATGCTGTACGGCCTGTTCTTCATGCGCGGCGCGCCAGAGGTCGCAGAAGAGGAGGATGAGATTCCCACCGGGGTAGGCATGGGGGATGTCAAACTCATGCTCTTCACCGGGCTTGCCCTCGGCTATTTCCACTGGTACTTCGTGGTAGTCCACATCTTTATTGCTACCCTCATCGGAAGCCTCGCGGCTTTGCCACTCATGGTTTTTACCGGGAAAGGGCGCAAAGAGCGAATGCCTTTCGGCCCGTTCCTCGCCGCGGGGGCCATACTGACGTTGGTCTGGGGACAGGCTGTCGTAGACCTGTATCTCAAACTCTTGAGGTGAGAATGAGGTACCCGGTCGCATTCTCTACAAGATAGTTCAGGGTTTTTCAAGGTACTTAACAGCCTGCTCCACGGCCGGGATACTGATAATTTTGTTGCTGATTGAGTGTGCTTGCTAAAGATTGTGGTAAAAGGTGACGAAAGAGGATATTGACAAGTAGATTTCAAATGGTTCATAATATGATTCTCAAGTTGATACAGAAGCTACTTGTGTTAAGCAGTGAATAAGATTCACAGTTGAAGCCTCGATAGCGGAAGTGAGCAGGAGTGAGCAACAAGTTACTGACGGTCAATGAGGTGGCCCAGATTCTGAGGGTTTCGAACATGACCGTGTACAGGCTTGTCAAGAGCAAGCAGCTTCCCGCAATCCGTGTAGGAAAGAACTACCGGATAAAGGAGACCGACGTAGACCGATACCTCAACAGGGGTTCGGTCTAGGTTTCGAGACCTGCGATAGCGGAAATGGTTTGACTGCGAGCGGGGGAGACGTCAGTGGCCAAGGGTGGGGTAGCCTTAGGGCTTGACATAAGCACAGGTTCGATCAAAGTCGCGGAAGTTAATATTACGCGGCGCGAGCCGGTCCTCAGCAACCTTGGCATAATAATGCTCCCCGAAGGCGTGGTCAGAGAGGGAGAGATCGACGACGCCGCCACCCTTGCGAGTTACCTGAAAGAGCTCTGGAAGCAGAACAAGATATCCAAGAGGCGGGTCATTCTCGGGGTCTCCAACCAGAAGGTCATCGTGCGGCCGATGGACCTGCCCTACATGCCGGAGGATGAGCTGGAAAACGCGGTGAAGTACCAGGTCCAGGAGTTCATACCTATTCCGATCGATGACGCCATCGTCGATTACGAGGTCGTTGACGAATACATGACCGGTGAAGAAGAGCGGATGCAGACAATCCTGCTTGCCGCGGCGCACCGCGAGATGATAACCGCTTTCATGGACGCGGTGCTCGGCGCAGGCCTGACCCCCGAGGCGGTCGAGCTGAAGGCCTTCGCCATGGCGCGCTCGCTCATCAAGAAAGAGTACCAGTTCCTCGAGGAGGAAGGCGAAGCGCCCGGCAGCGTCTGCCTGATAAACATCGGGGCCGGCATCTGCAACATATGCGTGGTGAAGGAAGGGACCCCTCGCTTCGTACGAATGCTTATGCGTGGGGGAGACTTCTTCACCAAGCTCCTGGTAGACCAACTCAACATAC
Source organism: Candidatus Geothermincolia bacterium (assembly GCA_038326775.1). Taxonomy (GTDB): domain Bacteria; phylum Actinomycetota; class Geothermincolia; order Fen-727; family Anoxymicrobiaceae; genus DYIU01. Next base: position 14,991 of record JBBQKJ010000057.1, read on the forward strand.
CTCCGGAGGACGCGGAGGAGATAAAAGGCGGCAGGAGCTCCGACGCCGGCGCGAACGCCCTTCTGCAAAAAGAGATACAGGCGTTCGTGGGCGAGATACGCAGGTCGCTCGAGTACTACATCTCGCAGAGCCAGGAGCGCGACCTCAACAAGGTGATACTCTCGGGCAGCGGCTCGAAGATGATAAACCTGCCCCTGGAGCTCAACAGGGGCCTGCGGTTGCCCATCGAGATCGGGCATCCCCTTCAGAACGTGCAGCTCGGCAGGCTTCCGTTCGCGCCCGAAGAGCTCGCGGAGCTAGAGGCATCCATCGCGGTTTCCGTGGGGCTGGCGTTGAGGGACACGGAGGAATAGCTTGACCAGGATCAACCTTCTTCCACCGGAGAGGATAAAGCAGAAGCGGGGCCGTGCCGGTCCGGAGCGGAACTTCCTCTGGCTGGTCATAGCCGTGCCCTTGCTCGTCTTGATACTCATGGCCTTCTGGTGGTTCTCGATGGGTTCGGAGCTTGGACGCAAGCAGACCGAGCTGGACCAGAAAAACCAGGAGCTTGCGGACATGCAGGCCAAGACCGCCGCGCTGAAGCAGTATAAGGACCGCCAGGAGCAGATAAAGCAGATAGAGGGAACGGTGGTGCAGGCGCTCTCCGGCCGCGTGTACTGGGCGAGGATACTCAACAACGTTGCCATCATGTGCCCGCTGAACGTATGGCTCACCTCACTTAACGGCACGTCGAGCGGTACTGAAGGGACCGTGGCGTTCGAGGCGCTGGCCACCCAGTGCCCCAACCGCCTGCTCGGCGGGTTCTTTCCCGGCATGCTTGATTACCACCCGGATTTCAGGCCGATAGCCGGCTGGCTTGAACGCATGGCCCAGATAGAGCAGTTCCAGAGGGTATGGTTGGCCAGCGCCGAGCCGGCTCTGATAGGCGCGGTGCCTGAGGGAACGGACCCCGGGCGGTTTGTGACCTCGCCGACCGGGAGTTGGGTCATCAGGTTCAGCTCGACGGCGACTCTTAACATGAAGACGGCGGCCATCGGGACAGCCGTCTCCGCGGCCCCGCCCGCCGCGCCGGCTCCCGGCAAGCCGTCCGAGGGAGGTGGCACGTAGTGCGGAAGATATTCAAGCGGCCGGCTGTCGCGCTTCTTATCGCCGTGCTCGCTTCCGTGGTGATACTGGCAGCCTGTTACTTCCTCCTGGTCGGCCCCAGGAAGGGCGCGATAGACAAGAAGCAAAAAGAGGTGGAAGCAGTCGACCAGAAAATACAGGCGGAAAAGGCCACATACAAGGAGCTTCTTAACATCAAGAACCGTTCGGCCGAGTACGAAGCAAAACTCGCCTACCTGCAGTCGATAATACCCCAGGAGCCGGAGTTGCCTTCGCTCATCCGGAACCTCCAGGCGGCCGCCGACCCGGGCTCCGGCGCGGGTTTGCCCTGGCTGTCCTTCAGCCCGGGAGAGGTTGGCGCCGGTGAAGGCGGAGCCACGTATTCGTCCTACACGTTCTCGATGAGGGTTGGCGGGTTCTATGATGAGGTCGTCGACCTCATCTATCGTATGGAGCGCTTCCCGAGGGCAGTGGTTATCGACAGCGTTAATATCACGACAAGCACCGGGTTCCTGCAGAGGACGTTCAGCCCAAACCTCGGGGTCGTCCAGGCCGAGTTAACGGCAAAGACGTTCACATTCGCGGCGCCGGCTGGAGCGGCAGCCCCGGCAGCGCCGGCGACCACGCCGGCACCGCAGAGCCAACCATCAAGCAGCGCACCGGGCGGAACACCGTGATCAAGAAGGCAAAACGAGGAGACGTGTTAGAACGATGTCGCCAGAAGTAAGGAAGATGAAACCCAGGAAGGCGATCGATGCGCGTGAGCACAGGCTGCGCAGCATAGCCGTCGTGATGACACTCAGCCTCGTGCTGGTGGTGGGCATAGTCCTGGCGATTGGGTCGAACAGGAGTAAGAAATCGGGGACGACCGCGCAGACCAGCGCCCCCGCAAGCCAGCCCGCCTCCTCGGCGCCGGCGGCGTCGGCATCAGCGATAGAGTCGGTGCAGGTGCCCCCGCTGTCTGTTTATCGCCGCAGGAACATCTTCAGGCCGCTGGTCGCAGTCCAGGAGACCACCACGACGGGCACCCCGGGCGCCGGCGCCGGCGGCGTCATCACCCTGCCCCCCGAGCTCGACCCGACCGGCAGGCAGGTCGGCAGCGTGGTCGCCACGGCGCTGAGCCTCGAGGGGGTCTTCGAGCAGAACGGGAAGCTCCTGGCCCGCATCCGAATCGGCGACGCGCTCTTCGAGAAGGTGGCGGTGGGCGAGGTCTTCGGAGGCAACTATAAGCTGCTGTCCCTGGGAAAAGACTCCAGCGCGACGGTCCTTTACGGGGACGAGCGGTTCACCATCTTCGCGGGCCAATCGCTATACTGGTGAGGTGGTAGCGGCTTTCAGGTGGCACCAATGGTCCCGGTAGGAAAACGGGCAAAATTCGAAAAGGCGGCACCACCGCGGACCAGGTGTCGTTTTTCGTTTAGGAAGGGATAATGGCTCTACGTATGCTGACTGGTGGGGAATCACACGGACCCGCCATCGCGGTAATAATCGACGGGGTTCCGGCTGGGCTTGCGCTCTCGGCCGAGCAGATAGACTGGGACCTGGCGCGCAGACAGCACGGGCACGGTCGCGGTGGGCGGATGAGCATCGAGAACGACCACGCGCGGATAATCTCCGGTGTAAGGCTGGGGAGGACCCTGGGCAGCCCCCTGACAATCCTCATAGAAAACCGTGACCACGCGAGCTGGAGCGAGGTGATGTCGGTCGAGGAAGTCGACGGCAGACAGTTCCCACGAGAGACGAGGCCGCGACCCGGTCACGGCGACCTTGCGGGGATGCTGAAGTACGGGACGGCGGACGCGCGTGACGTTCTCGAGCGAGCCAGCGCGAGGGAGACCGCCTCCAGGACGGCCGCCGGGGCGGTGGCCAGGCGCCTGCTGGAAAGGCTGGGTGTGACCGTGGCCAGCCGCGTCGTCGGAATCGGGAGCGTTACCGCCCCACAAGATGAGGCCACTCCCGCATCGTTCGCGGGCGCAGAAGACGACCCCGTAAGGTGCGCTGACCCGGATAGCTCGAGCAGGATGGTCGACGAGATAGACAGGACTGTTGAGGACGGCGATTCCCTCGGAGGGGTGTTCGAGGTGGCGGCGTTCGGCCTCGTGCCCGGCCTGGGCTCGGCGTCGCAGGCCGACAGGCGGCTCGATGGGCTCCTCTGCGGTGCCCTCGCATCGATACCCGCGGTGAAGGGCGTCGAGGTGGGCATGGGCTTCGCTCTGGCGCTCATGCCGGGGTCGGAGGCCCACGACGAGATATTCTTCGAGGCAGGCCCAGGGGTCAGGCGAGGCAGCAACCGTGCAGGCGGGCTGGAGGCGGGCATGACCAACGGGGAGCCGCTCGTCTTGAGGGCCGCCATGAAGCCTATCCCCACACTTGCCCGGCCACTTGCCACCATCGACGCCGAGACGCTCGAGCCCACGGTGGCTTTCAAGGAGAGGGCCGACACCTGCGCGGTACCGGCCGCCGCGGTGGTCGGGGAGGCCGTTGTCGCCATGGTCATTGCGAACGCAGTCCTCGAGAAATTCGGCGGCGATACCATGGCCGACCTGGAGCAGGCCATGCGCGGCTATCTCGAGCGCATCGGTCGCCTGTGGAAGCGCGAGGCATAAGGAGTCGTGGGTAAGAGCAACATAGTCCTCAGCGGATTCATGGGCTCTGGAAAGACCACGGTGGGGTCCGTTCTAGCCGGGATGACCGGCATGATAACAGTGGACATCGACGCTCTCGTGGAGCGGGAAACGGGCATGACTATCAAAGAGATATTCGCCATTGAGGGGGAGCCTCGCTTCCGAGAGCTCGAGCGGCTGGTGATTGCCAGGGAGTCGGCTCGAGAGGGCGTGGTGAT
>JBBQKJ010000058.1:0-17409 GCA_038326775.1 Candidatus Geothermincolia bacterium
ATGTTGGGGTCAGGCACCCAGACCTGAAATTTAGGCGGCATGCGGCTGTTTAGGTTTAAAATACAATTCAGGGTGCCGGACCCCCGGGTGACAGACGAAAATGCAACAAAGTGACCTGACCCCAATGTTGCGCTTTTAGAAGAGCGAAGGGGAGTCGGGCAGCACAAGGCCGAACGTTGAGCCCTGGCCCTCGGTGCTGTTGACCGACACGCTTCCCCCGTGGAACTCCGCCGCGTGTTTCACGATGGACAACCCCAACCCCGTGCCTCCGGTCTCCCGCGAGCGCGCCTTGTCCACCCGGTAGAAACGCTCGAATACCTTGCCCTGCTCCTTCGCCGGGATTCCAATGCCGGTGTCGGTGACCGATATGGTCACCGAGTCCTCGCCGTGCTCGAGGGTGACCTCGACCCTGCCTCCGGGCTTGTTATATTTGATGGCGTTATCGAGCAGGTTCGCGCAGGCTGCTTTAATAAGCTGGCGGTCGCCCTTGATGCCGATTCCCAGGTCCCCGTCGGCAAACAACAGGTCGACCTCCTGCCTGCCGGCGAGCTCTTCCTTCTCGGCGAGCGCCTCCTTTATCATGTCCTCCACCTGGAACGTCTCGGCCACAATTGCGGCGTCCGCGCTCTCGAGCCTCGAGAGAACCAGCAGGTCCTCGATGATATCGACCAGGCGCCTGGACTCGCGGTCGAGGTCGCCCGTGAACCGCGCGGCGGCTTCGGGGTCGTCACTCGCGCCGGCTAGAAGCGCGTCCACCACCGCCCTCATGTTAGCGACCGGGGTGCGCAGCTCGTGCGAAACGTTGGCCACGAAGTCGCGCCGCACCCGCTCCAGCCTGCGCCGCCCTGTTATGTCCTCGATGACGCAGATGACCCCGGTGGTCTTGCCCTTCTTGTTCTTGATAGGGCTGGCCAGCACACGTAGCGAGCGACGCCTGGGTAGGGTTATCTGGACCTCCTCGCTCACCGAGGCCCCTTTTCGCGACTTCTCGATGGCACGGTCGATGAGTGGCGCGTGATGTATCTCTGTGAAGGTGCGGCCCAGGGCGTATCCCCTGCTCGTGCCCAGGAGTCTCTCGGCAACAGGGTTTATCAGGTCGATCTTCAAGCTGCGGTTGACCACGATGACCCCTGCGTGGATGTTGTCGAGCACCGCTCCCAGACGGTCGCGCTCGCGGGTGAGCTGACGAACGTTCTCGCGGACGCGGCCCGCCACTTTGTCCATGTCCCGGGCGAGGCCGTCTAGCTCGGTGAGCCTGGGCTGGGGCATCCGGTCCAGGTCCCCCTCGACAACGATCTTCTCGAGAGCCCGCCCAATCTCCTTGAGGTCGGCGGTGAGGGTTCGCTGGGTCCAGATGGTGATTGCGCCGAGCAGGACCAGCAGGAGGACAAGGCCTATTATGATCTCGGCGGCCTGCGACATCTCAACGCGCAGAGCGAAAATGAGGATAAGCGCCATTGTCATAGCGATGAGCGCCACCGCCAGTGAATATCTCAGCAAGAGCGAAGATTTGATCTTTCTCATCTGCTTAATCCTCCGTGGGCCTGTCCAGCCTGTAACCCGCTCCTCTGATCGTCTTGATAAAACGCGGGCGGGAAGGATCGGCCTCGATCTTCTCCCGCAAGTGACGAATGTGGACGTCGAGGGTTTTGCTCGACCCGTAGTAGTCGTCCCAGACCTGGCCGAGGAGATGCTCGCGCGTGAGCACCCTTCCCGGGTGCCTCATCATCAGCTCCAGCAACCGGTACTCCGTTGGGGTCAGGTGCACCGCCTCTCCGTCGAGGTGGACCTCGTGCTTGGCCAGGTCCATCACTATGCCGGCCCACTCGAGCCTGTCGGATGACTGCTGCCCCTCGCCTGCCGCCCTGCGCAGGAGCGCCTTGACACGCGCGATCAGCTTGCGCATGTCGAACGGTTTGGTCACGTAGTCGTCCGCGCCCATCTCGAGTCCGAGTACCTCGTCCAGGTCGGAGTCCCTGGCTGTGAGCATGAGGATAGGCACGCCGGAGCCGGTGCGTATCCTCTTGCACACCTCAAGGCCGTCCATGGAGGGCAACATGAGGTCGAGCAGCACCAGGTCGGCGCCGTTCGCCTCGAACCTCTCGACGCCGGCGACTCCGTCGAGCGCGACCTCGACCTGGTACCCTTCCTTGCCCAGAGTGTATTTGAGTGCCTCGGCCAGGGGCGCCTCGTCTTCGATGATGAGTATCTTTTTCATGCTTCCCTTGCTGCCTCAAGCGTCAGCCGTAATGATAACATCGGCACAACATCGATTCACCCCGGGGTCAGACACCATGACATGAATTTGTATCCGAAACACCCGCGTGCCTATGAAAATTCTTTTCTTGGGTTCTGACCCCAGCATAAATTTGCACTTGAATGCGCTCGCCTCTCGTTATATGATTTTGCGGGTTCGCTAAGATAATAGTGTGCCCCGTATGGTCAGAGCATTAAGTGTGTTGTTGTAGACGTTACTGGAGGTGAGCTTATGGCGGCGCAGGAACTTGTCATCTCCACGTCGGTAGTCCCACTCGATTTTACGTACAACTACCGCGTGGGCCCTTACCTGGAAAAGTACATCCAGGGTCTGGGGCAAAAGAAAATCCTCGGGTCAAAGTGCCCCGGGTGCGGCAAGGTATCCGTGCCACCCCGCAAGCTGTGCGGGGCGTGCAACCTGATCGCGGACGTGGACGGGCTGGTCGAGTGCGGACCGGTGGGTAAGGTGGAGAACTTCACCGTCGGGCACGTGAGGCTGGAAAAAGGCCTCGTCGAAAAGCTCGACGCCCCACAGGTGCTGGCAATGGTCATGCTGGACGGCGCATCGGTGCCTCTTCTGGCGGAGGTCAGGGGCATCAACCCCGCCGAGGTCAAGAACGGCCTGTTGGTCAAAGCCGTTTTCAAGGACCCGGCCGAGGACAGCCTGAAAGACTTGAGCCATTTCGAGCCGGTTTGACGAGGAGGTGAGGAGATGAAACGAAAAGTAGCTGTAGTCGCGCAGGCGCAGATCAACAGCGCCGACGTGGGCATGCCGCGAGAGCGGATGCTCTTCGAGCTGGTGAAGGGCCTGTACGACAAAGTGGGAATAACCAGGGACGACATCGACACGTTCGTCCTTTGTTCCAACGACTTCAACGCGGGCCACACCATCAGCAACGTCTTCGAGGACTGCCCGATCGGCGCCTACATGAAGGACGAGACCAAGGTCGAGGCCGACGGTGTGATGGCCGCCACTTACGCACTGGTCAGGATACTTTCCGGCCTCTACGACGTCGCGCTGGTTGTCGGCGCGAGCCAGGGCGGCTCGGTCATGCGTCCGTACCTTATGATGGATTACATGCTGGCCCCGGTCTACGACCGGCAGTTGGGCCTGATGAACGAACTCTCGATGGCGGGCCTGGAGGCGCGCGCCTACCTGGACGCTGCCGGAGTCTCCGCCGATAAGCTGGACGAGATCGCGGCGCGCAACCTCGCGCAGGCGGCCAGGAACCCGGATGCGTTCAACGGCAAGGCCGGCGTCACGGCCGCGGACGTGGCTGCCTCCGACCTGCTTTATGAGCCCCTGCGGCAGGGCCACTGTTATCCGTTCACCGACGGGGCATGCGCCTTGCTGATCGCAGGCGAGAAAAAGGCAAAAGAGCTGACCGACAAGCCGGTATGGATAAAGGGCGTCGGAGATTCCCTGGACACCTATCACGCCGAGCGCGAGCTGGCGAGTTCCAGGTCGGTCAAGCTGGCCGGCGAAAGGGCATTCAAGATGGCGGGCATCGCCGCGGGGGACCTCGAAGTCGTGGAGCCCAGCGCCAAGTTCGCCCACCAGGAGCCCATCATACTCGAGAGCCTGGGCCTGGGCCCGGACGGCAGCGGGGCGGCGGTAAGCCCCTCCGGCGGCGCCCTGGGCGCCTACGCCTTCAACTCTGCCGGCCTGGTGCGAATCGCGGAGTGCTACAAGCAGCTGACCGGTACCGCGGGCGACACCCAGGTTTCCGGCGCGAAGACCGCCCTCGCCCACGGCCAGGACGGCTTCTGCATGCAGCATAGCGCCGTGATGATACTGAGCGCGGAGGAGGGATGATATATGAATAACGTTGCAGTAGTCGGGGTCGGCTACACACCGGTGTTCGTGAGCAAGCGCAAGGACGTCAACATCGCCGAAATGATAAGCGAGTCGGTTGAGGCCGCGCTGAAGAACACCAACCTGACCCCGGATGACATAGACGCCGTGACGTTCGGCAACATGCAGACGTTCGAGGGCCTGAACATGCCCCACCTCTGGGCGAGCGAACACATACTGGCCCTGGACAAGCCCACCATACGCATCTCCACCGGCGGCACCACAGGGATGAGCACCCTGCAGGCTGCGTACTACTACGTGGCCAGCGGGCTCTACGACACGGTAATGGCCGTGTCCTGGGAAAAGCAGTCGGAGGGAGACAGCCAGGTCGGGCTGGCCGGCATCGTAATGCCGGAGGCGATGGTCATGGTCCAGCACGGGCTCGACCTGTTCGGTGGCGGAGGGCTTTCCGCCATGGGCGGCGGCTCCACCGGAGCGGCGGCGTTCCAGGCTATGAGCTACCTGCATCACAGCGGGGCCGACCCCGAGCATATCGACAAGATGGCGGCGCTCGAGCGCAGCAACGCGGCGCTCAACCCGTATGCCCACCTTCGCAAGAAGACCAGTGTGGAAGACATACAGGCCACCCCGTTCATCGCCTGGCCGCTCCGCTTCGGGCACACCTGTCCCACCTCGGACGGAGCCACGACATGCATAGTGATGTCTGAGGAGAAAGCCAGGAAGCTCGACTGGCAGGTGGCATGGATCACCGGCCTGGGCAGCGCCACATCCGACCCCAGCACCGCGAACTTCCTCGAGGGCCAGCTCACAGACCCGGCCGAGCAGATGCCGGCCAAGCTGGCTGCGGCGAAGGCGTACAAGATGGCGGGCATAAAGGACCCCACCAGGGAGTTCGACATGGCCGAGATGTACAACGGGTTCGCACACCAGTCCCTGATGTGGCTGGAGAAGCTGGGATGCTGCAAGGAGGGCGAGGCCCATAAGATGCTCGACGCGGGGGCTCTCAACATCGACGGCGAGCTGCCCACAAACGCGAGCGGCGGCGTCTTCTCCACCAACGCCATCGGCGCTTCGGCGATGAACCGCCCGGCGGAGTGCGCTCTGCAGATAATGGGCAAGACCGAGGGCGGTCACAAAATACCGAAGAAAATCCGCAAGGCGCTGTCTCACGGCTGGGGCGGCATGTTCCAGTACGTCACGGTGATGGTGCTCGCCGACGAGCCGGCGAAGCTCTAAAGGGGGTGGGATAGATGGCATACAACAAAGACCTTGAGACACGCGAGGTGCAGGCCACCTGGGATGTCACGACTTATCAGTACAAGCTGGACGGACGGGGTGTCAAGGTGCTGGCCGATGGGATGAAAGAGAAAAAGATCCGCGGTATTAAATGCAACCAGTGCGGCACGGTCTACGTGCCCGGCCCCACCTACTGCCGGAAGTGCTACATCGACATCGACGACGTGGTCGACTGCTCCGACGAGGGAGTCATCATGAGCTTCTGCATCGAGATGGCCGACGTCAGGGGCAACCCTGTGGACGATCACCGCGTATCGGCGATGATCAAGTTCGACGGAGCGGACACCTGGTTCATCGGGACCGTCCACGGCATCGACCCCAAGAAAGTGCACATCGGCATGAAGGTGAAGGCGATCTGGAAGGACGAGACCGAAGGCAACCTCGGCGACATCGTGCGCTTCGAACCTGTCTAAGACTGAAAACTGTTGATCAAGACACAAAGATTTAGGGCGGGCCATGAAGCCCGCCCTCAATCTTTCGCCCACAGCATCCCCTCGAGATGCGCCCTCCTCTTAGAACAGGAACCTGAATACCCTGACGGTGTCCCAGGCCTTGATGCGCTTTAATGTCCAGTCGGCCCCCAGCATCCTGACGCTGTTGCAGCCGGTGGGCAGGTTCACCGCCATGTTGTTGAAGTAGAATACCTGGTCTTTCTTTCCGTCGCGGTTAACGTCCTGCGGGTTACACGCTATCGGGAACGTGCCGCCCAGTTCGACCGCGAGCGGGAATATGGCCGTAGCGTCGAAGCTGCCTTCCGAGTAGAGCACCACCTTGATGAGCCCGGGCGCCCTCAACCATATGATGTTGAAGATGCCGAACGGGTTGATGATGTCCATGCGGGCATCGACCGAGAAGCCACACATCGCCTGGCCGTCGGCACTGCCAAGTGCCATGGTCCAGTTCGCGTCGATGAAAGTGCCGGTTGGTATCTTGAAACAGGCCGTTATCTTGCTCGACGAGACCACGTTTACGTTGGTAGCCACTACCGGTTCCACCCCGAACTTGTAGAGCTCGATCGTAGTCGGGGTGTTGCGGAAGTGGGCTCCCGATATGGTCATGTTGAAGCTCGTGCCCGGCCTCGCATGGTCGGGTGTGATGCCCGTGACCTCGGGCGGGGTGGCCTTGACATTGAACGCCTTTTCCAGCATCCCCACTCCGGTGGGGTCATCGTCGTGCGAGAAGCAGGCGTCCCACGCTCCAGGGGTCGCGTTTTCGGGAATCTTGATGTCCGCAAGCATCTGGGTCCCCGCGGGGCGGATTTCGGGGCTCGTGTTCATCCTCACGTTGGTGCCGGTTATGGTCTCGGTGGTGCTCCCGTACTGAAGCTTCATGCTCGCGTCCGTGTCGCGGAACTGGAAACCGTTGATCCCAAGACCGTTGATGACCTTGCCCTGCGGGGCCTCGTTCGGGTTCAATCCTACGACAGTAGGCTTTGACGGCGCCCCGAGGGCATTCAGGTTTGATACCGTTACACCGGGAGTCTCGAGGTCCGAAAAGACCCTGACCTGCGACATGTCGGTGTAGAAGTATTTCCCCGCGGTGACCGGCGCCCCGGTGACGTTCATGCGATAGATGTTAGGCCTGCCGTTGACCGTAGCGAACATGGTGCCGTAGTTTTTGTTTATGGCTGTGTAAGTGATTGTAACGTCGTACCGGCCGTTAGTGTTTGCCTGCGGCGGGTTCTGCTCGTTTGTGGCCGCTCCCCTGTCAAACCATATGTTAGAGCCCCAACCAGAGGGAGCTATAGGGTCAGTGTCGTACGTCATCGGGTTAACCGAGTTGTAGCTGAATTCGTCGTCCGGGAAGCGGGGCAGGCTTCCTCTCAGCACCAGCTTATCGTTCTGATCGAAAATAGTGGTATCCTGCCTGGTCCCCCCGGGGCTCCCGAACGCCATCCAGCCCGCATGCCTTGCGAATGGGTCGCCCGGGCCGTACAGGCCGATCTCGGAGAATGTCCAGTTCTCTTTTGTCTGATAGCCGGACATGTCGAGCGAGAAAGAGAGTGTGAGCGGACCTCGGGTCAGGTCCCACACCAATCCGTTGGAATCAAGGATCGTCAGGCCCGGTTTGTCGGCCGTATAGTCCCTGCGAACGGCGATACCGTCGGCCAGCGCGAGCGCGCCGGTGAACAACGTCAAGATTACGGACGAAAGCAGGAAACATAGTATGCAGGCAACTACCGTCTTCTTCATCGAGTCCCTCCCTTGATGTGACCCTGACCGGCGCAAGGTCGTTCTCACTCCCAGACATCCTTTCGCCTCGACACAATCCCCCTGCCCAGTTGTGAATTTCTTGATGTGGGGCGAACCGAGTGACCCGAACATAGCAGCTGTTGACACATGAGTCCATAAAGACGTGCACCTTTTCACCCATTCGGGTGAGGGTGATTTTCAGACTTATGGATGAGACGATTGTACACCGGTTGGGGGATATCCGGGGTCGAATCAGTCCGGGGCGGAGGCTAGCGACTCCTCGTAGATGCGCATGAAGCGGGTCATCTGGGGGGTGATGAGGCGCTGTGGGCGGGCTACGGTGTCGAACTCCGCGTACTCCTTGAAGTGGAGCACCGGCCAGTCCCTGCCGCGCGTCTCCTGCCTGAGCTTGAGCTGGGGATTGACCACGACGGGGTGGCCGACCGCCTCCAGCAACGGGAGGTCACTCGCGCTGTCGGAGTAGAACCAGCAGTCGGCCAGATCCGCTCCAGCCAGCCGGCAGTACTCCTCGGCCATCAGCAGCTTCCCCTCCATGAATGCCATCTGGCCCAGGTCCTCGCTCGTCATGTGGTCGCCCCTGATGGGCGTGTGGCTTGCGATGATGTCATCGGCGCCCAGTTGGGCGCGCACGCGCTCGGCTATGTACTCGCCCGCCGCGGTGGCGATGACAGTTATGTGGCCCTGTTCGCGGTGCTCGCGGACCTTGTCCACCCCTCCCTGGTAGAGCCGCGGTAATATGTGGGTCCCGAAGTTGCGGTCCATAAAGGCGATCATCTCTATGACCGTGTACTGGCCCATGATGTCGAACACCGTCTTGTACACGACTTCCCTGGACAGGCGGTTCATCTTGTAGAGTATGGTGCACCACAGGACCTTCACCATCACGCGCCGCTTCATGTAGCCTTCCCTGACCATGCGCACGGCGTAGATGTTGCCGTTCGCGCCGTCGAGCAGCGTGTGGTCCAGGTCGAAAAACGCAACGACAGGTTTATCGCTCATAGAGAATCACCCGGGGGTAATTGTAACCCAAGTCACTCTGGCTGGGGTGTATGAGGATTCGAAAGTGTGCCGGGGGGCGCCTGCGCACGCATGCGCATGGCACCGGCGCGCGCGTTGAGGCTTCAGCCGATTGTGATAAGCTCTACGAGATGGCAAGCGAGGCTCAGGAGGGCGCCATGGCTGACTCTTACACCCACGAAGACATCCTCGGTTTCTGCGAACGCCTTGAAAAGACCTACACGCCCGCTGTGGCGGACACACTCGACGACCTTGGGTTCATGAACCAGGTCATGGACGCCGGCTTCTCCCCTGTCAAGCAGGAAGCGGTCGTGGCGGGCCCCGCCTTCACAATGGACGAGGCACGCACCAAGAAGAGCACGTTTCTCCCCGACTACGGCCCGGAGGTCATCGCCAACGTACTGACAGCGGTTTTCGACGGGATGAAGAAGGGGCAGTTGGTCATAGTAAATACCAACGGCTTCTCCGGGGCGGGCGCCTTTGGCGAGCTGATGTCCACCACCTGTAAGTACTACGCGGGAGTCCGAGGGGCGGTAGTAGACGGCCCGATACGCGACATCGGCCGCATACTCGAGATAGATTTCCCCGTATGGGCAAAGGGCAGCATACCGACCGACTCCATAGGCCGGGTCGACCTGGTCGGAGTAAACACTCCAATATTCTGCGGTGGGGTGAGAGTGAATCCCGGCGATGTAGTCATGGCCGACCGCGACGGGGTGGTTGTCATACCGATGGCCGACGTCGATATCGCCCTCGTGGTCGAAAAGGCCGAAGAGGTAGTCGCCGCGGAACGACGTTCCCGAAAGGAGATCCGCGAGGGCAGTTCCCTTCTCGACGTTTTCAGGAAGTACGGAAAGCTCTGATGGCGCCCACTCGCTTCTGCTTCTATGACGGCTTCGTCGAGGTTTCCGTCCCGGAGGAAAACCTGGTGCGGAAGATGGACGTCGCATGCGCGCCGGCTCTGGGCGACATCTACGAAGCAACCCTTGCGGCCGTCCGCTCGCCCGCGGGAGCGGCTCCGCTCGGCGAAAGCGTCGCCAGGGGGAAGAGGGTCCTGGTGGTAGTCCCCGACAAGAGCCGCCACACCGACATAAGAGAAGTGCTCCGGGCAGTGCTGGATGAGCTCGGCTCCGCCGGCGTCGCCGGCGACGACGTGACGATAATCATCGCGCTGGGGACCCATCGGGCGATGACGGCCGGCGAGATAGCCTCGAAGCTCGGGGAAGGGCCCGCGAGGGAGTACCGGGTCATCAACCACGACTACGACGACCTCGTGAGTCTCATCGACCTTGGAAAGACCTCCGAGGGACTGCCGGTGGAGTTCAACAAGGCGGTGCGGGAGCACGACTTCATCATCTCTATCGGGAACATCAGCGCCCACCCGGTGGCCGGCTACTCCGGGGGCGCCAAGGGGCTCCTCCCGGGGATATCGGGGAAGCGCTCGACAGACTACTTCCACTGGCGATCGACCGCCTACCCTCTCTTCGAGGTCTTCGGCAACCCGGAAAACCCGGTGCGCGCGGAGATGGAGAGGATCGTCGGTGAGGTAGGCCTGGACTTTATCGTCAATACCACTGACGACTCCGAGCGGCGGACCTCCGGCGTCTTCGCCGGCCACTACATCGAGGCGCACCGGTTGGGGCTGGCTTTCCTGCGGCAGACGCCGATGATAGCGTTCCCCGTAGAGCAGCCGGACGTGCTCCTCGTCGGCATGGGCCCCGACAGGCCCGATTTCTGGGGAGGGGCGGCCGGCATATACGCGGCCGGAGCCCTCCTGAAAGAGGGCGGAACGCTGGTGCTGTTCGCCGCGTGCCCGGAGGGAGTGGCCCCCGAGCACTCCGTGGTGCTCGAATACGGGTACCCGCGGTGGGAGGAGGTCCGCGAGGATGTGGAGAGCGGCCGGATAACCGACAGGACGGGCGCGTCGCACGTGGTCACCATCGGCAAGGTCCTCTCGGAGAAGAGGATGCGGGTCATGCTGGTCTCGCGTGGGATATCCGGGGCCGACTGCGAGCGGATGGGTTTCGAGCACTTCGACGACCCCCAGCAGGCGTTGGACGAGGCGATGCGCTCGGCGCCGGCGGGCGCGCGCGTCCTGGCTTATCAAAGGATCTGACATGACTGAGCTCAAGAGCAAGAAGCTCCTGGAGGGTACCGACAACCTAGCGACGGCCCTGGTGCGGGTCGAGCTCCTCAAGGCCTGCGGCATCGAGAGCCAGGACCTGGAGGGCCGCCCCCTCATCGCCATCGTCAACTCCTGGAACGACCTCCTGCCAGGGCACCTGCACCTTAGAGAGCTGGCAAGGCCAGTGAGGGACGGGATTATCATGGCGGGAGGGGTGCCGCTCGAGTTCAACGTGATAGCTCCCTGCGATGGCTACGGGAACGGCCTTCCAGGCATGAACTACTTCCTCCCCATGCGGGACCTCATCGCGGACGACGTCGAGGCCATGGTGATGGCCCACTGCTTCGACGGCCTGGTTTTCCTGTCGGGCTGTGACAAGATAATCCCCGGGCACCTTATGGCGGCGGCCAGGCTCGACCTTCCCTCCATCTTCGTGACCGGCGGGCCGATGCTTCCTTTCAACGCTTTCGCGCCGGAGGGGACGCCCCCCGTGATGTCCATGATAAGCTGCCCGGGCCCGGGGGCCTGCAGCGGCATGGGGACCGCGGTCTCGATGCAGCTCATAACCGAGGCGCTGGGGATGTCCCTGCCGGGAAGCGGGGCCACCCACGCGGTGCACGGCCAGAAATACCTCATGGCCAAGGAGAGCGGCAGGCGGGTGGTTGGCCTCGTAGAGGAGGGGTTGTCGCCACGGCGCATACTATCAGCGGAAGCGCTGCGCAACGCGCTTGTGACCACGGCCGCCGCCGGGTGCTCCACGAACGTGGTCATACACCTGCTGGCCCTCGCGCGCGAGCTGGGGATACCCCTCGAGCTCGACGAGTTCGACCGGGTCTCCCGTGAAGTGCCGCATATGCTGGGCGTCTACCCATCGGGCCCTTACTTCCTGCTCGATGTCTATAAAGCCGGGGGCATGCCCGCACTGCTGAGCAAGGCAAAGGGCTTTCTCGCGGGCGAAGCGTTGACCGTGACCGGCGCCAGCCTGGCCGAGAACATCTCTGGAGCCGTATGCGGTGACGACGACGTTATAAGGGACACGGACAACCCGTACCACCCCGAGGGCGGTATAGCGGTCCTGAAGGGCAACCTCGCGCCCGACGGGGCGGTGGTCAAGACCAGCAGCGTCCCGGAGAGCATGATGCTCTTCTCCGGAAAGGCCCGCGTGTACGACAGCGAGGAGGCCGCCATATCGGGCGCGGTCTCAGGCGATTACGCGAAGGGCGACGTCATTGTCATACGCTACGAGGGGCCCCGCGGCGGGCCGGGCATGCGGGAGATACTGACCGTAACCGAACTCCTGTTCCAGCTCAACCTGGCCGACGACGTCGCGGTTGTCACGGACGCCAGGTTCTCCGGCTTCTCGCGTGGGCCCGCGGTGGGCCACGTGTCACCGGAAGCGTTCGTGGGCGGCCCGCTGGCGCTCGTCGAGAACGGAGACGGAATAACCATCGACGTGCCGGGCAGGCTCCTGTCGCTGGAGGTCGCCGAGGATGAGTTGCGCCGGCGCGGTGAAGCGTTCAAGCCCCCGGCGCGAAAGCTGACAGGTATGCTCGCCCGGTACTCCGCTATGGTGTCTCAGGCGGATAAGGGGTGCGTATTGTCTCCGGAGGAACTGCATTGAAGATACTTATCACCGGCAGCTCTGGATACCTGGGCGGTAACACCGCGCGGGCCGCGCTCGATCGAGGGCACCAGGTAGTGGGGCTCGACGTTAAGCCGTCCGGCAGGCGGCACCCTGATTACTCGGAGTTCACAGCGGACATCACGGACCGCGATGCCGTCAACCTGGCAGCCGTTGGTTGCGGCGCGGTCTTCCACCTGGCCGCCGCACTGGCCCAGTTCGAGCCGGACGAGAAGCGCATGCGGGAGGTCAACGTCGATGGCACCGCCAACGCCCTGGCCGCCGCCCTCGAGGTCGGCGCCAGGAAGTTCGTCTACGTGTCCTCCGTCGAGGTCTACGGTATCGACGTGCCCACTCCGTGCGGCGAGGACGCGCCCATAAACCCGGTATGCCAGTACGGCTTTGACAAGGTGGAGGGTGAGAATATGTGCCGGGCGTACCTCGAGACCGGCCTCGACGTGACGGTCCTCAGGCCCCCCACCATCAACGGGCCGGGGCAGAACGAGCCTTTCCTGGTGGAGCAGATGGAAGCCATTTCAAAAGGCAAGTCAACGCTGCTGCCCGGGGGCGGCAGGACGAAGCTGCAGATGGTGCATGTGGACGACGTGGCCACCGCCATGTTCCTCGCACTCGACAACAGCCGGTCGAAGGGCGAGGTGATGAACATCTGCAGCGACGACGTCCCCACCCTGAAGGAGCTCGCGCTCCACCTTTACGAGCATGCCGGGACGAAGCCCAGGTTCATAAACATCAACGCCACGGTTGCCAGGCTCGCGGTGAAGGCGCTCGCGAAGCTCGGCGTTTCACCCATACAACCGCAGCACCTCGAGATAGCGCTGCGCGATTATGTTTTCGACAACGCGAGGGCAAAGCATGTCCTCGGCTGGCGACCCACGAGAAACGACCTGGAGTCGGCGGTCGAGGCATACGACTACTACGTGGAACATCGACAGGCCTGAAGGCGGCCCGCGATATCGCAGGAGGTGGGAGGAATGGCCGGTGAAGTCAAAGCCGCGGTGATGACGGGTTTCAACGAGATGGAGGTTCAGAACTTCCCTTACCCGGAGGTCGCCGAAGACGGCGCCCTGGTCAGGATGAAGATGTGCGGCATCTGCGGCACAGACAAGCACCTCTTCGCGGGCAAGCCCCCGGCTGACCTCTTCGTCACCCCTCCTCTCATTCTAGGTCACGAGAACCTCGGCGTCATCGAGGAGATCGGGGAGCAGGCTAAGACAAAGATGGCTGTTCAGGGCGGCGAGATAGCGGTAGGCGACCGAGTCACCTGGTACGCGGGGATAGCCTGCGGAGAGTGCTGGAACTGCCGCTTTACGCCTTCGAACCACGCCGGCACGCTCTGCCTCTTTGCGAAAGGCTACGGGCAGAACATGAGCGCCTCCGAGCCGCCGCACCTCTTCGGCGGATACGCCGAGTACTGCTATCTCGTGCCGGGGGTGTGGGTGTACAAGATACCCGAAGGTATGCCCGACGAGGTCGCGGTGCTGACCGATATCTTCGCCGCCACAATCGGGGTGCGAAAGGCTATGACGCCCTATCCGGTGCTGAAGGAGGGCTTCGGGCCGGGCGACACCGTGGTCATCCTCGGCGACGGGCCCATCGGCATGGCGGCCGGCATAACGGCTTGGCTTGCTGGCGCTTACAGGGTCATCCTTGTGGGAGCGGTTAAAGAACGCCTTCGGCTCGCAGGCGAGCTCGGCGTCTTCGACCATATCATCGACATAAACGAGATGCCAGACCCGTTCGAGCGCTCCCTGCACGTCTCCTCGCTGACCGGCAACATCGGCCCGGATATGGTCGTTGAGTGCGCCGGCGTTCCGGAGGCCGTCCCCCAGGGGCTCGATATGCTGCGCCGCGGCGGCACCTTCGTCGAGCTGGGGAACTTCCTGGACTCCGGGGATACCACCATTAACCCGTTCAGGCACCTGTGCTTCAAGGACGTCAACCTTATCGGCCAGTGGTCCTGCCCGCCGCAGTCGTTCGATAACGCGCTCAAGCTGATGGAGCTAGCCATGGCGCGCGGCATCCCGCTTGAGAAGCTGGTAACCCACTCCTACCCGATAGAGCAGGCCCACGAGGCTCTTCTCTCTGATGTCTATATGAAGGGCACCATAGTGCCCGAGTGAGCCGCGCGGTGGAATCCGAGACCGGGAGTGCCATGGAAAAGGGGAAGATACTTGAGAGGATAGAAGCCGAGAAGCTCATCGCGGTTGTTCGCATGAGCGGTGGCAGGGAGGCAGTAAGGAGGACGGTGGAGTCGCTCTGCGACGGCGGTGTCTCCATCATCGAGATAACAACGAGCGTTCCCGATGCGGTCGGTATCGTCGGCTCCCTTGCCGGCCTGACTGGAAGGGAGTTTCTCCTGGGAGCGGGCACCGTGCTCAGCGCCCGGAGCGCGCGTGAGATGATAGAGGCGGGCGCCGAGTTCGTGGTTTCGCCGGCCCTCATCGATGAGGTCGTCGAGGCAGCTAACGACGCCCGCATAGCGGTATTCCCGGGCGCGTTCACTCCCACGGAGATCGTGCGGGCCCATGCCCTGGGAGCTGACGCGGTCAAGGTCTTTCCGGCATCGTTTTTCGGGCCTTCCTACGTCAAGGCCCTGGCCGGCCCGATGCCGCACATCCCCCTCATCCCGACCGGGGGCGTCGACCTGGACAATATTGCCGAATATGTCCGTGCGGGCTCCTTCGCCGTCGGGGTAGGTGGGAAGCTCGTTGATACCCGGGCTTTTGAGCGCGGGGATTGGGAGCGGGTCAAAGCAACGGCGGCAAGGTATGTGGAAGCGGTAAAGAACGCTGGCGGTTGATGCGATGAAACGGGTGCTTACATTTGGTGAAACGATGCTGAGGCTGACCCCACCCGGGAGTTCTCGCCTCGAGCAGGCTAACGGCTTCGACGCAAGCGTCGGTGGGGCCGAGCTCAACGTCGCGGTGGGGCTGGCCAGGCTGGGAGTCCCCGCCAGTTTCCTGACGGCGCTGCCCGAAAACCCGCTGGGCAGGCTTGCGGTAGCGGGTATCCGCCGAGCGGGGCTAAGCGATGACCTCGTGGCCTGGCGAAAAGACGGCCGCATGGGACTGTACTTCGTCGAGTTCGGCGCGGGCCCAAGGCCCAGTAAGGTGGTATACGACCGGGCCGGCTCGGCCGTGAGCCTGCTCGAACCCGGGGACATCGAGTGGAAAAAGGTCCTGAAGGGAGTGGCCCACCTGCACGTGACGGGCATCACCCCGGCGCTCAGCCCCGGATGTCAGAAGCTGACGGGCGAGGCTCTCGTGGCAGCGCGGGAAGCGGGCCTGGCGACCAGCTTCGACCTCAACTACCGGGCGCGGCTCTGGAGCGAGGAGAAAGCCCGGCGCGCTCTGGCCCCGATGATGGGCATGGTCGACCACCTCATCACGACCGAGGAGGACACCTGGAAGGTTTTCAAGATCAGGGGAAGAGACTACGCAGAAGTCGCACGCAGGCTCGTCTCCAAGTTCGCTTTCAAAAGCGTCGCCATAACGCTTCGCGAGGACGTCTCGGTGCTCCGGAACCGGTGGACCGCCATCGCGTGGGACGGACAGGCGCTCTTCGACGACAAGGTCTACGACGTCGAGATCGTGGACCGGATTGGCGCTGGCGACGCGTTCTCGGCCGGATACGTATACGGGCTGCTGTCCGGAGACGTCTCCCTGGGCGTGAAGGTCGGCAACGCCATGGCCGCGATAAAGCATACAATCCCGGGGGACCTGGCTTACTGCGACGCCGCCGAGGTGATGGAACTGGCCGGAAGCGACGCCCTGTCCCTTCGCATCAAGAGGTGAGCCCGTGGAGATAACGCTTGTCGGGCAGAGCACCCTCCTTATAGAGATGTCCGGCCTGCGGATGCTGACAGACCCGTGGTGGGGCCGGTTCGAGTTCCTGCGCGGCGTGCCGATGTCGCTCGACCCGGATTCCATCGAGCGGCTCGAGCTGATGCTCGTCTCCCACAACCACATCGACCACTGGTCGAAACCCGCGATCATGCTCGCGCGCAGGTTGGGAACGACAGTCGTGGGCTCGGAGAAGGCGGCCCGGCGTGCATTGACGCACCGGCTCACCGACGTTGTGGCGATGAAGCCGGGTGAGAGGCAGGAGTTCGGAGGGGTCACGATAAACGCGGTACCCGCCTTCCATCCTTTCGCGAAAGACGCTGTAGGCTTTGTGGTCGAGGGCGAGCGGACTTTCTACTTCTCCGGGGACACGCGCTACGACCCGGAGATCGTCAGTGCCCTGGAGGGGTTCGAGCTCGACGCTGCGATGCTGCAGGTGGCCTGTTCCACCTACCCGCTGGTCGGCAAAGACGGGATGGACCTCGAGAGCGCGGCGAGGCTCGCCGGCGAGGTCAAGCCGGCGCTGGTCATCCCGATACACTACCAGGTCAAGGGAAAAGTGCTCGAGGCCGCGGAACTCGCCGCCTGGGAACCCGGTGTCCCCGTCGCCGTCCTCGAACCGGGCGTCCCCTTCATGCTCAAGTCCTAATACTTGACGGCGGCGGTCATCATCTCCACGAAGAAGGCGTTTATCTGCTCGGGGGTGTAGCCCTCCTGGTCGAAGAACGCTGTGAAGGTGAACGCCTCGTGCAGTCGCACCGTCGCGTAGGCCAGCAGCCTAGGGTCGGTCTTGCGGACCGTGCCCTCGCCCATCCCCTGCTCCAGTATCCGTGGCCACCGCCTCGATTATCCTGCGCTCGAAGCCGAAAGCGATGTCTAAAACCTCGGGCGTGAGAATATCGGGGTCCCGGGTGGCGATGCCCTGCAGGAATGTGTCTTTCCTCAGGAAATCATCGACCGCGAGAAACATCCACGCCAGCTGCTCGGGGGCGCTCGCTGTTCCGTTCCGGGTCGCAAGGCCCGCCTGGGGCACCTGGGAAGCCTCCATTCATGCTGGGGTCCATTCATGCTGGGGTCAGGCACCGAGACAAGTATTAATCTAAGGGGGCCGGACCCCCGCCAGAAAAAACCCGCGGGAAAGCCCCGGCCCAAGTAGACAGAAGGTGAGGGGCCACCAAAGCTCCGCACCACCATCAGGAACG
>JBBQKJ010000059.1:0-17058 GCA_038326775.1 Candidatus Geothermincolia bacterium
GGAAGATGCTCAAAGTGCGGCATACGGGTTGAGGAAATGCCCTGGAGCAGCGGTAAAAGCCGCCTGACCCTTCCCCTCATCATAGTGATCGCCACCTATGCGAAGATCCTCTCATTCGAGGAGGTGGCACGCCTCCTGGGCGTCCACTGGAACACAGTACGCTCCGCCGTTGCAAGCGCCGTCGAATACGGTCTTGAGCACCGTGACACGACCAGCGTCATCGCCGTGGGCGTAGACGAGATATCCCGCCGCAAGGGACATAAGTACATGACGATGGTGTACGACCTTTCACGCATGAGGCTTCTGTGGTGCGGGCCGGGACGTGACAAAGAGGCGCTCAAAGCTTTCTTTGATGACTGGGGAGAAGGGCGGTGCAAAGCCATCCGCGCGGCGTGCCTGGACATGTGGCAGCCCTACATAGACGTGATAGAAGAGATGCTCCCCGAAGCCGTCATGGTGTTCGACAAGTTTCACATCATACGTCACCTGGGGGACGCGGTGGACAAGGTTAGAAGGGAGGAGGCGCGCAGGCTCAAGGAAGCCGGAGACCCCGAGCTCTTGAAGAAGACCCGCTACATCTGGCTCAAGAACTCTGAGAACCTGACGGATAAGCAGAGGGTCCGACTATCCGAGCTGGAGAAGCTGAACCTGAAGGTCAACAGGGCCTACCTCTTGAAGGAAGCGTTCAGACCGTTCTGGGAGTACACTTACAGGAGGAACGCTGAGAAGTACCTGGACCGATGGCTCTGGTGGGCGACCCATTCAAGACTGGAGCCGATGCGCGACTTCGCCTGGATGATAAAGAGGCACAAGGAACAGATACTCAACTACTTCAAGGTGTCCATCACGAACGCGTCGGTCGAGGGGATGAACTGGAAGGCCAAGGTGGTCAGTCAGAGGGCATACGGATACAGGACGGTCGGCACCTTTCAGCTGGCGCTATACCATGTGATGGCGGACCTGCCGATGCCAGAAACGACCCACAGATTCTTGTGAGGAGCTCATATTATATCGGGTCTATATCCGCTTTCGCCTGGTCAGACCGGTTCCAGATCGAAGCCCAACGGGGGCCGGGGGCCGGACAGCCGAACGCAAGTCAGCAAAGGGCAAATGGAGATACCTTGATGATGGCAGCCGGTTAATAGATAAGTTGGAGTGTGAGACGACTACTTCAGCTTGTCGGAGATCGTGCGCCCGATGAGCTCCCTGGCCACATCGTAGCTGGTCACGTTGTAACTCGAACTCTCGAAGGCCTTTCTGATTTTCTCCACCCTGTCCTGGCGGATGGGCGGAACCCCGCCTATCTTCTTGACAACCTGCTGGATGCCCTCGATCTCCTCGGCACTAAACACCATGGCCCTTAACTGCGGGCTCATGGCATGCCGTGTCCCGAGCAGCGCGAGCGTATTTTGTATTTCTCTGTCAGATAACTGCATATTGCCTAGCCTTCAACGGTTTCCACGCACATCATGTGCTTTACGTGTTCGGTTTCTAGTATCCCAATCGACATCGAACTTAGCACACTGAAACACTTGTTGCCGCGCCGCCGTAAAACCATTCATATGGTGCTCCCCGACATCACCAAACCGGCTATCAAAATAGTATGTTCGGGTGAATTATCAGCACCTTCCGCCCTCCGGTTGGCGCACGATAAGAGCCCATATCGAGCACTTCTCTGATTCTGTGCGGCATAAGAATGTCCAGTATTATGGACAGATGTTCATTATACTGGACATGTGTCCAGTTCTTCTGCTAAGCTGGTAGCATGAGATTCCATCAGCCATTGGACGATATTCTGGGAAGCAGAATAAAGGTGCGGATACTTCGAATTCTCCACAGGACTCGTGGGCAGTTCACGGGGCGAGAGATCTCGAGGCTCGTTGGTTACTCCCCGACTCACACTATCTCAGCCCTTCGCGACCTCGAGACAGAAGGCCTGGTCTTGAGCCAGCGCGCGGGGAAGACCGACCTGTTCAGCTTGAACGAGAAAAGCTCAGCGGTTAGAGGTGTTCTCGACCCCGTATTGAGATGGGAACAGAACCTCTATACGGAGCTGGCTAGTGTTTTCGAAGAGCAGTTGGGGGATGAACTCGTTGATATCAGGTTGTTCGGGAGTGTTGCGAGAGGCGAGGAGCAACAGGACAGCGATGTCGACCTACTGCTCATAGTACGTGACAACGTGGATATCGAATCGACTGAAGAAAAGGGGGCGCTAGCTGCGATAGAAGCTGGTATTCGCTTCGGGCTACCGGTGGCGTCATTTGTTGTCACTGCGAGCGAATATGATAAGAAGGTGAAGAGCAAGCGCGGCTTCTGGAAGGAAATCCCGGGCAGCATTTCTATCTACAAGAGGGCTGAGAAGGAGGCAATCAGCTGACCAGGCAGATTCCTACACGAAAAGTGAACAAGTCTCTCGCTGGTAACTACTTGCGCAAGTCACAGCAGTTCTCGAGGGCCATGCACGAAGCGTTGAAGAAGGGTGATTGGGACGCCGTGGGGCTCAACGCGGTGCACTGCGCTCTATCGAGCAATGATGCCGTGCTCGTAACCGTCAAGGGGATAAGGTCCTCAAGTGCCAGGCATGCCGATGCAGCTGAATTACTTGAACTACGCGTCAAGGTGCCTGGCGTGAAAGCAGCAGCCAGCCAGCTTAAGCGTCTCATCGCAAAGAAGAACCTCATCGAATACGAAGAAAGAATGTTCAGGGAATCGGAAGCAAGAGAGGCGGCAAAGAACGCGGAGCGCTTCCTCGACTGGGCCGAGAGAGTCATCTCCGATGAGCCGAAGTAGGGCTTCAGCTCCTGCGGCATCTCCGTCAAGTAGCCCTGAGCCTAAGTCTTAATCTCGTCAATCACCGGAATCTATCCGGAGTTGTACCGCACTTCATCGAGCTCAAAACAACCGTCAGCAGGCCTTTCTTTGCTTGCAATGCCTTGCCCTTCGGGAGTGGCAAAGCAAGAACTACTGTACCGGACGTCGTTTACCCGCAGTGGGGAAATCATCCTGGTAGTACGAGTATGGCTGAGGCCCCTCGCAAGGTCATTCGCGCTCATTGGGCGGGATTCGCGAAGAAGTCAGCATGCTTGAGGTCTCACGTTGCCGGGCCAGGCTGTAACTCGCGCTTCTTCCGCCCCCCGGGTTTCTGGCAAGGACGCCTTTTGCCACGAGATCTGCTATATCGCGTTTGGCTGTTTCACGGCTCGTCCGTGTTATGCCCACGTGCTTACGATTGGTAAGACCGCCCTCGAACCCACCCGGGCCGGATTCAAAGAGCCTGTTGATCACCTTTACTTGTCGCTCGTTGAGACCCAGGTGAGCTATCTCCTGCCACATCCGGGCTTTGTCTGCGGCTTTGTGCAACTCGACATCCGAGCGCCGGATCGCTCGCGCAAGGCACTCGAGGAACCAGGCGATCCATTCTGTGATTTCCCCGTCACCCTTCTGGGTTCGTTCAAGGACATCGTAATAATCGTTGCGGTCAGCCTCGATCTGCGCGGACATGCTGTACAGCCTGCAATCGCTGTTCTCGTCTTGAGCGAGAGCCATGTCCGCAATGGTGCGCGCAATGCGTCCATTCCCGTCCTGAAAAGGATGTATGGACACAAACCAGAAGTGAGCGATTGCCGCACGCACAAGCCCGTCCAGTATACGTTCAGATGTCCTGAACCACTCGAGAAACTCCTCGACCATGCCCTCGACATCCTGGGCAGGAGGGGCCTCATAGTGAAGTGTTACTTTTCCGATCGGGCCGGACACCACTTGCATCGGCTCTTTGCCACTGCGCCATTCCCCGGTGACGATCCTGGTTATCCCTGAGTATCCACTTGGAAACAGCGCAGCCTGCCATCCCTTGAGCCGTTTGGCCGCGAGGGGATCTCGATGACGGCGGGTCGCGTCTATAAGCATCTCAACCAGGCCGTCGACATGCCTTTCTACTGCCGGCAAGCCCGCCGTCGGCAAGCCTAATCTGCGAGCGACCGATGAGTGCACCGCCTCGCGGTCGAGTCTTTCGCCTTCTATTGCTGCCGTCGTGAGAGCTTCCTCCGCGAGCACGTCTGCCTGCAGCTCCAATTCAAAGAACTCGGCAAGGCCAAGAATCTTTCCCTGGGCCTGTCTTGCCTCCCCCAAAGGATGCAACAGAAGCCCGCTGTCCCAGCGGAATCTAGGCCACGTACTGGTCTGCCAGATGTATCGAACCATTTAGAACCCCCGAATGGATACTAATGTGACCCGAATATATAACATAATCGGTTCATGATATGACCTAATTATGAACTACTACTGGGTCAGTGTCAATGCGACGCAGCCTCCCTCTCCCTCCGTTACCAGCAGGAGGAGTCGAGAAACACCAGCGGGGTGGTCACTTCCGCCCTTCAGTGATCCTGTCGATGCGCGCTGCGAGCTCGGGGGCCAGCGCGTCCTCCTTGATAAACTCATCTATCTCAGAGAGCGAATAGTCACGGATTCTGCCAGGTTCGCCCTCCTCCGCTGAACCGGTCAATATCATCAAGGCCCCACAGCCTCACGTCGTCTCGAGCCTTTGCCTCGTCAGTCAGGCCTTTAGTGAAACCCGACCGTGAACAGAGTATGTATATCCGGTCGCCCGGGCTTTCAATCCTGGTCTCTGTCACCTTAGACTCCAGTGCTCGAAGGTCACCCGTGCTCATCATCCTCCGGCGCCACCGGCACTCACCCCAGAGGTAGGGGCCGCCGTCCAGAGGTGTTCCACAGATGTCGATCTCGCTATTGCGGTTCCAGTACCCGCCGACACTCTCGAACCTGGCGGGCAACTCGACCCTGGAATTCGCACTCCTGACAGCCTGGCGCGCAACCTCTTCGGCTACAGGCCCAACAAACGTGTCAAAGTCGCGCTTGACGATACCAAGAACTCTCGCGGTCTCTCCCGCTTCGATCTGTTGTCTGTAGGGGACCAGGAAGCGGAACCAGAAACGCACGAAGCAGTCATTCAGCGCATAGGTCCCCCTTCTCGACTTCTCCGAGCTCTTCTCCGTGACGGGCACCTGTCGCTCAAGGAGGTCCATCTCAACCAGCTGCGCCAGGTAGTGGCTCAGGATGGATGTACTCATCTGCATGTTGGCACCTATCTGCGCGGGCATCGTGATCCCACGAGCTACCAGCTCCAGAATACTCATGAACTTCGCAGGCTCGCGCAGCTCCTTGCTCAGGAGCAGTGGGACTTCTTCATAGAGGATTTTCATCGGGTCCAGGATCTCCTGCTCAATCAACCGCCATAGGTTTTCATAGGAGCTTGCCAGGTTGAGGTACATCGGCATCCCGCCCAGCACCCCGTAGAAGCTGACGCGGTGCTCCAGGTCTTTCCCCGGGAAGAACAACGAGGCTTGTTCGAACGAGAACGGCCTGATCCTGTGCACGCCCGTGAACCTGCCGTAGAGAGGCTCGCTCCCCTGCCTGAGCCTATCGAGCTCGCTGATTACCGAGCCGCACAAGATGATCATCGCCCCGGAGGATTCCCCCACTTCGTCCCACAGGGCTTGGATGACCGACGGCAACGCCGGGTTCTGGTGCACCATGTTCTGGAACTCGTCGAATGTCACCAGGAGCGGTTCCCCGGAGGCCCTGCGCGCGAGTCGCTCGATCGGCTAGGGCAATATAGCCGTAAACTTCCTCATATCGGGACAGCTCTCCAAGTCCATCGCCGCCTCAAAGATGCGCTGGCGCTCGGCGTCGCTCAGGATGTTGCGAGTGCAGACCTCCAGCTTCTCCCTTATGTCGATGGGGTTCTGGTAGGAGCCCTTCATGGCCTCGGTGAACTTGCTGAGCTCCCTGCCGTCGCGAAGCACGAAAGTCACCTCGCCGCTGTTCACGCCCTCCTCGAGCTCCTTCACGTCCAGCATCGGGTCGGCGTTGAAGTGGATGCGGTCGAAGAAGGCGTGCAGCTCCGGGTCCACGATGCGCTCCCTGGCGTACTGGGCCTCGGTAAGCTCGCCGTCCACTATCGCCGCGGCCAGCGGGTAGACGGAGTTGAAGAACAGGGGCACGCAGGTGAGCCAGTCGCTCTCCGCTATCCGGCTTATCAGCTCCAGCAGCTCGTCCTTCGGCTTGGAGAGGAGCAAGGTCACGGTGGGGCAGCGCACCTGCACCTGGTCTATATCCCGCCAGTCGATGGCGTGCTCAGCCAGGAGGTCGAGTGCCGAATCCACCAGGGCGTCCAGCCAGCCGCAGCAGGGATAGACCTTGGGTGAGTGGGTGTCGGTGCGCCAGTCGGAGCCCAGGTCGGCGACCATCTCCTCCAGCTCGTAGCGGTCGAAGATGGCGTTCGAGAAGCCGTCGGGGTGCTCGATCATCTGGCGGAACCCCTTGAAGCCGTGGGCGGCGAGCGACGCCGCGCTGATACCTGCGTAGGCCGGGGCCCCGGTTATCATGCCCTTGGTCGGGGAGAACCACCCGGCGAACGCCTGGGTCATGGGCGGGAAGCAGGAGATGCCCACCGCGTCCATCATCGCTTCGGAGTCCAGGCCAAGTAGCTTGCCGGCGGTGAGGGCGGTGTCTATCTGGTGGTTGGGGCACGAGTTGGTGAACAGGCGGCTGCGGATGTAGGCCTTGCCGGTCCTGCCGCTTACCTCGTTGCCGATGACGAGCGCCGTGAGGAACTCCCTGCCGCTCGCTCCCACCGCCTCGGCCACCGCCAGCGCGGTGGGGACGGTGGAGGCGCCCGAGTGCTGGGCCTGCAGGTAGTCCTCCCACTCCAGGGTCTGTGCCGCGAAGGCGTTAGCCATCCCGGCGTGGCGCATGCTGGTCTTCAAGCCCGCGCCCACGACGGTGGACTCCTCGCGATCGCCCCAGGAGGCGATGGCGCTGTAGAGGGGCCTGCAGATGTCGGTGCGGCTGGAGGCGTAGATGGCGGCGATGATGCCCACCACCTGCTCTGTTGCGCAGGTGACGGTCCTGGCGGGGATGTCCTCGAAGGCGAGGCCGGCGGCCCACTCGGAGAGCATCCGCGTGACTGGGATGGTCGTGGTCATGACGGCACCCCCTCTCCCAGGTTCAGGGAGACAAGCGCCTGCAGGACCGAGCTGAACCGCTCCACCAGCGACATCTCCTTCTGATAGACCACGTCGCGCTGGGGCTCCAGCTCGAAGCGGAAGATGGTGGCGTAAGTCTTGGAGCCGGCGAATATCTTCTCCCACTGCTCGCGGGTGGTGCGCATGCTGGCGTGGACGAACGGGTCGCTCCCTTCCTCGAGCGTGAGCCCCTCCCTGGTTATGGTCAGGGTGTAGCTGGGGCCGTCGCGCTCGGCCAGCAGCAGCTTGCGGTCCAGCAGGTCGTCGATTATCCCCATCTGCAGCATCACCGGGGTCAGCATGTTCCAGCGCTCCGCGAGCTTCTGGATGTGCTGCTCGAGCGATACGGGCTGTTCATCCATGGCCATCTCCCTCCATCCGCTCGGAACGCCGTAATTCTACAACATCACTCGGGGTGTCATCCCGGCAGAAGGAGTACGACATTGCGTTGAGGCGGTCTTGAGCGCCCACCGTAAAGTCCTGCACGCCGTGCTGGTGAACGATGTGTTGAAAGATCTGCCCGCCGGGCCCGAGGCAGATGACCATCGCCGTCCGGGTCATGGTCCCCTGGAGCGAGGCCAACACGAAGCACGCGCTTTCCCTGATTCTCAAGGACGAAACCGGCAAGACGCTGGAGCTCGGAGACCCACCAAAGAAGGTTGTGCAGGAGGGGTCCTTCGAGGTAGGGCGCCCTTCGACCCGGGCCGGGCATGGGGATCTATCGGGATTGATGGTAAGGCGGTGGGCGCCGGCTCCCGCGGGAAGGTAGAGGACCTCGCCCGACTCCTTTTTGTACTCCCATTTTCCGTCAGACACGCTCACCTGGAACCCGCCCGGGTAATGGACGGCTTCGGGGACGTATACGGCTGTCGGCTCCGGCCTCGAATCGCCGGTAAACTCGAGCGAGTAGACCTTCGTACTACTGTCGAACGACTGGCTCACCGGAGAGCCTGCCAGTTGGCGCACCCAGGGCCTCACAGTCTCGTTCAGGCCCCTGGGCGTGCCGTTCTGGTCGATAAGTGAGAAATCCTCCTCGTTCCAGCCGGCCACGTCTCTCACGCTGTAATCCCACAGGGCGTTCGATGTGAAGCCGCTCTCGAGGACCTGGTACATGGCGTCAACCATCTTGTCGCGGGTCCCCGTCGGGTTCATGCCCCACGGAACCCCGAACTCCCCTATCCACAACGGCATGCCGAGCTGCTTCGCCTTGGTAACGTCAGAGGCGTGATTCTCCCTGTAGACCCGGGCGCTCGGAAAGACCTGGAACCTGAGCGCGTTCGATATGAAGTCATAGATGTGGGGAGCGTAGACCAGCCTGTCCAGCTTGAAGGTGTTCTCGTTGAACTTCGAGGAGTGCATTTCGAGGCTGTCGGGCTCCACGAAGCCGATGGCGTCCCGGTCGACCTCCCTTATCTCCGCGAGCGCGTCCTCGTAGAAAGGTGCGAGCAGGCCGTTCTCGAACTCGCCGTTCGTGTTGACGTTGAGGCCCGGGTTGGGCTCGTTGAAGAAATCGTAGCCGAGCACGTAAGGGTTGTCCTTGACCTGCCTGGCCACCTCGACGAGCGCCTTCTTGTAGTGCGTCTTAAGGTCATCGGAGCGCCAGAAGTTGGTGAAGCACCTGACGACGGCCGGCGACAATACGTTGGCCACGCCCCAGAGCTGACCTCCCCAGCTCAGGTTGAAGTTCGGGCATACGCCGGTCTCCCACACCGCCCAGGCGGGCGCGCCGTCCCCGTGGAGCCAGCGGCTGTAGAGGTCCTGGTGCATGTCGACCATGACGTATATCCCGCGCTTGCCCGCCTCCTCGAGAAGGCGCTTCACCTTCCGCAGGTAGGCCCGGTCGTACTGCCCCTTCGCCGGTTCGATGCCTTCCCAGAACACGGTGAATCGGACCAGGTTAAAGCCCCACGCTTTCAGGTAATCCCACCACTGCGTCTCGTTGGGCTGGAAAGGCAGGTGGTCGGGAGCGACCTTCGCGTTGCCGCTGATGTTGACACCCCTGAAGTACGCGATTCGCCCCTGGGCGTCGTAGATCTCGCCATCCCGGATGACGAACTGGGGTGGGGCGGCGGCGGTGTCGGCCGCGAGGACCCGGATGCCCGGAGTCAGAAGCAAGAGAAGAATCGCAATAAGTGGAACTGCTATCAGCTTTCGAGACACTACGCACCATCCCCCGATATTTTCGCCCCCTGGTCTGCCAGCCCCAAACTACCACAGCGCTGGATTCCACGCCATTACCTGAGTGCTCCCTTCCATAAATACGGTTACGTACCGAAGAGCGTCCGTGCGCAAGGCCCGACAAGGCGCGCGAACGGGTTGGACTCGAACCCCTGGGCTCTAATCCCTCAGCACCTTTTCCAGCGGGACGATCATTCTCTTGTTCCCTTCCTTGTACATCTTAGTTCTCAAGAAGGGGATCCTTCGCATTGAAAAGAACATGAGGTTCAACGCCTGCAGTTTCAAGTCTTTCTGAGGGAAATCATAGAGGTGGTTTTCCTTGTAGTATTCATGGTCCGCCTTGAAGACGCCTCTCATGCTGTAGATGAGGTCCCTGAAGACTTTGTGCCCTCCCACGCCCAGGAAAGACGGGGGCCTGCTGTATCCCACTTGAATGCCCCACATCATCTCGTCCGCGAGACCTTTCAGCAGCGCCGTGGTCTGCCCGGAATCCTCACACTCATCGGTTACGATGCCGACGTTTCTGGTCCGCGGATTCTCGGAAGAAGCCTCCAGCACCTGCCTCAGGTTGGGTATCTGCCTCAAGGGCCCGGATATTATCCACGCGGTCTGCTTTTCCCCGATAACGGGGCGGTGGCCGTTATAGAACATGCGGTCGGAAAACATCTTCCACCTCGAAGACAGGTACCTGTCCCTGATACTCCCGGCGTAGACTATCGCGTCCGCGCGCAGGACCTTTCCTTCAACAAGGTCCTTCATGTCATCCTTGTAAACGCAGACACCATCGTAGACACAACTCAGACAACCGAGGCACCCGCCTCGTAGATCAATATCATTCAAATTGACAAGCTCGACCTTGCCGGGCACCGACCTCACGAATACATCTATCATCCGCTCCAGGTTGGAATCGCTCTCGGTTGAATCGGTGAGCAGGAGAATTCTCCTGTCGTCAGTCATGGGAACATCATCGACCTTGCCGGGATCGTATTCCTGCATCTCCCGCGAGACGCTCATGTAGGCTTTGCTCGTTGGCTCCTTCTTCTCAATGCAGTTGAAAAAGCGTTCCGCGAAGTTCAGTATCTGCACTCTCTCATCCGGCCTTAACAGGTCGTTGAATTCCGCGGAATATCCATCGACATATCTCATATCCAGGTCTTCGCTGACAGAGTGCAGGTAGTTGTGGGCGGTATGGTCGTAGAAGTGAGCGGAAGTGGTAATGGCGGTCCCGTACTTATCCTTGAAGGCGCTTTCCGCCCCGCGCTCGAAGATCAACTCGATGAAGCGTTTAAGCTGGGAGGGGACCAGCAGGATGTAGACAGGCGTGCACCACAACACTCCGTCGGAATCCGCCACTGCCTCCACAATTCTCGCGAAACGCTCGGGCTTTCTCTCGATGCTCCTGATCTCGCGGCCGACATGGAAGACTTCGAACTCGCAGCCGGGATGCTTCTTCCGGATGTACTTCACATACTGCAGGGTGACCCCTGTTTCCCCTTTCGGGCTCCCGTTCAGAACTACTATTTTCACGATGTCTCCCTTTGCATACGGCTTCCCGACTTCGTGATACTACCACGCTCGGGTCAGGGGCTCCTGAGTTTTCCGCTTTTGTAAAGCAATGTACGTCTTGACCTGGCCGGTCACGCTCTCGAAGCTGCAATCGGCTGCGCGCGATAAGCCGCATTGTCTCGCGTGTAACTGCGGGCAACTCAATAGTGTTCTCAATCGGTGGTCTTCGATTTCTGCCCTTGCAGGTACGGTGATGACTGCCAGGACTATCCTATCGATATCGGTTGCCTGCTCATGGGGGCTCGGCGCTCGAATCACCTGCCGCCATCAGCCACGAGGCGACCGTCGAAGAGGCCGGTGCGCTCGCGCTCCGTGCCGTTGAGGCCGGCCTGGTGCCGGTGGTGGGAAAAGCGAAGGTGGATAACTTCATCTTAGGCATCGAGGGCCGGGCGCGCCTGAGAATCACGTCATCAGGTTGTCTTGCCAGCCTGGAGCTTCAGCTCGCGCAGCCAGTCGATTATCCGGTCGGCCACAGCCTGCCAGCCGGTTTCGAGCATCATGTCGTGCGCCATGCCGGCAAATATCGTCGCCTCGACGCCGTACGCGCGCGCCGTTGCCTTCACCTCGCCGGGGACAAACGTCAGGTCGTCGGCCGCCCCGAGCACATTGATGGGTGTGCCCCGGACCCGGCCGGCCCGCGGGAAGCGCAGGGCCATCATCTCTATTGCGGCGCGCGCCGACTCGGTGCCGATCCTGGAGAAGTACCTTTCGAGCTTTTCGGGTGGCACGTCTTCGGAGAAAAACAGGTCGGACACCAGCTCGGGCGTGGCCACGGCCGCCCGGGGATTCTGGGTCGCCAGGTACTTGATCATCATCTTCGGGTGACGGCGGGCGCCGCGCATGACGAATCGCAGGACCCCCCGGGGAGGAACGCTTGCAAGCATAACAGCGGCGGGAGCCCGGTGGGTCTCCAGGTGGCGCTGCACCACCAGGCCGCCCATGGAGTGCCCGACGAGCACGGGGTCCGTGCCGAGCCGCTCCACAACCGAAGCCAGGTCGGCGACGTAGTCGTCGATGCCGGAAAAGTGGAAGAACCCATCGCAGCCGCTGCCGCCGTGCCCGCGCATGCTGAAGGCGCAGCAGTCGAAACCGCGCTCGGCGAAGTGAGGCATGAAGTTCTCTTCCCAGCACCAGGCGCCGTGCCAGGCGCCGTGCACGAACAGGACCGGGTGAGGGAACGACCTGTCTTCGGCCTTTCTTTCGACAACCTCGAGCTGCATGGTCCTTTCCTCCTTCAACGAGGCCGCTGTGAAGAAGGGCCCCGGAGATCCGGGGCCCTTCCGTATCGCGTTCTTCTGGGCCTAATACCCCACGACGCAGCTTCCGCCGGTCCAGCCCATGTAGTCGAAGTACATCGGGCGCTCGGCTATTATGGGCATGCCGTTCGTTGACTCCACCCTGGCCGAGAAGTCGTGGGCGGAATCGTCACCCATGCCAATCGCGTCCTGGGGGTGAAGGGTGCGCCTCGAGTTCGCCGGCACCACGATGTCCTGGCTCTTCCCGGTGCCGTCTCCCAGCATGTAGGTAACCTTCACCTTTGCGTCGCTGCTCGAGGGGTTCGCTATCGCTATGTACGGGTCGAAGCCCGGGCGGCAGGTCCCCTCCGCGAAGTCGAAGACCGTCGCGGGCGTGTCGGCTCCCACGACGTCATGTCCACCGGTCCAGACCCCCTTGTAGTTGAAGTACATGGGGCGTTCGGCGAGGATCGTTACGTTGTTCGTCGTCTCCACCTTTGCCGAGAAGTCGTGCGAGGCGTCGTCGCCCTCTCCAAGCTTGTCCTTCACCACGACGGTGGAGCGTGAGTTCTTCGCAGTCGTGAGTTCCTGGGTGTCGGTGGTACCGTCGCCCATCATGTAGGTGATCTTTACGGAGGCGTCCTTACTGCCGGGGTTCTGGATGCAGAAGTACGGGTCGAAGCCGGGTCGGCAGGTCCCCTCCGCGAAGTAAAAGATCCTGGAAGTCGAGGTTGCCCCCATCACGACGGAGCCGCCCGTCCATTGCCCCTTGTAGTTGAAGTACATGGGGCGCTCGGCGACTATCTGCTGGTCGTTCGTGCACTCCACCTCTGCCGAGAAGTCGTGAGCGGCGTCGTCACCCTCGCCCAGCTTGTCCTTTACCACGACGGTAGAACGGGAGCCTTTCACAACGTTGAGCGTCTGGGTGTCGGTGGTGCCGTCACCCTTCATGTAGGTAATAGTCACGGAGGCGTCCGCGGCGCCGGGGTTGAGGATGGACAGGTACGGGTCGAAGCCGGGGCGGCATGTCCCCTCGGCGAAGTAGAATGTGGAGGCCGGTGTTGGCAATCCCACCACGTCGTGCCCACCGGTCCAGGCCCCTTTGTAGTTAAAGTACATGGGGCGTTCGGCGATTATCTGCTGCCCGTTGGTGCACTCCACCTTTGCCGAGAAGTCGTGAGCGGCGTCGTCACCCGTGCCAAGCGCGTCCGCAGGGTGAAGGGTGCGCCTGGAGTGGGCCGGTACCACGATGTCCTGCCTCTTCCCCGTGCCGTCTCCCAGCATGTAGGTAACCTTCACCTTGGCGTCTTCACTCCCCGGGTTCTGTATGGCGAGGTACGGGTCGAAGCCGGGCCGGCATGTCCCCTCGCCGAAGTAAAAGGCGGTGTCCAGTCGCGTGATACGCCTCTGGGTGGGGTAGTAGGTTGGCGGTATGTTTGGCAGGCCGTCGCCGTCCAGGTCGGGCATGCTCTTGACGGTCCCGGTGAGCGCCTGCCAGGACTTCAGCTCCACCGTCGGTCCGGTGGTGTGCACGATAAACTCCTTCATCGGGTCGGGGTAGGCCGGAGGTTTGTGCTGGGCGCCGCTCTTTTCACGAGGGTAGAGGCCGAACATGGCCAGGAACGCCCCCGTGTAGTAGTTGGTCGCAAGCCTGTAGAGGGTGCCCGGCTTGATGGGCCCGAAGGCCCCGGAGCCGTTGTCGACGGTCATGCTCACCAGTTTCTTTCCATCGGCGGCGGTGGGGTCAAACGTGTACTTCAAGCCGGATGCCTGAAGGAAGAAATCATTGCGGTCCATGTCCAGCAACGTGTTCATCACGCCCTGGATCTCGGCCCCGAACAGGTAGAAGCTGACCAGCGGGTACCCAGGCGTGCCCGGGTCGTACGGGGAGCCGCCCAGCGGCAGGGTCCGGTACAGGTCGTAGAACGAGAAAACGCCCGTGGCCCCCTTCACCACCCCGGACCGGATAACACCGTTGGCCTCGAGGGCGAACCGGACGGGATTCGCCGGGTCGGCGTGGTTCACCGCCGTCTTGTAGGTGTCCGCAATCAGGTCTCCGAGGTTGGTCTCTGCCTTGGGCGGAATGTCCAACAGGGGAAAGCCGCCGTCGCCTTTGACGTCGGTCTCCGCATACGGTTTCAGGCAGTTGAAACCCAGCTGGGCGTTGAGCCCGGCAAGGAAGTTGTTGATCGTGGTGTCAATCGCCGGGACGGTCCCCACGCTCTCGTCCATGCGGATGGCCTTCGCGCCGCGCACCGTCACCTTCGGTCCCGCGGCGGCGGGGTCGAACTTCAGCTCCAGCTCTCCCAGGTACTCGGTGTACGCCTTGGCCTGCACAATAACCGTGCCGCCGGGGCCCCAGATAATGGGCGGGTAATTCAGGTCGTGGCTGTGGCCCCCGACGATGACGTCCACGCCGGCCACAAACGCTGAAAGCAGCTTCTCCTCTTCGGTGCCCATATGGCTGAGGCACACCACCACGTCACAGCTCTCCGTGGTGCGGAGGGTGTTGACCATGGCAGTGGCCCTCCCCACACGGTAAAGGAAGCTGGCCGTGTTGTCGTTGGGCACGTTCCCGAACTTGAGCGGTGTCATTCCCGGGGCCACCTGCTCAGCCTCCACCCCGAGGAGCCCGAAAGTGCCCACCTTCAACCCGTTGGACAGGGTCTTGGTCGTGTAAGGCTGGATATGCAGGCCTGCCCTGTGCTGGTCCGTCGCCGAGTAGAAGTTGTAGAGCGCGGCGTCAGGGCTCGCGGGGTCCGGCGGGGTCCCCGTGAAGATGATGTTCGCGCTGAGAACGGGCAGGTCCACCCCATTAGCATTTGCCGCGGCCAAAACCGCCGCCGCGTACTGGGGGCCAAGCTCGACGTCGTGGTTGCCGAGGGCCACCGCGTCGTAGCCCATCTGCTGCATCAAGGTCAGCTCGGGCGCCGCAGTCGTCTCCAGCCAGCTGAATAGGGTGCCCTGGGACCAGTCGCCCGCGCCCAGGGTCAGCACCGGCTCGCCCGCGGCGGTCTTGGTGGTCCTGATGTCCTTGATCGTCCTGGCCAGCCTGGAGAAGCCGCCCGTCGTGGGCTTGGCCGGGTAGTCAATGGCCAGGTCGTAGGGGATAAGCTCGGAGTGCTCGTCGTTGGTGTGGAGGATAGTGAAATTCTTGACGCCGCCGTTGGCCTGTGCCTTGCGGGCCGCGCCGCCCCCGATGGGTGCCGCGACCATCGCGCAGACCACAGCCAGAGCCACAATCACGATCAGTGCCTTTTTCCATGGAATGCTCAACAATTCCCACACCCCCTGTGAATCGCACGGCCGGCTTTGAATTGTGGTCCACCCGGATGACACCTTTCGGCATCGGAGGAAAAGCACGGGAGGAGACCAGGTCGGATAGAAATGAGTTGAAAACCAACGTCTGCCCCAGAACAACTTCTCACGTGTTGCCCCTGTTTTGGAAGCCCCTGTTATCGCCTCTAACAGTATATACCCTGCGTACACCGTTTCAAGCAAATGGAGCAAAGCAATCGTGGAGCGTGAAGTCGGGGAGCCCGCACGCGGCGATAGTGACGATGTCTTTCTGCAATGGGGGTTTGAGCGCGGGCGGGTCCGGTTGAGGGGCATGCCCTCCGCTCCACCCCTGGAAAACTCCGCTGATCTATGCTTTGTTTTGAGGGACCTCCCGCTTTGTCGAGCTCGAAGAGCGGGCCAGGTTTATCCGGTGGGCCGACACCTTCGCAGCGCTGCGGGAGGTACTCGTTGACAAGCTCGAAAACGATAAAGCGTATGGCCGCCTCTACCTCGCATCTTCGCGGTTCAGAGAATTTTATCTCCGGATAACGAAAAAGCTCGCGGACGGCGGCGTCATGTGCCCGATTCCCGATCCACGTAAACATCACGGCGAGGAATACAACGCGGCGTTCCTGAGTTATGTTGACGTTGCTATCAACGAACTCCTCGACCAGCGACAGCCAATCGGGCCAGTCGAGGAACACTGAGAGGAACTGCAAGAACCTGTTAAGACCTGCTCTGACTTATGTTCTGGCGCCAAACGCCTGTTATCGAGTGCTAGGATTGCTTTTGTAGATCAACGTCTTGTGACTGGCTTCAATGAAAGCGGTAACATAGGTGAACGTAGTATCTAAGTGGCATTGATCCGGGAGGCGATCTGGTTGTCCGGTGAGACCATGACGTCGCATGAGAGAATGCAAGCCGCCCTGTCTTTTGAGCCGGTCGACAGGCACCCGGTCTTCCCGATACTGGTGACCGCCGGAAGGTGCTTTTCCCCGGGGAAGCCTTCTCGCAGCGGAACTGGCCGGCGACTTCATTATGATCGACGACGAGCTGGTCGATGCGCTGCTGTCAATCGTGCGCAACGGCGATGAACCAGAGGAACTGCGCGCCAAAGCGGTGATCTCTATGGGGCCGGTCCTAGAGAATTCGTTTATGGAAGGGTTCGAGGATACCGATGACGCGCCGATTGCCGAAGGGACATTCCACCGGGTCCAGGAGTCGCTCCGCAAGCTTTACGTGGACGCCGCCGTCCCGAAGGAAGTGCGGCGCAGGGTCCTGGAGGCATCGGTGCGCTCCCCTCAATACTGGCATCGGGATGCCATCCTCACCGCTTACTCCAGCGACGACGAAGCCTGGCGGCTGACAGCTGTCTTCTGCATGATCTACGTCCGAGGGTTCGAGGAACAGATCCTGGAGTCGCTGGAAGGCGAGAACCCGGACATTCACTACGAGGCGGCCTTCGAAGCCCTTGAAATGGCCGAGGCGATGTACTCCACGCCGAAGCGGGCCAGGCGGTCACGGTGCTCCACCAGGATTGTCCCGACGGAAGGGTCGGAAAGCAGCTTCAGTAGTTTCTTGCGCCGGCCGTTCAGTCCGGAGCCGATCTCCTCGGCCACCGCCTTCACCCGGAGACCGCGCGCGGCTCATAGTCTTTGAGCCGGGATACCTGGCGGGCGAGGTCCTCCAACTGATCAACAGATGATACGCGCGCATAGATCACGGTCTCGGGGCTTCTGGCGTGCGCCAGTACTGCT
>JBBQKJ010000060.1:0-16567 GCA_038326775.1 Candidatus Geothermincolia bacterium
AACAGTGGACATCGACGCTCTCGTGGAGCGGGAAACGGGCATGACTATCAAAGAGATATTCGCCATTGAGGGGGAGCCTCGCTTCCGAGAGCTCGAGCGGCTGGTGATTGCCAGGGAGTCGGCTCGAGAGGGCGTGGTGATTGCGGTAGGCGGCGGTGCCGTCCTCGACCCCGAGAACGTAGAAGCGCTTAAGGCGCGCGGGGTCATCTACTTTCTCGAGGTCACAGCGGAGGAGGTAGCGAGCCGGGTGCAAGGGGATGACGAGCGGCCTCTCCTCTCGGAGGACGCGGCCGGGATATCGTCGCTGATGGAAGCCAGGGACCCGGCCTATCGCAAGGCGGCCGACGTCGTGGTAGTCACGACCGGACGCGGGCCAGAGGAGGTCGCGGGGGTAATAGTCGCCGATTTTGAGTCTCGGCGGCCGGGCGCCTGACGGGAGCCTTTTATGGATGACGCGAGAATAGGAGTCGCGCTTGGGGAGCGCACCTACGAGGTCGTGGTCGGCGCGGGCCTTCTCGGCCGCGTGGATGAACTGCTGGGCGTGCTTCGCGAGTCTCGCGCCTGGCGCCGCGCGGCGCTCGTCACTGACGCCAACGTGGGGCCGCTGTACGCGGGCTCGCTGGTAAGCGGGCTCGAGCGCCTGGGCGTCGACGTCGCCTCGGTGTCTATCGAAGCGGGTGAGAAGTCCAAGAGCGGCGCTACTGCACTGCGCGTCGTCGATTTCCTGGCCGATTCGCTGGTAACCCGGTCGGACCTGGTCGTGGCCCTGGGTGGAGGGGTGGTCGGAGACCTGGCGGGCTTCGCGGCTTCCGTCTACAAAAGGGGCGTCGACTTGCTGCAGGTGCCCACAACGTTGATGGCGCAGGTGGATTCCTCCATCGGGGGAAAGACCGGTGTCAACATCGACTCGGGTAAGAACCTTGTTGGGACCTTCCACCAGCCTGTCGCCGTCCTGTGCGACATCGAGGCTCTGGCAACGCTTCCGGCAAGGGACTACGCATCAGGCCTGGCCGAGGTCGCAAAGTACTCGTTCATCAGGCCGGACGCGTTTCCGTCGGTCGCCCCGGGCTTTACCGGGGGGCTTACAGCAAGAGAGCCGGCCGCGCTTGTCTCCGTCGTCACGACGTGCGCCGCGATAAAGGCAGGCGTTGTCTCGGTGGACGAGCGCGACACCGGGCCCCGCGCGGTGCTCAACTACGGCCACACCCTGGGGCACGCTCTGGAGGCCGCCACCGAGTACGAGGGGTCCTTTACTCATGGGGAGGCGGTTTCAGTCGGGATGGTTTTTGCCGCGCTCGTCGCGGAGGCACTGGCCGAGGCGGAGGAGGGGCTTGCCGCCCGGCACCGCTCGGCCCTCCAATACCTTGGCCTTCCCATCGCTCCGCCGGAGCCCGCCCCCGCTTTCGAAACGCTTGCCGGCCACATCGCGCAAGACAAGAAGAGAAAAGGCGGAATCACGATGGTACTCCTTCAGAAGGAAGGCGAGCCTGTGGTGCGCGGCGGCATCGAGCCGGATATCCTGGCAGGCTGCTACGCCCGTCTGGTGAAGGGAGCTTGAGTTGGAGAGGATACTGGTGCTGAACGGGCCTAACCTCAACCTCCTGGGGGAGCGCGACCCCGAGCAGTACGGCGCAAGGACTCTCGACGAGATCAACGGCGAGGTATCTTCACTCGCAAAGGAGCTTTCGGTAGAAGTCACGTTTTTCCAGTCAAACCACGAGGGCGACCTGATAGACAGCATCCACGCCGAGAGAGGCACCTGCCAGGGAATCATCATCAACCCCGGGGCGCTGACACACTACAGCTACGCCATACGCGACGCCCTGGACGCCGTCGGCATCCCAACCGTGGAGGTGCATCTCTCTGACATCTACGCCAGGGAGGAGTGGCGCAGGAATTCTGTCATCAAGCCGGTTGCCTGGTTGAGTATCATCGGCAAGGGGCCCGAAGGCTACCTGGAGGCTTTGAGCAGGCTTGTCGAGCACATCAGAAAAGAAGATCATTAGGTTCTGAATCGGGGGGCGACGCGCGCAGGCTCGAGTCTCAGTTCCCGAAGACCTTCTCATATCGCTTGAAGATATCGAGCTCAATTCGACGCTTACCGTTCAAGACCTCGCTCGGGGAAGGGCTGGTCACGATAAGGAAACCCTCGCCAGCGGTCTGGTCCGTTGCAACAGCGGTTGTAACCACGTCTTCACCTCTAACTGCGGTGTTCTCGAGCGCCACTATCCCGTCGCGGTCGGTTACCCCGACAATGGCCGTGAGGGTCTCATCCGCGCCGTCGCGGGTGGCGCTCTCCGGCAGGCGGAATGCGATGCCGTTCCCCCCGACGACCCACGCGCTCGGGTAGATCCCGGAGTCCAGCGGACAGGCGAAGATGACCTGCCCGCTGCTGGAGTCGAGAACGGTGAACGGGGCGCCGACCCTGAAGCTCACCAGGGTCGAACCCTGGCCGGGTAGCGACACAGCCTCGCCCCCGATGCCGATCTCGCACCCGGAAGCGATCTCGAGCTTTGATACGTCGGCCGTGGGTGACCCGCCGGCCGCTTCACCCGGATTGCCATTGACCTCGACCCTGCAGCTGACCGTGGCATAAGGGTTGCCCCTCGCGAGCACCACCCGGTAGGTTTTGCGCACCGTGCCGCGCCCGACCGGCACCTCGAAGGATACCTCGTATCCCGCTGACTCCGCGCCCGCGAACATCAAGCGCGGACCAACGGTCTTTGCGCCAGCGGGCGCGGCCTGCGAGAGCAGCGGCTCGCAGAGCGGCCCCGCTTTGCCCGTGCTGCCGACCCCGGTTACGCTTTCGATGACCATACCCGGCCGTGACGTGTTTGTGGTCGCCACCCGGACCAGCCCGTTGTCGAGTTCGATAACCTGTGGCCCGTTCGCCGGGCCGGAAGACCTCTCGGTGACCCCGTTCTTGTCAGCGCCGGCGCCGGGGGCCTTGAGCCCGCCCAGGACAAGCACTTCACCAAGCTCCTGCGGCGTTCCGTTGACGACAGCGGCGGAGACACGGCTCACTCGCTCGAGGGACCTCTTGGAAACCGAGAAGGAGCAGCGACCCTCGCTGTCTGTTAGCAGCGAAACCTCGCCGGCAACGCCATTGATATAGCAGGTGTCCGTTGAGTCATGAAGATTGACGGAGCGGCCGCTCACCCTGCTTCCGTCACTCGAGCTCAATGTAAGAGTAAACATCTCGGGCCGGTCCAGAAACACCGCGGCCGGAGTGGGTGAGACTGAAGCGGAAAGAGGTCCGCTGGAAGTTTCCTCGGCCGCCGGGAAGACCGGCAGGACCTCGGACCTGCCGTCGAGCTCGATGTGCGCCTCCAGGTCGCGTGCCTCCCGCCCGCCCAGGTTGGCGGTGAAAGACACCTGTCCGTCAGCCCCGGCCGTAGTCTCAAGAGAGCTGCGGCCGTCAAGGGACGCGCGCCCGCTGACGTCCTTCAGAGTGACCAGGGCGCCCTCCGCGGGGGCAAGCGCAGCCTGCGCTCCCACGGCGGCCAATCGCTTCTCGATGTTCTTCTCGGTCGTCCTTATTATCTTCAGCTGGTTTGCCACGCCCCGCGCGTCACGCAGGCCGTTATCTTCACGCAGTATATCTTCGACTGCCCTTCTCCTGGCACCGTAATCGCCTGCGACCTCAGCCACGCTCGAGGCGTCGAGCTTCTTGCTGGAGATGAGGTAGTCGAGCTCGGAAAGTCTCGCCTCGGCGAGCACGAGGCTTTTTTCGACCTTCTTCGACCTGTCCCAGGTGAACGCCACCTCGATGTTCTCGCGGAAGCGCTTCAGCGAGTAAAGGGCGTCCCCGGGATTGCTGTTCCTGGCGGCGAAAGTCAAGGTCCCGAATGCGCCGAGAGCCAGAACCAGTATTACCGCGACCGCGGTGGCGATGCGACCCGCCGAAGCCACCCACCCCGACCGCCCCTTCGCGTCGGGGCCGAGTATCCGGCGCTCTATCATGGACGCTTCGTGCCTGTTGACAAGATAGTTGCCAAGTGCCGGCAGGTGAGAATAAAGCGACATCCGGAGCCTGAAGGCGGCCCTCGGACGGATGCGCGGTGTTGAGCGGATGCGCTCTACGATGGCGAGCGTATCTTCCGCATCATGCGGCGTCCCTTTACGGTTTTGCTCCTCTTTGTCCGACATCACGGCCTTCCCGGCTCGAATTCCGACTGCCCCTCTTCCCTGCCAGCGCGTCCCACCTGCTTATCGTTGGCGAGCCTCGCCCGGAGGCTCTTTATGCCCTTGAACTGAAGGGCCCTGACGGTCACCTCTTTCTTCTCCAGTATCATGGCCGTCTCCGCCACGCTGCGGTCCTCGATGAACCTCAGTGTGATGACTTCGGCCTGGGCCGCCGGCAGGTTCGCTATCTCCCTGTAGAGTCCGGCCAGTTCCTCCTGCTCCGAAACCATCAACGCGACGTCGC
Organism: Candidatus Geothermincolia bacterium; assembly: GCA_038326775.1. GTDB lineage: Bacteria > Actinomycetota > Geothermincolia > Fen-727 > Anoxymicrobiaceae > DYIU01. The sequence continues at coordinate 4,430 of JBBQKJ010000060.1, forward strand.
TTCCGTCGGCTATCTCCGGGACCTCATCGAGGTCTACGGACAGCCTCTGGGTCCTGAAGTGGTCCACGACCGCGTTGTGTGCTATCCGGTACAACCAGGCTTTCCCGGAGTGCCCCCGCTCTTCGTACGAAGCCACAGCCTTCAGCCCTTTGGCGAAGACGTGCATCGTAAGGTCTTCCGCGTCCGTGCGGTTACCGACCCTTCGAGCTATGTAGTCGAAGATGTCTTCATAACAAAGCTTGAAAACCTTGCCGTAAGCCCTCTTGTCGCCCTCCCTCGCGCGGGCCATGAGGTCCTTCAGGAGGTCTTCCTCCGGGGCCTTGCCCATCTTCACCTAACCCTTCTAACGAAACTCAACGAGGATTTGTTAACAAGTGCCACGTTTCACCATGCTGGACCTGCTTAGGTTAACTTCGCCTATCATCTTGAGAGAACCTGTAATAACATCGGTAAATCAGCGGTTATGATGGAGTGTGAACATGCGTGAAAAACGGGCGTTTGTAATCGCCGGGAGAAAAGGCTTCATATCCGCGGAGATGGTCCTGCTGCTTATCATGCTGGTGGTATTCCTTGCAGGTGTCGTCCTCCTGGTGAACGGTGGTGTTTCCACGTTCGATGCGGCAAAGGGCCAGACGAGGCTCTCCGATGAATCCGCTCGCATCCTCAACCGGATCGGAGCGATGCTTAACAGTGCCCGCACTATTTCACTGCTACAGCCGTCGCTCGACCCCGCGGATAACTCGGGCAGGCTCCTGTTCGTCGCCGACCTGGATGGGACGGGTGGCAGCGTGACGCTCCAGAAAGGGGCCGACGAGATACCGGGCACCGGCTTGGAGACGGTCGGCGTGTACCGTCCCTCCACCCGGGCGCGCGAACTGCAAGTGGCGGTAGCGGATAGTTCCGGGATAGCCCGGAAGGTCACCCTGAGCTCCAAGCTGGACCCTGCCTCCGGGAACGCTTTCACCGTCGATTATTTGTCTAGAGGCGGCGAGAAGATAGACCCGTCGACCGCTCGCACCGCCGGCCTCGAGGTAGGCGCCGTTCGGGTCAATGTGCGCCTCAACTCGGGCAGGGACTCGGGCTCTTTCGTGCGTCTTTTCCACCTGGAGGAACCTCTAGAGGTACAGCAGGTGGCCCTGGACACGGATATTCGCTAGACGGGGCCGGCCAACCTGACGCCGTGAGAAACGGCGGCTTTCAGCGCTCAACTCCCTGGCCCTGGACGTCGATACAACTCTTGTGACTATCTGACGGGGGGTAAACTCCCGGCAATAGCAAAACGTTATAGATTGCGAAGCAAGATGCATGCTTTGTAGATTTAGGGTTTTGTCGTTTCGGCTGAAAACCGGCTTGTTGGAGTAGAAGGACTGCACGAGGTGAACGTCTTGAAAGGTCGGAGAGACGAGGTTATAGGCTTGCTCGGTGGCGAGTCGGGGTTTACCATCGCGGAGCTGGCCATAGTTGTTTTGATATTGGGGTTTCTTATTTTTGTTGCCTCGCTCGAGCTCAGGTCTACCAACAATGTCACCACAGCGAACAGCGCCGTGGTCCAGGTGGGCAGGGTTCTGAAGGAAGCCTACTCCATAGCACAGCAGGAGAAGGTCCAGGCAACGGTCAATTTCTACTCGAGCGCCAACAGCGACAACGACAAGAAGAACTCCTACGAGGTGCTGAGAGGCACCGCTTCCATGCGTCCTCCGATCGGCGTCAAGTACAAGAAGGTCAACGTGGGCGGAAGTGACCATTACTACTGCAAGCTGCTGGAGGGAGGCTCCGAGCCTTACTTCCCGGCCGATGTCACTATCTACCTCAAGCCGGTCGGCGCGGTCACCATGTGCGTCGATTCGGTTGGTGCGCCGGCAACGGGGACCGTAAACATCACCTGTACAGGAGTCGGGACAAAGACGATAACGGTTAACGAACAGGGCGAGGTCTCTCCGTAAGGAGCGTGCTGTCGAAATGCGAGTGCTAAGCAAGGTCAAGAGGTTGGCGAAAAGCCAGAAGGGCTTCACCATCGCCGAGGTGTTCATCGCCTCGTTGCTCATGGTGATGGCGTCGATGGGGCTCCTGAGCCTGATCAACAGCTCCGTCCAGCTTTCCGGCATCTCGAAAGAGCAGAAGGACGCGCAGCAGTTCGCGCGCACGGTCTCCGAGAGGGTGAAAGCCCTGCCTTTCTACAAGCCGTACGATGATTCGGACGCGGACATAGACGACTATTTCTGGGGCACCGCCGAGCAGCACCACGGGGATATAACGAGAAATGAGTGGGAAGGCACCTACGCTAACCCGTACATCAATTGCACCCTGATCACCGATCCGCGCTTCGGTTGCCAGGTCAAGATGGCATACGTTGAGGATGAACTGGATACGGCGAACATGAAGAGTGACTGGATCCCCAAGGCCGGCTCCTCGCAGCAGACGAAAGACAAGCCGATGGATGCTAACAACAAGCCTTTAAACGTCATCAAGTACGAGGTGAAGGTGACCTGGAAGGTCCAGACCGAGCACGCTGGCAGCACCAGCTACAGCTATACCACTCTCGTGACCAGTACACAGGTGCAGGCAAACCTGGGGGTCACGGCCATGATTAATACCGACCCGAACCAGCCGAAGTGGGGCACGATCTGGGCGGGGGAGGAGCCCGTAGGGGGAGTGCAGAAATCTAACTGCCTGTCTGCTCCTCATACCGCCAACGCTCTCCAGGTGAAGATAACCGGTTACGGCTTCAAGCCCACGGGCAACGAGGCGTTTCTGATGAAGCCAGGCTTAGGCGATTTGCCTGTTAACAACCTGACCTACGTCGACAGCGGCACCCTGACCGGTACGGTTAATCTGGATTCCGGCAGTTCCACCGCTCCTCCATGGAAGCCGCGGCGCGATCCCGGCAGGTGGACCGTCAGGGTAAAGGAAGGGGTAGCTTACGCCTACGCGTACGACGCCTTTACGGTAGAGTTTCCAAGGCCGGTCATAACCGGGGTGTCTACTGTTCCGGCAACCTCTCCACCGAGCGGGAAAGATACCGAAAGCAGCAAGGTGATAACCGCGACCGGGACGAACGTCCTCAATCTCGGTGCGGGCACCGCCCCTTACACCGCTACCTGCGGGGCCACCATAAGGCTGGTCAAGGACGATAACCCGGACATGGTCATCTATTCACGGGATGACACGGCCATAATCTACGCGCCCTTAGCCCTCGGAGGATACGGGGCAACGTATTCCGTCACCGCGACGTTCGACCTGCGAGACCAGATTGCCGGAAACTATTTCGTCGAGATAATCAACTGCAAGGACAACAGGGTTGAGATATCTGACGGCAACACCATATCGGCGAACAACGCCACCTACAAGTTCTCGATCTCTGTTGGGGTCCCGACGCCCCAGAAGGTCTACGTCCAGAAAGAGTATCCTGATGCCCCTTCATCCCACTATGTTGCGCCTTACGTTGTTGCATCGGGCACCCCGCCCGAGAAGCGCAGTTTCGCTTACCGTAACAGGGAATACAAATATGTATTGAAGGTCGAGGGAACGGACCTCGGGTCGGTCGACACCGTCAGGATGGGGATCAACGGGGTCGCGGCGAACGGCACCTCGACGGACTTCGTAGCCACGGGCACCGACGTCTGGACTTCCCCCGACAGCACGTACCTGTTCTGCACCATGGATTTCAAGACGGTACCGGAACCTCTCGCCGTGAACGACAGCACGTCGTATAACTTGTGGGTTTACCTGGAGAACAGCACATCGGGCTCGAAAGGGTCCCTGACCAACGCGTTCATGGTCAGGAAGGTCAGACCGATACTCTACAAAGACGCGGAAAAGGTGAATGTGCCTGGTGAGCCCGCAGGGCTCTACCACAACTACGCTCCTGTTAGCGTCAAGCTGACAGGAGAGTGTTTGGAAAATTCTGCTTATCACATTTATTACAACTCGGGGACTTACTCCACCATGGCAAACCAGAGGTATGAGGTCGACGACCCCGACCCGACCCATGACGATGGCACGATGGTCAAGGGTAGCCCGACGAGCAACGGCACGGAGTGGACGACCCAGTTGAACCTTATCCACTGCTTCACAGGCGCCAACAACATCTGGGTGGTGAGTAACGACGCGACGCCGGTGACCGACAACGGCTTCACGAGCAACCAGCCCCTTACCTATTCCTCCAACATAGTCGTCGGATCGGTTGGGGCCACCCTCAACCCCCAGGCAAGCGGTGCTGTAACGATAACCAACAGATTCCAGGACTGGTGGATGACAGGACCCTGGTACAACAGGTATTGGACTTTTGCATGGCGAGGCCCGACCAGCAACACGGAAGGCGGGTCGGTAGCCAACGCGCAGAGGTCCAACACGCAGGGTGGCGACTGGTGGTGGCAAACCATCGAAGAGGGTGGATACGCGGCGTTCACGCTTAGAGGACAGGGATTCAAGGACCAGTCAGTGGGGACGACAAACGTTGTCCTATCCTATTGGAACGGCAGCGGTTGGACTGCAATCACCGGGGCTAACGGCAACTACTCCGTGCCCGACCCGACACTGCTCACAGTCTATAACGACCGCATCAGCAAGAGCTTCACGATCTCGACCGCCGAGTGGCTGATGCCGAACATCGATGCCCTGGGCAGGATTACCCTGGGCTCGAACAACCATAACGACAGGTTTCACATAACACAACTGGCATGGTAGAACGATGGCGACTAGCAAGGCGGGAGCCGGAGAATGAGAGTACGGGTCAACGGAAAGCTATCAGACGAATCGGGTTTTACTCTTGTAGAGATGCTGATATCCGTTATGCTTCTCGTCATCCTGCTGATGGGCGTTCTATATATGTTCGAGTACGGCTTGTTGAACGCCAAACAGATGCAGGCGAGGTCAATCCTGAACGTGGACGCGGCGAACACGCTGGAGAAGATGGAGCGCCAGATAAGGTGCGCCAAGAGCTTCAACGTGCCGGCGACAAACAGCCCCATCGATTTCGTGGCGGACGTCAGGGGGGTTCCCGGGGTGGTAGAGAACAGGGAGATAATCTTCTACCGCGATGTGAACAGCAGCACGCTCAATGTCACAGAGAGGATCGGGGTGGGAAGCCCCACGACGTACGGAAGCCCTACGACCTACGTGATCGCGAGGGGCGTAACAGCACTCAGCTTCACCTACTACGACGCGGCCGGGACGGCCCTGACAGTCAGCAACACCAACCGGACAAAGATAATGAGGGTCGATATCTCGTTCACGATGCAGAAGTCCGCGGGCAGTAAGACTGTGGTTACTACCAAGACCGGTACGGTACAGATTCGTTGCTATCTTACCATGAGGGACGATGACTTGGGAGCGAAGCTATGAAGTTGAGTCTGGCCTGGGTCAAGAGGCGCGTGGGAGAGTTGCCGGGCGAACCGGAGTTTCCCCGGAAGAGGAACGCGCAGGACGGTTTTGCGGTCGTGATGGTGCTTCTCATCATGATAATCATGGCGCTCCTCGGCCTTTCGCTTCTGACTGTTGCCGCCTATCAGTTCAATGACGCGGACAGGGCTAAACCCTCCAACCGCGCCTTCGACCTCGCGGATTCCGGGCTCTCTTACGGGAAGGCTTACCTTGCACGGGAAGAAGGGCCGATCCCGTATCCTAGCTCCGAGCCACCGATAACCGTGGCTCCGGGGTCAACTTTCGATCTCACCATCGTGGTTGACACAAGTGGCGCGTACCGCTACAAGATCGTCTCAACGGGGACGTACCAGGCGAGCGAGCGCGGCGTAGCGAGACACTACTCCAGGACGCTCGAGGAGGTCGTGGAGTTCCGGGGCATACAGGGCCACTTCGAAGCCTTTAACTACTGCATGTACTCGCGCGACAACGACGTCACGCTGAATACAGGGTGGCTGGCATTGAACAGCACCAAGATCCAGGTCGACGGCAAGATCTACGCCGGCCGGGATGTGAACCTGACCGACACAAAGACGTTCGCGGCAGGTTATCTTCAGGTGAACGGCGACGTCGTCGCGGGTGGAAACGCTAACCTCGAGCCAAGAGGAAACGCTAACCTCTCCAGCAGGACCGGAGTTATAGCGAACGGGAGCGACAGCGTCAACGGGAACCTGACGGCGGGTGGCAATGTCAGCATATCGGCTGAAACCGGCGCCGGGGCCGGTTCCAGCTGGAACGTGAGCGGAAGTGTAAACGCCGGCGGAAACGTGAGTCTGACTGCAAATGCGATTGTGCTCGCCGCCGCTAGCGTGGCCGTCGCTCAGAACTCAGGTACCAACCTCAACGCCGGAGGTTCTGTGACTATTGACGCGTCCTCCGGGATAGTCGCTGGCGCTACTGTCGATGTTGGGGGAGGTTCTCAGGCGTCGAACGTCAACGCCAACGGAGCGGTTTCGCTGCGCTCATATAACGGCTTGCTCTGGGGTTCGCTGGTTAGGGTTTACGGTAGTGTTAATACCAAGGCTGTTGCGAATCTTACTGCAGACTGCGCTGTTGCCGCATGGCCCCTCACCTATGTCGGCGGCAATGTACGTTGCAACGGGAACTCCGCCCTTACAGCGACGGGTATTGGTACCCAGACAGTCGACATCGATGGGGAATGGCGGTACGGAGGCACTCCTTCAGAAACGAGAACCTATGTGAACTGGTGGCCGCTCTACGTTGGGTGGCTTGGGACAATCAGCTATGGTAGTAAAGTCCCTTCTAGTCCCAACGTCGGGGACGCGCCCGTGCAGGCGGTGCCTGATGTCACGATGCCGGAGCCGGACTGGGACTGGTACCGTACTATGGCTATAGCGCAGGGGCATTACTACACCGGAAATGGAAACCCTTTCGACAGTACGCCTCAGGTAATCACCAACGTGACCATCGACGGGGACCCGTCGAGCATGTGGGTGCTGTACTGCACCGACGACCTGCAGATTCAGAACGTCATATACAACGTCCAGAAGAGAGGCGTAATCGTCTGCGAGGGGGACGTATCGGTAACGCATTCCGTGCAGTGGCAGCCCAACACGGAGTACCAGGTCATAGGGAGAGGCAACATAACTCACGCGAGCTATATGACTTTGAACCCCAACGCGAACGACACCGTGTTCCTGTATACGAACGGGACGCACGACCACGACCAGAACCCGGCCACCCAGAACGGGAACGTCATCTACGACCTGGGGTGGTTCAGGGACATCCAGGGCCAGATAACGTGCACGGGCGCTATCTCGGCTCCCGTGTCGGGCTTCGCCCGTGACGCCCGCATAACGTACAAGGCGCCCTCGGTCCCGGTCGAGGCCTGGCCGCTGCCATTCAAGGTCCACTCATTCAGGGAGCTTTAGCGGCGGCCCGGCATGCCCGGCTCCGAGATATTACAACCCCACAGGCTTTCTCCTGCGCCGCAGCCGAAGGCGGGGTACGTCCCACCGGGCGCCGATTTTTAGAAGAAAAGGGGTCAGCAGGGAGAACGCCAGACCCAGGGAAATCAAAGCCCAGCCAACTCCGTTGAAGTACTCCCGGGCGAAGGCATCGAACTGCTTGAACCCGGAGAAGACGACCTTGAAAACGAGGAACTCCAGCAGTGGCGCTGTCACGGCAACCAGGGTGAAAGAAATAATCGAGACCAGTACAACGGGCGACTCTGTCCAGACCCGTTCTCCCGCCCGCTTCTTTCTCATTGTCGCGTTATAGAAGACCCATGGCACGGCAAGGCCCAGTGTGAGAACCGAGATCTGCGTCCATTGCTTCAGGATCACGGCGACGAGCAACCAGGTGCCCGCGACACAAATATCAGTGGCCAGGGTAAAAGGGAGAGCGTAAGCCACCTGGCTCAGTCCGCCGGGCTTTTCTCCCGACCTCTCGGTCTGCCCTGCTTTCTCGTCGGCGTTCACCTCGTTCGGAGCTGTCGTTGTGGCCCCGGATTGTCCCGGCAAAGCGGGCTCTTCATCGGCGTGACCATCTTGAGCTCCATCGTCCTCCTTCACGCGGAGGCTTTCTGGAGCGACCGGAGCCTGTTCGGGAGCCACAACGGTGCCGTCACGGAACACCGTCACCTCTCCGAGCTCAAACTGCGCCCGCTGGGGCTGCGGACCCGCCGCCATCGCCGCTCTCGAGACCAGTTTTTTCTTGCAAGGCCCGCACATGCGGTGGTCGCCGCTCTCCTTCTCACATTCCCTGCAAATTGGTTGTTCGCAGTATTGGCAGTTCTTGACCGCGGGCTGTTTTGGATGCCGGTAGCATGCCTTGAACTGAGCTGTCTCAGGCACTTCCACTCCTTTCAGTCGCAAGAGCCGCTGTGTGATATTGTAAACGAGAAAATCAAGCTGGCGCGAGTGGAATGCCCCTGGAAGGGACCTCCGGGCCATCGCCTGTCATCAGGACCATCTCTTCTATCCTGACACCTCCGTAACCCTCTATGTAAATACCGGGCTCGAGGGTGAAGACCATGCCGGGTTCCAGGGTTTCGTCGGAAACTGCAGATATAGTCGGCTTCTCGTGCGTCTCCAGCCCAACACCATGCCCGAGGGAGTGGCTGAAGTTATCGGCAAAACCCGCGGCGGCGATGCGCTCGCGCGCGGCCGCGTCCACTTCTGCCGCCCTCACCCCCGGCTGCAGCGCCTTCAGCGCCTTGCCAAGCGCTGCCCTGACTACCTCGAGCAACTCTTCGCCACGCGGGTCGAGCCGGGGCATCGCGAGGGTACGGGTGGTGTCGGAGCGGTAGCCTTTGTGTACGGCGCCGAAATCGACCACAACAAGGTCGCTTTCGGTCAGCACGCGGTCGGTGATGGGCGCGTGGGGCAGAGCGGAGTTGAGGCCGGAAGCCACAACCGTGTCGAAAGCGGGGCCGTCCGCCCCGGCAAGCATCATGCGGTAGTCGAGCTCGGCGGCGAGCGCACGTTCGGTAATCCCCGGCTTGATTAGCCCGGCAACCTCGTTGAATCCCCTGGCCGCGCACTCGAGCGCCACCTTGATGGAGGCGACCTCCTGCGCGTCCTTGATGATGCGGAGCCCTTCCACAATGCCCTCTAGGGGCTCTAGCTCACGACCAGCAGCGGCCTTGGAAAGCTTTCTGTAGAAGTCGAAGCTGCAGGAGGCCTCGAACCCGCACCGGCTGCCGTCGGTAAGGGCGTCGGCGATCGCACCTGTCATGGCGCCGGTGTATATGTGGACATCCCAGCCGACTGACTCTCGCGCGGCTTGCTCGCGATAGCGCCCATCGGTGATCAGCATGGCCCCTGCCGCGGTCACAAGCGCGGCGGCATTGCTGCCCCTGAAACCGCTGAGGTAGCGCACGTTCTCCATCCTGGTGATCAGCACGCAGTCCAGGCCTTTCGTATCCAGTATTAACCTCAAGCGCTCGAGACGAGTGTTCACTGCTTTTTCTCCACGAGTATGTTGCTGAGCATCATGGCCGCCGACACATCCGAATAGCCGGGCACTTCCGTGAGGTTGGCCAGCTTCCCATTTGACTTTACAACAAGGGTGTTGGCGCCCGGCGCCAGGATTACGTCGCGGAGCAACACCTCAACCGGCCAGGGCGGGACGTCGGCCTCTGTCCGTATCAAACGGTCGACCTCGAAGGTGACTTTGCTTACCGACCTGGCGCTCATTACTGTCAGCTTGATGTCGCACAGCGCGGGTTGCTTGAGGCTTGACTGGATATCTACCACCACATCGTTCGTGGCCGGGTGCCAGAACCTCCCATCGGGGTCGATATACGCCTGGTAGGAACCCGCCCCGAACAGGGGGACGAACTCGGCCGGAGCGGCGGTAACCTCGTATATGATGCTGCCCGCAGGCCTACCGACCTCCTTGAGCCCGGGGGGCAGGCGGGACGGGTCGAACCGCGTGGGGAAAGTGTAGTTGAGGTGTGGAGGCGATGGGCTCGCCATCTGGCTGGGTATGACCACGACGAATCTTGCGCCGAGCTTCTTGAGGAGCGTGGGTGTAGCGGGGTGGTACAGGTCGAGCAGGCTCTGGCGGTATAACTCGCCCTCGCCGCTCGCGTCGGCCCCGTTAACGAGCTTCTTCTGGTGAAGGCGCTGCTGGAAGAAGTAATCGTAGCTCTGGAAGTCGTCCGCGGCGTAAAGTGGATAGATCGCGGCGACAGGCTTTCCGGGCCGCGATTTCAACCAACGGGAGTATCCGGTTGCCGCCTCCGTGTCTAATGAATAGAAGGGGGGAACAATAGTGAACTCCATCACAACAAGCGCCAGAAGAAGAGCGGCGACAGGTAAGATGCGCTTGCCGCCCCCGAGCCAATTTGCAAGATATGCGATTCCGTAGCCTGCCAGCACGACCGTGCACATCATCACTATGATGCCGAACCTTGCGTACGCCCTGAACTGGGGCAGCACCTTGTACATAAGATGTGCCGGGAAGTAAAGCTTTATACCGAGCACATTCGAGGTCGGTGGCATGGAGAAAATGAACGCGACAACTGCGCACACGGCGAACGCAAATATAGTCCGGCCGGCATACGGGTCATCAGATACCCGCCGCGTGCCAGGCGCATCAGCGACGGAAACGGTGGTTACAGCGACCGGAATTCTTCTTCCCGGTCGTGAATTTCGCTCCCGGAAGGTTGCCAGCAGCGCGTAGATTGCGAGAGCCAAGACGGTGTATCCCAGAAATAGACTGTTCTCGGCGAGGAAGCTCCCATGCAAATGAGAGTTGATAAAACCGCCGGTCAGGTTGCCGAAGATGGCTGATTCGGCGGAGGGAAGGAAGTAGTCCCAGGGGCGGGCCGAGTACTGATACAAAGAGGTCAGAGGCTTCGCCTTTCCTGAACTCGAACGGGTCAGGACGGCCAGGGACACAAATGCAACAACCGCAACAAGCACGAATACGACAGCAATCCTCAGCAGTAGGCTCCAATTAATCGAGCGGCGCTTCCAGGGCTTGCCCCCGAGCCATGCGGTCACCAGGAATGTTGCTCCAAAGACGGCGGCGATCATCCCGTACTGGTTGTTGAAAAGGGAAACGGTTACCAGCAAGACGCCGCAACCGACAATAGACCACGTGCTGCGTCCGCGCCACGCCGTCAACAGCACCAACGTGAACAGCGGGAGCCAGAAAGTAGCGGCGAGCCCGAGGTGTTCCTTGCCGTGCGCCAGCATATATGGGCAGAAGCCAAATGCGAGCCCGGAGAAAGTCGCGGCGGAGCGCGAGCCGGTAAGGCTGCGTACCAGGAAGTACATGGCGATCGCGGAAAGGAAAAACGAGAACAGCAGTATCAAGTTGTAGGCCACCGTCTCGTTCAGGATTGTAGCCGCGGCCCTGGCGCTCAGGGACGAGAGGGGGTCTGTTGCGTATCCTCCTAAATTCTTCCCCCATGGTACAGCCACAAGACTCATTGGCGAGACGGGCAGGTTGTGGATAAAGGAGTATTTACACCACCAGAGAGACCACAAAGACCCCAGGGGGTCGCGCCGCTCGGCGTATGTGCGCGACCACATGGTGACGGCGGGATACGTCATGAAGCATGTTACAGCCGCGTACATCGCGAAGATCGCCGTCTCGGGGCGAACCAGCATCCGCTTCAACACCTTACTGGTCTTCAATCCGCAGGTGCTAATGGGATGTGCTCTGTCAGACAGGGCAACTCCTTGGTTCTATGGGCTCTACAAGTGGAATCACCTCTACATACTATCACTTGCCCCCGCCGCGACCCGTTGCTTTCGCCATATACAGACAGTACAATCGAGCAAGACGACATCCGGTTACTCTACAGAATGTATGATGTAATGGAAGCTCTAAACGTAGCCGTGATTGGTTTGGGCCACTGGGGTCACCACTATCTCCGAATATTCTCACACGGGGAACTCGCTGGCGCCGCCCATTGCGATGCCGGAGAGCCGGCCTGTCTTTGCCGGTATCCCTTCTCCATTCGACATACCTGGCTCTTCGCGACGGAGACGCGCACTGGGTCCATAACCCTGGAGCGTCTTTTGTTCAGACAGCGGTCTACATCAAGGCTGTTCTTACGGACCGTAGCGCTCGCCGTGTGGCAGAAGCCATTATTCTAAACGATTATTCCATCTTCTCAGTAGGCCACAATATGTTGTCATACCCTCCTGTTATGCTGCCAGCAGGAGGGTGATGTACATGAGAGACAGCGGTTATGAGCGTTTCAGCAGCCTTCTCCAGTTCGCCGACCACTTCCAG
>JBBQKJ010000061.1:0-16344 GCA_038326775.1 Candidatus Geothermincolia bacterium
CCGGGCCCCGACCCGACCACAACAACTTAACCCTTCGCACTGATCCATGCGGGGGACAGGCCCCATGAAATGAATACTTTCCTTGGGGCCTGACCCCAGCATGAATTACGCAAGCACGACTGGCCCCGGGTATTCTCTCAGGCGCCGAGGAACTTCTTGACCACGCGGTTCAGGTCGGAGACCTCGATTGGCTTCAGAAGGAAGGCGTCGGCCCCGACCTCCGCCATCTTCTCGCGCGTGTCCGCGGCCACGCTCGCGGTGATCGCCACGACCGGTATGTCGCTGGTCCGGGCGGTCTCCTTTATCAGCCTGCAGACCTCGTTGCCGGAGAGGCCGGGAAGCAGCACGTCCAGGAGCACTATGTCGGGCCTGTTCTGCTCTATCTTCTCCAGGCACTCATTGCCGTCGCGCGCGATGTCCACCCCGTAGCCCATCCGCTCCAGGACCACCCGGTACGTGGTGACCACGTCGTCGTTGTCATCGACTATGAGTATCTTCTTCGTCTCTTTCATGCGGACCCCGTACCGGCACCTTGAAAGCGAAGGCGGTGCCTTTCTCCAGCTCGCTCTCCACGGTGATGCTACCGCCGTGAGCTTCTACTATACCCTTGCTGATGGCAAGACCCAACCCCGTGCCTCTCTTCTCGGAGCGGGTGTCTGAATGAGCCTGCGACCATTTGTCGAAAATGCTCTTTATCGCCTCCGGCGCTATGCCCTGTCCCGTATCCGACACGACGACCTCCACCTCGTCACTCCGCCGGTCCACCGACACCGTCACCTCGCCCTCCTCGGTGAAGTTGAGGGCGTTGCTCACCACGTTCTGGATGACCTGATACAACCTCTCGCGGTCGCATCTGGCCACCACCGGGCCTTCGCGACAGACGACCTCGAGACGCAGGCCTTTGTCTTTAGCCAGGGGCTCATCGGACTCGACTATCTCCAGGGCAAGCTCGTGGAGATCGTGATCGTCCAACTCCAGGTCGAGCTGTCCGGCTTCTATCTTGGTCAGGTCCAACAGGTCTGTCGTCAGCTTCGTCAGCCTGTCGATATTCCTCTCAGCGATTTCCAGCATCAACCTTTGCTCGTCGTTGAGCGGGCCGACCATTTCCTTGGCGACGGTAGCCACCCCCATCTTCATGGAGGACAGGGGTGAGCGCAGCTCATGCGAGGCCATCGACACGAAGTCGCTCTTCAGCTCGTCGAGGATACGGAGCCTCTCGTTGGCCGCCTGCAGTTCGCGGGTCCGCTCGTCGACTTTTTGTTCAAGCGTCTGGTACAACTCATCGAGCCTCCCGGCCATGGTATTGAACTCGTCGGCAAGTGCCGTCACCTCTATCCCGTCCTTGATGGCCACCCTCGTGCCGAGCTCCCCTCCGGCGAGAGCCTTCACCCCGTCCTGCAGCTCCTCCAGCGGACGCGAGATAGACCTCGCGATCAGGTAAGCGAGCGCGCATCCACCGAAAAGCAGGACCAATATGACCAGGATGTTGACGTTGCGCAGACTGTAGATGGGCGCGAACGCGTCCCCGCTGTCGGAAGTGACGCACACGCCCCACCCGGCCTGCGGTATGTAGCTTGTGGCATAAACGACGCTGTTTCCTCCGGGCTCTCCAACCTCGCCCTCGCCCGTCTCGCCCCCGGCCGCCTTCACGGGAGGGAGATCCGCGCGCGCCCCGTACTCGACCATCTCGAAAACCTCTGCCCCGGAGCCGCCGGCCTTTGGAACCATCGCAACGACAGCCCCTCCCCGCCGCTTGCTGAGTATCGTCCCGCCCTTGGAGCCCAGGCCGGAGGTGTCGGAGAGTTCCTCCTCCAGGTCCTCTGCCCGCCTTTCGACCACCAGCACGCCGGCCTGGGCGTTCGAGCCGACCCTCAATACCGGGTCGGCGACTCTCAGGATGACTCTTCCGTTCCTGGTGTCAAATTCATACACGGTTCGCCCGAGGCCGGCGTCCAACAGCAGGCGCCTGGGAACAGAGGCGGGCGGCTTGGGTCCCACGGGGCTGCATTCCGCCGTGGTCGCCACAACGGTTCCGTCGGGCGTGGCCACGATGATGTGATTGACTGAAGGCACGCTCGGGTAGGTCGCCCAGAGGAATACGCTCATAGCGGAGGAAAGCTCCTGCCTGTCTTTCGCGCCGTCCAAGTACGCCGAAAGGCCGGCACGCAGTTCCGGGTTTGACGCCGCCTGTTCCGCGGAGTAGGCCAGGGCTTCGATCGTGGTCTGAACCTCGCGCGTGGTGCGCGAGACCACGCTCTCGAGTGACTTGAAGACCTGCTCCCTGAGACTCGAGCGCGCCATGAAAAAGCCGAACGCCAGAACCACCGTGCCGCTGACCACGATGCCCACGGCGGCCATTATGGCCAGCCGCCCCTTCAGGCTTCTGGCGAACCTCATCTATGTCACCCCTGCCACTGATTCCCTCCCGGTCACACGTGGTGCCGCCTGTATTCTTACATATTCCCGGCCGCGGCGCCCGCTGAGCCCTGGCCGATTTGACCCTGATTGCTTGTTACTTTATACTTCGGACGAGGCGTATTACTATGGTTAACACAGGTACCCAGAAGCTTCTTCGAGTCGGTGAGCTTTCGAGGCGCACCGGGGTTTCCACATCGGCCATAAACTATTACGTGCGCGAAGGCCTGCTGCCGCCTCCTCTCAAGACGGCACCGAACATGGCCTACTACGACCCCGGCTATGTTGACATGGTCAACTCCATCAGGGTGCTCCAGCGCGAGAAAGGCCTGTCGCTCTCGGAGATTAAGGAGCTCCTCGACCGCAGCGAGTTACGCTGGACCACCAGCCTCGCGGCCCAGGAGTTCGACGGTGCCACCGGCACCACGTCTGGCACCAGGCGGGCGCTGGACCGCAGGAAACACATCATGGCTGTGGCCTCCAGGGTCTTCTCCGAGAAGGGCTACTACTCCACCACCATCTCCGACATAGCATCCGCCGCCGGCATAGCCAAGGGGACCATCTACTGGTACTTCAACAACAAGCGCTCGATAATGATCGCTATCCTGGAGGGCATCGCGGTCGAGATCGCGGAGACGTTCGGCGGCATATTGCAGGGTGCCCCCGACGGGCTCGAGGCCGTTTTGCGATGCGTCGAGCCAGCGCTTCTATTGCTCGAAAAGCACGGCCCAATATACCTGATGTACTTCCTGGAGATAGGCTCGACCGACCGCACCATCCAGGAGAAGTACCGCAACATCTACCGCGTGGTGCATGCCGGAACCAGGTTCGCCATCAAGCGTGGCATAAAGGACGGCATCATCAGGCAGGTCAACCCGGACCTGGCCGCCTACGCGGTCATGGGCCTCGTCGAGAGGGTCAGCGAGATAGGAGGGTTGAGCGGCCAGAAGATGCCTGTCGAAGAGAAGGCGGAGGAGACCAGGGAACTGGTGCGCAACGCCCTGGCAAGCGGGGTCGTCCCGGCGAAGAAGGCCGCCAGGGCGAAGCGGGGCCGCCAGGTCACTGGCGCAGGCTCGCGTAAGCGTCAGTGAAAAGCCAGGTGGAGAGATAGCGCTCGCCGGTATCCGGCAGGACCACCACCACCATCTTCCCCTCGTTGTCCGGCCGTCTCGCCACTTCGACTGCCGCCCAGGTGGCGGCGCCCGAGGATATCCCCGCCAGTATCCCCTCCAGCCGCGCCAGCTTCTTTGTGGTCAGCCCGGCGTCGTCGTCGGACACGGTGATAACCTCGTCGATGAGGTCCGCCCGCAGAACCTCCGGGATGAATCCGGCGCCTATGCCCTGTATCCTGTGCGGTCCCGGCTCCCCCCCGGAGAGGACCGGCGAGCCGGCCGGTTCGACGGCTATCGCGCGAACCCCCGGTTTCAGACCCTTCAGCGCCTCCGCTACGCCCGTTATAGTGCCGCCGGTGCCCACTCCACAGACGACGATATCAACCGCGCCCGACGTGTCCTCCCATATCTCCATGGCGGTCGTCTCCCGGTGGACGCGCGGGTTCGCCGGGTTCTTGAACTGCTGTGGAATGAAGCTGCCGGGAATCCGGGAGGCGAGCTCTTCCGCCTTGCTGACGGCGCCCCGCATGCCCTCGGAGCCCGGGGTGAGCACGACCTCCGCTCCCAGGACCGCGAGCAACTGCCGGCGCTCCATGCTCATGGTCTCGGGCATGGTGAGAATCAGCTTGTATCCCCTGGCGGCGCACACCATGGCGAGCCCGATGCCCGTGTTGCCGCTGGTGGGCTCGATGATGGTGGTGTCTTGATCTATCCTGCCGGTCTTTTCGCCGTCTTCGATCATGCTGTTGGCTATGCGTTCCTTAACGCAGGAGAGCGGGTTAAAGGACTCGAGCTTGGCGTAGACAACGGCGGCCGCCCCCCCGGTGACCTTCCTGAGCCTGACCAGCGGTGTCCCGCCTACCGTCCGAGTTATATCATCGAACAACCTGGCCATTGATGCACCCCCACCGTTTCGGCTCTCAAGCCTCTTTTAATAGAAAAACCCCGTTTAGAGGGGTCTAAAAAACGTGACCTGGCATGTGCAACCCGAATCCCGGCCTGGCTTCTTAACTCCTGGGTGCGCTACCGCACAAAGTGGTGGTACCGAACCCAGTACCAGCAAAGCCTCATCACTTCAGTTCAAACCTCCCGGTGCCTTTACCTAGCATTCTCACGCCTCGCGGATTCTCCTTTGATGGTACAGGATAAATTATTCGATCAGGGCTAAGCGTGCGCGGGCGCCGTTCTCGGGGCTCGAGCGATGACAACCGCTTCAGCGAGTTGTAACATCGAGCCGTGGACTCGAACGCGAAGTGTTGCGTTCGGGCGCCGCGAGCGGCGGCTTCGAGGGAAAGGAGATGCGGTGAAGATCAAGAAGGTGGACCATGTCGGGGTTGCGGTGCGCGACAAGGAATACGCCGAGCGCTTCCTCACGGACATCCTTGGCGGTGTGAAGCTGATAGACGAGTCATGGGAGTATGGGGGCCAGGAGTTCAACTGGGCTTATTTCCTCATGGGCCGGCAGGGCATGATCGAGCTGATAAGCTCCTCTGACCCCGACAACTTCATCAACCGCTTCATCGACAAGAGAGGCGAAGGCCTGCACCACGTGACCCTGCAGGTCGAAGACCTGCTGGAGGCGGTCGAGTACCTCGAATCAAAGGGAATAAGGGTCGTCGACGTCAACGCGGAAAACCCCGCCTGGAAGGAAGCCTACATCAGCCCCAGGGACGCCTTCGGCGTGCTGATACAGCTCGCGGAGTACGACGAGCAGTACTGGGACCAGCAGGCCCTTGCGGGTGAAGGCGAATGAAGATGGCCGCGACGCGTCTCCAGGGTCGCGGCTCAAATCGGGCGTTATCGTGGAAGAGCCGCAGCTCCGGAGCCGCGGCTCAAGGTCATTCGATCAGAGGCTCATGCCATAATCGGCGTGCTTTTTCTTGAAACCGAGTTTCTCGTAGAAGCCCTTCGCCTTCTCGTTCTCCACCTCGACGCTGACGTCGATCTCCTCGCAGCCCATGGTGCGGGCTATCCTCTTGGCCTCCTCCACCAGCAGCTGGCCGAGGCCCTTGCCCTGGGCACCCTCGGTGACGATGAGCTCGGTTATCGCGGCATAGTTGCCGCCGTGGTACAACGAGGGAAGGATCAGCAATATGAGAAGGCCGCGCTTGACGGGGCCTTCCTCCGCCAGCAGAAACGTCCACTCCGGGGAGGCGATCATCTTTCTCAAGGTGCTGTACCACGAGACGGGGTTTACATCACCGCTTATCCCCATCACCTGCCCAAGCTCCCTGATGAGCACGGCTACGTCCTCTTCGTCGGCCAGCGAGGCCTTCCTTATCTCTATCATCTGTCCTCCCCAGCTATTTGTTCTTCATGCCGTAGAAGAGAATACCACATTGAGAACTGGTCTTGAATCGCAAGTGGTCAGGACATGTTTCCTTTTGCGCGAGCCCCCGGCCTACGCTCGAATCAACTGCCGCGCGCGACCGGCGGCGCGCCGCCTCGGGCGTCCACCGGAAAAGCGCCTGTTTCAAGAATCCGCCCGATTGCACTGGCGGATAACCTCCCGCGCAAATACAATATAGTCTGAGCTTGCCGGGAGGTAGCATTTGAGCACAAGGGGCAGGGGCCACAGCGAAGGCACCCGCGACCAGGTCCTCGCCGCCGCGATGAGAAAGTTCAGCGAGAAGAGCTTTCTGGGCGCGACCACGGCGCAGATAGCCGTTGAAGCGAGGGTCAGCGAGAAGACGATCTTCGATCTCTTCGGCGACAAGAAGACCCTCTACCTGGAGGTCCGCCGGTCCATCCACCTGAACATGCTCAAGGACATGCTGCCGCAGCTCCCGCTGGGCGGGGGTGCCCCCGCCGTATTGAGGGGGCTCGGCAGGGAGTTCCTGAGGGAGGTCCGCGGGAACCGTGACAAGGCCCGGGTCAGCATCCAGGCCATTACAGCCATTGACGACCCGGACATCAAGAAGAGCACCCGCGAGTTCTTTCTACAGATGCACGAGCTGGTCAGAAGTATCCTTGTCGATGGACAGAAGGCGGGGCTTGTCAGGGGCGATCTGGACCTCGATCAATTTTCGTGGACCTACACCATGGCGCTCCAGTCGGCAGCCTACGTGTCCCTGATAGAGCTTGCGCCGGAGATGCCGGAAGAGACGGCCCTGCTGTTCCTGAACCGGTTGGTGGACCAGGTCAAGCCTGACATCGCTCAGGCGTAGGCCGGCTCTCTCATGGCGCCGAAGAAGCACTCGAGGGTGTACTCCGGCTCAAATCCGCCGACCGACTCGCTGTCGAGGTCGAGGAGCACGGCGTAGGCTATCAGGAAAGCCAGCGAAAGGAAAAGCCAGGCCACCTCGTCGGGATGGGCCACGAGTTTTATCTTGCCATCGCGCACGTCATTCCCGAAAACGGTGGTCATCGCAGAAACCGCCCGGACGAAACTCTCCTCCTCATCACGCCTTATGTCCTCGTCGACCACGGCGATGGCCTCGGCCAGGATTCGCGCGAGGCCGCGGTTCTGGCGGATGAAGGCGCTGTATGACTTGAGGACACTCTTGACTATGGCGAAGGAGTCAAGGCCCACAAGCTCTGGGGGCACGGTGGCGATGGTGTCACGCACCAGCCTGTCGTAAGCGTACTGGCGCGCGGAGATGAACAGCTCCTTCTTCCCCTTGAAGAACTTGTAAAGCGTCTTCGGAGAGACCCTCGCCTTTTTCGCGACCTCTGACATCCGGGTTCCGTAGAAACCGTTCTTGCCAAACAGCTGAATCGCGTTCTTCAGGATCCGCTCTCTTCTCACGTCAACGCTCACGGGCATCGTCGAACCCCCGTTGTCCGAACTCTCCTCCTCTTTCGATATTTTATAACAGATTGAAACCGCCCGGGCGCGCCCGACGTCCTAACTTCAACTGAAACATATACTGGAGATGCCAATAATTGCCAGGGCAGATTGCCAATTATCCCCATAACAACGATAATAAGTGCTCATGTCAGGTATTTTCTTTGCCTTTCCGCCAGTTGCGCCTCAGGTCAGGAACGAGAATGAGGCCCATGAATAGGCCTGTCAAAACGCTGTGCGTCATTATTCTGGTCGGACTTGCCACTTCGGTGGTGGTTGGCGGCTGCGGTGGTGGCACGGGCAAGCCGGCCGCCGGTGCGAACCTGGAAAAAGTCCTTGCGAAGAACGTCAGGCCCAACGAGATGGGCATGGTAATGATCCTCGAGTATCACCGCATCGAGGAGAAAGAAAGCGACTACACCCGCAGCATCGAGAACTTCAAGAAAGACCTCGAAACCCTGTACCAGAAGGGCTACCGCCTCGTGACGTTCCACGATCTGCTGGGAGGCAAGATCGACGTCCCGGCCGGTACCACCCCGGTGGTGTTCAGCTTCGACGATACGACCGAAGGGCAGTTCAGGTACATCAAGGAGGGCCAGAAGCTGGTAACAGACCCGAACTGCGCGATAGGCATGATGGACGCTTTCTACAGGAAGAACAAGGATTTCGGATACACCGCGCTCTTTAACTTCCTTCCCGGGCTTTTCGACCAGCCCAAGTACCAGAAGCAGAAGGTCAACTACCTGCAGACACACGGCTTCGAGTTTGGGAACCATACCACAACCCACCCCTCGCTCGGCCAAGTCAGCGACGACCAGGTGAAAAAAGAGGTAGCGGTACCGGTCAAGGACATGAAGAGCGTCGACCCCGCGGTCAAGTTAGACATCCTCTGCCTGCCGTACGGTTCGGTTCCCCAGAACCAGGCGCTTATGTACGAGGGCTCGTACGAGGGAACCACGTATCACAACAAGTGGGCGCTCCTGGTCGGGTCCAACCCGTTTTACCCCTCATATCATTACAAGAACCCGGGCAAGCTCGTCCCGCGGATCCAGGTCATGGACTACGACCCTGAGGACGGGTCGGGCGCAAGCGGTTCAGACTACTGGCTCCAATATTTCGACAAGCGTCCCGAGCTCCGTTTCATCAGCGACGGCGACCCGGCAACCATCTCCGCTCCTGCATACATGGAGCCGAGGCTTCTTCGGGACAATCTGCCCGCCGGAGTTACCTTTGCAGGCTATTGACGCCGGCGTGCGGCCAGGAAGAGCGGGGTCTATGGATGGCTAAGAAGAAGATATTCTCGGACAGGCGTGGTGGGGAGGCTTTCGCCGGTGGGAGAAGGCGGACGCTGTCGTTCGAAGAGGTCGATAGGCAGGCGCGCCCCCGGAAGGCCCCCTTGCGCGAGGCCCATGAGGAGAACTCCACACCCGCTCGGGCATTTCGGCCTCCTGGCAGGCGACGCGGCTCCAGGGGCTCACGCGTCACCGGCGTTCACGTCGCAGTCGGCTTTGCCTGCGCCGGGGGCCTGGCGTTCCTCTTCTACTTCCTGTTCTTCATGCTCCCCTCGCCTATCGGGGGCTTGAGCCCGGCGAAGGGCTCTTTCGCCAGAGCTCCCGTCGTGGATGTTGGAGCCACCTTCAGCCGTCCGGTTAAGCCTTCACAACTGACCCTCAAGGTCGACGGCAAAGATGCGATCATGAATGCCAGGGTCGACGCCAGGAGCATCACCTGCAAGGTCCCACTTTCCGACGGCGAGCACAAAGCACTTGTGGAGGTCGACGGCGGAGGGCTGATGGGCAAACGAACGGCCACCTGGGCGTTCATGGTCGACACCAAACCGCCCCAACTGAACATCACCGGCAAGACCGTAACGGATATGAAGGGGACCGGCCAGGTCAAGGTCGCCTTCAAGGGCACCGTTGACAAAGGCGCGACTGTGAAGATAGGCAAGGAGACGTTGCCCGTCGACTCCAAAGGCAGTTTTAAAGGCACGTCGACCGCGTCCCGGGGGCGCAGCTTCAAGGTCACGGCCACAGACGCGGCGGGCAACGAAGCGGCGGCTTTCGTGGTCACACAGAAGCCGGTTAAGGCCAAGGGCGCCCACATCTCCGTCTATATCGCCTCGAGCGACTCGGACATGGCGAAGATGTATGGGCTTGTCGAGCGAACCGAGCTCAACGCCCTGCAGATAGACCTCAAGGACGAGGCGGGGCAGATAGGCTCTCTGCTCGACAACCAGCTGGCGAAGACAGTCAACAGCCTGAACGACTACATCAAACTCGACGCTGTCGTCGACCAGATGCGTTACCGCGATATATACAGCATCTGCCGCATCGTCGTGTTCAAGGACCCCAAGCTCGCCCAAGGCCGTACGGACCTCGCCGTCCAGGACAAGGCGGGGGGCGTCTGGGGCAAAGGCCAGTGGCTTGACCCCTACTCAAGGGAGGTCTGGGACTATAACCTGGCAGTCGCCGTCGCCGCGGCAAAGGCCGGCTTTCAGGAGGTGCAGTTCGATTACTTGAGGTTCCCATCCGACGGCAATACGGCCACCTGCCTGTATCCGCACCAGGACAACCGCAAACCCGGTGAAGTCATCGACGGGTTCCTGGCTTACGCGAGGGAGCAGCTCGCTCCCTATAACGTCTTCGTCTCGGCCGACCTGTTCGGGCTCACCGCGAGCAAGCAGGGCGATATGGGCATCGGGCAGGACGTAAAGACCGTCGCCACTCGCGTGGATTACATCTCGCCGATGTTGTACCCGTCGCATTACAATTCCGGCGAGTACGGCATCAAGAGCCCGGAGAGCAATCCCGGCGATATCGTCACCAAGTCCGTTGAGGAGTTCAAGAAGGTCCTGGCCGGGTCGCCCTCCAAGCTGCGCCCCTGGCTTCAGGACTTCAGCCTGAGGGTCGCCTACACCCCCGACATGGTGCGGCGACAGATAGACGCTTGCGAGAAGGAGGGCGTCAACCAGTGGCTTCTCTGGGACCCGGACTGCTCCTACAGCGAGTCCGCCTTGAAGAAAGCGCCGGCCAAGTAGCCGCGGCCCCTTCTGGAAGCTCACCTCGCCCCTCTTGAACGCCCCCGGAAACGCAACCTTGGGGTCTCTTCATGTGACCTCGCGAGCGTTTTGTGGGTTTTTGACTAAGCGGTGTGTGCGTTCTGTTATACCCGTTCATGCGCGCCGGATTGTCCTTTATCATGGAGCACGAAGCTACTTGAAAGTACTCTAGACACAGAAATCAAACCGACTTCGATGGAGTGGCCATGAAGGAGTTGTTCGAGGCGAGGTTCCTCCCGAGAGAGGACATGGATATAGCCTGCCGAGACATTGCCGACATCTTTGAGCGCAGGGAATTTCTTAAGAAGGCCGGCTTGTGGGCGGGCGGCCTTATGCTGGGAGGCGCCCTGGGCGCGCTCGCCGGTTGCGGCGGCAAGGTTGCCCCCGTCGTGAAAAGGCCCGCTACGAGCACAGCTCCCCCCGCGCCCGCAGCGACCACGGGCGCGGCGGACCTGGCCGTTGCCACCGGGCCAGGCCCTGGTGAGGTAACGCGCCGAGCGGTCGACGCGCTTGGCGGCATGGGCAGGTTCGTGAAGACCGGGGACATGGTAGTAGTGAAGCCGAACGCTTCGTTCATGGACGGGCCGGAGTCCGCCACCAGCACACACCCTGAGGTCGTCGCCCAGGTCGTGGCGATGTGCCGCGAAGCAGGGGCGAGGCGCGTGGTTGTGCTTGAGCACTGCCTTCGCGGCTCGTCCGAAGCCTGCCTGGCCGGCAACGGCATCGGCGCGGCGGCGAAACGAGCCGGGGGCGAGATCATGGTGTTCGGTGCAGGTGAAAGAGGCCATGGCGTGGACGCGGCGATACCCGATGCGGTGGTTCTCGGCAGCGTGAATGTCTACCCGGAGGTTCTGAACGCCAACGTCGTGATCACCGTGCCCAAAGCAAAGCACCACAGCAGCGCGGGTCTATCGCTCGGGATGAAGAACTTCATCGGCGTCGTGACGAACATGTCGAGCATACATAACTACGGCCTCCACCAGGGAATAGCAGACCTCAACTTGTTGATAAAACCCGCGCTCT
Organism: Candidatus Geothermincolia bacterium; assembly: GCA_038326775.1. Lineage (GTDB taxonomy): Bacteria > Actinomycetota > Geothermincolia > Fen-727 > Anoxymicrobiaceae > DYIU01. The sequence continues at coordinate 11,399 of JBBQKJ010000061.1, forward strand.
CGGTGGTCGACGCCAGTGTAATACTATTGGACAACGGGCCGGGAGGCCCCGGGCCAACCCACGCCGCCAACACGATCATAGCCAGCGGCGACGTCGTCGCGGCGGACGCCTACGCGTGCGGCCTCTTTGGTAAGGAGCCGTCCCGGATCGAGTACATCACGCTTGGGAACAAGGCCGGCCTCGGAGAGATAGACCTTAACAAGCTGAAGATAGCAAGGGTTTGAGTTGAAAAGCGGCAGTGGCAGGAGCGGGGGCAGGGGATTTGCCGTAGCGCGCTGGGCAGTCAGGCTCGCTTTCCTCGCGTTCTTCGCCCTTCTAGCGTTCAGGGCGGCTTATCCGCCGCTGCCCACACCATCCGCCAACCTGATGCTGAGGTTCGACCCTCTCGCCGGTATCTACTCGATGATAGCCTCGAGAAGCGCTTCGGCCTTCGCCGCCTTCTGGCCGGCCTGGGTGCTGCTGGGGCTGACCCTGCTCTCCAGCAGGTTCTTCTGCGGTTGGATATGCCCGCTCGGCACCTGCTTCGACATCGCAGGCTCGCTCAAGCCGAGAGCGCTCAAGTACTATCAGCCCAAGGGCAAACACATGAAGAAGCTGCTCTTGCTCGAGAAGAGGGGGGCGCCCCGCAGAATCAGGCTGAAGTACCTGCTGCTCGCCATAGTTCTCGCACTGGGTCTTGCCGGGGTCAACCTGCTCTACTTCGCGAGCCCCCTGGCGGTCATGAACAGGAGCCTCTACTTCCTTTTCCTTCCGCAGATACCTGTGTTCCTGCTCATCCTGCTGCTTCTCGCCTTCGCCTACAGGCCGCGGTTCTGGTGCGAAGAGATCTGTCCGATGGGTGCCCTTATGAGCCTCTTCTCTATGGCCGGCAAGCGGCTGGGAGCTGTGTTCAGCCCGCTATCGGTGGTCAAGGACGCGGGCGCCTGTGTCGAATGCGGTGCCTGCATGAAAACATGCGACTTCGGCGTCGCCGAACCTTTCCTGAAACAGGACAGCGGCAGGCTCCGCTCCGCCGACTGCACCGCTTGTGGTGACTGCGTGGCGGCATGCCCCGCGGATGGAGCGCTTGCACTCGAGAGCGTCGGAGTACCGCTGTACACATCGATTGGTTCCGTGAAACGCCGTGTCGGGGCGACGCATCGCCTCGCCGGGGCGTCCCCCGGCATCACCGCCGCGGGGCCATCGCCGGAAGCTAAAGCGGAGCGCGGGTTTACAGTGACCAGGCGTGAGTTCGTCGGTTCGCTGGGCCTGGGGGCTGTGCTGCTGGCCGGCTACGGGGTCGGCCTTCGGGAAGTGTCGGGGCCGGTGCTGCGGATGCCCGGGGCCCAGGACGAGTCAAAGTTCCTTGCGGAGTGCAACCGGTGCGGCGAGTGCATGCGTGCCTGCCCGGCGGGCTGCATCAAGCCGATGGGCCTGGAGGACGGCTTCCAGGGGCTGTGGACGCCGCGGTTCCTGCCACGCACCGCCGGCTGCATCTACGACCAGTGTGACCAGGCATGCGCGCGGGTGTGCCCGGTGGCCACCATCGAGCGCCAGTTGCCCGAGGAGGTCAAGATAGGGCTCGCCCGCGTGAACAAGCAGAGGTGCCTGGGCTGGAAGGGCAGGCCGTGCCTGGTCTGCCAGGAGCGCTGCCGCTTCAACGCCATTGACAACAACGGCCTGAAGCCTGTGGTGCTCGAGGATAAGTGCACCGGTTGCGGCGCCTGCGAGCAAACCTGCCCGACAGAGCCGAGCAGCATAATGATATTCAGGCTCGGCGACTCACCGTCCTGGCCTTCCGGCGGGAGCGGAGGCCGTGGCACAGGCCGCCGATGAGCATTCATCCTGGGGTCAGACACCCTGACATGAATTTGTATCTGAGACATCCGCACACGGCTGCAAATTCATGTCAGGGTGTCTGACCCCAGGATGAATTCCGCGTTACCGGTTCTTTAGATATGCGTCTATGCCCTGCGCGAGCGCGGAGGCGACCTGCTCGCGCCCGGCGGGGTTGTCCCGGGCCAGCTCCGCCCTGTTCTCGATGCAGATGACGGGCACTCGCGACAGCACACTTCCAATGAGGCAGGTGGGGTGGCCCGGAGGCGTGGTGTTGCCCTGGCTGGTCCCGCCGGTATCGTCGCGCACCTGGAGCCCCAGGAAAGGAGCTACGGCCCGGGCCAGCTCGTCGCTTCGAGCCGCGACCGAAGGATCGAGGATTGTTATCCTGGCCGGGTCGGAGACCGGGCACCTTGCCGCGTTCGGCGGCGGGCGCATCACCCCGTTGAATCCGCCCGGGTCGAAGTGCAGCCGGACAGTGATCGCGCACGTGTTCCCGATATCAGCGCGCGTTCGTAGAGAAGCGTAGGCGAAGGGGCTGTCCTTCGTAAACACGACCTCGTAACCCGCCTGCTCGAGCCGCGCCTTCGTCCTCAAAGCCAGGTCCCAGTTCGCCTCGAGCTCTAATGAAGCGCCGGTGTTGTCCCCCACGTTCAGCCCGGTGGCGGCATCTATCTCGCTTCCGGTGCGCCCGGAATGGCCCGGGTCGATACACACCACCCGGGAATCCGGCATGCGGAAATACATCGGCCTCTCCGCCACCACCGGCAGGTCGCTCTTAAGGATTGTCGAGACGTCCCGGCCGGGCCCGATGTCGGAGGAGACGTCGAGCGTGTAGCGGCTACGTGGTTCAACCGTATGGGTGCGCGTCACCGGCTCCCCCGAGCCGAGCATGTAGGTGAAATCGACCGTGGCTGCCGTCTGGCCCGGGTTCATTACCGCTATGTAGGTGGTGAAGCCATCTCTTGTAGTGCCTTCGGCGAAGTACCAGTCGGTGGCGAGGCTGTTCGCGCCGAGGGAGTCGTGGCCGCCCGAGGCGTAAGCGGGCGCTCCGAGAGCGGCCACTGCCGCCGCAAGTAGCAAGGCTAACGCAACCGTCCCCTTTTTCGGGCGATGTATGATGTCCATTTGTCACCATCCGAGCATAAGTCCGGCTCTCGATAAGTTCTTTTGCCGCCGCCCGCATACCTTGGACGCATGGAAAGTCATTAAGTACCGGCCAGTGCAAAGACACTTGCCAGATAGCCTTGCATGTCGGTTAGAATATTAGCGGCTTTTGAGACAGGGGAAGGGGTAGCGCCAGATGAGCCGCAAAGAAAATTACATCGACGAGAAACCTCGCCGGAGGAAACGCGGCCGGCGCGTCTTCGGCCTGCTGCTTCTTACCGTGTCGGCGCTGGTCGGCTGGTACGTCGGGTTCAACCTTCCCGAGGAAAAAAAGAACCGCGCCAACAAGTTGATACGCGAGGCGCGCGAGATGCCGTTCCGCCTTTTCGTCTGATGGGAGCCGGGCGCGGCCGCCCGGCGGACGCAGGAGCCCGCAACAGGAGGTCACTTATGGCACGCTGCGACTACGACGTAGTCATCATCGGCTCCGGAATCGGGGGGCTGACGTCTGGAGCCCTCCTGGCAAAGGAAGGGATGAGCGTCCTGGTGCTCGAGCAGAGCCACCGCATAGGCGGCTGCTGTTCAAACTACGACCATGACGGCTTCCGGCCGGAGGTCGGGGCCATCTTCGTCATCTGCCACGAGATGTATTACAAGCTCTTCGAGCTGTTCGACCTCCGCCTCGAGGACTACCTGGATTTCCAGCTGATAGACCCGGTCTACGACACCATCCTGCACGACGGGACCCGCACCCTTCTGCCCCAAGATGTCGATGAGATGGAGGACGTCATCGCTTCCATCTCTCCAGCCGATGTCCAGGGCTACCGCCGGTTCTGCTCGGACATGGAAAAGATATTCAAGATGTACCTGGGCGCTCTCGAGATGCCGATGCCGCCGCTGCGGGACGTGAGCAAGCTCTCCCACCTCGTCAAGAGGTTCGCGCGCAAGGAGATGTTACCGGCCTTGCCGGTGAACGCGTGGCTGGCCAGTCGCACGCTGGACAGGGTGGTCGACAGCTACTTCACCGACGACAGGATCAGGCTCATCTTCGGGTGGGAGAACCTCTACGGCGCGCTTCCCGCGCACCGCTGCCCCGGTTTATTCACCAACATCACCTACTTCGGGAGGATGGGCTACCACTACCCAAAGGGCGGCATGATAGCCATACCGGAAGCCCTTTGCAAGATACTGGGGCTCTTCGGCGGCGAGATACGTTTCAACTCCACGGTGGAGAAGATCCTTGTGAAGGAAGGGAAAGCCACCGGGGTCAGGCTCTCGGACGGCAGTGAGATTTCGGCGAAAGCGGTCATATCCAACGCCCATTCGCGCACGACCTACCAGGAGCTGGTGGGCGAGGAGCACCTGCCGTACGCGGTGAGACGCGCCGTGCGCAACCAGCCCTGCTCCATCCCCGCTCCGACGTTCTACCTGGGTTTGAAGAAGAAGATGGACTCGGTTCGCTCGCATATGAGCGTCCTGCTGACGGACAGGCGGCAGTTCGACGACATCTGGTACGAGTTCTACGACAAGGGCCTGCTCTACCGGCCGGATGACGGGGCGTTCCTGGTAAGCTGCGCTTCGCATGGTGACCCCGACCTCGCGCCCGAGGGAAAGCAGGTGCTCTCGGTCATCTACATCGCGCCGTACAACCTCAAGTACCACGAGTGGGACGACATCGCGGACGAATGGGCCTGGGACTGCGTCGACTCCATGGAGAGGAGGGCGTTTCCCGGCCTGCGCTCGAACGTCGAGTGGATGGACTCGGTCACCCCCACCGAGCTCGAGCGGCGCCTGCTGCTCCCGGAGGGCGCGTTCTTCGGCCTGGAGATGAGCGGGGGCAACATGGGGCCGTTCCGCCCCAGCTATCGCTCGAAGTCGATCAAAAGCCTGTATCTCACCGGGCAGTGCACCAACCCCGGCGGCGGCGTACCGCTCGTGATGACCTCGGGAATAGCGGCCTCGAGCCTCCTGTTGAACGACTGGCCGGGGCTGTAGCCGCATTCATGTTGGGGTCAGGCACCCTG
>JBBQKJ010000062.1:0-16281 GCA_038326775.1 Candidatus Geothermincolia bacterium
ATAGCGTTGCATCGCTTCCCCACGCTCAAGGTCGCTGCCACCGGGTATCTCCCAGTCGAGGCCCGCCGAGCGCTCCAGCATGCCTGTCATCAGCGCAAGGTGGGCACCAGCGGAGTGCCCGAACACCACCAGTTTCTCCTCGTCCAAACCGTATCTATCTGCGTTGTATTTGATCCAGCGGAGTGCCGCCCGGCAGTCCTGGACTGCAGACGGCGCGGGCGAGATGTGCGACATCCGGTATTGGACGTTCGCCACCGCAAAGCCCATTTCGATGAAGGGCAGAAACATGAGCGCGTACTGCTCCCTCTTGCCGCTGACCCACCCTCCGCCATGGATGTAGATAAGGGTCGGGACGGCTTCATCCACATCCAGCGGCAGCCAGAGGTCAAGATTGCACTCGTAGTTGTTGGCTATCGCATAGGTAACATTCGGGAGGACCTGGTAGTTGATCAGAATCCCGGTCAAAAGGTCATCTACCGGATTGACACTGACATCATCCAGGTTGAACTCCAATTCCGACATCTGTATACCTACCCTCTCCACCAGATGACCATCTGATTCACATCTCGCATGTTGGCAAGATGTTGGCGATTTGCCAATTCCAGATTTATCCCATTTAGCTTGTTGATTATACCCAATCTCACGACAATCCCTTGAACAATGCCGCAGAATCCTTTCAACCGTGTCTCAAGGCACTTCATCTCTGTGTTCATCAGCTTCGTGGTGATACTCGCGGTAATCTATGTGCTGTTCAAGGTCCTTCGCCTCGAGAAGCTCGACCTGGCGGAAGAGGAGGAGAAGTAAGGGCCCGAATCGGAGCTATTCATGCTGACTCCAACATGAACTAGCGGGGTTCTTTGACCTGGGCCAGGAACTGGGCGTTGTTCTTTGTGGCCTTTAGCCCGTCGATCAGGATCTCGATGGCGGCGTTGGTGTCGGGGAGCCCGTGCAGCACGCGCCTGAGCTTCCAGACGTGCTGAGCCTCCTCGGGATCCATGATGAGCTCCTCCTTGCGGGTGCCCGACTTCTCGATCTCTATGGCGGGGAAGATCCGCTTGTCCGCGAACTTGCGGTCCAGGTGTATCTCCATGTTGCCGGTGCCCTTGAACTCCTCGAAAATGACCTCGTCCATGCGGCTGCCGGTTTCCACCAAAGCGGTCGCGATGATCGTGAGGCTCCCGCCGAACTCGATGTTGCGCGCCGCGCCGAAGAACCGCTTGGGCGGGAACAACGCCGTGGAGTCGACGCCGCCGGACAGTATGCGCCCGCTGGCCGGGGTGCTGAGGTTGTAGGCTCGCGCGAGCCTGGTGACGCTGTCGAGCAGGATGACCACGTCGCGATTGTGCTCGACGAGCCGTTTCGCTCGCTCCAGCACCAGCTCGGACACCGCGATGTGGTTGTCGCTCGGCTGGTCGAACGTGGACGAGATAACCTCCCCGGTGACCGACCGCTCCATGTCGGTTACCTCCTCGGGCCTCTCGTCCACCAGCAGGACCATCATGTAGACCTCGGGGTTGTTCTCGGTGATGCTGTTGGCTATCTGCTTCAAGACGGTGGTCTTGCCGGCCTTGGGCGGCGAGACGATGAGGCCGCGCTGCCCCTTGCCCACCGGCGCTATCAGGTCTATAAGGCGGCTGGTCAGCGAGCCGGAGCGGGTCTCGAGCCTGAGCCGGTCGTTGGGGTAGAGGGGCGTAAGGGTCTCGAACTGCCTGCGCCTCTGGGCGACCTCCGGGTCGTCCCCGTTGACCGCCTCTATGCGCAGCAGCGCGTTGTACTTCTCGGAGTCTTTGGGGGGCCTTACCTGGCCGCGGACCTCGTCGCCCCTCTTCAAGCGAAAGCGCCTTATCTGGGACTGCGAGACGTAGATGTCTTTCTCCGACGGCAGGTACCCCTTCGAGCGCAGGAAACCGTATCCGTCAGAGAGGATGTCCAGTATGCCGCTGCCGATGCCCTCGTCCTCTTCTTCCTCGACGACCTCCGGCGGCGGGGGCACCTCCCGCAGAACGGTCTTCGCATCGTCCATGGCTCCCGCCTCGGTGAGGATGGCGTCTATCAAAGCTTTTTTTCTGAACTTCTTCACCCCGTCTATTTCCAGGGCCAGGCCTATCTCCTGGAGCTCGGGCAAAAGCTTGCCCTCAAGTACACCCCTGTCGACTGCTTCCATTTCCGTTGTACCCTCCTTGCAAGGCGCGGCCCTCGGAGGCCAGCGCATTTCAAACGTCTATCATCAAAGGTTCTTTATCTTGTCCCAGTCGGCTAAAAACCGCTCGATGCCTATATCGGTAAGGGGATGGCGGGCCATCGCCTTGAAAACGTCGTAAGGGATGGTGGCGATGTGAGCCCCTGCCAGCGCGGAGCCGATGACGTGCTGCGAGTGGCGGAGGCTCGCGGATATGACCTGCGTCTCCACCGCGTAGTACTCGTATATCTCCACTATCTCGGCCAGCACCCGCATGCCGTCGTTGCCGATGTCGTCGAGCCTTCCCAGGAACGGGCTTGCGAACGTCGCGCCGGCGGAGGCGGCGAGCATCGCCTGGTTTGCGGAAAAAACAAGCGTGCAGTTGGTCTGGATATCCTCGGCCGCAAGAGCGCTTATCGCCTTCAGGCCTTCGGGGCACATGGGTATCTTGACGTTGACGTTACCTGCTATGGCGGCGAGCTCTCGAGCCTCGGCTATCATGCCGTCCGCCTCCATCGAGACGGCCTCGGCGCTCACCGGCCCGCCGACTATGCCGGCTATCTCGGCCACGCACTCCCGGTAGTTGCGGTTCTCCTTGCTGGCGAGCGACGGGTTCGTCGTAACGCCCTCGAGGACGCCCCAGCTGTTTATCTCCCGGATGTGTTCGACGTTAGCCGTGTCGATGAAAAGCCTCAACTCGTTCCTCCCTTTTCACTTCCTCTGCCGGCCCGGCGAGAACATCTCCTCGCCGGCGTACTCGGCAAACACCTCGTTGATGACGTAATCGAGCACCGAGCCGATGGTCTGGTCCATGTTGTAGCAGGGGAAGACTGGAACGTCCCGCTCCTCGGCGAGCTTCAGTATGTAATCCTGGATCTTCCTTATGTTACCGATGTTATCGAGGTAACGCGCGAAGGGCCTGGCTCCCTCAGTCTCGACCTCGCGGATCTCGAAGTGGCTTCGGTGCTGGTTGACGTCGTCCACGGAGAGCACCATCTGGACGATCGTGGCGTCCTTGAAAAAATGCGGGTCGACTATGCCCGGCACGACATGCGCGCCCTCAACGATGAAGTTTGTGCGCTCCAGGATGGCCCGCTCGATAAGCGCCCGTATGCCCACCCACACCATCGCGGCCTGCTCCAGGAAGCCCACGATCACCTTGTCGGTAGCGGGAGGCAGAGGGATTCGCAGCTTTTCGAACGCGCTGAAAGAAGAGTCGTACAGGGTGGGAATCAACTCGGGGGCGAACAGCGAGCGCATGACCTCCCTGATGACGTCGGTCGACACCTGCCTGGTAATGCCAAGCCGCGCGCCGAGCATGGTTGCGACCGTGGACTTCCCGACGCCGGTGGCCCCTCCCATCAGGATGATGATCGGTTTGGACAGCTTCCCCAGCGACTGCCACTTTCGGTAGATGTCCACGTACTCGGAGCCCACCTCACTCTCGATTACCCGCTCGGCGGTGCGCCTTACGTGCTCCATCGACACCGTGGGCGAGCCCTCGTCACGCAGGGTCTCCTGTATCAAGGTGGCGATGTTGTAGGCGGTGTCCGGCGCAAGGCCTGTGGCCATGAAAGATATGGCCATCAAGCCCTTCGAGTAAGGCAGCTGGTGCTCCTCGTCCACTATGATTATCTTCTGCAGTCGTTCGGGCATCTCGGTTTCTTTTCGTGCAACTCTAACGCTTGAGGTTTCTGGGATTTTCTGCCGGGTACTATCCTGTGGACCTGGTACGATGCTCGAGGTGGTTACCTTCCGAGGGACTTCGCTCGCGCTATGTTTTCCAGCCTGTCGATCTCCTCCTCGAGGCTCCCCTCCAGCGCCACTGGAAGGTTCTCGATATAGGTCAACTCCTTGCCGCTCTTTCGCGCGTAGAGGGAAACCGTGTCTACCCCCGCCGCTTTAAGCTCGGTTGCCAGCACCTCCGCGCCCGCCGCGCCCTCCAGGTCACGCTCGAGCCGCGCGCGGTCCGCGAGGTGGTGGCTCTTCCCTATTATCAGCGCCCCGTACTCGCGCTCCAGGTGCTCCGCCTGCTCCTGCAGGCCCCGCGGAGATGCAGTGCTGGCCAGAAACACCTTTCGCCCATCGAGATCACCAAGGGGTCGGGGTCGGAATACGGTCTTAACGACCTTCACCACGGGGTTGATGCATAAGGCTCCGTCTATAAGCCTGCGAAGCTTCTCGCTGGATACCTGGAATTCTTGACACATTGTAACGACAAGCAGGTCCGAAAGCAATAGGCGGTAGGGGCCGAGGTATCCGAGCAGGTATTCGAGTGGCTGCGCGGCCGAGGCGACCAGCATGACCGCGTCGACGCCGACCGGCGGGATCGCCGCCCCGCTGCCCTCGAAGATGACCAGGTCCGCATCCTGCTCGCAGGCGAGCTTCGCCCCCTCCGGGACGTTCGAGTAGAACGGCTCCCCGGCCAGGCCGCCGCCGCAGCGCCTGCAGCCGACGGTCACGACACCCGCTGTCATGGCGTCCTCGAAGTGGTCGCTCGCCGCGTGGCGGCCCTCCTCCACCCTGCGCCTCAGGAATGTGTCGGTAACATCACCGGGGCTGGAGAGGAGCTCCGGCGAGGGCGGCCCTCCCCTGCCCATGGTGCAGACGCAGGGAACTGACCGTCCGCCTTTGCCCGCCAGGTAGCGGGCCATGTAGCCGGAGACCGCCGTCTTGCCCACTCGCTTTCCAGAACCCCAGACCCCGATGGAGGGCTTCGCGCAGAGGTAAGGGCGGCGTGGAGCCTCGAAGGTGAAGTCGGCGCCGATGTAGGAGACGCCGGCGGCGAGCGCCTCCGAGGCGAGGCGGAAGCGCTCGACGTAGCCGACCACCGGCTCGTCGGAGAGGTCGTAAACAGCGTCGGCCGGGTTCTCGGCGATGGCGCGCCGCAGGTCGGCGATCTGGCCGGAACCGGAGTAGAGCGGGAGGTCGCCGAAAACGCCGGGGTCGAGCCTGGCCAGCTTCTCGGTCCCGCCCAGGAACACCATGGCGACCAGGCGGCAGCCGCGCGACTCCTCCAGGAAGCGGAGCGCGTCGCGGGTCACCTCGGGGTAATGCTCCCCGTCTATGAGGGCTATGGCCTTTGTGGTTGGCGCCGAGCCGGCGCCGATGCGACTCTCCATGCGTCTCCCGTGTGATTCTCCGGTCGAGACTGCCGCCGTGGCCCGCCGCGGTCCTATGTGACCAGGCGGTCCGGGTGGCCCTCGCGGCTGTGCGGCCGCTTCTCCCCCGTCACGGGAAAGGTCACGACTTCCACGGTCTCCCCGAACGGGTACTTCCGCTTGACGCTGCAGGACTCAGGGGTTATGTCAACGATGTTATAGCACGGCTTCGCGTAGCCGCGTACGCGCAGGCTGGACACGGTGCCTGCGTTCGAAACGTGGAAGTCCTCGAAGCGCCAGGTATGGGGTACGTGCTTGTGGCCGGAGAGGACCAGGTCCACCCCCTGGGCGACCAGCAGCTCCAGGAAGTCCCCGGCGTCCTCGATGATGTTGCGCTCGCGGCCGGTGCCCGGCAGGGGGAGCAGGTGGTGGTGCATCGCCACTATCTTGAAGTCGTTGGGGTTGGTGAATCGATCGATTATCCAGCGGTAGTTCTGGCGTCCGAGCCTGCCCTCGTTGAGGTCCGGCTGGGAAGAGTCGAGCGCGACCATGGTCACGCCCGGCAGGTACAGCGCGCTGTTGCGCGAGCCGAAGATGTCCTCGAAGTGGACGTAGCCCACATTGCGCGAGTCGTGGTTGCCTGGGATGACAGACACCCGCTCGCACTTGATGCTCTCCAGGTATGCGCTTACCGCGCTGTACTCCTGGCGGAACCCATCGTTTGTGAGGTCTCCCGAGACCAGCACCACGTCGGGCTCCATCTCGTTTATCTCCAGGATGGCGCGGTTAAGCAGGTTGGAGACAAAATGGTTTGAGCCCACGTGTATGTCTGATATGTGGGCTATGCGAATTTTCTCTCCCGGCCCGTATGTCTCCACTTTAACTCCTGATGAAATCAGATCTGGCCCCATTTATCAGTGCCGCCATGAGCGTGAATCCAGGGTCGAAGTGCGGGCCGCCGCGCGCGGCCTCCTTCTCGGAGAACTCCAACGAAGACGAGGCATCGATATTGGAACCGCACGCCGCGTAAGGGACCGGCGTACCGTCGTGCGTCCTGGTGCTTATTAAGGTCGGGTGGTCGGGACAGACCACCACCCGGTAGCGGGCGCCGCAACCATCCAGGCAAGAGAGAACCGGCCCCACCACCTCCGCGTCGAAGCGCTCCAGGGCCTTGACCTTCTCGCCGGCGTCGCCAATGTGCGAAGCCTCGTCGGGGGCCTCCACGTGGACGTAGACGAAATCGTCCTCCTCGAGCGCGCGGCACGCGGCCTCGCCCTTGCCCCTGTAGTTCGTGTCCAGGAAACCGGTGATCTGAGGAACCGCGATGGGCTCGAGGCCGGCGAGCCTGCCCAGCCCGCACACCAGGTCGACCGCGCTTATCACGCCGCCGGAAAGGCCGTACAGCTCGGTGAAAGGCTCCAGGAGCATCCGGGTGCCCTGCCCCCACGGCCAGATCATGTCGGCCACGGTCAGCCCGCCGGACAGGCACGCCAGGGCCTCGCGCGACCTGGTCATCAGGCCGATGATCCGCTCCGCGCCTTTGCCCCTGGGCATGTGCGGCTCCATGGGCTCCCCGGTTATGTCGTGCGGGGGGGTGCACTCGAGCCCGACATAATCGCCCGCGACCAGCATGATGTTGCGATAAGACTTGCCCTGTCGGAACCTGGTCTCGCCGTCGCCAAGCTCCCTCTGGAGCGCCTCTATCAGCCGGCGGGCGTCCTCCTGGCTTACGTGGCCCGCGCTGTAATCGAGCATCCTCAGGCCGTCGGTGGCGACAAGGTTACACCTGAAGGCGGTCCAGCCCGGCGGTATCTCTATGCCCAGGTTGGCGGCCTCTACGGGTCCGCGCCCCCCGTAGTGGGTCGCCGGGTCGTAGCCCAGCAGGGAGAGGTTGGCCACGTCGCTTCCGGCGGGCATGCCGGCCGGCACGGTGTGGACCAGCCCCACGACGCCACGCGCCGCAACGGCGTCCATGTTGGGGATGTTCGCGGCTTCAAGCGGTGTCCTGCCTCCGAGCTCGTCCAGTGGGAGGTCTGCCGCTCCGTCGGGAACGAGGACTGCTATTTTCAAGCTAGCCAAGAGTTACCTCCGGGCGGAATAGACCGCATCGAGTATGACCTCGGGCTCTAAAGAGACCAGCGGCGGCTCGTCCGACTCCCTGATGGCCCTCTCCGGGTCCTTGAGCCCGTGGCCCGTCAATATGCATACCGCGGTGAGCCCTTCTTCGACAAGCCCGCCGGCGCGGGCCTTGATCAACCCCGCCAGCGACGCGGCGGAAGCCGGCTCGACGAACAGGCCTTCGGTCGCTGCCAGCAGGTGGTAGGCGTCCAGTATCTCCCGGTCGCTCACCATGTCTATCCCGCCGCCCGACTCTTCGGCCGCGGCCACGGCGCTCTCCCAGGAGGCGGGGTTGCCTATCCTTATCGCGGTTGCGATGGTCTCCGGCTTCTCGACAGGGTGCCCCAGCACGATGGGGGCGGCGCCCTCGGCCTGGAAGCCAAGCATCCTCGGCAGCGCCTCGATGCGGCCGCCCTCGTGGTACTCGCGGTAGCCTTTCCAGTAGGCGGTTATGTTGCCCGCGTTGCCCACCGGGATGGAGTGGATGTCGGGAGCGCGGTCCAGCGTGTCGCAAATCTCGAAGGCGCCGGTCTTCTGCCCCTCGATCCGGTAGGGGTTGAGGCTGTTGACCAGCACTATGGGGTGTTTGTCCGCTATCTCGCGCACGACCCGGAGCGCGTCGTCGAAGTTGCCGTCCACCGCCAGGACCTGGGCGCCGTGCATGAGCGCCTGCGAGAGCTTGCCGAGCGCGATGGCACCGCTGGGTATGAGAACGATGCAGCGCAGGCCGGCCTTTGCCGCGTAGGCGGCGGCCGAGGCGCTGGTGTTTCCGGTCGAAGCGCAGATGACGGTGTCGGCGCCATCCTCGAGGGCCTTGCTGATGGCCATGGTCATGCCGCGGTCCTTGAACGAGCCGGTTGGGTTGACTCCCTCATACTTGAGGTAGAGGTTTAGACTTAGCTTCTCGGAGAGGCCCCGCGCGCGGATAAGCGGGGTATTGCCCTCGAGAAGGGTCACCACCGGGGTGGATTCGGAGACGGGGAGGTGTTCGCGGTATTCTTCTATTATTCCGCGCCAGCACGGCAAATATCTCGTGGTTTCCATGTTACCCATTGATTGGCTCATGGTCCTCTTGTCTCACCTTTTATCAAGCATTCAAGAAACGCCTTCCGGCCTCAAGCCCGCTGCGCTTCGCGCCACGTCTACCCCGACTCCACGCGGATGACGCTCGGAATCTCCTGGACCACCTCTAGCCCCTCCAGCCCGGCGCGCGCGGCGCTGAAGTTCTTCTCGGTGACCTTATGGGTGATGAGCACTATCTGGGCGCTGTCGCCGATGCCTTTCTGCACCACGCTCTCGAGGCTGACCTCGTTGTCACCGAAGACGCCCGCTATCTGGGCAAGCACCCCCGGCCGGTCCATGACCTTGAGCACCGTGTAGAAGCGTGTCTCTACATCGTCCATGGGAACGACCTCACCCGCGCGAGACCAGTACGAGTGCCTCGAGACGGGCGGCCTGCCAAGGTTGCGCACGACGTTGACCACGTCACCCAGTATGGCGGTGGCGGTCGGCAGCGAGCCGGCCCCCTGCCCGTAGAACATCAGCTCTCCCACGGACTCGCCGATGACGAATATCGCGTTGAAGTTGCCGGAGATGCTCGCCAGCGGGTGCTCCAGCGGGATCATGGTGGGGTGCACCCTGGCCGAGACCCCACCGTCGTCGCGGCCCGCTATCGCGAGCAGTTTGACCGCGTAACCAAACTCGCGCGCGTTCTCCAGGTCTTCGGGACGAACCCGCTGGATGCCTTCGCTGTACACCTGTTCGGTCGTAAAGCCGGCCTTGAACGCTATCGAGCAGAGGATGGCGAGCTTGCTGGCGGCATCGGCGCCGGAGACGTCGGCGGCCGGGTCGGCCTCGGCGTAGCCCAGCTTCTGCGCCTCGGCGAGCGCCCGCGAATAGGTGCCGCCCGCGACGCTCATCCGGGTGAGTATATAGTTTGTGGTGCCGTTGACGATGCCCATCATCTTCCGGACGTTATCGCCGCCCAGCGACTCCTCGAGCGGCCGGATCAGCGGGATGCCCCCACCCACCGCCGCTTCGAACTTGACCTGGGCGCCCCCGGCGGCGGCCGCCTCCATAAGCTCGCGGCCGTGGTGGGCGACCAGCTCCTTGTTGGAGGTCACAAACGACTTGCCGCGGGAGAGCACCTCGAGCGCGTACGTGCGGGCCGGCTCGAGGCCTCCCATCACCTCGACATAGACGTCTATCTCCTCGTCGCCCAACGCCTGTCGGGCGTCGGTGGTCATACGGGTGCGGTCGACCAGGAACGGGCGCGGCTCTTCCAGCTCTTTGACCAGTATGCTCGCAAGCGCGAGGGGCCGCCCGGCGGCCTCGGTGAGCCCCGCCGCGTTCTTACGAAGCAGGTGGAAGACCCCGGACCCTATCGTGCCGCAGCCGAGCAGCCCGATGTTGGCTTCTCTGGCGGAATCAGCCATCCCCTTCTCCTTGCATGCGACCGAACGAACGAGTCTTGCCTCAAGGTACAAGATGAGGTTATCATACCGCGATTGACGCGTCGATTAGAGTGGGGAAGCCTCGCCGCGCAGGCGCTCGAGCAGTGGAGTGACATCGAGCCTGGCGGCCCACTGGTCGAGGTAATCCGTATCGAGCAGCCCGCCCTGCAACTCGTAGACGCGCAGCGCGTCTGTGAACTGCTTTTCGCTGCCGCCCATCATCTCTGCCCATCTGAGCTTCATGAGGATCGTGTCTTCAGGGGCCGGGACCGATAGCTCGAACCCGTGGAAATCCCGGGCCTGTTTGCGCGAGAACCGGGACCGGTCGAAAGGTTCATCGGTGAGAAGCCAGAAATCGACCTTGAAGCCGGTCTCAGGCTCGATGAGGTTGAAAGACCCGTTCGTTTGGATCGCATCCGAGATGCTCGCTTCACTCAAGTAATAGCCGGGTGGCGGAAATGCCTCGAGAAAGCCCGCCGCATCGGCCTCCTTGATGCTGACCACAATGTCGATGTCGTGAGTCATGCGCGGCGCGCCCTGCATGCTGGAGGCGACGGCGCCTGTCACCATGTGATCAATGCCGAGCGAGTCGAGAACCTCCACGACTTTTTTCAGTAGTTCTTGTTGTGACAACAATCGATGCGCTCCAGGAATATCCGGTCTATCTCCTCTTCGGTCTTTTCGGGAAACCGGTCGCGAAGGCCATGACGAAACAATTCACGCGAGAACTCGGTGAGCTCGAAGGCGATGTCCAGTCGCTGCTCGGGCGTGAGCCTCTGGAGCGACATGATATAAGCTGCGTGGTCGGCATCGATTTGACTGTTTATCCTGCCCCACCATCCCATGGTCGGCCTCACCAGCCCAGTCCGGCTGGCCGGCCTCCATTCTACAGCATTCCAGGGACACCGGGTCGCGCCCATGACGGTGTCTGCTGCCGCCGAGCCGTTCAACAGCTATGCTATACTTATCTTCGTTTCGCGGCCGGCCGTGAGGGCCACGACGAGGTCTTGACCGACTGATTCACAGGAGAACAATGGACCAACCGATACTGCAGGTGGCGCTGGATTTCGTCGACCTGGAACGCGCCGTCGAGGTGTGCCGGGAGGCCGTCGAGGGCGGCGTCGACTGGATAGAAGTCGGCACGCCACTCATAAAGAGCGAAGGCCTGAACGCTGTGCGCACCATGCGCGCCGAGTTCCCGAACCACAAGATAATCGCCGACATGAAGACCATCGACGCGGGCCGGACCGAGGTCGAGACCGCCGCCAAGGCGGGGGCCGACATCATCGACGTGCTGGGCGCCTCCTCGGACGCGACCATCGCCGAATGCGTGGACGCCGCCCACAACTACGGGGCCGAGATCGTGGTTGACATGATAGAGGTCGCCGACCCGGTGCGGCGCGCGAAGGCCGCCGAGGCCGCGGGCGCCAACTACATCGCGGTGCACACCGCTATCGACGTTCAGATGACCGGGGGCGACCCGTTCGATGTGCTCCGGCAGGTTTGCGACGCGGTGGAGATACCGGTGGCGTGCGCGGGCGGCGTCAACAGCGAGACCGCCGCGCGGGCCATCGACTACGGCGCCTCCATCGTCATCGTGGGTGGCGCCATCATCAAGTCATCCGACGCCAGGCAGGCCGCCGCCGAGATAAGGGAGGCCATGCTTACCGGCGTGGCCAGGGAGACGAGGCTCTACAAACGAGTGGACGAGACCAGCATCCGCGAGGCGCTGGAGATGGTATCCACCGCTAACATCTCTGATGCCATGCACCGCACGGGCGACCTTGCCGGACTGCGTCCGGTGAACGCCGGGGTGAAGATGGTGGGGCCGGTGGTGACGGTGCGCACCTACCCGGGTGACTGGGCCAAGCCGGTCGAGGCCATAGACGTGGCGGGCGAGGGCGATGTGATAGTGATAGACGCGCTCGGGCTAGGTCCGGCCATGTGGGGCGAGCTCGCCACTCACTCGGCCATCCAGCGGAAGATAGCGGGAGTGGTGGCGGACGGCGCGGTGCGCGACACGCCCGAGATACGCGAGATGGGCTTCCCGGTCTGGACGCGCCTGGTGATGCCCACCGCGGGCGAGCCCAAGGGGTTCGGGGAGATAAACGTCCCCATAAAGATAAGCGGCGTGCGCATCCACCCGGGAGACTGGGCGGTGGGCGACGATGACGGCGTTATCATAGTCCCCAGAGCGCGCGCGGCGGAGTTCGCCAACCGCGCGATGGACGTACTGGAAAAAGAGAATCGCCTGCGCGGCGAGATAAACCGCGGCAGCACCTTAAGCCAGGTTGCCTACCTGGAGAAGTGGGAGAAAAAGAAGTAAGAGGAACACTCGACCAATGACAGAACGACGCGCGGCCGACCGGCCGCCAACACTTCTCGAGACGATCTTCAACGGAATCGACCGCGTGGCGCGCAGGGTGGTCGCCTACAGGCCGTTGAGCCGGGGAATCCGCAACGTGATGCGCTCCCGCGGCGACGGGCTCATCGGGTGGGACCACGTGCGGGAGATAGCGGTGGCGGCGCTCGTGCTGCAGCGCGACAAGCCCGCGCCTATCTCCGGCCACATGATCGACCAGTACCAGAACATGCTGCGCGACTCCCAGGAGCAGGTCGCCGCTTACACCGGGCTGGCCGCAACCGGGATGCCCACAGAGGTCGAGGTGTTCACCCAGGAGGACTGGATCGACGCCAACCTGGCCTCGTTCAAGTTCCTCTTCGACCCCATCTCCGACAGGTACGTGGGGCTGATCGAGGAGATGGAAGGTGAGAAGTCCGCCGCCGGCAAGAGCACCAGGCGCGTCGCCCGATCGGTCCTCTCGGTCCAGATAGGCATCATCATGGGCTACCTGGCGCGGAACGTGCTGGGGCAGTTCGACCTTTCCATACCGGAGCCGGAGAGGGGCAGCAGGCTCTACGTGGTGGAGGACAACCTGCGCAGGGTGGAGCTGGAGGCGCACCTGGAACCCCGCGAGTTCCGCCAGTGGATAACGCTGCACGAGGTAACTCACTCGTTCGAGTTCCACTGCAACGACTGGCTCCGCGAATACCTGTCGAGCTCCATGCAGGAGTACCTCAACAGCATCGACTGGCGGGGCCTATCACGGCCGGACCTCTTCCGCAAGATGAGGGAAGGCAGGGCCGGGGTGAAGCAGGATGACGCGCTTCGCGCCGGCGGGCTCATAAGCATCATCGCCACCCCGGAGCAGAGGGCTATCCTCTACCGCCTGCAGGCGGTGATGTCCGTGCTCGAGGGCTACTCCAACCACGTGATGGACGGGGTCGGCAAAGACCTTCTCCCCTCCTACGAGGAGATGAAGGAGAGGTTCGAGCGGCGGCGCGAGTCCAGGAGCGGGGCCGAGCGTTTGTTCCAGCGCCTCATCGGGATCAGCCTCAAGCTGCAGCAGTACAAGATCGGGCAGGCGTTCGTCGACGCGGTCGTCGATGAGGAGAGCGTCGAGTTCCTCAACCGGGTCTGGGTGAAGGCCGGGAACATGCCGACCCTTGACGAGGTCATTAAACCCGCGATCTGGATCGACCGTATGAAGGGCATAATCCGAAACTTCCCCAGCTAGCGGAAGCTGTTGATGATCGAGTTGAAGACGGGCAGGTTGCTCTTGAAGTCGAGCGCCTTGGAGTGGCAGTTGAGCCCATAGACCTTGCCGTCCTTCGCCTGGACCACCACCTGCACCGAGCGCAGCTTGAGCGTCTCCTCGCCGCTCAGGTAATCCCACTCGAACTCGCGTCTCGCCCCGGGGCTCTCCCCCAGCGAGTAAGCCTGGAACTGTTCGGACGGCGCGGTGGTTCCGTCCTGCGACAGGATGCCGTTCAGGTAGGCGGGGTCCACCGATGTGTAATCCGTGGACACGACCACGAAGCGCGGCGGGTAATCGCCGCTGGGCCCCAGAAAGCCCGCGAGCGCCCCATCGAGCGTTGACTCATCCGCGGCGGCCCAACCGTACGGCACCCCCACGGAGAAAACCCCCGCCGGGTCGCGGTAGTATGAGAGCCCGCTGTCGCCCTCGCGCTGCTTTATGCTGAAGGCTGCCTTCGCGACGCGCTTCGCGTCCAGGTAGACCCTGACCTGGTAATCGCCGCCAAGCCAGCCGCCCGGCGGCCGGTCGAGGAAGAACGCGACGTCTCCGCCGGCGGTGATGAACCTGCCGGTCGATGTCCGGGTGAGCGAGCCGAACCTCGAGCTGTACCCTCCGACCTGGGAGCTCCCAAGGTACCAGCGGGCCTCGATGACGGTGTCCTCGAACGCCCTCACACGCGCGCAGCAGTAGATGCGCTGCTCGCTTCCGGAAAACCGGGCCTTTTTATCCACGGGCTTCCGGCGAACGTCGATCTTCGAGGCCGTGGCCAGGCCGGACACGCGGGGGGTGCCGAAGCGCACCACGCCGGTGAAAAGTATGACCGCGAGCGCGACCACCGCGGCAGTGCAGACAGCGATTATCACAACCGGCAGGACCCACTTATCGCGGGCGGGCGGGCCGTGGGGAGGGCTGGCGGGCGGGCCGTAGGGACTACCGGCCGGTGGGCCGTAGGGAAGGCCGTAGGGGGGCATGCCGTTCACCAGGCCACCCGGGGGTCCGGTCAATCGGGCGCGACCCCGGGCGCGCGGTTCCACCACTCCAGCACGAATCCACCTTCCCGCGTGTGGGTGAAGAGGCTCACCGAGCCGTTGCCGAGCCCGACCTTCCAGAAATACTCGAAGGGCAGTTCCATGGCGACCAGGAAGCAGACCTTGAGGACCGCCAGGTGGCTCACCACGGCGACGCCCTCATCTTCCGCGCTGACGACCCGCTTGAGCGCGGGCCCAACCCTTTCCCGCACCGAATGCATGCTGTCCCCGCCAGGAAACACGAACGCGGCGGGGTCACGCTTCCAGAACTCCAGCATGTGGGGGCCCGACCTCCGGGCGACCTCCTCCACCGTTAGACCCTGCCATTCCCCGTAGTCGATGTCGGTGAAGCTCTCCTCGGGCTCCACCCGGGCACCCCGGAGGTCCGCGATTATCCGTGCGGTCTCGAGCGCGCGCGGGAGTGGGCTGGAGTGGACGACGGACACGCCGGAGCCATCGAGGACGGCCCCGGCGGCCTCGAGGCGGCCAAGCCCGGTCAGCGGCGCGTCGGTCAGCCCACGGAACCGGTCATCGCGGTTCAGCGCGGTCTGCCCGTGACGCACCAGATATAGCCTGACGGGTTTCTCCATGCCTCGTGGCCGGTTGGCGAGACCGATGGTCGCGTAAGAAGCCGGGGGCCGCCCGGCCAAGTTCGCTAGACCCTGCGCTCGCTGTCAACCTTGGCTTCCTTGTAGCCGATAAGCGCAAAGTAGATTCCGCGGTCATAGTAGAGAACGACCTTGTTGTTGAGCTCCAGCGTCTGGTAGATGTTGAGGTCAGTTGTCATCAAGCCCATCTCCAGCAGGGTGAGCCAGAGGTAGCGTTTGAGGAGAGTGAGGACCATGACCACCTCTTCCAGGAGGAAGCCCCGATGGAACATCGCGTGCCCGAAGTTCCTGTAAGTGTCCTTGATGTCCTTGCTCCCGCCGGGCTTCAGCCATTCGCCGAGGTTCGAATAGACGGTCAACGCCATGCGTATTCCCTCGTCCTCGGAGATGTTGTGCATGGTCGGCATATGGTGCGACTCCTGCATGTCGCGGTACCACTTCTGGCCGACCTCGCTCGACTTGCCCTCGATTATCTCTGCCAGCCGTTCTTCAAGTTCTGACACCTGTCCCCCATTCCCTTTTAGGCCACGGTCAAATTATCAGCAGTGGTGGAACTCAAGTCAACAACCGGGCGGGCGCTCGGTGGCGCACTCGGAAGCGTTCCCGGATGCAACCTCCAGGGCGTGCGGAACGGCAGGCATGACCACCTGGAGGCACTCGCGCGCGCCGGCGGGGCTGCCGGGAAGGTTGATAACCAGCGTTGCGCCCTTGAGCCCGCACACCGCGCGGGATATCATGGCGTGAGGGGTCACCTTGAGGCTCTCCGCCCTCATCGCTTCGGCCATGCCGGGTATCTCTTTATCTATTACCGCGAGAGTGGCTTCGGGCGTGACGTCCCTCGAAGAGAGCCCGGTGCCGCCGGTGGTGACCACCAGGTTGAAGCCGTGGGCGCAGAGTTCCTCGAGCAGGCTCGAGATCGTCTCCTTTTCGTCGGGTACGATCTGCGCGCGCGCGACCTGGAGCCCCGCGCCCTCGAGCACCTCGCGGACCACCGCTCCACTCCTGTCCTCTCGCTCGCCGGCCGCGCCCTTGTCGGACACCGTCACCACCGCCGCCTGAAACTTCATCGCTTTGTGTCCCGCCATCTTGAGCACCTCGTCATTCATGTTGGGGTCAGGCACCCAGACAAGAAATTTTTTGCGAAAAACCCGGAATCCGTTGAAAAAAAAATTAAGGGGGGCTGAACCCCACAAGA
>JBBQKJ010000063.1:0-15842 GCA_038326775.1 Candidatus Geothermincolia bacterium
TTGGAGACAAGTCCACCGAGAGATTCCCGCTCGTCTGAGCCAAGCGTCACGATGTACCTCTTCATAGCCAATCCTCCCTGGTTGGTTATGGAGATAGTATACCATGAAGCCTACGACATTACACGCGTGACATGACACTAGGTCAATCTGCACCAGTTCGATCTTACCGTTGAACCAGCTGGTCTCTCCGCTGTAGTTGGAGCTTACCGGCATCCCGAACTCCTCACCGATGTCCTTCGTCGGCGGAAAAGACTATGGGCTGGGTGGATGTTAGAGTATTGGCATCGGGAGGTGAGTATGGGAAATGCCAGTTAGGAGATTAAGGAGAAGCACATGACGAAGAAAACAGAAGAATCCTTTGGAGAAAGAATCCGGAGACTGAGAGAAGCGAATGGAATCAGCATGGAGGCTTTCTCACGCGATACCGGTTATCCGGAGGAATTCCTGAAAGATGTTGAGGATGGCAAGATCGCTCCGCCTGTGGCGGTAGTTCTTCAGCTGAGTCGCATCTTCAACGTTGACATGGAACAGTTCCAGGGCACGCGCAGCAAAGAAGCTGCCCGGAAAAGGACCACAAGCCACAAGAAGCGGGTTGCATCGTATGCCTATAAGCCCCTGACCAAGCCGGGAGAGAAGAAACATTTAAGGGCTTATCGAGTGACTATTGATCCGGAAACCGAACATAAAGGTGTTGAATACCACCATGAGGGTGAGGAATTCATCTATGTTCTTCAAGGTGGCCTGAAGGTCCAGGTTGGCCAGAACACATCAACCTTAAAGAAGGGTGGGTGCATCAACTATGACTCTTCAATTTCTCACAAACTAAGCAATCCAACCCAGGAAAAGGCAGAGCTCCTGGTTGTCATATATGTGCCATAAGGAGGAGATATGTCTTTTCAACTGACTGAGGAACAGGAAATGGTCAGGCTTATGGCCAGGGATTTTGCCGGGAAGGAATTGGAACCTGTGGCGGCCCTTAGGGATAAGGAAGAAATATTCCCGATGGATGTGGTGAAGAAGATGGGGGGGCTCGGCCTGCTGGGAATGATGGTGCCGGATGAGTATGGTGGAGCCGGCGCCGGAGCTGTTAGCTATTGCCTGGCACTCCAGGAAATTGCCTATTCATGCGCATCAACCGCGGTGACCATGTCCGTGGCCAATCTTTCCACCGAGCCGTTGCTGAAATTCGGGGATGAAACACAGAAGACTAAGTATCTTATCAAGCTGGCCCAAGGAGAATTGCTGGGATGTTTCGCTCTTACTGAGCCAGGGGCCGGATCAGATCCGGGGAGCCTTTCCATGAGGGCGGAGGATAAAGGAGGCTACTACCTGCTTAACGGCACAAAGGTATTCATTACTCACGGGCAGTACGCCGATGTAGTTAATCTTATTGCCAGGACCGGTCCGGAAAAAGGCAGCAAGGGTCTCTCGGCTTTTATCGTGGAAAAAGGCACACCAGGATTTTCCGTTGGTCTGAAGGAAGACAAGATGGGCTTGAGGGCTTCCAATACAGTGGAGCTTCTCTTCAACGACTGCAGAGTCCCAAAAGAAAACCTGGTGGGAAAACCGGGTGCCGGATTCAAGATAGCCATGGTTGCACTGGACAGCGGGCGTATCGGTATCGCATCGCAGGCCCTGGGCATAACCCGCGCCTGCCTCGATGAAAGCATCAAATACGCCAAAGGACGCAAACAGTTCGGCAAGGCCATCAGTTCTTTTGAAGCTATTCAATGGATGATTGCTGACATGGCTACCGGAATCGAGGCCGCTAACTGGCTCATCTTGTCTGCTGCCTGGAAGAAAGACCAAGGGCTTCCCTTCACTAAGGAGGCCTCCATGGCCAAACTTTTTACATCGGAATTGGCGAACAAGAGCGCTTATCACGCTTTGCAGATCCACGGCGGGTACGGCTACCTCAAGGACTTCAAGGTCGAGAGGCTCTATCGTGATGCCCGGGCCACTACGATCTATGAAGGCACATCGGAAATACAAAGGCTGGTCATTGCGAAGAATCTATTGAAAGAACATAACTAAAATATGGCAGACGTTCAGGCTTCATACGAGGTATCCAATGGTTGCGTTCTGCAGCTGATTGCTTGCGCCAGTTCAGTGGGCGTTTCTATTAACGAGCGTTCTCAGAGCTGAACCCGCCTCTCAAGCCAGTACCCAGGTTCTTCCTGATCACCCGGCAGCAGCACGGGGACGTAGCAATAACATCCTGGCCCCTGATCATGTCTTTGACACTGTCATATAGGCAATTGAAGCTTTGGGCGCGTCGACAGCTTCTCCAATTGGAACGACTCGCAGCTGCTTCTGCCTGGTGAAGTCGTTCAAGAAGCCCGAGTCTTCGGTCCATTGCTGCAGTATCTCAGCCCTCTCGGGGGTCAACCGATGTGACTGCTGGTTCTCCCCGAACCCAACCATGTAGTGCACGGCCATGTAGTAGGTCTTGTCCTTGTCGCGCACCGGCATGATGAGCCCGTCGCGAACCATCGAATCCAGGATCTCAGCCACTTCCGCCGCGGGCTTGCCGCGGCGTTTTGCGATGACCTCACCCGGTTCCTCTGACATGTTTGCCTCCTTGCCGTCGACCATGCTTGTGTTGACAGACAGTCTGAATTGTTCGCAAGGTCCCGGTCGCTGATGTGCCGCATCGTTGCTTCCAATCCAGTGAGCATCGGATGCCAGGCGGACTGGACAGCACGAACTCACAAGAGCTTGAAAACCGTTGAGCGCGGTGCCCGGGCGATCGGTCTCTAGCCGGAGAGGAAGCCGTTGACGCTGGAGGCGTCGTGCAGCGCCGCAAGTCTGTCAGGGAGGTCTTTCGGGTCCGTCGAGACACCGGGCGCCCTGGATTCCTCGAGCAGCTCCCAGACCTCACGCCCGAGTTGCGCGGTCATCCGCACGCAAGGCGGGACGCCGGCGGACGGACCGGACGGGCGGGGATAGCGTTCCATGGCTTTCCTCAGTTCACCTGGAAGCCCGTCCGCTTTCTTCACCGTCGAGAAGTCGTGTGAAAGCCCGGTGAGCATGGCGTTGTCCTGGCCGTGGAGTTCCGTCCGGTGGTCTCTCTTGTAGAGGACGACGGGCTTTCCCAGGGCAAACGCCGCGGCCGCCTCGAACGTGCCCCCTTCGTCCGGGACCCGCCCATTCATGTTGAAGACGAGCGCATCGCATCGATGAGCCAGCTGGAATATCGCGAGCGCAAAAGTTACTCCTGCCAGGACAGTGCGATCGAGCTGCCCTGCTTCGAACAGACAGAGGGGAGGCCCCAATCCATCGCGTGAGGGGAGGTAGACCTCGAAGCCGTTTCCTTCCAGCAGGGAGGCGATGGCCGACATCCCATCGGCTTCTTCGGGGCTGTAGGCGGCCCCGGCCAGGTACACTACGTGCTGACGCAATTCAAGCATCTCTCCGCCTGGCCTCGTCGACGATGGATGCACCATTGCTGGTGCCGATGCGTTCCGCTCCCGCCTCGAGCATCGACATGGCCGTGTCGAGATCCCGAATTCCGCCTGACGCCTTGACCCGCGCCCGCCCGGCCGCCGTCTCCTTGAGCAGCTTCACGTCGGAGACCGTTGCGCCACCCGGGCCGAACCCGGTGGATGTCTTGACGAAGTCCGCACCGGCACAGACCGCTATCTCGCAGGCCTCGACCTTCTCCCGGTCGCCCAGGAGGCCGCACTCCAGGATCACTTTGACCAGGGCGTCTCCACCGCACCGCTCGACCACGGCCCGGATATCGTCCTCCACGAGGCGGGGCTCGCCGCTCTTCATGGCGCCGATGTTCATGACCATGTCCAGCTCCCGCGCGCCTCTTTCGAGGGCGTACGAGGCTTCGGCTACCTTCACGGCGGTGGCGGCGGCGCCGAGCGGGAAACCGATAACCGTGCAGGTCTTTACCCCGGTGCCCGCCAGAAGCCCGCTGACCAGTTCCGTGTAGCACGAGTTGACGCACACGGCCGCGAACCCGTACTCGACAGCCTCGGCACAGAGGCGCTCGATCTCGCCGGCGGTGGCTTCAGGCCGCAGAAGCGTGGAATCTATTGCCGTCTGGATCTTCATGGTCCTTATCTCTCCGTCCTCATGGCCCGGTCGATCTCTTCCCTTGTGGGCATGGCGGGAGCCGTGCCTATTCTTGTCACTGACAGAGCCGCCGCTACATTCGCGAACTCGGCGGCTTCGAAGAAGTCCCTTCCCTCGGCGACGGCCGTCGCCAGAGCCCCGCTGAAGGCGTCGCCGGCCCCGGTAGCGTCGACGGCCGCAACCGGGACGCAGGGGATAAAACGTTCCTCGGTCTCCGTCATTGCCAGCAGCCCCCTGGAGCCCATCGTGATGATGACCTTTTCGACTCCCTTTTTCATCAGAGCGCGAGCTGCCCTGCCGGCATCCTCGGGGGTCGTCACGGTGACGCCGGAAAGTAACGACGCCTCGACCTCGTTCGGCGTGATGATGTCCGCGCGCCCGAGCAGCTCATCGGGGATCTGGCGCGCCGGAGCGGGGTTGAGGATGATGGTGACGTGAGCGGACGCGGCGATCCCGAGCGCCCTTTCCACAGCGTTGAGATTCGTCTCCAGCTGGGTCAGGAAAACGCCGTTCGTCTCGATGGCGCTCCGAGCGGTCTCGATGTCCGCCTCGGTTATGTTGGAACAGGCGCCCGGAGAGACAAGTATCTTGTTGTCGCCGGTGTTCTCGTCCACCATGATCAGCGCGGCGCCGGTGCCGAGTTCTGCGTCACGCATCACATAATCGGTGTGCATGCCCTCGCCCTTGAAACTGTCCAGGGCTATCTGTCCGAAATGGTCGTTACCTATCTTCGTGATCATGTCCACATGGGCACCGGCCTTGTGCGCCGCCACGCCCTGGTTCGACCCTTTGCCGCCAGGTCCGACTCTGAAGCCGTCTCCTTTCACCGTCTCGCCTGTCTGCGGCAGGTGGGGGGCTCGCGCCATCAGATCGACCACGAAACTCCCCAGCACCGTTACTCGAGGCACGCTCATCAACGCTCCTCACCGCGAGGGTCGTACCCTTGCATCGTTTTTTCGGTCGTCCTATCGGGTGGACATCATGTTCCCGGGCTTCAAGAACGACGCCCGGCGCAGAACCCGGTCGACCTTTCTGCCGAAGCCGGCAACGTCCCGCATGAAGGGAGCCTCACCGGCGGTTTGTGTGCAAGCCCCGAGTGAGTCAAGGAGATGGACGAGCGTATCAAGTGCAGCGGGGATCTCGTCGATGCGCGACACCACCCTGAAACCGCAGGAGGTACCCATGAGTAAAGGGTTGCCGGCAGGGCCATCCAGATCGCGCCGGTCGTCCCTGTATATGACCACGGGCTTGCCGGCCGCGAACGCGACCCCCGTCTCCACGACCCCGCCCTCGTCCGGGACCCTTCCGTTCATGTTGAAGACGAAGCAGTCGCAATCCAGTATCCTGCTGATATCCAGGGCGAAGGCGGCTTTGTTCACAAACCTCGTGACAGGCCGGAAGACCGGGAGATTGGCGAGCGGACTGTTCACCGCGTTGAGCGCGAACGCCTCCACTCCATCGCGGTGAGGCAGGAACGCCGAGTAGCCGGCGTCCTCGAGGACCTCTGCGATCTCGGTCATCGCGCTCACCTCTTCGGGGCAGAACAGCGCGCCGGAGCAGTATACGGTCTTCAAGTCCACGCCTTCGGTTCACTCATGCGGCAGCTCCCCTGCAGGAGTCGGGGTCGTTCGGTTCAAAGCACGCGCGTCAAACAGTTTTGTCAGCAGGCTCAGGATAAAGCAAATGGCCTCTCAAAAGAAGCGCAAAGAACTGCCGGGGCGCGTACCGTAGGGGACGATGCTCTCCAGGTCCCGCACCTCGATGTCCTCGTCGATGGAGACGAGCATCTTCGCCTGCTCGAGAGAGACCAGCTTGCCGTGGTAGGTGTCCGCGTAACGCCTCTTCATCCAGCCGGGGATAACAGGCCCGAACTTGCCGGCAAGGCGTCCCAGCCTCACGTAGTCCTCGGTCCGGCTGAGATAGAACATGCCGTGGAGCCATAGGTCCGGCCGGTGCCATCCGATTTCACTGATGTACGCCCTGGTGGACGGCTTCGAAATGTCGTACGCGAGTGCCCCGACCGAGGCGAGCATCAGGATGATGAACGGGTATCTTCCCTTTTTCACCGTAAACCCCTTTTCCGGAAAGCTTCCGGAACAGTCTAATACGATGTCAGTCGAAACCGCTATTCCGGATCGATCCTTTGTTTTCTCACCGCATCTCTTCGGTCGGTCTCTCGATTGTTGATATATCATTACTCCCTGAAACCAACTTCGGGAGGTCGTTATGAGTACTGATGCGGGCAGCGGCGGAAACGGCGGGCGGCTCTCCAGGTATCTCAAGTGGGGCGCCCTGGCGCAGGGCGTTGTTGGCGCGGCGTGGACCGCGGCGACGGTGAAGACTGTGCGCTCGGAGCTCTCGCGTGCGAGGGAGCCTTTACGGTGGAAGCCTCCCGCGGGCAGCTCGGTGCTCCTCAAGGGCGTGGACGTGGTCGACGTGAAGGCGGGCAGGGTACTGCACGGGCGGGGCCTCCTCTTCGAGGACGGCCGGATAACCAGGGTCGTGCCGGCTCGCGACCTGGAAAAGGTCGAGGCCGGCAGGCTCTTCGACTGCTCGGGGCTGGTCGCCATCCCGGGGCTCATCAACTGCCACTGCCACTCGCTGATGCCAGGGGCGCTGGGCACGGACCTCGACCTGGGGCTCTCCCTCAAGAGGCAGGGCCTGCGCAACCTGGAGGAGTGCGCCATCCGCGGCGTGACCACGGTGAGGGACGCGAGCTCGCTCGGGCTTCTGATAGGGAGGGTCGCCGGGCGCACCGAGGGCTTCGAGCTGCTCGGCCCGCGCATCTTCCAGGCCGGCTCGGGGCTGATGGCGAAGGGCGGCTACCCTGACTTCTCGTACCCTCTTCCAGGGTTCCTCGCGCGCAGGTACGGGCAGTTCGCAATCACGATCACCAACCCGGAGGAAGGGCGCGAGGCGGTGCGCACCGTCATCGAACAGGGGGCGCGCTTCGTCAAGCTCTTCTTCGACGACCAGTCGCTGTTCTTCGGCCATAAGAAGCTCAACGTACCGAGCGATGAGACCGTCCTCGCGGTCATAGACGAGGCGCACAAGGCCGGCAGGCGCGTGACCGCTCACCAGTCACAGATCCAGGGCTTCCGCAGGTGCGTGAGGCTGGGCCTGGACGACCTCGAGCACATGCCGGTGGACGGCCTCCTTACCGACGAGGACGTAAAGGCCTTTATGGACGGCGGCCACAACATCACGCCGACATTCAGCGTGGGAATGTGCCTCGGGGTAGCCAGGCGCGACCACCCGGCGCGGCGCAGCCGTAACGTGGAGGAGCTGCAGGTCGAGCGCAAATACGTGCAGGAGGTCCTCAGCCCGTCCGCCGCCGAGCCGGCCGTGGTGAAGGCCAACGCCAGGATGCAGCACGTGCTCGAGTCGGCGCGGGAGGGGAAGCGGCCGCGCGGGCCGTTCCTTTGCGACCCGGAGCCGTTCCTGACCGGCATCGGGGAAAAGAACATCATGAAGCTCTACGAGGCGGGCGCGAAGTTCTGCTGCGGCAACGACGGGGGCGTGCCGCTGACCTGGCCCGGCACACTCTCGGTGGAGATGGCCATCATGGAGCGTGTGGGGGTCTCGCGCGCCGACGTCCTGAGGTCGGCCACCATCAACGCGGCGGGCCTGCTGGGAATGGAGGGAGAGCTCGGAAGCCTCGAGGAAGGGAAGCTCGCCGACATCGTGCTACTGGGTGGCAACCCCCTCGATGACATCAGGGCGGTCGAGCGCGTCGAGGCGGTCTTCCGCTCGGGCGTCCTCCTCCACCACGGTGTCCGGTTCCACCTCGAGAGCGAGGTGGGCGCGCCCGCTCGATCGGGCTGATTCAGTCGAGGTCGCCCCTGGTCCGTTCGGGGAGCAGCAGCAATCCTCCGAAGAGGAAACAGGCGCATCCGAGCGAACCTCTATCGACGCGTTCTTCTCACCTGTGTCGTCCCCCATGCTGAAGGACTTTCTGGAATTGGCCGGCACGGTCCTTTCGAACGTCCGCGGCGCTTCGTCCATGTGTGTGACGACGTGTAGCAGATACATAACTGCCAGCCACCCGGCGATTCCGTAACCCACCTGGCGTGGCGGGACCTGCTATATCACGGTTTCCCACCCGCGTAGATTCTTTCCGCCAGGTCGATCTGGGCCTTGTAGAGGCCCGAGTCAGTCGTTATCTGATCGCCCAGCACGAGGTTCTGGTCTCCGGGGCCGTAGGCGGGCCATTCTGTTTGACCGTCTCCGTTCGGATCGCCGGTCTTCGCGAACCTCGTCCAGTAGCCCATCATCGCCTTCGAGAGGTCCTGGTCTTTCTGCGTGTATCCCAGGCTCGTATCCAGGTTCCCGAAGACGTACGGCAGCTCGGAGGCGTGGTAGGCGCCTAGTCGAGCCCCGTCTGCGGTGGGAGGGACCCTCGTGAACTGGTAGAGGTATGAGTGTGCCTTCGTCTTCGCTACCGACCCGGCGACAAACCTCGGGAAGGAAGCGAAATCCATCTGCGTCATCAGGTTTGACAGGGCCGCAGGCACCTGGGCATCAGTTGTGGCAGGAAACATCTTGAGCACTTCCGGCGTGAGATCACCAGTGGCGGCCCGGATGAGAGACTCATACTGTGCGGTTGTCACTTTGTTACCACCGGCGATTCCGCCGAAAAGGCTCCCGTCGTCCTTGTTCGAGCCGATGATAACGGGGACGTCGTACTGCTTACCTTCTTTGAACAACGTTGTCGGTTGGTCCGGGAGGAACCAGGCGTCCACGACCGGGAAGAACTGCATCCCCTGTGGAGGGCAGACCCTCTCGTCTGTCCATCCCCAGGCCTTGATCAACTCGTCGGAGGATTTCGCGCGCATAGCCGCGAGGGGGTCCGCGGCGCTGCTGCAACCCAGCGCGGTGGCGAACTGCCCGCCCGTCTTCTCGGCTTCCCTGAGACTCGAGAGGGGAGGGAGGAACCCGAAGTGCCACTGGGGACCGCTTTCAGAGATGGCGCGGTTGAACAACCCCTTGGACTGGGGACTTACCAGGAGCATGTCCACCGACTCCGCTCCGGCCGATTCTCCGAAGATGGTAACGTTGCCGGGGTTGCCGCCGAAAGCCGCGATGTTGTTCTGCACCCACTTGAGCGCCTGTACCTGGTCCTCGAGACCGTAGTTACTGGAGACCCCATGCGGCGACTCCTTGGACAGCGCCGGATACGCAAGAAAGCCGAACGGCCCCAGGCGGTAGTTGATGGTTACAACGATGACGCCCTGTTTCGAGAGGTTAAGCCTGTTGTAGAACGGCTCCGTGCTGGAGCCCTCGGCAAAAGCCCCGCCGTGTATCCAGACCATCACGGGCAGCTTTTCCGAGGTGCTCTTCGCCGGTGTCCAGACGTTGAGGTAGAGGCAGTCCTCGCTTGTCTGGCCAGTCACCTCGCTGCTGGACGGCTGAGGGCCGGAAGGACCGAACTTGACACACTCTCTCTCGCTGCTCCACGGCTGCGGCGGCTCCGGAGGCTTCCATCGCAGGTTACCCGTCGGAGGTTTCGCGTAGGGGATCCCGAGGTAAGTCCATGTGCCGCCCTGCTGTTGGCCGCTTATCTGCCCCGAATCGAGCTTGACGACCCCGAGGCTCTTGCTTCCCGCACCGCAGCCGGAAAGAAGTCCGAACGCAAAGGCCGCGATGCAAGTTGCCACCAGCGCCCTCATCACTCTCTTTTTTCTCGAACCCCCCCGTTTCGGGCGATTGCCCTTCGGTGGGACCGCCAGGATGGGACAATCCGTCGCCTACTGCCCATCCACTCCCCCGGAGATAAGCTGCGCGTGCAACTTGTAGTGTTGCAACACTACCATGCTCGGCGGGATGTCCGCCATCGTGGAGCAGTTGGCATCCCCCGGTGGTACCTGCCGGGATGTCGAGCGACCTGCAGAGCGCGCTGAATTACATGCTCTGCGCCACGCAGTCCCCCCGCTTCATCCTGTGCACGTAAACTGACTCGCGCTCACCGTGAGGCCACAGGGTCGCGTGGGGCATGAAGCTGTATCTGATATTCTTGATTACGTACTCGTAGAGCTTCGTCGCCTGGAGGTACGGGTTCTTCTAACCGCCCTGCTACGGCAGTGATCATCTTCTCGAATGGACCTTCATTCCCGGCCACAGAGTCATAAGAAGCGAAGGGAAACTGACGGGATATCGCGGCTGGCCGGCACTCAAGAAGAAGCTGATGGAACTGGAAGAGCAGTCCTCATGACCGTTGGGCCGCTCCGGCGCCGCCCCTTCTAGAACTCCTCGTAGATCTTCTCCACGATGCTCGCGTGCTTCTCGAGCATCGGCAGCAGGTCGTCCATGCTCTTGAGAGGCACGTAGTTGACATCCACCATGAAGACCAGCTCCCTGCCGCTGGAGGTCGTCATGTAGCCGCCCAGCGCCCTCGCGGTGAGCACCGCGCTGCCGTCGAGCTCGTTCCCGCCGAGGTGGGTCCCCGTCTTGGCCTGGACCTTGCCCTTCGCCGGGCTCCTGGTAAGGACGTTGGCGAGGCTCCCGTCGACCCCCGCTATGGGCAGCGCGTCCCTGAACACCTTCGCGTCTCTGGTGGTGCTCATGTGGCGGAGCAGCTGGACGGTCGCGTCCGGGCTGAGGAGGTTCGCGCCGGAAGAGCCCTGGCCGTCGTTCAGGACTATCGCGGCGGTGTCCACGCCCGCCTTGTCGAGAAACGCCTTCTCGACCTGCAGGCCGTCGGCCATCGTGCTCTTGCCCTCGTGTACGGCGATGAGCATAAGGAGGGTATCGGCACCAGGGTTGTGGCTGACCTTCAGAATGAGTTTCGCGTACTCCTTGAACGGCGGCGACTCCAGGAGCGCTAACCCGGGCAGCCCCTTGTAAGCGTCGCTCGCGGGAAGCTGGTCCGCGGGGTTCGGCCCCACCGCCGGGGCGGTTACCTGGACGCCCGCCCGGGCGAGCGCCTCGATAAAAAGGGTGCGGGCGAAAGAGGCGGGGTCCTCCACGGAGTAGGTCCGCACCACATCGCCGCCGCCTTCCGGTACCTGGCCCTCGACCACGATTACTCCCGGGCCCCCGGACTTCGTCTCGACCACAGCCTCCCCGCCCTTCGCAACAGTCTTCACTTTGTTCTCTACCGTGTAAGAGGAGGTCTGCGGCCTCGAGGAAAGCTCCGCGGCCTCCCCGGGCGCCGCCGGCTTCAGGACGACGTCCACCAGGTTGTCGTTGACCATGATGGGGGTGAGCGAATAGTCCAGTTGCGCGTTGTAAGGGCTGCCGGAAAAGAGCCTGGCGTCGACGATGACGTCGCCGTTCACGCGTCTTACGCCGCTCTCGACGACCTGCCTGGCGAGCGCGTCCAGGCCGGCGAGTGGGTCCCCCTCGGTTAGCACGGCGGTTCCGAGGGCGTTCGCGTCGGTGTGGTCGGCGTTGGTGTACTGGACCTTCCCGTTGACCGAGTCCCTCCCGCCGAGGGCAATGTCGCCGCTCGCCACCAGGATGAGGTCGCCGTCCAGCGCTCCTCCCGCGCCCGGCCTGGAAGTGCCGTACACCGGGGTATTGAAGCGGTAATCCGCGCCCAGCACCTCCAGGGCCGTCGCCACGGTGAACAGCTTCGTGGTCGAAGCGGGGTCGAGTATCGCTGCGGGGTTCATCGACTCGAGGACGTCACCTCCGCTCTTCAGGTCGGCGACCTTTATGGCCCACGTCGAGCTGTCGAACTCCTTCGAGTCGACTATCAGGGATACGGCAGGCGAAAGCTTATCCGTCCGGCTGCCCGGGCCCCCGCAGCCCGGCGTGAAAAGCGCGACGGACAAGACCGTCAGCATCGCGAGGGCCGTTGTGATACGCAAGCGCTTTTTCATCGGTTTCCCCCGATCATCCGATCACTGCTTCGCCACAACCGGGAATCACGCGGTCTTTAGCTTTGGAATCTGGAATTCACTTGTCTACATACCCGTTTTCCATGAACCAGCTTACAGCATTCTCGATAGTTTTCCTGATAGGGGTTTCAGCTTCGGCGCATTTCTCCCTTCTGTGTTCCGGATTGTTTGCACCGACCAGGAACTCGAAGGACAATGCCGTCGTGGCAAGGTTCGTTGAGACTTACGTGGCGGCAGTGATCAAGCTGCTTCTTGAAAAGGAGTTCCCCTTTAAGGCGGAGGTGGCCGGCACCTGCGCCCTGGCCAGGCAGATGTACCGCGCCCGGCGCTTCGACCTCGTAACGCTCGACTACGAGCTTCCCGACGGCAGCGGGCTCGAGCTGCTGGAAGAGATAGCAGGTGCCGGGGATGGGCCGCCTGTCATCATCGTGACCGGCCGGGGCGATGAGAAGACCGCGGCTTCAGCGCTGATGCTGGGGGCGTCAGGCTACGTGGTCAAGGATAACAGGCTCGCCAGCATACTGCCGGAGTCGGTGCGCAAAGCGCTCGATGGGGTATCGCTGAAGAAGAGCATGGACGAGCTCCCTCTGTGCCAACACGCTCGAGGAGCTCCACGTGGCAGAGGAGGAGCTCAGGCGGCAGAACGATGAGCTGGAGGCCTCGGTCAGCGTGATCGAGGGCGAGCGCGCGAGATACCGGGACCTTTTCGAGTCGGCGCCCTACGGCTTTGTCATAAGCAACGCGTCCGGGATAATCGAGGACGCGAACCTGGCCGCGATATCTATGCTCGGCGCCGGCGAGCGGGACACAGTGGGGAAGCCGCTGAGGCTCTTTGCATCCCGGGAGGACTCCGCGCTGTTTTTTGACTGCCTCAAGCGCGCGGCGGAAAAAGAACAGAGGCTGGAACAGTTCGAGGTCAACATCAAGCCTGTCGCTGGCAAGTCATTTCCCGCGTCCATGACCGTGATGAGCGTCCGGTGGTTAGACAGGGACAATGTGAGCGTCCGGTGGATTATCAGGGACGAAACGGGGAGGCACCGCTACATGGTGCGCGATAGCGGGCCGGGCATCCCTCGGGATAAGGCCGAGTCGATGTTCTTGCCATACTACCGGGGGGGGGAGCCAGACCCGCGACGGCGGCGTAGGGCTCTCGATGGTGCGGAAGCTCGTGAATGCCTACGGGGGAGAAACAAGGGCGTACAATGACTTGGGCGCTTGCTTCGAGTTCGAGTTGAAGGGCGTGCCGCTGGAGGCCTGACCGGCAAGAGGGGGAGAGTAGGCTGGCAACGGGTGACTCATCAAAAAATAACCGCTCTTTGAGCGAATCGCCGTACGGCATCGTCCTTCTGGCCGCCTCCGCGGGCGGCCTCAACGCGTTGAGGACCGTGCTCTCGGCCCTGCCCGGTGATTTCCCGGTCCCCGTAGCGGTCGTGCAGCACCTGGACCCCCGCCACCGGAGCCTCATGGCGGACATCCTGAACCGCAACTCTTCACTGGAAGTGAAGGATGTCGAAGAGGATGAATCCTTGCTGAAGGGCACGGTGTATGTCGCGCAGCCCGGCTACCACATGTTGATAAACGCGGACGGGACCGTCTCCATGACCAGGACCGAGCTGGTGCATTTCGTCAGGCCCTCGGCGGACCTGCTTTTCGAATCCGGGGCGGCCGCATACGGGCGGGGGACGATAGCGGTGGTCCTTTCGGGGACCGGAAGCGACGGGTCGCTCGGCGTGGAAGCTGTCAAGATAAAAGGCGGAACGGTGATAGCACAGGAGCCGCAGACCGCGGAGTTCGACGGTATGCCGCGCGCGGCCGTAGCTTCCGGTGCCGTGGATTTCGTCCTTCAGCTGGACGAGATCGCCCCGGCGCTGGTGAACCTGGTCGAGTGAGACAGCGGATGAGCGATGATGGGGAGCGGGAGTTCAGTGAGCTGCTGGAATACCTGCTGGAGGCCCGCGGCTTTGACTTCAGGGCTTACAAGCCGAAAAGCTTCGAGCGCCGCATCATTAGGAGGCTCGAGACCCTGGGGTTGGCCTCGTACTGCGAGTACCGGGACTTCCTGGAGGCCGAGGTCATCCCCAGGCTCCTGGAGGCAAAAGGCGACGGGGGGGCCGATAAGGGTCTGGTCGGCGGGCTCCTCCAGTCGGCCATGTCAATGCCACGAGCCGGAGTCTCAGACAGGTACCTGCACGAGGACATCTTCGAGATGGCGGTTGGCGAGGATGACCTGGAGGCAATTGTTCGTTCGGTCGCTGAAGGAAATACCGGGAAAGCCGATATTGCGGTGTTCTTCCGAGAGGCGACAGGTCCCTGACGTCTATTTCTTTACGGCAAGCAGGTGCCACACCAGGGGCGCGTACTGTTCCGCGTCTAGAGCGATGCTCACGTTGAGCCCGGCGAGCGCCGGGGAACCGCCCGGGCGTCCCCTGTAGAAGTCGAGCGTCAGCGAGGAGGCGCCGGTGCCCGTGTCTACTTTCGAGAAGTAATAAGTCGAGGCCGCGACGCGCGAGAACTCCATTCCGGACACCTCTCCCTGCTGTTCCGCCGCGGGTACGTAGGTCGCCACTGCCGTCTCATCGCCCGAGGCGGTGCTCCTGAAGCAGGCGTCAACCTCCTGCGTCGGACCGGCATCCGGGTCCTGCTCGGCGAACAAGACCTGCTTGAAGTATGAGACGTAGGCGCCGTCCCTCGAAAAGCCGGTCAACTGGAAGGCGACGGCCGTGTACTTTCCCGTGTCTCTAAGCATGGGCATGTAGACCGTATCCCTGGCCGGCGGCCCCAGGGAGAGCTTGTGTGGAATCGACGAGGGGTAGTCCGAGCCGAAGTGATTGAAGTAGAGGGCGCCGCCCGCCGGGTCCGCGAAGAGCCCCTGGATCGACTGTTCCTGCAGGCCGCCGTATGTGTACAGGTGGTCCACCTTGTTCGCGGCTATGTCGTATCGCTCGAATCCCACGCCGTACGGCCTGGCCTCTTCGATGTCGGCCTGGTCCTCCGGTGACACCCTGGTGAAGTAGATGTACCTGCCCGTCGGGTCAAACGCCGGGTTGTCGGCCAGCCCGTTATCGGGCAGGGTCACCTGCGACACATTGCTCCCGTCGGGCCCCATCTTGTAGATGACGCGCCGGGTGCCGGGCGCCGCCACGAAGGCGATCCATGCGCCGTCCGGTGAAACGGCGAAGTCGACTATGTCGCCCCTGCTCGTGATCTTCCGACGGCCGGAGCCGTCCATGTCGACAGTGTATATGTCGCTGCCGTCGATGAAGGCGAGCTTCTCGCTCTTCGCGGGCGGAACGACGCTTCCGGGCGGCGGCAGGGTTGTGGAATCCGTTTTGCTGGATGAGGTGCCCCTCACGCCCAGGTAGATCCCGACGCCCGCGCCTGCGACCAGCAGCGCCGCGACCACCCCGATGACGACCTTCGTGACCGGACTCGTGCGACCTGCCGCCCGGGGAGCGGGCTCCTGTTCCGCCCCGCAGAAGACGCAGAATCTCCGACCCTCTTCAAGCTCCTTGCCGCAATTCACGCAGAGCATCAAGACCACCTCGCTTGGTCAAACGGTTTACCAGCGTCTTCCCGCAAAGGCCGGCTCGGTTTCCCGGAGCCGGCACGGCCCGCGAATGAAAACCCGGGCCCATGACGCATGATACAGGAGTTTCCCTCTCCGCCGGGCCACTGGTGCAATTCGTTCGATACAGCTCTGAAAGGATCTCGGTGGTGTCGAGGAGGTTCGAAGGCTGTTGGCCGCCCGCCGCAAACGGCCCATTCGACATGGTACCCGGAACGAAGCCTCTTCGCCTTCTCGATTATAAAAGATCGCGGCGACAGGTGAGGCGCCTTCAGATGCCGATCAGTTTGGCGAAAGCCTTGCCTGCGACGATCTCCTTTTCTTCCCGGGTGAATGAGATTTCGGGAAAG
>JBBQKJ010000064.1:0-15742 GCA_038326775.1 Candidatus Geothermincolia bacterium
CACAGCCCCTCCCCCCCCCCCCCTTTTTCCCCCGCCCGGTGTTGTTTCAACTATATCCCCTATGGGTTAATTAATTTTTGGGGACTGCAACCACAAATTTATAAATTTTCTTGTCCCCTGACCCCAACATGAATGACCCCAGCATGAATCACCTGTCCGCAGGCCGGCGCGATTTTCCGGCGAAGATCCCGTACCCGGCGATCCTGGCCGCCGCGCGCACCGCTCGCTCCGGCGTGGGCGCGGAGAATATGCCTCGGCTCTGCAGTCGGGCGGCAGCGCTCGTCTCGCGCTCGTCCATGGCGACCGTGATGATCGGCTTGCCGGTGCGCTTCACCGACTTCTGGAGCCTTCCGACCAGCGCTGTGTCAGTCCACAGCCACGCTTCGGCCGGGTTTATGCCGGATGAGCCGAGCTCTTTATGCCCATCCCCCTTGCTCTTACTGCGGCGGCGATCGCCTCGCCTCGAGAACGCCCTGAGAAGCGCCATCTGCTGGGAGAACACGAAAGAAGGAACACGCCTGACGTGGTGCCTCAGCATGCTGAAGAACGGCTTCACGGCGCTGTGAACGATGCTGTCGATGAAGAACTGCTTACCGAGCAGGGCTCCCATGACTATCAGGATATCGACCTCGTCGCAGGCTATCAGGGCGTCGATCGCCTTGAAGTGGCTCGACCGCCTGAGGTTGCCCACCAGATCCACCGGGTTTCCCCGGCTCCAGAACTCGGGAAGGACCTGGTCGAGCTCTTCGATGACGGACGAGGGAAGACGCGCGAGGTCGAGGCCTTCGCGCTCGCAGGCGTCAACGGCCACGACGCCCCAGCCTCCGCCCATGGTCATTATCGCCACCCTGTTGCCCACGGCTTCAGGCAGGGCGTCGAACGCGGACACTATGTCTATGAATTCCTCGGAGTGCTCGGCCTCCACGACGCCGGCCTGCTCGAACATCCCTTCGAACAGCTCGAGCTGCCCCGCCATCGCCCCCGAGTGAGAGCGCGCGGCGCGGCTCCCCATCTCGCTCCGGCCCCCTTTAAGGACCACAATCGGCTTGGTGGGGGTTATCGTCTTCGCGATCTCGAGGAACCGCCTCCCGTCCTTCAGCCCCTCCAGGTAGAGAGCTATGACCTTCGTGTCAGGGTCCTCACCCAGGTACGCCAGGTAGTCCGCCATGTCGGTGTTCGCCGCGTTCCCGCTCCCGACGAAGCGGCTGAAGCCGATACCTCTCTTCCTGCCCCACATCAAGAGCTGAACCCCCAGGTTACCGCTCTGGGAGATGAAGCCGACGCCGCCCCTCAGGGGTGTGACAGGGCTCCCGAGGGCGCACAGCGATGACGAAGCGCTGAATATTCCCATGGTGTTTGGACCGACAATGGTAATGCCGGCGTCGTTCGCGATGTCCGCGAGGCGGCGTTCGAGCACGACACCTTCTCCTCCGGTCTCGCTGAAGTTGGAGGAGACCACCACCACGTTCTTCACGCCTTTGGCCGCCGCGTCCTCGATGACGCCGGCCACGCCGGCCGCCGGAATCGTGACAAACACCAGGTCGACCGGCTCATCGATGTCCCGCAGGGAGCCGAAGGCGGGAAACCCCAGCACCGCCTTCTCTCTCGGGTTCACCATCAGTATCCTGCTCCGAAAGCCGCCCCCGAGGATATTCACCGGAATGATAAAACCCCACTTGCCCGGAACGTTCGAAGCTCCCACGATCGCGATCGAGCGGGGGTTGAACAACCGGTCAAACTCTCTCTTGAACTTCACCTCGTCCACAAGAACCTCGCCTCCGATTCGACCGCCGAAATATCGATTCACAATTAAACAACAATTCGACCGCATTAGAAAGAATAAGTGACGCGTAACCATCGATTCGAGCCCGGGGCAGCCGGGCGCAACCAGGCGCGCGCGCGAAAATCACCCGGGCATGAAGGTCGTGCCCGGCTCGATCCTCAGAATACGTAAGGTTTGAACCTGCTGTTATACGCGCGCCACCACTTGAGCAGCTTCGGGCGAGAAGATATATAGGCCATGCTCACCAGCCAGAGTATCTCGAAAAGCGGCTTGTGGCCGCCGTAGAAAAGCAGCGGAGACCACAAGTGCCTTCTGCCCACCTGCCTCTTGCTGAAACCGGGCAGGTTGAGCACCGGCCTCCTCCTCTCGAGCCCGTGGTCCGGGGGGGTGTCCAGCAGCCCGAGCTCCACGCATCTGTCGTGAAGGACGGTCCCCGGATAAGGGAAGAAAACGCTCAGCAGGTACCAGGTCGGCTGGCAAACGCGGTTAACGCGAACCGTCTCTCGGAAATCCTTCGTGGTCTCTCCGGGAAGGCCGATGAGGTTGTAGATGCCAACCTCCAGGCCGTGTTCCCTGGCAGCGGAGACCGCCCTGATGATGTCGTCGTTGGAGTAGTTCCTCTTCAGGACGTCACGCCGAACCCTCTCGCTGCCGGATTCCAGCCCTATGTTGATAAAGCGGAAGTTGCTCCTCTCGAAGGCGGCGAAAAGCACCTGGTAGTCGGTATTGGGGGTAACCCTGAGGTTGGAGCCGTATGCGATCGGCACCTCGAACTCCGAGTTGAGCTGCTCGAGCATCGAGCACAGCTCGATCGTCCACTCCTGGTTAACGCCCAGGGTCTCGGCCTCCAGGTACACCTCCTCCAGCAATGGCAGCCTGGTCTTTATCTCCCGTATCTCCTCGTAGACGTTGCCGGGCGACCGCATGCGGACGTACCTGCCGACGGCAAGGCGGCTGAGGGCGTGGTTACAGCAGTACGTGCACTGAAACGGGCAGCCTCGCGCCGCCAGCACCGACGGCCGTGAAATGGGGTTGGCCAGCCAGGGCAGCCACATGTCCCTGTCGGGGAACGGCAGTGAGTCAAGGTCTTCGAGGAACGGCCTGGGGGCGTTTCTCTCTATCTCGCCGCCGCGCTTTATGAACATGTTCGGGATGCCCGAGGGAGGCTTCCCGGCCTCCAACTGCTCCACCAGCTCCAGGGTCGGGTACTCACCTTCACCGACACAAGCCGCGTCAAAAGCTCCCTCGAGGCACTCGTCGGGCCTGAGGGACGCGTGCGGGCCGCCCACCAGCAGGAAAAGGCCGGGATATGACCTCTTGACCCGCCGAGCCAGCCCCGACATGAAGTCGTACTCGGTATAGACGGAGGTGAAACACACCAGCCCCGGGTCGAACTCCCTGATGAACTCGTACACCTGGCTTTCGTCATCGCGGCAGGGGACCACCAGCCTGGTCTCGTGCCCCGCGTTCTTCAGAATAGACGAGATGTAGGAGATGCCGAACTGCATCCTTTCGTAGCCCTCGATGGGCTTCTCCTGCGAATAGTTGTCTTCTTCAGAATGAATGAATAGTACGTTCATGTTTCCCTTCAGGCTTTGTAGTCGGGCCTGCCCCTTGTAGTCTTTGAAGAAGTGGAGATGCCCAGGACCCGGTTAAAAAAGTCCATCACCTTCGGCGGCGTAATCGCCTTCATCAGCGGCACCGTGTACACGGAGAGCGGCACGCCCAGGAACACCTGGTTCTTCTTGATGCCCCTTATTATCTTGTCGGTGACCTGCTCGGCCGTGAGCAACTTTGTCCCTTTGACCATTGTCGCGCCGTCGAAGAGGCCGGTCCCCACGGTATTGGGGCACACGTACATGAACTTCACGCCCTTCATCCCCTCAAGCCTGAACTCCTGGCGCAACGCCTCGGTGAGGCCGACCACCGCGAACTTGCTGGCGCAGTAATCGGATA
This sequence comes from Candidatus Geothermincolia bacterium, assembly GCA_038326775.1. GTDB lineage: Bacteria > Actinomycetota > Geothermincolia > Fen-727 > Anoxymicrobiaceae > DYIU01. The sequence continues at coordinate 3,740 of JBBQKJ010000064.1, forward strand.
TATAGGGGACCGCCAGCAGGCCTCCGGCCGAGGACATGTTGACCACGCAAGCCTCCGGCTTCTTCACCATGGCGGGAAGGAACGCTTTCATTGTCCAGAAGTGGGCCATGATGTTGACCGCGAAAACCCGCTCGATGACGTCGTCCGGCTTGTCGAGGAACCGGCTCGACTTGACGATGCCCGCGTTGTTGACAAGGATGTCGAGCGCGCCGAACTCGCTTTCCACCGTCTCCGCCAGCTCGTAGACCTTTTCCCTGTCGGAGACATCGCAGACGAACGATGTCACCTCTCCAAAGGCGCCGAGCTCCTCGACGGCCCCGCGCAGGTCCTCTTTCCTTATATCGACCAGCGCCACTCTCGAGCCCTCCCGGAGAAAGAGCAGGGCCAGCGACTTCCCCATTCCCAGGGCTCCGCCTGTTATCAGGACGTTCTTACCCCTGAGGTCTTTCATAACAACCACCTCCTGGTACACACTGCGCCTATTATATTCTCTACGAAGGCCCACCGGGGGAACCAACCTCTTGCCATGGACGTTGTAGTAGTATTCTCTGGTATCTTCCGGTGACTTCCCCGAGCCGGAACGCGAAAGAGTCGTCTCGGGAGTCTGAATGGTGTGACACGCGCGTAGGAGAGCGGATCTTGAGCGAAACAAGCATTGAACGAGCCGCCGGCATGATCAGGTCAGACCCCTTCGCCTCGTACCTGGGGATAGAGTTCCTCCTCATCGAAAGCGGCCACGCCGTCGCGCGCTTGCCGCTGAGGGATGAGCACCTCAACTTCATGGGCCTGGTGCACGGCGGTGCCATATTCTCGCTGGCCGACGTGGCTTTCGGCGCGGCGGCGAACGCCGGCGGCACGATGGCTGTGGCCATCAACGTGAGCATCGATTATTTAGCGCCCGCCGGTGACTCCCCTTATCTCGAGGCCGATGTGATTGAGGACGCCCGCGCGGGCCGCGGTGGGCATTACGTCATGAGGATAACCACCGCCCGCGGCGAGACCGTGGCTGTATGCCACGGCTGGGCTTATCACACGTCCAGGCCGCTCGCGCCGGGTGCGTTTCGGGAGGACGATACGCAGTGACGATTATCCGGTCGCTCGAGATGAGCGTGTCCTGGCTGCTGGTTTACGCGGCCTATTTACTGTGGGTACTTCGCAGGCGCCCCCGCGGCGCCAGAGGTCGGATGGACGTCGATGATATCAGCATCTTCTTCCACCGTTACGGCAAGGGAGAGCCGGTCGTACTGCTCCATGGAGGGTTCACCTTCTCGGAGATGCTGGCCGGGCAGGTCCCCGCGCTGGCGCGGCGTTACCAGGTCATCACGATGGATTCCCGCGGCCACGGGCGGACCACTCTCGGCAGCCTGCCCCTCAACTACAGGCAAATGGCCGCGGATACAGCCGGGCTCATCGAAGGACTGGGCATCGGGCCCGTCCACCTGGTCGGCTGGAGCGACGGCGGCTGCGCGGGGCTGGCGCTCGCCCTCGAAAGGCCGGACCTCGTGCGCAGCCTGGTGCTCACGGGCACGCCTTTCAACACCGGCAACTACTCCGAGGCGGCGCAGCGGGAAATCGCCAGGTTCCTTCGCCCCCGCTCCATCATGATGTTGACCTTGAAGGCCTTCCACCACTTCTTGAACCCGGAGCCCGACAGCTGGAAGCCGTTCCTGGAGCGCATGACCAGGATGTGGACGGAGCTTCCCGACTTCACCATCGAGGAACTGGGCCGCATAGAGGCGCCGACGCTGGTGATAGGCTGTGACCGCGACGAGTTTTTGTCGTCGGCCGGCGACCCCCTTCGCGTCTTCAGACAGACCGCGCAGGCTATCCCGAACGCGAGGCTCGAGGTCATCCCGGGTGGCACTCACAGCGTCCAGATGGACAAGGCGCGGAACTTCAACCGCCTGGTCATCGAGTTCCTCGAGGGCGTCCGGGGATGAGGGCCACTCCGCCAGCGCCTTCCCCCGAGCGGCCGTTTCAGGAGACCTCGAAGAAATCAACGATTATGTGCGGCACCGTCAACTCGAAGCGCGTTATGTCGGTGGCTTTCGCCCCTAGCCGCGAAAGTCGAAGTCGCCGTTGAGCAGCCTCCTTATCATGACCTCGATGGAGTGCTTCTGGAGGGTGGGCACCACGCCCCCACTCCTCTGCCAGGCCAGGATGCCCCGGGTCACCTTGAGCATCGTCAAAGGCCCCAGCTTGAGGAGCGTATCGCGGAGCTCCGGCCTGGCGCGCCCGGTCATGACGGCCGGGAGCATCCATTCCTTAGCCGTCCGCTCGCGCTCGGGCTTGACAATCTCCCGGTACAGAGTGCCGGGGGCGGAGCTACCGCATTCAACGGCGGCCTCACCGGCAAGTCGGCCGGTGGCCAGCGCAGAGGAGATGCCCTCGCCCATCGAGTTCACAAAACCCGCGGCCTCCCCAACGACCAGGACCCGTTCCGTCCCGAGGCAAAAGCGGTTCATTGCGGCTGGAAACGCGACCTTGCAGCCAAGGTTGGCCGCCGGGTCCGCCGGCCTGAAGCCCCAATCCCTTTCGAGCATAGCCTTGAATGCCGCGCGTGCCGCCGGCAGGCTCTTCCCGGGGCGGACTGACGTGTCTATGACCACCAAGTCGTCCTTCACATAGGCGGCGGGGTATGCGCCGAATTCGGGAGATACGAACACGTGCAGGTATCCGGGCTCGAGCGAGATCTCGGAGGGGAAGTACTGCTGGCTCGTGCTGATACAGGGGACTCCTTTGAGGAAGCCGGGATCTAGCTTCAGGGGGACCATGGTGAAACATCCAACCGCGGCGATAAGCACCTTGGCGGTAAGCGCGAATTCGCGCCCGCCTTCGCGGCAGACGAGCTCCACCCTGTCGCGCCACTCCGCGAAATCGACGAGCCTGACCCCCTCACGTACCTGCGCTCCCGACTCGGCGCAGAGCCAGGCGTCGAACCTGTCGCGCCGGATATTCTCGCCCTTTATGGGAACATCGAGCAGCGTGTTACCCGGAAGGCGCACCCTCACACCCGAGACTCGATGAGGGTCCGCCCTGACCTCCTCGGGCAGCGGGCCGTAGTTGTCGGCGAGGATCTGCAAGGCTTCGGCGAAGAGATAACCGGAACACGGCTTGGGCCTGGGCATCCGCTTCGCCTCGAGGAGAACCGTGGTAAGACCGCCTTTTACCGCGGCCCGTGCGGCGGCCGCCCCGGCGGGGCCTCCACCGACCACCACTACATCAAAGGAGTTGTTGTTCAATCTCTTCGCCCCCTCCAGGCGCGGTTTGCGCCTCCGGCACAAAGAGCGCGCTCAGCCATATGGACTCGCGAATACATAATTGTAGCAAACGCCGCGTCCGTTCAGCGCGTCCAGCAGGCCGCTGCCGATAGAGCAATGACGCTCTCCTGCCGACATCACGCGAATCCGTTCAAATCGGAAAAGCGTCCAGGATACACGTCCCGCGCGAGCGGCTCCCTGCTTCCTCCATTGAAACGAGCCACCTCCCTGAGCGAACGTGCGGGACCAGCCTTTTTTCTGGCAGGCCAATAGCGGTAGACTAGCTTGTGAAGTGAGGGGAATGCTCGACTCTGGAGGCATCGTGAAAAGACTGGACGGAAAGAACATCGTTGTGACCGGGGCGTCGTACGGGATAGGTGAGGAGATCGCGCGGGCGTTCCTGAAAGAGGGCGCAAACGTCTTCGCTATCGCGAGAAACAAGGAGAAGCTCGATGCTTGTGTCGAGGGCCTCAAGAGAGACGCGAGGGCGAACCGGACCGTCAAGGGATACTCGAGCGACGTGGGCGACTGGGGGCGGATCTCGCAGGCCATCGAGAATATCGCGTCCGACAATGACGGTATCGACGTGCTCGTGAACAACGCGGGCATATACATACCGGATTATTTCGAGAAGCAGGACGTCGAGGTGTTTGAGAGGACGGACAGGACCAACTACCTTGGCTCCGTCTTTGCCACCAAGGCGGCTCTTCCGTACCTGCTCGGGCGCGAGAACAGCGCCGTGGTCTTTCTGTCTTCTGCGGCCGGGATAAAGGGCATCTTCGGGTATTCCAGCTACTCGCCGACCAAGGCCGCCGTGCTCTCGCTGGCCGAGGCGATCAACCAGGAGCTTAAGAACAGAGGCCTCCAAGTGACCGTGCTCTGTCCGCCTGACGTCGACACGCCGGGCCATGCCGAGGAGCTGAAGACCCGGCCGCCGGAGTGTGACGCCCTCTCGGAGAGCGCCGGTCTCATGACGGCAGCCGAAGTCGCCGAGATATTCATGGCTGGATTCAAAAGGGGCAAGTTCATGGTCATCGGCGGCTTCGACACAAAGCTCCTGTACCTGCTGAACGGCATCTCCCCTCGATTCGTGGACTTCTACTTCGACAGGTTGATAAAGAAGGCACAGCGCGGCGGCAGATAGCCTGAATAGTCTTCCTGGATATCAACCTGCGGCCTTGACCATCTCCACGATGAATTCACCAGACGCCAGGACGTCGCGAGCGACCTGGCCTTGCTTAAATACCCGGCACGCTGATCGACACGGATTGTGACGGGAGGCAAACCGGAACAAGTCGTTACGGGCTCTTGGGACCTCATCACCGGGCGCGCCGCTACCCGCGCTCTTCGGGCCGGATGGAGCGACCGGAAACGCTGAAAACGGCATCTCGCTCGCAAGAACCCACTTGAAGAAATCTGACCATATCATTGATAGTAGCAGATGGAGCAATCCGGGTTTCCGCACGGGTTTGCCACCCTGGGGGTCCCCTTCCGGCTCTGTGCCGCTTCCTGTTGCGCTTGTGCTGCCTGCCTCTGCCTTTCGGCTTCGGCTGCCGCCGCTTCCGCCGCCTGCTCGGCCTTTATGTCCCTCGTGTTCGTGGGCCTTCTACTATTATTCGTGCGCTTCTGCTCTGTGCCGCCGGTCTTCGCAAGGACTTTCTCCAACGCCGTTACTCGCTCCTGGGTCTTCTTCAAGTCCTCCTGGGTCTTTGTCAGCGCGTTGGGGTCCATGTTTATCTGGGCCACGTCCGCACTGTCGTTCTCGAGGATGCTCTCGTACTCGTCCCAGACGTCCATAGTCGCGGCGTCGACGCTGTTGTTGGCCCCGCTTCGAACAAGAAGTATCACCCCGAAGGTGATGCCGGCGATGACCGCCAGCCCGATTATTGCCACCAGGGCTATCCCGGCGGGAGTTGAGAAGAAACCGCCCCCACCCTTCTTCTTCTCAGTCTCCTGTTCACCGGCAGGGGGAGACGCGAGGACCTGAGCCGCCGGGAACGGGTTCCCGCATTTTTCGCAGAACTTGGTTCCCTCGAGAGCGGAAGTTCCACACTTGGCACAGAACACCTTCATCACCTCTATCCGTTATCCATCATTTGCCGTTTCCAATGCCAGGATTCCACCATGATTCCGGCCTTTCGGGCACGGTCGACCGCTGTCTGGCGCCAACTCGTCACCCGGCCTTGTCACATCGCGGGATACGGCTCCGACGAACTCGCGGCAAACACCAGTTTGCCGTGCCTGAAAGGAACTGGTCGTGGTAGAGTATCGGTGTTGGAAACGGCATATGGCAAATACCGGATTATTATGGCGGCAGTCCTGTGAAGTGTGATACCGGAAGGTCACGGTATGTCGGCTCGATACTCTCGGGGTAGACACAGGCAATTTGTCGTTTCGGTTCTCCTGCTCCTCGCTTTCACGGCCATCGGCGTCTCATCGTGCGGCAGCGGCCCCGCGTCCACCTATAGGCCACCGGCGGCCGAGGACTACAGCAATCTCTCCTGGACTCAGGCGTTCGAAAAGCTCCAAGCAAAGTTCTCGCGCGAGTACGCGTTCACCGAATGGAAAGGCATCAACTGGAAAGCGCTCGACAATAAGTACCAGCCTCGCATCGCCAAAGCGGAGGCATCAAACGACCAGAAGGCCTACTACCTTATCCTCAGGGAGTACATCCACGAAATGCGGGACGGACACGTCGGCATCAAGCCCGATGACATGGCGGTGCAGCAGGAGATGGCCGGCGGCGGTTTCGGGCTGATAGCTACAAAGCTGGACAACGGCACCGTGGTAGCCCCCTGGGTCAAGGCCGGAGGGCCGGCCGCCAACGCGGGGATGAAGCCCGGCGCGCGGATACTGGAGTGGGGTGGTAAGTTGGTGAATAAAGCCCTGGCGGAGACGTCGACCGTTCTGGGCCCGAGCCAGCCGACTGACGCGAGGGTGGCGTACGAACAGCAGCGTTTCCTGGTGCGGGCCCCGGTGGGCAATGAAAAGGTGGTGTCCTTCAAGAACCCGGGGGAGGGCGCAAGCCAGACGGTGACGCTGACGGCGGTCGACGACGGAATGGAGACCCTTAACATAACCGACAGCCGCTCCATCCTTGCCTTGAAAGGGCTGCCGGAGAGGATGGTGGAGCAGAAGATACTGCCCGGCAACGTGGGCTACGTGCGAATACTGAGTGAGATCGACCTGCCCAAGGAAGCACCGGGTGACCATACACCGACATTGGAACTTTTCCGAAAGGCGGTCAACAACTTCATCGACAGTAAGGTCGTGGGCATACTGATCGACATCCGGAGCAACTCGGGCGGTTCCGACCAGATGGTGGCAGATTTCATGGCATCGTTCTACAAAGACAAGACGTTCTACGAATACCAGAACTATGTTGTCCCGGCCACGGGGAAGTTCGAGATCTGGATCGCGGACGACAATACCGGGGAATACACCTCGCCTGGTCAGGGAATCCACATCGAGCCCGCGTCGAAACGCTTTACCGGCCCGGTAGTCGCACTGGTGAACAACGGCTGTGTGAGCTCCGGGGAGGGTGTTGCGATGGGCATCAAAAACCTGCCGGGAGGAAAGGTGGTCGGCTTCTGGGGAACCAACGGTTCGTTCGGCATGTCTGGTGACACCGTGAAGATGCCCGGTGGCTACACGATAGACTGGCCATTCGGCCAGTCGCTTGACAAGGACAAGGTCGTGCAGATAGACAGCAAAGACGGCAGGGGCGGCGTTTACCCCGACGAGAGGATTCCCATGACCTTGGAGAACGCCCTTAAGATCGCCGGCGGGCAGGACGTGGAGCTCGAGCACGGCCTGCGGGTGCTCAACAGGATGCAGAAACGCAAGTAGAAGCAGATGACCCGGGGAGGAGATCCGTCATGTTGAAAACTCTCACGGGCGGCAGGAACAGGTTCCTCATCATCGTGCCAGTCCTCGTGCTACTTGTCTTCATGGCCGCAGGCGGCTCATCGTGCGGCACCAGGGGCGAACCCGCCTTCAGCAAAAGCATGCAGGGCCAGCTCGACAAGGTGCTCACCGGTGCGATGGCCAAGTACGGCATCCCGGGAGCGATCGTCGGGCTCTGGGTGCCCGGGAAAGGCCAGTGGGTGGTGGCGAGGGGCAAGGCTGACGTCAAAACAGGCAAGGCGCCCGGGGTCACTGATAAGGTGCGCATGGGGAGCATCAGCAAGTCCGTGACCGCCACGGTGGTCCTCCAGCTCGCGGATGAAGGCAAGCTGGGCCTCGACGACAAGCTCTCCAGGTACGAGGCCTGGGTGCCGAACGCCGAGGGCATCGCGGTGCGGCAGCTCTTGAACATGACCTCGGGCCTATACAACTACACCGACGATTCCACTTTCTGGGACAAGCTCATGCGCAACCCGACCACGCCCTGGACTCCGCGCGAGCTGGTTGATATCGCGCTCGCTCACCCCCCGGCTTTCCCGCCGGGCCAGGGCTACAAATACTGCAACACGAACTACATCCTGCTGGGCATGATAATCGAGAAAGTGTCCGGCAGGACGGCAGGCGAGGAAATAACCACGAGGGTGATAGACAAGCTCGGCCTCAAGAACTCGAGCTTCCCCGACGGGCCCGATATCCCTACCCCGCACATGAACGGGTACATGTCGCTGACCGACAACTCCGCCACTGACATAAACAAGTTGGCCGATGTCTCCGTGATGACCCCGACCGGTTACTGGACCGCCGGGGCCGTGATATCCAACCTGGACGACATGAAGGTCTGGGCGAAGGCGCTGGCCGACGGCTCGCTTATAAGCAAAGAAATGCAGAAACACCGGTTGACTTTCATGCCCGAAGACAACCCCCAGTACGGCCTGGGCATTATGACTGCCAGCGGTACGGGGTTCGTGGGCCACTCCGGCGAGGTACTGGGGTTCAACTGCTCGATGTACTGCGACGCGGCCAGCGGCAATACCGTCATAGTCTTGCTTAACAGGTACCCCAGCCAGGTAGAGGGGGTCTCCGACCTGGTCGCGTTCACGCTGCTCGAGACCGCAGGAGCCGTCAAGCTGCCGTAGGCCTTCAAGTGCGGCAGCTCAGAGTGGTGTCTCCCCGGGCAGGACCCGGCCGCATCGGTGCCAGTCACCGGCGCGTTGGAAAAGTTCATCGGTGCCCGGCACCATTTGGTCCGGCACCAGGGAGGAGCACATGCCAGGCGAGGAGCGCGACGAGGAACAAAGCCTCATAGACCAGACCATGCTCCACGCGATCGATAAGAAGAAGGCAGTGCGCATCGTCCTCAAGCAGCGCCTCCGCTTCCCGCGGATCAAGGGCAAGGTGGGCGACCTCGAGCCCAACGTCTACTTCGGATTGACGGACCACCCGCTCGACGTGATGGGAACACCACCGGCAACGCCGTTCACGTTCCTCATGAAGTACAGGGGCAGGAAGGCGGCGTCGGTCCTGTCGGTCGAGCTGAAGGGACGCGAGGACAACTCTTTCAGGTTCTCCGCCCGCGGGTACGACATCTTCAAGATAATCAACCTCGACACCTTGAACAGGCACGAGTACCTCGTCTCGGACAAGACGCCTTGCGAGGTGATGACTCTTCAGCTCGACTTCCTGCGCGAAGATACCTACCGGCTCAGGCTCGCCAACAGCGACTTTGTGCCGGAGCACGACACGCCGATGCTGCACGGCGACATCACCAACCCTGGCCTCGAGGTCTCGCTTTCCGAAGAGGCGGACCGCTATACCATCACCACCTCCGCGCTCCGCCTCGAGATATACAGGAAGGACTTCCGGATCGAGGTCTTTGACCCGGACGGGCGACTCATAACCGAGTCGGGGAGCGACACCAAGGACGAGTTCCCGACACCGTTCGACTCCTTCCCGCTCGGGTTCATCCATGACCGGAAGAGCAAGCGGGACTACGGCGTCGAGTCGTTCGTGCTCTACCCGGGTGAAGCGGTGTACGGGCTCGGCGAGTCATACGGGCCCGTGAACAGGGTGGGAAAGACCGTGGGCTTCTGGAACACCGAAGGCCTAGGTAACACGTCGGGGCGGGCGTACAAGTACGTGCCGTTCTTCATGAGCACCCAGGGCTACGGGGTGTTTGTCAACGAGAGCCGGCCGATGACGTTCTGGGTCGGCAGCCGGGAGACGTGCAAGAACATGTTCGCCGTCGAAGGCGACCTCGTCGACTACTTCTTCTTCTACGGCCCGTCGTTCAAGTCGATCCTGGACACCTACACCGAGCTGACCGGCAAAGCGCCCGTTCCGCCCAAATGGACGTTCGGCACATGGATATCGCGTATCAGCTACTTCTCCCAGGAGCAGGTGATGGCCGTGGCGCGAAAGCTCCGCGACATGAGGTTCCCGGCCGACGTCATCCACATAGACACCGGCTGGTTCGACGAGGACTGGCGCTGCGACTGGAAGTTCAACTCCGAGCGCTTTCCTGACCCGAAGCGGATGTTCGCCGAGGCCGCCGAGATGGGGTTCAGGATCTGCCTCTGGCAGATTCCGTACGTGCTCAAGGAGACAGCCGCGTACAAAGACGCGAAAAAGGCAGGCGCACTGGCGAAGAATTGCGGCCCGTTCGTTTTCCTGATGATGTTCGAGGGGAGTCCCATCGACTTCTCGAGCCCCGCCGGCGTGGCGTGGTACAAGGGCAAGATAAAGAACCTGCTCGAGATGGGCACGGCGACGATCAAGGTGGACTTCGGCGAGGGCATCGAGCCACCCATGCGTTTTGCCGGTGGTGACGGGCGCTTGATGCACAACCTTTATTCGCTCCTCTACCAGAAGGCCGCGTTCGAGGCCGTCGAGGAGGTCAGGGGTGAGGGGCAGGGCGTCATCTGGGCGCGCAGCGGATATGCCGGCGCCCAGCGCTACCCGCTCCACTGGTCGGGAGACAACTCGTCGAACCACGAGAACCTGCTGAGCTCACTGCGGGGCGGGCTGAACCTGGGCCTCTCGGGCTTCACATTCTGGAGCCAGGACATCGGCGGGTTCGTCGGCGTGCCGAGCGAGGAGCTCTACATAAGGTGGACCCAACTGGCGATGTTCCAGTCGCACTCACGCTTCCACGGCAACCCCCCGCAGTACAAGGAACCGTGGAACTTCGAGGACGAGACACAGGGCGTGGTGAGGGATTTTTTGAACCTGCGCTACCGGCTCATCCCGTACCTCTACACCGAGTCGCGTGTCGCGGCGGAGGGCGGCCTGCCGCTGCTGAGGCACATGGCCATAGATTTCCAGGACGACCCGACGGTCTGGAACATCGAGGACCAGTTCATGTGCGGGCGGAACCTGCTGGTCGCCCCGATACTGAGCCGGAACAACGAGCGCCGGGTGTACCTGCCGGCGGGGCGCTGGTACGACTTCTGGACAGGGGAGGCGCACGAGGGCGGCGGTTGGATATCACGCGAGGCCGACCTGTCAACCATTCCGGTCTACGTGGCGGGCGGGAGCATCCTCCCCCTGGCCGAGGTTGCCCAATGCACGGACGACCTCGGATACGACAACATGACACTGAAGATCTATCCGGATGAGGATGGAAAGGCGAGTTACGAGATCATCGATGACGACGCGCGGCTAATGATAAGAGGACGCCTCGACGCCGGGAAGCTCGCGCTCGAGGTCACACCCGTTGCCCCCGCCGGCCTCAAGGTCGAGCTGCCTGGTGGGGAGTAGTCGCTCTATCGCTTCTCGAAAGGGGACTCGCGTCCTCCTAAGAGAGGGAGCAGCGTCCATCGGGCTGTTCGCTGGATGGGGAACATAAGATGATGGACTGGCAGACCACGGTGCTACTGGTGATAAACGGAGCAACGGGCCTGGGAATCGGGCTGCTGGTAGCAAGGTCGATGCACGGAATACGTGCTGAATGGTCCTTCCCAAGGTGCTTGGCCATCGTACTCGGCGTATTCCTCCTGGAGTGCATAGCCATCGCTGCGGGGATGCTCATCCCCGTGTTCAGTCTGGCCCTGGCGTTGATATGGGGAATTGTCTTCGGCACCTGGCTCGCAGGACGAGGGACGACGAGGGAACAGATGGGCTTTGCCATCGAACTGTCGGTTTACACGTGTGTTCCGACGGCGACGTTCCTCGCGGTTCCCTTCATGTTTGCCCTGACCGGCCGGAGCATACTCGACACGGGAGAGGCTCTCAGATTCGGGATTCCTGAGTTCGTACCCTGGCCTGCGAATACCATCCTGGGTTTTTTCCTCTGCCTCGTCATCTTCGTCTCCGCCTTGAAGATGAGTATCACCGTCGCAGTCATGTGGCTGGACGTCCGGCTGAGGGAGAGACGCGCAGTCGGCGACAGCGCGACCTAGCCACCGGTCCCCATTATTAGGCCTCTTCAAGCGAACCTCGACGTCTGGCAGGAAGTGCGGGGGACTCGCGTCCCCCCTAGGCTCATCTTGAACAGTTGGTTTTCACGGATCCCTTGAAACAGGGCTTTTCCGGACCCCGAAAACAGGCGTGGCACTACAGGGGAGCATTTTTGGCGGACGGCGGGATCGCGACCCCCACCGCCTTGAAGACCTTGCCGCAGATCCCCTGCAGCTTGCTGCGAAGAAGATAGGTCTTGCCATCGCTTTCGACTTCGACCTCGTAGAGGGCGTCCAGGTCCGCGCGTACCTCGTCCCACTCGGCCGGGAAGTCGATCCTCCTCTTCAGCTCGTGGACGAGCAGAAGCGCCAGAAACGATACGAACACGTGCCCCATGATAGATGCGTCGTTCTGGTGGAAGACCGGTCTGGTCTCCAGGGTG
>JBBQKJ010000065.1:0-15684 GCA_038326775.1 Candidatus Geothermincolia bacterium
GAGACCGCTCTCGCTCAGGACCTTTGTGATGGCCGCGGTCAGCATGGTCTTGCCGTGGTCGACGTGGCCTATTGTTCCCACGTTGACGTGGGGCTTGGTCCTCTCAAACTTCTGCTTGGCCATGGCGCCTCCTCGCGTTCAATAATTTCCCCTGGCTCTCGTGATTATCTCCTGCGAGATCCCCGAGGGGACCTCCGCGTACTTGAAGAAATCCATATGGTGCGTCGCCCTGCCCTGGGTCAGCGACCTCAGGTCGGTGGCGTAACCGAATGTCTCGGCGAGCGGAACAACCACCATGACGACCTGCCGCCCCGCCCTGGATTCGATATTCTCTATCCTTCCGCGGCGCCCGTTGATGTCCGAGATAACCTCGCCCACGTACTCCTCGGGGACGGTTATCTCCATCCTCATGATCGGTTCCAAAAGGGTCGGCTTGCCCCGTCGTACCCCTTCTTTCAGGGCCATCGACGCGGCCACTTTGAAGGCGAGCTCCGAGGAGTCCACCGCGTGGAACGAACCATCCGTCAGCTCGACGCGAAAATCGACCAGGGGGTACCCCGCCAGGGGCCCGCTGGATGCCGCTTCCTGTATGCCGCGATCGACCGCGGGTACGTACTCCCTGGGAATCTCCCCGCCGTGTATCTTGCTCTCGAATATGTAGCCCTCGCCGCTCTTGAGCGGCTCCAGGTTTATGACCACGTCCCCGTACTGCCCGCGCCCACCGGACTGCTTGACAAACCTGCCGCGGACGCCCTTGACCGGGACCTTGATGGTCTCGCGGTAAGAGACCTGGGGCTTTCCCACGTTCGCGTCGACCAGGAACTCGCGCAGCAGCCGGTCGACCACGACCTCCAGGTGGAGCTCTCCCATGCCACTGATGATGGTCTGCCCGCTTTCCTCGTCGTAGGAGACCTTGAAGGTGGGGTCCTCTTCGGATAGCCGGGTCAGCGAACCGGACAGCTTATCCTGGTCGATCTTGGTCTTGGGCTCTATGGCTACCGATATGACCGGCTCGGGGAAGTTCATCTGCTCCAGCAGTACCGGGTGCGAGGGGTCGCACAGCGTGTCCCCGGTGGTTGTCTTCTTGAGCCCGACACCGGCGACGATATCTCCCGCGAAAACCGTGTCGACGTCCTCGCGGTGGTTCGCGTGCATCCGGAGGATCCTGCCGATACGCTCCTTGTGCCCGCGTGTCGAGTTCAACACGAACGTCCCCGTGTCAAGCGAGCCGGAATAGACACGGAAGTAGGTGAGCTTGCCCACGTAGGGGTCGCTCATTATCTTGAACGCGAGCGCCGCGAACGGCTCATCGTCGGAGGCCGGGCGCTTCTCATGCTCGTCGGTGTAGGAGTTCTCCCCGGTGACCGCGGGGACGTCGAGCGGTGAGGGCAGGTAATCGACGACCGCGTCGAGCAGCGACTGGATGCCGCGGTTGCGCAGCGCCGTCCCGCATAGAACGGGAACCACCCTGGCGGCGATTGTCCCCTTCCTGATTGCCCTCTTAAGGGTCTGGGGGCTTATCTCGGAACCGTGGATGTACGCCTCGAGCACCTCGTCATCAAACTCGGCGACCTGCTCGACCATGTGGTGATGGGCATCCTCGGCCCTGGCCCTCAAGTCGGCCGGTATCTCCTCGAAACCCCAATCCTCACCAAGCTCGTCGTACCAGGCCACCGCCCTCATCTCGACCAGGTCGATGACGCCGGTGAAAGTCTCCTCGATCCCTACAGGCAATTGGAGCGCGACCGGCCTGGCCTGAAGCCTTTCCTCGATCATGGTCAAGCACCGCTCCAGTGAAGCGCCCAGCCGGTCCATCTTGTTGACGAAGCATATCCTCGGCACTTCGTATCTATCAGCCTGCCGCCACACGGTCTCGGACTGCGGCTCGACACCCTCAACGGCGTCGAAAACCGCGACAGCTCCGTCGAGGACGCGAAGCGACCGTTCGACCTCGATTGTGAAGTCCACATGTCCGGGCGTATCAATAATGTTAATACGAGAATCTCCCCACTGGCAGGTGGTAGCGGCGGAGGTGATGGTGATGCCGCGTTCCTGCTCCTGCACCATCCAGTCCATTACCGCCGCCCCGTCGTGGACCTCGCCTATCTTGTAAGTCTTCCCGGTGTAATAGAGGATGCGTTCGGTCGTGGTCGTCTTGCCCGCGTCTATGTGGGCCATTATGCCAATGTTCCTTATGCGGTCCAGGGGAAAGTCCCTATCGCACTTTCTTCTCATTGCTCCGGCCGGGTTAACCTTCCTCTTCGTAGCTGCATTTGCCATATTCTGGCTACCACCGGTAATGGGCGAAAGCCTTATTGGCTTCGGCCATCTTGTGGAGGTCCTCCTTTTTCTTCACGGACGCACCCGCGCGGCTGGCCGCGTCCAACACCTCTCCTGCCAACCTGCCCGCCATAGTCTTCTCCCTGCGCTGGCGAGAGTACGACACTATCCAGCGCACCGCGAGAGTGCGGCTCCGCTTCGTCTTGACCTCGACTGGCACCTGGTAGGTGGCGCCCCCCACGCGGCGCGATTTCACTTCGAGCAGCGGCCTCACATTCTCCACTGCCTTTTGCAGCACCTGCACGGGGTCAACCCCTTCTTTCTGCCCTATCACGTTGAGGGCGCCGTAGACGATCTTCTCGGAAGTGCTCTTCTTACCGTCGATCATGATCCGGTTTACGAACTGCTGAACCAGCACGCTGTTATAGACGGGATCCGCTTGCGTCGACCTCTTGGTTGCCGGTCCCCTGCGGGGCATTCCGTCCTCCGTTCCCTACTTGGCCTTCTTGGTACCGTACTTCGAGCGTCCCTGGGAGCGGTTCTCGACACCGGCGGCGTCCAACGCGCTCCTTATTACCTTGTACCGGACACCGGGAAGGTCCTTGACCCTGCCACCGCGGACCAGGACGATAGAATGCTCCTGGAGGTTGTGCCCGATTCCCGGGATATAGGCGGTCACCTCTATGCCGTTCGTGAGCCGCACCCTGCAGATCTTGCGAAGGGCGGAGTTTGGTTTCTTCGGCGTGGTCGTCTTGACCTGCGTGCATACCCCACGCCTCTGTGGACAACTTTGAAGGGCTGGAGCCGCCGTCTTCTGTACTTTTCGCTTTCTGCCGTTGCGAACCAACTGGTTTATCGTCGGCACAAACAGCCTCCAATCAGTGCCATCCCGCGAAACACACCCCGCGCTCGATGCCGGGGTAAACCCACACTAAAAAGCGGCGCGCTTGCGCCGGAACGTGAATGTAACACCCCTACTCGGCGCTGTCAACGTCTGCGCCCTTGTCGCTTCCCTCCGAAACACGCCTGGTGGTAGGCTCCAGGACCCCTTCCCTGTTTAGAATTGCATCTTTCATGTCATCGCGGGCCAGCTTGTCAGCAGGTATGCCGCCCATCCTGAAGATGTCCATCGCGTCGAGCGGCTGCTGAAGCTCGGGTAGCTGCTCTCCGGTGTAGAGCGGCTCCCACTCCTCGCCTATAGGCTTCACGTTTATCCGGCGGTACTGCTTCATGCCGGAGCCGGTGGGAATGAGCTTTCCGATTATGACGTTTTCCTTCAAGCCCAGCAGGTGGTCGACCTTTCCCGAGAGCGCGGCGTCGGTGAGCACCCTGGTGGTCTCCTGGAAGGACGCCGCGGAGAGGAACGAGTCGGTGGCAAGGCTGGCCTTGGTTATCCCCAGCAGCGACTCCTTGAACCTCGGGGGCTCGCCGCCCTCGGCGACGACCCGGTTGACCTCTTTCTCGAACTCCATGTATTCGACCAGCTGGCCGGGGAGGAACTCGGATTCGCCCGGGTCGGACACGGTGACCCTTTTCAGCATCTGTCGCACGATCACCTCGATGTGCTTGTCGTGGATGTCCACGCCCTGGTCCTTGTACACCTTCTGGACCTCGCTGACGAGGTAGCTCTGCACCCTCCCGCGGTTGACTATCTCGAGGAGCTCCTTCGGGTCGGCCGAGCCCTCGGTTATCTGCTGGCCGGCGGCGACCTCCTCGCCGTCCTTTACCAGAAGCTCAAGGCTCGCCGGTATCTGGTACTCGTAGTCCTTGTCGTGCCTCTTGCCCTCCTCGTCGAGCTCCTCGCCGTGCAGGATTATATCGTGGTGCCTCTCGCCCCTCTTGATCTCGACCTTGCCGCGGCTCCAGGCAAGGTACGCCTGCCCCTTGGGCTTGCGCGCCTCGAACAGCTCGACCACGCGCGGAAGGCCGTGTGTTATGTCACGGCCGGCCCCGGCGTAGACGCCGCCGAAGTGGAACGTCCGCATCGTCAGCTGGGTGCCGGGTTCTCCGATGGACTGGGCGGCGATAATACCCACCGCCTCACCCAGGGGCACCTTGCCGCCGGTGGCCAGGTTGCGGCCGTAGCAGGCGGCACAAACGCCGTGCTTGGCCGCGCAGGTCAGCACCGAGCGCACCTGGATCTCTTCTATGCCCGCCCCCTGCAGCCGCTTTGCGTCGTCCTTATCGATATCCTTGTTCTTATCGACTATGACCTTGTTCTTGATCTTTACCCTGTCGAGCGAGTTGCGGCCCAGCACGCTCGGGTTTATGTCGCCGTCGATGAGCACTTTCTGGGGAATACCGCGGTCAGTGGTGCAGTCTTCCTGGCGCACTATGACGTCCTGGGCGACATCTACCAGCCGGCGGGTGAGGTAGCCCGAGTCGGCGGTGCGGAGCGCGGTGTCGGCAAGGCCCTTTCGGGCGCCGTGTGTGCTTATGAAGTACTCGAGGACGGTCAGGCCCTGGCGGAAGTTGGAGGTTATCGGGGAGGCTATGATATCGCCCTTGGGGTCCTCGACAAGGCCCTTCATGCCGGCCAGCTGCTTTATCTGCTTGAGGTCGCCTCGGGCACCGGAGCGGGCCATCATGTAGATGGGGTTGAACTCATCGAAGTTCTCCTCCATCCTGGTGGCCACGAGGTCCGTTGCCTCGTGCCAGACGTCCACCACGCGGCTGTGGTGTTCAAGCTCGGTCAGGAAACCGCCGGCGAACTCCTCCTCGATCTTACCGATCTTCTTCTCGGCATCCTCGAGGATCTTGGGTTTTTCGGGCGGCACCACGATGTCCTCGACTCCGATGGTCACGCCCGCCCTGGTGGCGTAATGGAAGCCGGTCTCCTTTATCTGGTCCAGCGTCCTGGCGACATCCTCGGAGTCAAACTTTTCGGCCACCTGCTCGATGACCTCACCCATCTCTTTCTTGCCGACGATGCGGTTCTGATACGGGAAACCCACGGGCAATGCCCTGTTGAATATGATGCGCCCCGCGCTCGTCTCGATTATCTCCCCGTCCATTCGCACCCTGACTTTGGCCTGGAGGTCGAGCTTGCCGAAGTCGTGGGCGAGCACCGCCTCCTCGGGGTTGGAAAACACCTTGCCCTCGCCCAGGGCGCCCTCTTTCAAGGCGCTCAGGAAGTAACAGCCCAGCACGATATCCTGTGTGGGGCTCACGATAGGCTTGCCGTTCGCCGGTGAGAGGATGTTGTGGGCCGAGAGCATCAGTATGCGTGCCTCGGCCTGGGCCTCCGCCGAGAGCGGCAGGTGGACCGCCATCTGGTCGCCGTCGAAGTCGGCGTTGAACGCTGCGCACACCAGCGGGTGGATGCGGATCGCCTTGCCCTCGACCAGCATCGGCTCGAACGCCTGGATGCCCAGCCTGTGGAGCGTCGGCGCCCTGTTGAGGAAGACCGGGTGCTCCTGGATGACCTTCTCGAGCACATCCCAGACTATGGGTACCATGCGGTCTATCATCCGCTTGGCGCCCTTGATGTTATGGGCGAACCCCAGGTCGACCAGGCGCTTCATCACGAAAGGCTTGAACAGCTCGAGCGCCATCTGCTTGGGCAGGCCGCACTGGTGGAGCTTCAGCTCCGGGCCGACCACGATCACCGAGCGGCCGGAGTAGTCGACGCGCTTGCCGAGCAGGTTCTGCCGGAAGCGTCCCTGCTTGCCCTTGAGCATGTCCGACAGCGACTTCAAGGGGCGGTTCCCCGGGCCGGTGACCGGCCTGCCGCGGCGGCCGTTGTCGAACAGGGCGTCGACGGCCTCCTGGAGCATGCGCTTCTCGTTGTTGACTATTATCTCGGGAGCGCCCAGGTCTAAGAGCCTCTTCAGGCGGTTGTTGCGGTTTATCACCCTGCGGTACAGGTCGTTCAAATCGGAGGTGGCGAAGCGGCCGCCGTCGAGCTGGACCATCGGACGCAGGTCGGGAGGGATGACCGGAACGGCGTCCAGTATCATCGCCTCGGGGCGGTTATCCGTCTTTATGAAAGCGGAGGCCACCTTGAGCCTCTTGGTGGCCTTGTTTCGCTTCTGGCCCTTGGAGTTGCGTATGGTCTCGCGAAGCTCCTCCGCTTCCGCCTTCAGATCGAGGTTCAGCAGCAGCTCGCGGACCGTCTCCGCGCCCATCCCCCCGCGGAAGTACTCACTGTAGCGCTCGCGCAGGTCGCGGAACTTCTGGTCCTCGTCGATGAGCTGCTTGGCGTCGAGGCTTTTAAACTCCTCGAACAAACCCCGCAGGTACTCCACGTGTCCATCGAGCTGCTCGCGGTTGTCGTCCATCTTCTTGACGATGGCCTCTCGAAGCTTCTTCACCTTCTTGTCGCAGGCGGAGGTCTCCTTGGAGACCCTGCTCCGGTGCTGCTTCTCGAGCTCGGCGACGCGCTCTTCTTTGGTCTTGGGGTACTCGGCGGCCTTCTTCTTGGACTCCTTCTCGACGGCTTTTACCAGCTTGTCGCGCTCGGTTTCGAACTCCTTGACCTTATCGTCAAGCTCTCTTTTCTCCTCGGTCAGCTCCTCGCCCACGTGCCCCTTGACCTTTTCAACGCGCCTCTTCAGGGAGGCGATTCGCTCGGACACGGTCGCGCTCTCGCTCGGCGGGTTGACCTTTATCCCGAGCGGCACCTCTATCTGCTGGAGCCGCTCCCTCCATTGCTCGAGCGACTGCTCGATGCCGGCGACGAGCTCTTCCTTTTCCTTTTCCAGCTGCCCTCGCTGCTCCTCCTTCTCTCTCTGGTCGGGAGGCAACTTCTCTACCGTCTCCGCGTAGGTGTCCCTCGCTTCCTGGATGCTCACCGCGAACCGCTCGTTCAGCTCCGCGATTCGCTCCTCCTTGCTGAGCGGCTTGGCGGCGGCCTTCTTCTTGGTCTCTCTTTCAATGGCCTTGACACGCTTGTCGCGCTCGGCCTCGAGCTCATCGGCCTTCCTGCCAAACTCCTTCCTCGCCTCGGTCTCCATCAACTCCAACTGCTTGCTGACTACCTTGAGGCGAGCATCCAGCTCCTTGAGGCTTTCGGGAAGCCGCGCGTCTCTCAGGTAGGCCTGCAGGCACTCATCGAACACCGCGATGTTCTCGCTTACGAGCTCGCGGTGGCGGTCCGCCAGCTCGATCTCCAGCTCTGAGATCTCTTCGGCGAGGCGCTCCTCCAGCAGGGGCAGTTCCTTCTCGCGCTTCTCCTTCTTCACGTCCACAATAATGTAGGAGGCAAAATAGAGCACTCGCTCCAGGCTTTTCGAAGGCAGGTCCAGCAGGTACCCCATGCGGGAGGGTACGCCCTTGAAGAACCAGATGTGCGAAACCGGGGCGGCGAGCTCGATGTGGCCCATGCGTTCGCGACGGACCTTGGAGCGGGTCACCTCGACGCCGCATCGCTCGCAGATCATTCCCTTGAAGCGGACCCTCTTCTTGTACTTCCCGCAGGAGCACTCCCAGTCGCGGGTAGGGCCGAATATCTTCTCGCAGAAGAGCCCTTCCTTCTCAGGCTTGAGCGTGCGGTAGTTTATGGTCTCTGGCTTCTTGACCTCTCCGTTAGACCAGTTGCGTATCTGGTCGGCGGTGGCGAGGCCTATCCTCAGGCTGCTGAATTCATTGACATCGAGCAAATTCAAGTCCTCCTAAGACGGCAACCAAACTATTACCCTGCTTTGTTCGCGACATTCGAGTGTCCGGCTGCTCGGCCCTCGACACTCGCAGATCTATTCGAAAAGGTCCGCTCTTTCGTCTTCCGCGGTCCCGGCTATGGGCTGGTTGGTGCGCAGGTCAATGCCCAGTTCCTCAGCGGTCCGGAACACGTCCTCCTCGGTCTCGTGGATCTCGATCGGCTCTCCCCCCTCGGAAAGAACCTGGACATCCAGGCCCAGGGACTGCATCTCCTTTATAAGGACCTTGAAGGACTCCGGGATGCCCGGCTCTGGTATGTTCTCGCCCTTCACGATGGCCTCGTATACCTTGACCCGGCCGATCACGTCGTCGCTCTTGACCGTCAGGAGCTCCTGAAGGGCGTAAGCGGCGCCGTAGGCCTCCAACGCCCAGACCTCCATCTCGCCGAAACGCTGGCCGCCGAACTGCGCCTTTCCTCCCAGGGGCTGCTGGGTGACCAGCGAGTAGGGGCCGGTGGAGCGAGCGTGGATCTTGTCGTCAACCAGGTGGATGAGCTTCATTATGTAGATGTAACCGACGGTGACGTCGTTCGCGAACGGCTCACCGCTGCGGCCGTCGTAAAGCTTCGCCTTGCCCGAGGCCGGCAGGCCCGCCTTCTTGAGCGACGCGACTATCTCATCCTCGGTGGCACCGTCGAAGACCGGGGTTGTCACGTAGTTTGTGCCCTCGCCCTCGAAGCCCTCGTAAGCTGCCCAACCCAGGTGCGTCTCCAGAACCTGTCCTATGTTCATCCTCGATGGCACTCCCAGCGGGTTGAGCACCATGTCAACAGGAGTGCCGTCCTCGAGGAACGGCATGTCCTCTATGGGCAGGACCTTGGAGATGACCCCCTTGTTGCCGTGTCGCCCGGCCAGCTTGTCACCCTCACGGATCTTGCGTCTCTCGGCGACGTTCACCCTGACCATCTCGTTGACGCCGGGAGGCAACTCGTCCTCCTTGATGATCGCTATGCCTCCGGCCTTTTCGATTGCGTTGCGTATCTCGGTGGCTCGTTCCTTGCTTACCTTCTCGGCTATGTTTACGGGCGCCTCATCCAGGAGCGCCTTGGCGTCCATGTAGTCCATATTGGTAATCGCCATGACAGCCCTGGTCACGGGGTCTTTCTTCTCGCCGTAAGAGTAGAGGGTAACGTCGACCTTGCTGCGGGAGAACATCTTCACGTCTATTACCTTGCCGGACTCCCCGTGGGGCACTTTCAGCGAAGTGTCGCGTACCTCTCGCGCCTTCTCACCGAATATGGCCCGAAGCAGCTTCTCCTCGGCGGTCAGCTCTGTCTCGCCCTTGGGGGTCACCTTGCCGACCAGCACGTCCCCGGCCTTGACCTTGGCGCCGATGCGGACGACGCCCTCCTCGTCCAGGTCCTTGAGCACTTCCTCCTGTATGTTTGGTATGTCGACGGTGATATCTTCCTCGCCCAGCTTGGTGCTGCGCGCCTCGACCTCGTGCTCCTCTATGTGGATGGAGGTCAGCAAGTCCTCGTGCACCAGCCTCTCGGAGACGATTATCGCGTCCTCGAAGTTGTACCCCTCCCATGGCATGAAGGCCACCAGCAGGTTGCGTCCCAGCGAAAGCTCGCCCTCGTCGGTGCAGGGCCCGTCGGCGACGACCTGGCCGTTCACCACGTGCTCGCCCTCAGCCACTATGGGGCGCTGGTTGATGCAAGTGCCCTGATTGGAGCGCTCGAACTTCTCGAGCCGGTAGATGTCGCGCTTACCGTCCTTCCTCTTGACCTCCACGGTCTCGGAATCGACGAAGCTCACGGTGCCGGGACTCCTGGCCGAGACCACGTCGCCGGTGTCCTTGGCCGCGCGGAACTCCATGCCGGTCGCCACCAGCGGCGCTTCCGGCTTTATCAACGGGACCGCCTGCCTTTGCATGTTTGAGCCCATCAGGGCGCGGTTGGCGTCGTCGTGCTCGAGGAAAGGTATCAGCGCGGTCGCCACGCTCACGGTCTGGCGCGGCGAGACGTCCATGTACTCGACCTCCTTCGAATCGACCATGGAGACCTCTTCACCCAGCCTGGGGGCGCGGCACAGCACCCTGTCGTACTTGAACCTCCCCGCCTTGGTGAGCGGGGCGTTGGCCTGGGCGATGATAAACTTGTCTTCCTCGTCGGCGGTCAGATACTTGATGGTATCGGTCACACGGCCTTTCTCCACCGCCCGGTAGGGGGACAGCAGGAATCCGAACTCGTTGATGCTGGCGTAGGTGGAGAGGTTGCCGATGAGCCCGATGTTGGGGCCTTCCGGGGTCTCAATAGGGCACATGCGGCCGTAGTGCGAGGAGTGGACGTCGCGCACCTCGAACCCGGCGCGCTCACGGGACAGGCCTCCCGGGCCCAGCGCGGAGAGCCTGCGCTTATGCGTGAGCCCGGCCAGCGGGTTGGTCTGGTCCATGAACTGGGAAAGCTGGCTCGAGCCAAAGAATTCCTTGATCGCGGCCACAACCGGCCTGATGTTGATGAGCGTCTGAGGCGTGATTGAGTCAACATCCTGGGTGGTCATGCGCTCGCGCACCACGCGCTCCATGCGAGACAGCCCGATGCGTATCTGGTTCTGAATGAGCTCGCCGACCGTGCGCACCCTGCGGTTGCCGAAGTGGTCGATGTCGTCTATCTGGCCACCCTTGCCTTCGTGCAGGTTCACGATGTAGCGGACCGACTCGACAATATCATCGTTGGTCAGAACGGTCGTGCTCGGTGGGACCTTGACCCCAAGCTTCTTATTGAGCTTATAGCGCCCGACACGCGCCAGGTCGTAGCGCCGCTCGTTGAAAAAGAGATTTTCGAGCAAGCCCTTGGCGCTCTCCACGGTGGGAGGCTCGCCGGGGCGCAGCTTGCGGTAGATGTCGATGAGAGCCTCCTCCCTGCTGCCGGTATGGTCGCGCTCGAGCGTCGCCGCGATAGACTCGGCCCCGTCAAAGAGAGCCAGCAGTTTCTCGTCTTCCTCGAAGCCCAACGCCCTGAGCAAAACGGTGACCGGCTGCCGCCTCTTCCGGTCGATGCGCACTCCCACGGTGTCCTTCTTGTCTATCTCAAGCTCCAGCCAGGCACCGCGGGATGGTATTATCTTTCCGTTGTACAGCACCTTGTCGTTGTCCAACTCGCGGTCGTAATAGACACCCGGGGAGCGGACCAACTGGCTGACCACCACTCGCTCGGTGCCATTAAAGATGAAGGTCCCCTTTTCCGTCATCAGGGGAAAGTCGCCCATGAAAACGGACTGCTCCTTTATCTCACCGGTCTCTTTATTGATCAGGCGTACATCCACGAAGAGCGGCACCGCAAAGTTTATGCCCTTCTCTTTGCATTCCTCGACGGAGAACTTCGGCTCACCGAAGGAGTGCTCCCCGAATTCCACGGCCATGTTCCCGGTAAAATCCTCTATCGGGGAGACGTCCCCGAAGATCTCCTTGAGGCCCTTGCCCTTGAACCATTCGTAGGACTCTTTCTGGATAATGATGAGGTCGGGAACAGGCAGTAACTCGGGTATTTTCGCAAAAGAGGTCCGCTTACGCTTTCCAAGAAGTGCAACCGACAAAAAAATCCCCCCAAACGACTGAAATTTGTCTAGAATAGGACCTACAAACAATTTCCTAGCGCTACGCAACCGTTCAAACTACGCAAACGTCTATGCTATCAATCCCCACCATTTGTGTCAACAATTCTTTTCGCTAAGGAAATGCAGACCCTGACAACAGCGGGATGCGTGCCCGGGTTGCGCTCGGAACTTGCGGGGGGTCAGGAGAACGGGGCCAGGCTGTGCGTAGCGCGAAAACCCCGCCGCTGGCGCGGCCGAGTGCGTAGTGCGCGGCCTGACCCCGAAAGCGTTCGTCTCGAGGGTGTGCTACTTGATCTCGACGACAGCACCAGCTTCCTCGAGCTGGTTCTTGAGCTTGTCGGCTTCTTCCTTGTTGACGCCTTCCTTGACAGCCTTGGGCGCGTCTTCAACAAGAGCCTTGGCCTCCTTCAGGCCCAGGCTCGTGATGACCCTGACCTCTTTGATGACCGGGATCTTCTTCTCTCCGACCGATACGAGGATCACGTCGAAGGAGGACTGCTCTTCCTCGGCCCCGGCGCCATCCTCCGCGCCGGCCGGCATGCCGGCGGCAACCGCCACGGGCGCGGCGGCGGAAACGCCAAACTCCTCCTCGGCAAGCTTTATAAACTCCGAAAGCTCGAGCACCGACCATTTCTTAATGGCCTCGACAGCCTCCTGTGGGGTCAGTTTGTCAGCCAAAACAATCACCTCTCCTATCAGGTCTTCTAGTCCCCAGGTTGATCTTTGTCTTCCTCGTCGTTCCCAGCCGTTTCCTCGGCCTTCACATCATTCGTCTGAGCGTCTTCAGGCAGAGACTGCCCGGGATGCGCACCCGGCGGAGCCTCCTGCGGGTCAGCTTCACCGGCCCCGGCTTTAAGCGGTTGATCGGCAGTCGCGGCCTCCCCGGCCGCCGGCTCCAACTGGTCAGCTATGGCCTGCATCACGCCCAGCATCTTCCTTAGAGGGCCTGCCGTTACGCCGACGAGGCCGGACAGCGGCGAAGCTACGCACCCGAGCGCCATCCCCACCAGCACCTCGCGCGGTGGCAGCAAAGCGAACGCCTCCACCTCCCTGCCGGTCAACACCCTGCCCTCCAGCATCCCGCCCAGGAGATAGAAATCGTCGCGCCCCCTGGCGAAGTTCCGCAGGGACCGCGCTACCGGAGCGGGGTCCTCGCGAACGAACACCACCGCGACGGGGCCTTCCAGCATCGCTGCCAACCCCTCGTTCGGCGTGCCGGCCAGAGCAATGCGGGCCAGGGTGTTCTTGAACACCCGCAGCTCGGAGTTCATCCCCTTGACCTGCCCCCGAAGCTCGTTGGCCTCGGATACCTTCAACCCCCTGTAATGCAGGACAAGCAGCGAATCCGCCTGCTCGAACCACTTCTTGATCTGCTTTACCCTCTCTTTTTTCTCCTGGCTAGGCACAGGTTCAACCTCCAAAACAAAAGGCCTCCCAAGAGGCCAGAGTCTACAGCCTCGGCAGGCTTTCATTATGCCTTGCGGCGCCTGCTGTCTCGGGCACGTTTCTATTCGTTTGTCCCCGGGGCTTACACCCCGATCAGCCAATCCCTGATGGCGGGTCAGCTCACCCCGGGTGATTCGACCGGGCACCGATCAGGTATTTTCAACGACTGTAGCAGAACGGCCGGGCGTAGTCAAAATCAAGGGCCTGGCGAAACCGTCTCAGGCAGGAAGTCCCTGGTGATGGCAGGGTCCACCGCCACTCCAGGGCTCATCGTGCCTTTGAAGGTGATAGTCCGCAGATAGCGCCCTTTGGCCGCGGCAGGACGGGCCCTGATGAGCTCCTCCAGCACCGCCTGGTAGTTCTCCAGGATGTCTTCAACAGAAAAAGAGACCTTTCCAAGGGCCAGGTGTACGTTGGCCTGCTTGTCCACCCTGTACTCTATCTTGCCGCCCTTGGCATCACGAACCGCCTTATCGATGTCAAAAGTCACGGTACCGCTCTTTGGGTTCGGCATCAGGCCGCGGGGCCCGAGTATCTTCCCCAGCCTTCCGACCATGCTCATGGCGTCGGGGGCGGCTATGGCCGCGTCGAAGTCGGTCCAACCGCCTTTCACCTTCTCCACCAGGTCCTCGCCACCCACGAAATCGGCGCCGGCTTTTTCGGCCTCAGACGCTTTTTCGCCAAGGGCGAATACCGCGACCCTGACCTCTTTGCCAGTCCCCCTGGGCAGTATGACCGTGCCGCGGACCATCTGGTCGGCCCGGCGAGGGTCGACCCCCAACCTGATGGCGGCCTCGAAAGTCTGGTCGAAACCAGTGTCGCCCATCTCCCCGACGAGCCGTGCCGCCTCGTAGGGGCTATACAGCTTGTCCGGTTCGATCTTATCCCGGTTCGCATTGTACCTGCGGCTTCTGCGTTTCACTTTGTCCCTCTCTCGATGTGCTAGTCGCCGACTACCTCGAGGCCCATGCTGCGAGCAGTGCCCTCGATTATACGAACAGCCGCGTCCAGGTCATTGGTGTTGAGGTCCGGCATCTTCGTCTTCGCTATCTCTCGCACCTTGTCGCGCTCAATGCTTCCGGCAATCTGGCGATTCGGCTCGCCGCTTCCTTTCTCAAGGCCGGCCGCCTCGAGGAGCAGCCGGGCCGCTGGTGGCGTCTTGAGCTCGAAGGAAAAGGAGCGGTCCTCGTAAACAGTTATCTCGACCGGCACTATCTGGCCCAGCTGGTTCATGGTCTGAGCGTTGTAAGACTTGCAGAACTCCATTATGTTCACGCCGTGCTGGCCCAGCGCGGGGCCTACCGGCGGCGCGGGGTTTGCCTGCCCCGCCGGAATCTGCAACTTTATCAGGGTCATCACTTTCTTGGCCACTCTCTGGCTCCTCCCTTAGAACTTCATAACCTGGTCGAAGGTAAGCTCCACCGGAGTTTCGCGCCCGAATATGGAGACCAATACCTTGAGCTTGCTCTGGTCCAGGCTCACCTCGCTGATAACGCCGGTAAAGTCAGCGAACGGGCCCTCGACCACCTTGACCCCCTCGCCCTCGGAGAACTCGGCGGACACCTTGGGCCTTTCGGCCTTCTGCCTTGCCAGCACCCGATCGACCTCGTCGAGCGAGATGGGTGTCGGCCGGGCGGACGTGCCCACGAACCCCGTGACCCCGGGGGTGTTCCTGACCACATACCAGGAATCGTCGTCCAGCTCCATGCGCACCAGCAGGTAGCCGGGCAACAGTTTCTTCTGGATCAGCTGCTTCTTGCCGCCCTTGTACTCCAACACGTCCTCAACCGGCACCACCACTTCGAAGATCCTGTCCTTCATGTGCATGGAGTCAATGCGGTGCTCCAGGTTGTTCTTGACCTTATTCTCATAGCCGGAATAAGTGTGTACAACGAACCACTTCTCATCCCTACGAGGCATATCTCCCCTTTTATTACTATCTATTGTGTTCCCGACGAGACCCCGCGTGGATGTCCCGGCCGGGGCATTCGATCACGGACGCGCTTCTCAAGCTATTATCAGTTTCAGCAGCCTGGCGAGGACGAGGTCCATCACCAGTATGAACGTCGATACCACGGTAACGGTGACCAGTACCACAACCGTGTAGTTGATCACCTCTTGCCTGCTGGGCCAGATCACCTTCTTCATCTCGATGCGGACGTCGCGCAGGAATTGGACGATAGTCTTCCAGATGCCCTTCTTTTCCGCCTTCTTCTTCTCAGCGGCCTTCTTGCGCTGGGTCACCTGCCTCTGCTTCTGGGCTGACTTCTGGGACCTTTCCTGGGTCCTCCGCAACTCGCGATTCAACATGTTGACCTCTTCACGCCTTGATACTCTCCGCCCTGCTCCTGCTGGCAGGCCCGGAGGGGCTCGAACCCCCAACCTCCGGTTTTGGAGACCGGCGCTCTACCAGTTGAGCTACGGGCCTGCGGCCGAGCATCTGACTTTACCGAGTCTCCCGGTGCAGCGTGTGCCCGCGGCACCACTTGCAATACTTCTTCATCTCGATCCTGTCAGGATCGTTGGTCTTGTTCTTCTTGGTCGTGTAATTCCTGCGCTTGCACTCTGTGCAGGCCAATGTGACTATTACTCTCATTTTTCTATCTTGATTACCCTTCCAGCCCCGACGGTGCGGCCGCCCTCGCGAATGGCGAAGCGCAGGCCCTCTTCCATGGCCACCGGGGTTATGAGCTCGATGTCCATCTCGGTGTTGTCACCCGGCATGACCATCTCCACGCCC
>JBBQKJ010000066.1:0-15460 GCA_038326775.1 Candidatus Geothermincolia bacterium
TCGTCATCACCTACAACGAGAAGCTCTACATAACACAGCTCAAGACCATATCCAGGGAGCTCGGTAAAGCGAAGGGCAATCTGGACGAGATCCAGAAGTCGCTTGCCTCCTGGCGCGCCGGGAAGAAAAAGAAAGGCAGGAAGCCGACGGTGGCGGGGACTCAGAAGAAGGTTGAGGCCGCCCTTTCGGCCCAGCACATGAAGAAGCTCATAGAGGTGGAGGTATCCGGGGAGGGGGGTCTGCCCCGCCTGCGCTACCGGGTCGTGCCGGAAGCGCTGTCGCACCTCTCGGAGACCACCCTGGGCAAGAAGATCCTCTTCACCGACAACCACGAATGGTCGACCGAACAGATAGTGGCCGCCTACCACGCACAGGGCGAGGTGGAGGAGGCCTTCAAGCGGATGAAGAGGCCACACTTCACATCATTCTCCCCGGCGTTCCACTGGACAGACCAGAAGCTGGAAGTGCACGCCTTCTGCTGCGTGCTGGCCCTGTCGCTTACCTCCCTTCTCTACCGGCAGGCCAACACGGCGGGCATCGACATCAGCCTGGAGAGGATGATGTCAGAACTCTCCGGGATAATGGAGGTTGCCATCCTCTACCCGGCCGTGAAAAAGGGGAAGGCGGCACCGAAGCCCGTCATTACACTATCCTCCATGAACAAGACCCAGAAGAAGCTGTATGAGCTGTTTGGCCTGAAACGCTACAGGTCTTAGGTCATACACCCGCAACCCTGAAAAGACCCCTGTTGAACCCGTTTGTTTGGTGTTGCGCGCGCTAACTCGGTAAACTCGGGCTAGCCAAGAAAAAACAGTGCCGCCTGAGCGACTAAGGCCGGGCGGCGATGCCGTCCAGCATCAAGCCTATAATGGTCTCGAACCAGATTTGCTTCGCTTCGTCAATGGGCGCTTCTTCCTTCGCCAGCTGCTTCGCCGCTTCGAACAGCATGGCGTTTATGGCGATCGAGGACTCCCGGGTGCGCATGTCGTTCCGGAGAAAGCCTTTCTCGACGCCGTTCTTTAAATAGGTCTCCGTGTAGGCGGCGAAAAGGTTGAAAGCGGCGCCGATCTTACTTGTTATCTCGGGGGGGACTCCAAGTGTCTCGTAGGATATCCACCGGGCCAGCATGGGGTCTTCTTCCATGGCGCTCACAAGCCCGATGCCTATAAGAAACAGGCGCTCGCGGTACTGCTCGAGCGTATCGATCTTCGCTGCCGGGATAGCGAGGACCACATTGGTTATCCGGGTTATCACCTCGTCGAGGACCTCGCTCGCGATTTCCTGCTTGTTCTTGAAGTAGCGGTAGATTGTCCCGTGCCCCATTTCGAGCTCGGCGGCGATGTCGGAAATGGTGGTTTGCGGGTACCCCTTCTCAGAAACGACCTTGAGGGCGGCGTCGAGTATCTCCTGTCGTCTGATGTCAGAGATAGAAATCCTTGCCATGATACCGTCTCCCGGTGCCAGAATGTGATGTCACATTTCAGAATGCATCGTCAGGTTTTGGAATGATATATCACATTCTTGTCGTATGCAAGAGATTGCAGCGCCCTTGCCGGTCTGAACTCCTGGTGCTGGATTACCATTTGAATTCCAGCCGAGCCGTGAAATGAGCTCCTCGGCCAAGAGCACGGGGGCCTGACCCGGATGCAAGAAATTCATGTCAAGGTGCCTGACCCCAGCATGAATGCGGTGGCCACTGTGGAGGGTGGATCGTGAGGTGACAATCGCGGGGATTCTGCTATACTGTCGGGGAGATTTTGTTCTTTAGGTTGTGTTTATCCCGAGGAGCGATTCCTCGGGTTTGTTTCAAGGGGAGGTGTAAGAGAGTGAAGATCTACGTGGGAAACCTCAGTTACTCATCGAGCGAGGAAGATATCAGGGCAGCCTTCCAGGCGTTCGGCACGGTGGAGTCCGCGGACCTCATTATGGACCGCAACACCGGCAGGTCGAAAGGCTTTGCCTTTGTCGAGATGAGCAACGAAGCTGAGGCGAAGGCGGCAATCCTGGGCATGAACGGCAAAGACCTGGACGGTCGTAGCCTCAACGTCAATGAGGCCAGGCCGAGGGAGGAGCGCCCCAAGCGCTACGACCGGTACTAGGCGTCAAGAGTGTGGACTGGTCCGGCGGGCCGGCAAGGAGCGCCGGACCGGCTTCGCATCCGCAACCCCCGAGCACCCCAAACAACCGCCGCCGGCATTCGTAACTCAATGCCGGCATCGATCAGTATTCCACCTTTTCGCAGAAGAGATCCACGTGCTCGTCGCCCGACTTCATGCTCGCGCAAAGTTCGATAACGCCCCCGGCGTCCGACGCCTCCGGTTCCTCGCCTGACTTGTAGATGACCTTGAAGGAGAAACCGAGGCGCTCGAGGTTTACCACGAGAGTCGCGGGGTCGTAGCCCGCGTTCCTCAGCCCGAACGGCCATAGCTCCATCAGGATCTTGGGGTCGTTGTCCTCCAGCAGGCGCCGCGCGCCTTCGATTATCAGCCCTTCCGCACCCTGAGTGTCCATCTTGATGACATCCACTCTGTCGTCGCCCACCTCGTCGAGGAAAGCCTCCAGGGTCGTGGTCTCCACCTCCACGGCGCCGGCGTCTATCAGCACGTTATCCGCGGAAAGAGAGTGGCCGCCCAGGTTGTACTTGTCCAAATACAGGGTAAGGGAGCCATTCTCGCTGGAGACAGCCTTGTTAACGGCCGTGACGTTTCGTAACCCGTTGAGCTCGATGTTGCGGCATAGCAGCTCGTAGTTGTGCGGGTCGGGTTCAAACGAGTAGACGCGCCCGGAATCACCGACGAGCCTCGCGGCGATCAGGGTGTAATGGCCGATATTGGCCCCGATGTCCACAACGACCATGCCGGGTTTCAGCAGCTCCTTGAAGAGGCTCGTCTCGCGCTCTTCGTATATGCCGCCGGCCTGTAGCAGTGGAAGCACTCCCTCGTCCTTGGTGTCCGCGTACATCTTGTTGCCGTGAGACTCGATGAGGACCGTGCCGGGCGGCCGCAGGTTCCTCTTGAGAAAAACGTACACGCGCTCGGTGCCGGGGATCTTCTTGAAGCCCATGCGGGCCAGGAAGTTCTTGATTCCCTGGAACGCCCCCCAGGCGAGCCGCGAAACGGGCCCGCCGCCTCTCGCAGCCTGCTCTTTCACTGTTCTACCGTCCTGTTCCTTCGAGTAGCATGCAGTCGACCATGGACGCATTATATTATCGCACGCGGGCCTGCGCCATGAGGCACCGGCGAGATCCCGCAGGCGCTGGTCGACGTTGACACGGTCGGGCTCGAGGAAACGGCGCGACTCCTGACCGGAATTGGCTGCGGGTCGCTGACCTTCGAGGCGGACGTCACCGAAATCGACGCGGTGCGCGAGGTGGTCAAGTCGGCAATCGGCGATTTTGGAGGCCTTGACCTTCTGTCAATGCCGCGGGCGTGGGGATAATGGGGGCGGTGGAGGACCTGGGCCGCCAGGATTGGAATGGTGAGCCCGGGTATAGCGCCGTGACTTGCCCGGCGATGAAATGAAGGTGCCGGGCACCATTGATGAAAGACTCTATCAAGTGAGATCATTCTGCTCTGTCGGTTAAACCTGGGAGGTATGAACATGAGGCGGGCTCATGCGGCCTTTTTTCTCTTTCTGGCCCTTTGGATAGCTGTGGCCCCGGCCGGGTGCGGAGCCGGCCAGAAGGCCGGCGGCGGGAAGAAGCAGACCATATACGAGGAAGCGCAGCTGAAGAAGGTCACGGTCGGAGATATCGATATCGCGTACAAGGAGATGGGGAAAGGGGACCCCCTGGTCATGATACCGGCGTTCGCCATGACCATGGACGTGTGGGACCCCGAGTTCCTGACGCGCCTCGCAAAATCCCACAGGTTGATCGTCTGTGACAACCGCGGCATGGGAGAGACAACGGCGGGCAAAAAAGAGTTCACCATCGACCAGTTCGCCGATGACACCGCGGGGTTCATAGACAAGCTCGGGCTGAAGAGAACGGACGTGCTCGGGTGGTCCATCGGGGGCGATATAGTGCTGAGCCTCGTGGTCTACCACCCCGACAAGGTGAAGAAGCTCATCAGTTACGCGGGGGACTGCGGCGGCCCGGAGGCGGTGCAGCCGCCGCCTTACAGCGAGACGCTGAAGAGCGTCGAGGGATTTCACGCACCCGGGAAAAGGGTACTCGCGTCGCTCTTCCCCCCCGAGTACATGAAGGAGCACCCTCTCTTCGCGACCCAGTTCCCGTTCCCGAAGGAGCCGATGAAGCCGGTGAGCATCGCAAGGCAGCTCAAGGCATACAACGAATGGCCGGGTGTTTACGACGAGCTTCCTAAGATAAAGAAGCCGGTACTGGCGGCCACGGGGACCGAGGATGTCTCCACTCCGCCCGAGAACGCCTCCATAATAGCGACGAGGGTCCCCGGGGCGGTCCTGGTCGAGTTCGCGGGCGGCGGCCATGGTATGCAGTACCAGTACCCGGCGGAGTTAGCGCGGGTCATCAACGAGTTTCTGGGGCCCGTTGGTATCAAGGGGCCGCGCACCATCGAGATCAAGCCTCAGCCTTGAGCCCGGCAACGGATTTGACCGGCCCTGCGCGTTGGTAGGATTCCCCGATCGGTTATTTGGGAGGCTCAGATGAAGAAGTTTCTAGCGTTGCTGGTCGGGGCGTTCCTGTTGGCCGGGCTGGCGGGCATGGTCGGCTGCGGCGGCAAGCAGAAACAGGGGAGCTCGAACGCCCCGAGCGAAAAGGAGGTCGGAGCGCCGGTTTACCCGGGAGCTCGGTACACGGGCGCAGGCCTGGTGAAAGGCACCTATAAGTACGCGTCAGAGGACTCCTCCAAAGATATAGTCGACTGGTACCGCGAGGAGCTTAAAGGGAAGAGCGGGTTCAAAGAGACCAACAGCTTCGCGGAAGCGACGACCGGCGACGCCATCAGTTACACCGAGGGCGATAAGACCTTCTGGATAACGGTCCTGCCGGGGTTGGAGGGCCTCCCGACCACGATTGACATCTCGGCAAACGCCTCTCTCGCCCCACCGCCCACCAAGTGAAACCAGAAGCGTTACGCGGGTGCTCGCCGCGCGACCGGCATCCGGCACGGCAAGCTCTCAAAAAACCGCCGACGTGTGATTGTGGGCGGAAAGCCAAAGTGATAGTCTGGCATCGCCAGCAAGTGGAAAAGACGCGTCAATTACGATGTTCGACCCCACGGGGGTACCAGACGGCAACGAGTCAGACATACCCACCAGTAGAACACACGGCACCTGCTTCACGTGACGATATTGCAGCATCCCTCGAGCAAGAGTCCGAACCTGGATAAAAGGGGGTCTGGCCATGAAAGCCGCGGTCTGGAAGAAGAAGAACGTCCTGGAGGTCGACGATGTGCCCGAGCCGGAGGCCGGGCCCGAGGACGTCAAGATCAAGGTCGAGTACACCGCGATATGCGGCTCCGACCCACACATCGTCTCGGGGAAGCTTCCCGTCTCCTACCCCCCCAGGGTCATGGGGCACGAGGTGTCGGGGACCGTGGTGGAACTCGGCGAACAGGCCAACACCAGGGGCCTGAAGGTGGGAGACCGGGTGACCGGAAACCCGGTGCGTTACTGCGGCGTATGCGACTATTGCCGCAACGGGCAGGAGCACTACTGCCTGAAGCTCGCCGTCTTTTTCCCACCGGGCACCATGGCCGAGAGCGTCGTGTGGCACGAGCAGCAGGTGTTCAAGCTGCCCGACTCGTTGAGCTTCGAGGAAGGCTGCCTGGCGGAGCCGGTTTCCGTCTGCCTGCGCGGTATCGACCTTTCCAATATTCGAGAAGGTTCCACGGTGGCGATTCTGGGGCTGGGAGGCATCGGGCAGATACTGCTCCAGCTTGCCCTGCTGGGCGGCGCCTCGAGGGTGGTCGTCGCCGACCCGGTCGAGTCGAAGAGGGACCTGGCCCTTCAGATGGGCGCGGACATGGCACTGGACCCGCTGGCGGAGGACCTCTGGGCCGTGGGGATGAAAACGACCGGCAACCGCGGCTTCGACACGGTCATCGAGGCGTCCGGCGCGCTCGAGTCGGCAAAGGCCGCGATGGACCTGGTTGGCAAGTGCGGCACCATGGTCTACTTCGCGGTGTACCCCATGAACTTCGAGCTCCCCTTCAAGCCTTTCGACCTGTACTCGAGGGAGATAACCGCCCGCGGCGTGTTCATGTCCCCGTACGCGTTCCCCCGGACGATGGCTCTTCTTCCCAAGCTGAAGCTGAAGCCTCTTATCTCGAAGGTCTTCCCCCTGGCTGACGTCGTCGAGGCATTCGAGGAGCAGAAGAAACAGCAGAGTATCAAGATCCTCGTAAAGAGCTCCGAGGGGTGATGTTCCATGCAAAGCAGCACGTTTGAGCTCCAGAACAAGGCGGTTGACATCAGAAAGAAGATCATCGAACTCAGCGCGACGGCGGGCGGCGGCCACCTCGGCGGCTCGCTCTCCATGGTGGAGGTCCTGGTGGCCCTCTACTATCGCGTGATGAAGTACGACCCCGGGAACCCGGGCTGGCCCGAGCGCGACAGGTTCGTCATGAGCAAGGGCCACGGCGCCCTGGGCCTCTGCCCGGTGCTGGCCGATGTCGGCTACTATCCCGAGGAGCTGATGTGCGACTTCAACGACCTGGACAGCCCCTTCGGGATGCACCCCGACATGAACAAGATCCCCGGGATAGAGATGTCCACGGGCTCGCTGGGGCACGGGCTCTCGATATCCGTCGGCGTGGCATTGTCAGGGAAGCTGGACAGGGCCGACTGGCGCGTGTTCTGCCTGATGGGCGACGGCGAGTGTGACGAGGGCATGGTATGGGAAGCGGCGATGTCGGCGAGCCATTTCAAGCTCGGCAACCTGAGTGCCATCGTCGACAGGAACGGCTACTCCCTGGATGGGCCGACCGAGGAGATAATGGCGCTCGAGCCGTTCGCCGAGAAGTGGCGCGCGTTCGGCTGGAACTGCCACGAGGTCGACGGGCACGACATCGAACAACTGCTGGACGCGTTCGACAAAGTGCCCGACGCGCGCGCCGACAAGCCGACG
Organism: Candidatus Geothermincolia bacterium; assembly: GCA_038326775.1. Classification (GTDB taxonomy): domain Bacteria; phylum Actinomycetota; class Geothermincolia; order Fen-727; family Anoxymicrobiaceae; genus DYIU01. The sequence goes on from JBBQKJ010000066.1 coordinate 7,052, forward strand.
TGCATAATCTCCAACACCACCAAGGGCAAGGGGGTGTCGTTCATGGAGGGAGCCAATGAATGGCACTACGGCGGATGCGACGACGAGCTGACCGCGCAGGCGTTGGTAGAGATTGAAGCCTGCCGGCCGGAGAGGGGGTGATGGGTCATGCCGAAAGGATTTACCTGGACCACGCTGGACGTCGACAAGTTCTCGACGCGCGAGATGTACGGCAAGATCCTCGCCGAGCTGAGCCCCACCGACGAGCGGATAGTCGTGCTGACCTCGGACCTCATGATGAGCAACAAGACGGGCGACTTCGCCAGGGTGTGCCCCGAGCGGTTCTTCAACTTCGGTATCGCCGAGCAGAACATGATGGCAGCCGCGGCCGGCTTCGCGGTGAGCGGAAAGATACCGTTCGCCTCCACGATGGCGGTTTTCGCCTCGCTCCGGTGCGCGGAGCAGATGCGCACGGACATAGCCTACCCCAACCTCAACGTGCGGATAATATCCACCCACTCCGGGCTCTCGATGGGCAACGGCGGAACGACCCACCACTCGACAGAGGACATAGCGGTCACCCGGAGCATGGCCAACATGACCGTCATCGTGCCCGCGGACGCGAATTGCTGCGCGAAGGCCGTTGTGGAATCGCTCGATTACCAGGGCCCGATCTACATGAGGCTTGGCAGAGGGGCCGAGCCCATCGTATACAAGGGCGAGTTCGATTTCAAAATAGGAAGAGCCAACACCGTGCGCGAGGGCGACGACATCTCCGTGATCGCCTGCGGAATATGCGTGATGGCGGCCATCAAGGCATCGCGCAAATTCGAGAAAGAGGGCATCGGCGTCAGGGTGATCGACATGCACACCGTCAAGCCACTCGATACCGGGGTCATAGTCAAAGCCGCGAAAGAGACGGGCAGGATCATCGCCGTGGAGGAACATAATATCATCGGCGGCCTCGGAAGCGCGGTTGGGGAGACGATCGCCGAGGCAGGGGTCGGGGTCAAGTTCAGGCGCCTGGGCATTCCCGACATATACTCGGCCATCGGCCAACCCGATGACCTGTACGAGCGCTACGGGCTGGACGCCAACGGGATCTACAATTCGATAAAGGAATTCGTATAGGAGCATCGAGACAAGGGAGGTAGATATGTCGGAGCTCGAAGGAGTCCTGCGCGAGTTGCTGGAGACTGCCAATAACGACGCCGACAGGCAGGAGAAGCTGGGCAAGTGCATGGGGCAGACCATCCAGCTCAAGGTCACCGACGGCGACGACATGGTAATCGTCGCCAACCAGGGCAAGCTCTCCCTGGATATGGGCGTGGTCGAAGAACCCACCGCCACGGTCCTCGGGGAGGAGCAGAATTTCGTCGACCTCTTCAACCAGGAGCTGGACCCGATGGGAGCCGTCATGAGCGGCAAGCTGGTGCTCAAGGGAGATGTAGAGCCGTTCATGGAACTGGAGCTCTTCTAGCCCGTACGCCGCGGTGGCCGAGCCGCGGCGCGCAGGCGGGCTCAGTGCCCGCGGCCGCCGGTCCGAAGAAGATGATCGGCGTACCGGGCCATGGCGCTGACGGCGGCGCAGGCGGACTCGACTTCCCTGTAGACCACCGGTGAGTCCTGGATGGCCTCGTCGTCACCGCCCAGCTTGCCGTCCTGCAGGTTGGCGACCAGGTACAGGGGAACGCCCAGCTCCTCGGCCAGGCCGTTGAGCTCCATCACGTGCGGGCGGACCTGCTTCATGGCGCCGTCCCAGAACGCGCCAATGTCGATGCCGGGGCCTCCGAACTCCTTGATATTGGGCCCCTTCTGGCGCTGTGACTCGACAAAGATGAGCATTACCGAATCGACCTCGCCGCTCCTCATGACCGTCTCGACGACCGGCTTGATAACCGAGAGGTCGAGCCCCGCCACGAGGTCGATGGGGTTACCCGGCACGAAGTAAGCGGGCAGGAACTCCCGGACCTTGTCGAGCGTTTTTCCGGACAGCGGCGCGACCTGGAGGCCGTACTGGGAGCACGCGTCGGCGGCGATAACGCCGAGCCCTCCGCCACCGGTCACGATCCCCACCCTCTTGCCGCGCGGGAGGGGCCTCCTGACGAAAGAAGAGGCGGTTATGCCCGCTTCGCGGATGGTGCGGGCGAGGGTGACGCCGGCCTGCCTGCAGGCGGATTCGAACATCCGGTCCGAGACCGCCATTGCCCCGGTGTGCGAACTTGCCGCTAGCACACCCGAGCTCGTCCGGCCTCCCTTCAACAGGACGACCGGTTTCTTCCCGGTGGCGGCGCGCGCGCTGGCGAGGAAGCGGCGGCCGTCCTCCACTCCCTCCATGTACGAGACGACGACGTCCGTGTCCGGGTCGTCCGCGAAATAAGCGAGGTAGTCCCCGGTCTTCAACTGGGCCTCGTTGCCGCTGGAAACCGCCTTTGAGACCCCGAAGCCCGAATCGAGCACGTGGCCGATGAGCATGTTCAGGATATTGCCGCTCTGGGCGATGAAGCTCAAGCGCCCGGGCCTCGGGTAGAAGATGGGCATCCAGGAGTAGAACCGTGCCTCCGGGCAGCAGACCCCCTGCCCGTTCGGCCCGGCGAGCGTTATGCCGGCTGCCCCGGCTTTCCGCACCATCTCGGCCTCGAGCAGGGCGCCCTCGTCACCCAGCTCCTTGAAGCCGGCGGTTATGACAAGCGCCGCCTTCACGCCCTTGGCGGCGCAGTCGTCGAGCGCGCTGATGACCTGGCTCGCGGGGACCGTGAATATAGCCAGGTCAACCTCCCCGGGCACGTCCCGTACGGATGGATAGCACTTGATGCCCATGACTGTCTCTTTGCCAGGGTTGACCGGGTAAATCGTACCCTCATAGCCTCCCGATATGAGGTTGTTGAATATCACGAAACCCCACTTGACCTTGCCCTCGGTCGCGCCCACGAAGGCTATCGAACGTGGCTTGAAGAGGTAGTCCAGGTTCTTAGTGCTTCCCGGCCCTGCTGAATCTTTCATCATTTGTTACTCCACTGCGCTGTCGTTGTTTGCCTCCAGACATAGCACAAGCCGGATGGAGGTCACCGGCCAGTATGATTATACAACTTATCAGGTGGCTGGCACTGACGCGACTCCGCGAAGCGCTCACTCCGCTGAGGCGGACCATCTCCTCGATCCGGGCGCGGCCGGGAAACGGCGCCCGTCCTGGAGCCGCGCCCTGCCCCGGGTGTAAAGAATCGAGCGCGCGCGCCGTCTTACAGGTGGCAGGAAAATAGGGCAGCCATCGTGCGGGCAATCACCCGGACGATTCTATGCCCGGGAGCGGGATTGTTCCGATACAGGAGTAAGGGAGTCGAAGCGACTAAACGGAGGCGGGAAGGATGAGCTTCTTCAGACGAGGCCGCGGTAATCTTTTCGGGAAGCTCGCCACGTGGGCCGCCGTGGTGTTCGTGGTTGCGGGCCTCGCGGCTGTAACCGGTACGGCCACGAGGTGCTCGGGGACCGGCGGTGGCCTGTCGGTGGCGCTGACGGTGAGGGAGACCGCCGGTGTGGCCAGGCAGTCGGAGCCCGTCACTTCGGGCGTGCCGGTGGCGCGGTCGCTGGACCTGAGGTCGACCGGTGGGTTGAGGCTCGTGGATTCGAGCGGAAGGGACGTGCCCGCTCAGTTCCAGGTGACCTCGCGATGGGGAGGGACTCCCGGCGACGCCTCGCGGCCTGTCCGCTGGGTCCTGGTCGACTTCCAGGCATCGGTCGGCGCGAACGGCACGGCCACCTACCGCCTCGAGGAAGGCGGCGCGGGTGACGCCGCGGAAACGGGTTTGCGGGTAACGCGCAATGACGGCGAATACCTCGAAATAACCACGGGCGCCGCGCGTTTCGCCTTCGGCAAGCGCGGCTTCAAGCTCTTCGATTCCGTTTACGTCGGCGACCGCCGCCTCGTGACCCCCGGGAGCGCGTCGGGCATCGTCGCGACAGATACGTCGGGGCGGGTCTTCCAGTCCGCGACGGCGGCTCCATCGGAGGTCACGCTCGAGACCGACGGCACGATGAGGAAGACGGTCAGGGTCAGCGGCGGGCTGTCCGGCCCGGGAGGCAACCTCCTTCATTACACCGCGAGGATCTCGCTGTTCTCGGGGAGCACGGAGGCGCGAGTCGCGCTGACCTTCCCCAACAGGCGCGACCCGGTCGTCCAGGAGGCGCAGCCCCAGGTGTGGCACATCGGCAGCCCCCGCAGCGCCGTCTTCAGGGACCTGACCGCCAGGGTCGCCTGCGACGCCGGCACGGGCGCGACCCTGCGCCTGGGAAACGTGGCGGGAGGGCCGTTCGAGTCCGCCGGCGGTTCGCTCAAGGTCTACCAGGACTCGAGCGGCACCGGCAGCTGGGCCCGACACCGCGGCAACCATCCCAGGCCCCAGAGCTACGTCTCGTTCCGGGGCTACCGGGCCTACCGGAACGGCTCCCAGGTTGCCTCCGGCAACCAGGCGAGCCCGTGGCTCGACTACTCGGGGTCCTCGGGGGGCGTCCAGGTCGCCACCCGGGACTTCTGGCAGAACTTCCCCAAGGCGCTGCGCGGCGGGGGCGGCTCCATCGATGCCGCGCTGTTCCCGGACGAGTACGCGGGCGACTACTCCTTCAGGCCCCAGGAGCAGAAGACCCACGAGCTGCTCTACTTCTTCCACGCTCCCGGGGCGGGCCCGGCGGCCCTTTCCGCGCGGGCGGCCGCGCTGCAGGACCCGCTCTTCGCCGCGGCCGAGCCGGGCTACCACCTCTCCAGCGGCGCGCTGGGAAGGCTGAGCGGGCCGACCGGCGACCCGGCGTTCGCGGCCTACGAGGAGCTGAACAGGGCCACCCTGCAGGGCGACGGCGCGAACCTCTACAAAGCCATTGAGGAGGCCGACTTTTACTCGTGGCAGGACTACGGCGAGGTGCCGATCGACTACGAGGACGGCGGCACCGGCACGCTCAACCAGAAGTACAACTTCGACCTCGGGATGATGCTGCAGTTCGCGCGCACCGGTGACCCCAGGTGGTTCCGCCTGGCCGAAGCCGCCGGCAAGCACATCGCGGACCTCGACGTGCTGCACTTCCAGGGCGAGGCGGACGCCTGGTGGGAGGGCGGTTTTTTCGGCCACAGCTATCACGACGAGGACAGCAACTCCAACCCCAACCGCAACGAGGGGGCCCCACACCCCGACCTGGTCTTCGGCGCGCCGGGCCTCTTCCTGCTCTACAACATGACCGGCTACCGCCCCGGCTATGACGCCGCGATCGAGATAAGCAAGAACATACACTACCGTTTCGACAACACGTTCGGGCGCGGCAACGACGCGGGCTACGCCAACGCGTACGATTATGAGAACGGCTGCGAGGGCACGCGGCCGTTCGCGAACGGGCTCTGGGTGCTCGTCGAGGCGTTCCGGGCGACTGGCGACGCGAGCTACCTGGCCAGCGCGGAGTGGTTGATCTCAAACGCCCACAAGGCGACCGACCTGTTCTTCACACAGCCCGTTCCCGGTGACCGGCGTTTTACCAAGCTCTTCGCCTGGGACCTGCTCGAGCTGTCGCTCGGTAAGTACCTCGACATGTGTGAGGAGGCGGGGCGCCGCGACGGCTCGGGGGCGCGGGACCTGCTGCTGGCGATGGCGCGCCAGGAGGCGAACGTGATTTGGAAGACCGACGAGCGAGGCAACAAGGGGGTGCCCTATGCCTGGATGCGAGACGGCACGCCTTGGGGCTGGGAGGACAGGGAGGTGGCCGTCAACGTCTCCAACTGGCACCTCCGTACCGCGGACGCCCTCACCTACGCGGTCATCTACGGGGGAGACCAGCGGATGCTCGACAGGGCTAAGGAAGCTTTCAAGACGGGGTCGAACCCGGATATCGAATACTACCGGCCGGGGTACACCGCCACCAAGGAGGCGACAAACAGCGCGAACTTCGGGCTGGTCTACATGTCAAAGGTGCATCCGCCCCAGGACGTGAAGCCTGCGAGCGAGCGGTTTCACGAATGGCTCTGTCTCGAGAACCCCAACGACCGTGCCGCGAGCGTCCGGCTCAACTACTACCTCGACGGGGGAGAGGAGAGCTCGCAGGTCGTCCAGGTCCCCGGCAGGAGCCGCAAAACGGTGTGCGTCAACGAGGCGGTCGGAGGAGGCCGTGACGTTGCGACGACCGTGAAAAGCGACCGTCCCGTGGTAGCCGAGCGACCCATGTACTTCAACTATAACGGGACGCTGGCCGGAGGGCACTGCGCGGTGGGCGCCAGGGAGCCCGAAAAGGAGTGGTACTTCGCCGAAGGATGCACGCGGCCCGGCTTCGAGCAGTGGCTAACCATCGAGAACCCCGGCGAGTCGGTGAGCCGGGTTACGCTGACCTACATGCTGGAGGGTGAGCCGCCACGCCGGCAGCAAATCAGCGCGCCCGCCGCGAGCAGGACCACGCTCAACGTCAACGACTTCCTGGGCCCGGGGCTCGACGTCTCGACCCGGGTGGTCGCGTCCTCTCCCGTCGTGGTGGAAAGACCGATGTATTTCACTTACCGTCACGGGATCCGCGGCGGTGACAACGCGCTCGGGGCGACGGCGCCGTCGAAGACGTGGTACTTCGCCGAGGGCACCACCAGGTCGAACCCTCAAGAGGGCTTCTTCGAGGAATGGCTCTGTCTTCAGAACCCCGGCGGCGCCCGGGCGCACGCTCACACAGTTTACATGCTCGACTCGGGAGAACAGATCGTGAAGGACTACGTGGTCGAGCCGAGGAGCCGCCTCACGGTTGACGTCAACCTGGCGGTGGGCCCCGGCCGCGACGTGAGCGCCAGGATCGACTTCGACGCCCCCCTCGTCGTCGAGCGCCCGCTCTATTTCTCGCTCGGCGGGGCGCTCGACGGCGGACATGACGCGTTGGGAGCGGCAAGCCCGGGGAAGGAGTGGCACTTCGCCGAGGGGTGCACCCGGGACGGGTTTCAGACATGGCTGTGCCTGGCGAACCCGCAGGAGCGCCAGGTAAAGGTGCGAGTTGATTACTTTCTAACCGGTGGCGAATCCGTCTCGCGAGAGCTGCTGCTCGGGCCGCGCAGCCGCTCGACGATCGACGTCAACCTGGCTGTGGGCCCCGGCCGGGACGTGAGCGTGCGCCTCACCGCGGAGGCTTCCATCGTGGCCGAGAGGCCGGTCTACTTCAACTACGGCGGCGTCTGGGCCGGAGGCCATGACGTGATGGGCGCGAAGAGCCCCGGGACGAAATGGCACTTCGCCGAGGGCTGTACTCGCTGATGCAATCGCGTGTCGCGCCGTTTATTCCGCTGCCTCAGGGTAGTGGTGGAGGAAAGCCCTCTTAGTGGGTTTCCTGAAAAGTGCTCGCAGGGAACACCACTGGAGGAACCCCACGAACATCAGGTAAGCTCCGAACCCGATGAGCAGGGGATTGGGGCCCTTGTCCTTGTTCTTGTTCGCCAGTACGATAAGCGCCGCCCCGGCCGCCATCCTGTTGATCCTGCCCAGGCCGTTGACGTTCTTCCAGAAGAACTTCCACTCGGGTTTTTCCGCTTTCTCTTTGTCGTGACTCACAGCATCCCCTCCTTGTGTCGGCTTTCTTCAGGTACCGCGCCCTGCTGAAGGTCACAACATTATACCCGTTCGCCATCGGTCGCCACAGGGGCTCCCAACAGTCAACGAACATGCTGTCTATGTGTATTATTGCCACACTGTATACACATGAAACTCGCTGAATGGGCACGCAAGAACGGAGTCTCGTACCGGACGGCGCTACGTTGGTACCACGAAGGCAACCTTCCTGAACGGGCAGAGCAACTGCCGACAGGCACAATTCTGGTTTACGAAGCAGTACTGGCGCACGCCAGAAGCCCCGAGACCGTGATCTATGCGCGCGTATCATCTGTTGATCAAAAGGAGGACCTCGCCCGCCAGGTATCCCGGCTCAAAGACTATGAGCCGCGCGCGGTCTCCGGGTGAAGGCGGTGGCCGAGGAGATCGGCTCCGGACTGAACGGCCACCGCAAGAAACTACTGAAGGTTAAGCGAGCCTACAAGACCGAGCTTAAACCTGACGACAGACAGCGTTCCCTGCTTGCGAATCACTGCGGAGCCGCGCGCTTCGCATACAACTGGGGCCTGGCCAGAAAGACAGAATCCTACAAGCTCACGGGCAAGTCCCCAACGGCCATCGACCTCCACCGCGGGCTGAACTCCCTCAAGAAGACCGGCAGGCATAAAGGCAAGGTCGGCTTCCCAAGGTTCAAGAGTCGCCACAAGGGCCCGGGCTCCTTCAGGCTGACCGGCTCCGTGCGCGTCGAGGAAGCCAGGGTCAAGCTCCCCCGCCTGGGCTGGATACGGCTCAAGGAGAGAGGCTATCTGCCGCAAGAGTCAGAGCGCGTCCACATCGCCGGTTGGTATCGACCTTGGAGTGAAGACGCTCGCCGCGGTCTCCT
>JBBQKJ010000067.1:0-15339 GCA_038326775.1 Candidatus Geothermincolia bacterium
CCCACCCCAACATGAAAAGCCCCGCGCGCAATCCGAGTACCCCCCTATCGTATCCGTCCCCGCTCCTCTTGAGTTCCAGTACATGGCGCGCTCGACCATTATCTTCTTGCCTGAGGTCTTGGAGGTGACCATGATGGCGGCACGCCCGTTGATGCCGGAGTGTTAGAGCATCCCGAAGGTCTTGCGGGAGCTTGCGGGGATGGTCTCGGTCCTGGTCACGTTGCCCGCACCCGTTGGGGTGAGGTGCGTGACCTCGACTTTGACATCAGTCGTGTTCGGGTTCTGCACCAGCGTCCAGGTCTCGCAGCCGTCTGATGACTGGCCGTCAGGGAGGTAGAAGGTCTTGTGTGCTGATGCCATGCCTATGGAGTCGTGGCAGGCTTCCCCCGTCCCGTTGTCCCAGTACATGGCTCTCTCTGCGATGATGGGTTTAGAACCGGTCACCCTGGTGGAGAAGTCGGTGCTACCCATCCCGGTGACGTCGTTCACCCTTATGGTCTTGCGCGAGTTGCCCGCAAGCGGGAAGGGGGCCTGAGCCCTGGCTCCCGTGGATGTCATGTAGGTGATCGTGACGTCGGTGGGTGTTGTCTGGGGGTTCTGCACCAGCACGTAGGTGGTGAAGCCCCAGGCGGTGGTGCCTTCCGCCAGATAGTAGTCGCCTGCCGGGGTGGTGGTCCCGATCGAGTCGTGGCCTTCTCGTTTGTTGTTGCGGTACATGGCGCGCTCGGGGATGACCGGCACGTTGGTGGACTCTACCTTGATGGAGGCGTTCTTCTCCCCGATGTCGTCTTTTATGTTGAAGGAGGCGCGGGAGGATGCGGGGATGGTCTTTGGGACCGTCACCGGGCTGCCGTCCTCTATCATGTAGGTCACGTTGCAGCTTGCGGCAGTGGCATTCGGGTTCTGGATGAGGAGCCAGGTCTCGAACCCCCAGGCGGACGAGCCCTCGGGCAGGTACCAGGTCTTGGCGGGCGCGGTCACCCCTACCGAGGAGTGTGACTCGGAGGAGGCCGCGCCGGGGCCTGTCCAGGTCATGGTTCGGTCTACCGCTATTGTCTTTCCCTCGGTGCAGGTTACACGCGTGGAGAAGTCCTTCTGCCCCAGCACGTCGCCCGGGTCGTGACACGTATTGTGCAAGAATTAAATGAAATGGGTGCGGCAAAAACGAGGCTATCAGGTGGTTTTCGACCGCCGCGTGAGGCTGGAGTTACCCAGGAGCAATAAAGACTACAGATGCGGGCCTTCCGGCGGTTCCGGTCAACCGCGTCGAAAAGGCAGTATTCGTGGTAGGATGCTGGCGCTGGAAGCGGTAAGCGATGGATGTCGGCTTCAGGGGGCAAGGATGGGAGAGACCAGAAAAGAAGTAGTGATCATCGGTGGCGGGCCCGCTGGGTCTTTCACCGCGCTGCACCTGGTGTCCAGGTTTCCGGAACTTGCCGAAGACATAGTCCTGCTGGAGGCCCGAAAACAGGGGCGGGACAAGCTCTGCGCGGGCGGCGTGGCGGGAAGGGTCATGAAAGCCGCTAAGGAGCTCGAAATCGATATCGCCTCCCTCCCCGGCAAAGATGCTCACGGGCTGAGGATAAGGTTCGAGGACAGGGAGGCCTGTACCAGGAAGCCGAACCTGGCCAGGGTGATCCGCAGGAAAACACTGGACTCCTGGCTCCTCGACCGCGTGAAGGAAAGAGGGGTGGAGGTGCTCACCGAGACCCCGGCAAGAGGCATCTCGGTGAACTCCAGGGGCGCCTCGGTGGAGACCCGCAGCGGGACTTACACCGGTCGGGTCGTGGTGGGAGCCGATGGGATGAACGGGATAACCAGGAAGGCCTGCAACCTCACCTCGGTCGGGCGGAGCAAGGAATACCTCTACATGACCAGGATACCCGATATCGAGATGCCCCCGGACCTCGTGGCCGACTTCACGCCCATCCTCTTCGGCATCCCCGGGTACGCCTGGTTCTTCCCCGAGGAGACGGGCCTCAACGCGGGCATAACCGGCGGCTTTCCGGGCAACATGGGTTTTTTAAAGAAGATCTTCTTCCGGATTGCCGAGAAGAATCTCGGCGAGAGGCTGGATGAGCGAGGCCTGAAGTTCGAGGTCTGGCCGGAAAGGCACTTCTCTCTGGCCATGGCGCCCAGGTCTGAGCGGGTGGTATTCGTGGGAGACAACCTCGGCGTCACCCCCATGACGGGCGAGGGCATCGGGATCTGCTTCGACTCGGCCAGGGCGGCCGCCCGGGAGATACTGCTTGCGCTGGGCAGCAACGATTACTCCTTCAAGAACTACCGCCGCCGCCTGCTGGCCTCCGATTTCTACCCGACCTGGATCATGGAAAACCTGTTCCTCCAGTTCAAATCGCCCCTGCTCTTTCACCTTCTGTTCCTGCTCGCAACAGAAAAAAACAGGCCGGTGGGCAAGACGTTCATGGACGGCTACTGCAACGTGTTCTCCGCTGAGGAACCGGCCAGCATGCTGGTGACCCTGCGGATGCTGCGCTCGATAGTCCCTTCGATGAAACTGCTGAAAGCTCTTGCGACCGGAGACTGGCGGTAAGCGCTGTGAGAGATTACGAGAATAGAGTGCTCGGGACGATCACCCGTGAGCGCATCAGGAGGCTGCACCGCTGCCGCGAGTGTTTCAGCCCCTGGCTGCTCCCCCTGCTGTTCCGTTGGGATGACGGTGGGGTCATCGCTCTCCGGTTGATCAACCGGAACCTGAGGTTCGCTTTTCTCGAGAACGACATGCTGTGCGAGATACTCGACCTGCTGGTCGGGCATTTCGGTGAGGACGAGGTCTACAAGATCGCGCGGAAAACAGAAAGAGGCTCCTCCAGCGGTTACATGGCAATGCTGTTCGCCGCCGACAAGTGGTGGCTCAGGCCTTTCTCCCTCGCGGCCGGGTACAGCTTCTTGATGCCGTACCTGCTCGAAATGAGCGTGACCCTGCTGGGGTACGCGGCCGGCAAGGCTGCTGAACTGAAGCCGCCGAATGCCATGCTTTACACGCGGAACCCCCTGATGCCGCTGGTGGCTTCGGGCCAGATAGCCGGCACAGTGGAGGCGCTCGAGGACAGGCCGGTCGAGGTCAACTGGCGGGAAGGGCCCGACACCACCACGTACACACTTGAGTTCTGACGCGGCCCTCGACCAACGACTTACGGCGCCAGACCCCAGACCCTTCTCGAGGACCGCAAGACCCTCGCGAAGAACAGGGTCAGGCAGCACCTTCTCACCACCCCCACTCCCATTCAGAGGAAAGCTTTCGAGCTTCTCGATGTCCCTGTAGGCAGACACGCTACATTGCCACGTAGCATTATTTCCCTTGTTTATCGGGAATTCGGCTGTTTTCGCGGGGGAAACTTCAGTTTAGTATAGAGCTGGCATAGGGTAGCTCTTCCGGTCTATTTCTCTTCGTACTCGGTCAGGCCGAACGGGCCGGCGGCGACCTCCCTTTTCCCCTCCGAGATGTAGTAGCCTCCGTCGGAGACATCCTGCGGATCGAAAGCCCTTTTTATCTCCGCGAGCCAGCGGCGGTAATTAGAGGTGTCCTCGGAAAGGAGCCCGTGTCCCACCTCGGAGAAGCCGCAGAAACAGAAACCCAGGTGCCGGTCGCGGCTCGCGATTATCGTGTCTCCCATAAACTCCGCCGCTCCCTTCGCTGCCACCGGGTCGCTCGGGTCGTACGCCGCCACTTCCTCGAGGTGCATCAGGGCACCCTGCTCGTACAGCGTGCCCCATGCATTGTCCCCGGTGTCCTCCATGAGGTAGCCCTTTTCGATGTAAGGCAGCTTCACCTCGATGCCGGCCTTCGCGCCGGCGATCGCATTGTCTATCGTCTCCAGCGCCCCGAAGCTCGTGATGAAGCTCCCCCCGAAGCGGAAGATGGCCCGGGACTGCATGTGGCCCTTTATCATGGCGGATGTAAGCGTCCTCGCGAAATGGTCCATCCCCTTTTCCCGGATGATCCTGCTGAACGGCGGGATGAACCGCGCCAGTTTCCGCGCCGCGCCAACAGCCCCGAGCCTCTGCCTCAACCAGTTCAACAGACGGAGGTGGTATTTCAGGTACGAGGGCTTTATACGAGACGCGAACAGTATCACTCCCTTGCAGGAGTCCACCAGGTCGTGGAAGACCCGGAGGCGGTACTCGAACTCCCGGTCGCTACCCGCGTCGATGATGACCGTCATGGAATAAGGGATCTCCTGCATGACGCCCGCCTGCCATAGCTCGTAGAAGGCCTCGTTGGAATCAACCATAGCGGCCAGTGTGACGACCGGCGCGTTCCGGCAGGCCGTAAACGCAATCTCCGCTTCCCCGAGCTTGTAGCAGAAATCGGCGAAGCTCTCCCAGTCCTTGAGCGCGACCTGGAATCCCGCGAAGCGGTCCAGCTCTTCCAGGTAGTAGTCGGGGCTGATGCCCTCGACCTCGGGCTCTACCGGGCCGTACCATGGATAGAGCTTCACTGCGCACCTGGTGAAGACCCCTATGCCTCCAAGCGCCCCAAGGAAGCCGCGCATCGCCCCCCGCAACGAGGGACCCGGACCATCGCCGGTGAACCACTCCCCGTTCTGCCCGGCGCTCCCCAGTTGGAGCACCTCACCCGCCGGCGTCACCCACTCGACCCCGAGCAGGTTCCGGTTCGAGTGCGAGGTGGAGACCCCCGTCGCACCCTGGCCGCAGACGGAGGTCGCGCTCGCGAGGATGGAGGCGTTCGAGCCGGCACCGTGGATGTGGCAGTTGAGACCCCGGCGCATCGCCTCGGCCTGCAGGACGGCGCACGCGACGTAAGGCTCGACGACCGCGTACATGTTATCCTCGTTTATCTCGATGACGTTGTTCATCCGGCGCAGGTCGATCTGCAGGCAGCCCTCGCACGACGGCGCGGCCATGATGGCCCAACCCGTGGAGAACGCCTTGAAGGGAACGTCGTACTCGTTGCACGCCTTTACTATCGCCTGGACCTCCTCCGTGCTTGCCGGGAGGATCACCGCCCACGGCCTGAACGGCCCCCAGTTGGTGCCGGTCATGTTGTCCGCGTTGAACTGGAAGGTGTAGCTGTCCATGACGAGAGGGCTCCGGGAGATGTGATCGGGGCCGACTATCTCCTCGAGTGCGCGGTAGGCCTCTTCGCTATTCACCGCTACCACCCCCCGTCGCGATCTTTACAAGGTCGATGAAGTCCAAGAGCCTCATCCTCCCACCGTTGCCTTCAGCGAGCGCCTCGCCGAGGTTCGCCTCGCACCAGGGACAGGCCGTCACCAGCGCCTCGGCCCCCGTCTCCCGCGCCTCCGAGACCCGCTCCCTGGCCGCGTTCAATGCGAACTGGGGGAAGGCCGTCTTCACCCCGCCGCCCGAGCCGCAGCAGAACGCGTACTCACGGATGCGATCCATTTCCGCGAGCTCGAGGCCTGGGATCGCCCGCAGCACTGCCCGGGGAGCCTCGTAGACACCGAGCGTGCCGCGGCGGTACTTCTTGGGAGGGTCGTGAATGACCACCGAGTTGAGGACTTTCTCCTCCTTCCCGTCCCAGGGTATGTAAGGCTCGGACTGGCGCCCGAGGTGGCACGGGTCGTGGTAGGTCACCTTCATCCTGACGGGCTCGGTGAGCTTTATTCTTCCTTCCCTGACGAGCTCCTCTATATAAGAGACGGCGTGCATCACCTCGAATTCCATCTTCTCGACGGCGGGGTACTTGCCGCTCATGATCCCGAAGCATCCCGCGCAGGAGGTGACCACCTTCTTTATCCCGAGCTCGTTGAACATCCTGATGTTCGCGGCCGCCTTCTCCATGAAGAAGTCGTGGTCGCCGATCGTGAACGCGGGCGAGGCGCAGCATGGCTCCTCGGAGCCGAGTATTCCGACGTCCACCCCTGCTTCGAGCAGGATTCCCAGCGTATCAAGCGGTACTCGCATAAGGTCGGGCGCAAGCGAGAAGGTGCAGCCCGCGAAGTAAAGGACCTCGGCGCTTTCCTTCTTCAGGTTCTTAACTGTGAGGCCCTTCGCCCACCTGTCCTTCATCTGCCTGGGCTGCTGCCAGACGTTGTCGTAGTTACGCATGCTCTTGAGTATCGGCTCGTGCTCCGGGAGCGGCCCGATGCCCTCCCGGACGAGGTGTGCCCGCAGCGCGAACAGCGCCTCGAGCGGCTCGAGGTCGCGGTTGTGCTTGCAGGAGACATCGCACCCGCCGCAGGTGCTGCACTGGTACACGACATCGAGGAGGTCCTGGTCCGCCTCGATACGCCCCTCCAGCAGGGCAAGCGCCGCGTGCATCTTCCCGCCCGCGCAGAAGGCGTGGAAGTGCTTCTGGCTGATCGCAGGGCAGACCTGGCTGTGGCGGGAGTTCTTTATCTGTATGAGTGGGATGAACTTGCACATCGAGCAGTGACAACAACGCTTCAGGTCTTTCGTATAGTCCTCGAGAGTGTGCCGCGGGTCCATCTATACCACCCCCAGTCCCACGTGCCCGGGGTTCATTATCCCAAGCGGGTCGAAGATGGCCTTTATGCGCCCGACTGCCCGGTGCATCGCCGGGTCTTTTCTCCAGACCAGGTCAGCCCATGCTCCATAGGGCCGGCTGAAATATGCCCCGGCCTCGAAGAGCACCCTGCTCGCGTCAACGAAGAGGGCATCGATCTCCTCATCGGGTGAATGCGGCAGAAGGAACTCGAGGTGTGCGGTCCTTCCTCCGAGCAGCGGCTGGAGATAGACACCTATCTGGTCTTCGGGATAACCGTATTTCCGGGCCGCGTCGCGCATGACCTTTACGCACCCTTCAGCCCGGTCCATCGTGGTCAGGAAGAATATCTCCCGGCTTGCACCCAGGCGGCGGTCCTTCCAGTAGGGCTCTGTGGAAGGCCTTCTTATCATCGACCGCATCGCGTACGAGGTGAGGCCGTCGAGCGAGCCGCGGGGCTCGAGCCCGAGTGCCGTCATCAACTCGCCCGCATCCGAGAGCTGGTAGTCGATCCGCTCCCCGGGCCGCAGCTCGAAACCGGCGAACCCCAGGACGAGCACCCAGGCGGGGGAGGAGCGGCTGAACGAATCGATGTCGCCCGGCTCCGTCTTAGAAAGCGAAGCAAGGGCGGATGCGTTCAGGATGAAGCATTCCTCGCCCAGGCGGCGGTGCATCAGGCGGTAGACGAGCCTGACAAGGTCCGCGAGGTTTTGCGATCCGACGAAAACAAGCCGTTCCTCCGAGGGCTTCTGCTCCACCCTGAGGCTCGCCCACGTCACGACCCCCAGGGTCCCCTGGGCTCCCTGTACGAGGCGCACCGGGTCGAACTGGGAGGGACCCATCGGGCTCTTCTGGGCCTGCCCGCTCGCCCACTGCTCCTCGAGTGTCCCAGGTCCGGCCCCGGAGCCCGCGCGGAAGAGGTCGCCCGTCCCGAAGATGATCTCGAGGCTCATGAGCGGGTCGACGAGGTCCCACTGGTAGCGGGGCATGATGATCGGCTCCCTCTCGAGGGCCGAAGCCACGGCCGACTTGGAGGCACGCGGGCAAAGGGGCATGTTCGCCCGCAGGCCCGCCTTTGAGAGTTCATCGACAAGAGGACCGAAGGTAACGCCGGCTTCCACGAGCGCCGCCCTGTTGCGCCTGTCAACGCGCACTATCCCGCTCATCTCGCTCATATCAACAAGGCAAGCCTCAGAAACACTCGGGTGCGACCCTCCGCTGCGGTGCCTCGGCCCCGAACTGCGCGGGACCAGGGGCGTTCGCGTTTTGCCTGCTTCCCTGATTACCTCCTCGAGCTGGCCCGCGTCGCGGGGCTTGAATGTATTTGGCCAGCGCTCTTCCTGGGGTTGGGTTGTGCTGTGGTCCGTCATGTGCGTCCCTCCTCCCCGGATGTCTTAACCGGCACCCTTCATATAACGCTTCCGACGCCGGCAGTCTAACACGATTCGAGGCTTTCCGGCTTGTTAACCGTTTTCTTCCGCTATCACAAGCTCAAGGCGTGAATGTGGTGTCCGAAACAAAGATAACCTGCACGTTCCCTCCGGAGGGGGCCCCCGGAGCGGGCTTCTGACTGATAATGGGGCTCCTGTCCACAGGTGCGGCTCGCCGGACTGAGGAGGCGGTTGCAGCCGGGATGGCGTTTTGGAGCACGCGCGAGGTTTGAGCGCTACTGCCCCCGAAGTACAGGGGGATATGGGTGGAATGTTGCGCGCGCCGGGAGACAAGCTGACGGGAAGCGGTGGACTTCAGCCCGCGCGGGGGTACGCGCGCGGTGATCGAGTATGGCTGGAGAGCACGCGCGAGGTCGCCAGATGAGCGATTCCGACCAGGTCTCGAAGACCGACCGGTTCTGGAGCATCGGCGCGGACGACCTCGTGGGAGTGCTCGACTCCTCCGCGGACGGCCTCTCCAGCGAGGAAGCCGCCTCCAGGCTCAAGGCCTACGGCCCCAACACGGTCAAGGACCGGCGCAAAGCCGGTATCGCCTCCCTCCTGTTTAACCAGTTCAAGAGCCCCATAATCCTCATCCTGATCGGCGCCGCAGTCCTGGCACTTTTCGTGGGGGACGCACCGGACGCGGTGATAATCCTTACCATAGTCGTCGCGAGCGGGATGCTGAGCTTCTGGCAGGAGAAAGGCGCAGCTGACGCGGTCGGGCGCCTGCTGGCCACAGTCAGGATAACCACAGAGATAAAGCGTGACGGCAGAGGTCGGGAGCTGCCCCTCGACGAGCTGGTGCGCGGGGACGTGGTCGTCCTCAACGCAGGCGATATCGTGCCGGGGGACGGCCTGGTAATCGATTCTACGGACCTCTTCGTGGACGAGTCGGCCTTGACCGGGGAGACCTACCCCGTTGAGAAGGCCGTCGCAGTGCTTCCGGCCGACACGCCTCTCTCAAAGCGAACCAACTCCCTGTTCATGGGGACTCACGTGGTCAGCGGCCAGGGTGACCTGCTTGTGGCGCGCACGGGCAAGGCGACCGAGTTCGGAAAAGTATCCTCCCGGCTCGAGGAGAAGCACGAGGAGACGGAGTTCGAGAGAGGCATAAGGAGCTTCGGGTTACTGCTTCTGGTCGTGACCGGCATCCTCGTGGTCGGCATCCTCGTCATCAACGTCGTGCTCAAGAAGCCGACTCTGGACTCGTTCCTCTTCGCGCTGGCACTCGCGGTCGGCCTGACCCCGCAGCTGCTTCCCGCCATCATAAGCGTTAACCTCGCCAGGGGCGCCCGCAGGATGGCCGATGACAAGGTTATAGTCAAGCGGCTCGCCGCCATCGAGAACTTCGGTAGCATGAGCGTCCTGTGCTCGGACAAGACCGGGACCCTGACGGAGGGCAGGGTCACTGTCAAGGGCGCCGAGGACATCGAGGGCGGGTCGAGCGAGAAGGGCCTCCTCTACGCGTGCGTGAACGCCGTGCTCGAGAGCGGTTACAGCGACCCGGTAGACGAGGCGTTGAGGGCCGTAGGCAAGGACACTTCCGGGTTCGAAAAGATGGGCGAGGTCCCCTACGACTTCAATCGCAAGCGCCTGAGCGTGCTCGTCTCGCACAGCGGCGCCAACCTGATCATCTGCAAGGGATCGTTCGAGGGGGTGCTCGAGGCATGCGACCGTGCCGAGGCACCCGACGGCAACGCTGTGCCACTGAGCGACCTCGTCGACAAAGCAAGTGCGCGCTTCAGGGAGCTTAGCGAAAGCGGCATCCGCGTGCTCGGCATCGCCTACAAGGAGACCGCCGCGACGTCGGTCAGCGCCTCTGACGAGGTCGGGATGGTGTTCCTGGGCCTGCTTTGCCTATTCGACCCGCCCAAGAAAGATGTCAACGAGACACTTGATGTGCTGAACCGCCTCGGGGTGAGCCTGAAGGTGATCACGGGTGACAACCGGCTGGTAGCCGCTTCCGTCGGAGAAGCGGTCGGCCTGCGCTCTTCCCTGGTAATCACGGGCAAGGAGCTTGAGGCCCGCCTGAAAGACGACCCGGACAGTATCGGAGAATGCGATATCTTCGCCGAGGTCGAGCCCAGCCAGAAAGAGGACATCATCCGCGCCCTTAAGGCTGCCGGAGAAGTCGTGGGATTCATGGGCGACGGCATCAACGACGCTCCCGCTCTTCACGCGGCGGATGTGGGCATCTCGGTGGACACCGGGGTTGACGTGGCCAAGGAAGCGGCGGATTTCGTGCTGCTGGAGAAGGACCTGGCGGTGCTTCCAAACGGGGTCCGCAGCGGCCGAACCACGTTCGCCAACACTATGAAGTACGTCTTCATGGCCACCAGTGCCAACTTCGGCAACATGTTCAGCATGGCCGGCGCATCTCTTTTCCTCAAGTACCTGCCACTGCTCCCGGGGCAGGTCCTCCTGACGAACCTCATGACCGACTTGCCGGAGATGACGATCGCGACCGACAGGGTCGATCCCGAGCTGGTGGACCGCCCGCACCGCTGGAACATCAAGTTCATCAGACGCTTCATGATGGTGTTCGGCCTGCTCTCGAGCGTATTTGACTTCGCCACGTTCGGTGTGCTGCTTCTGGTCCTCAACGCGAACATGTACCAGTTCCGCACCGGCTGGTTCGTCGAGTCGGTCATCTCCGCGTCGATGATAGTGCTGGTGATCCGAACCAGGAGGTTTTTTCTCAAGAGCCGGCCGGGCAACTACCTGCTGGCCGCGACGCTGCTGGTCTGGGCAATTGTGGTCGCTTTGCCGTATACACCACTTGGCCGAGTGCTGGGGTTCAGGCCGCTTCCGTGGCATTTCTACCCTTTCCTGGCCGGAATAGTGGTTGGCTACGCGCTGAGCGCAGAGGTGGCGAAGAGGCTGTTCTATAAATGGACCGACTACTGAGAACCGGAGCCAGCTGGAGGAGCGCCCGCAGGGTCGCCGCGGCCCTTCATGCCGGAGTGCTCGATCATGTCTGACGCTCTGTTCAGGATTCTGTTGTTCTTGTCGAAGTCATCCATGGAGGTTGATGATGCCCGGTAATAAACTATGTCCGGTGTGCGGAATCGTAAAACGAGTAAACAGGGAACACGAATGGCTCGGTAACGGCACTATTGTCCAGAGGGCGAATTGCGATCATCGCATGGTTTTCATCGAGATAGAGAACCTCGCCAAGACGTTCAGCGGAGTCGAGGAGATCATCGGGATGTCGATCGACCGCGTGATCGTCGAGGCCAAGCGAAGGGCCACCTTCGACTTTGTCGACCACACCCTCCCCGGTATCGTGAAGGTTATAGTGCGGCTTGTGGGAATGTCGCCCGTCATTCGAAACATAACGGCGCTCGGGAGCGTGATGGGGTATGGCAACATTCAACTCATCTCAGTCAAGAACACGCACAGCAAAGAGTCGATTGTAAAGATCAGCATAAAGGAGCCGTACTCCGTACCCCTTTTCTGTGGTGACCTGGCCGGCGCGTTCAACGCTGTCCGCCGCCGCCAGGTTGCTGTGGACTTCGAGGAGCTGGCGCCCGACTATTTCCTGATAACCGGCCATATCTCCCAGCACCCGCTGGAGCTTCAGGAGAGATTGCAGGCCAAGTTCTACGAGCACAAACCAGGAGATATCTCCTTCGACAAATGCCCCGAGTGCAGCGGTCCCGCGATCCTTTCGGAGTACAGGTGGGACCTTGAGCGGGGAGTTATCGAGAACAAGGAGAGGGGCCGTCGCATGGTGCTCGTCGGACCGGCCGCCATCGACGCCGTCATGGACGAGCTGGAGAAGGAACTGGGGGATTCGATCCCGCACGTCATCGTCGAAGCCCAGCGGCGGTTCATCAAGACCGGCTTCTATACCGTTGACGAGGTGGCTTCCGAAGAGCTATTCCGCACCCAGCTCGCCCTCAGGGGTCTTGGCAATATGAGGGATATCGAGTGGAGTGAGGGCGGCTTGCGCATCAGGCTCGAGAACCCCTGCCTGATTCCAATCATAGTAGGGATGGCGCTGGGCTTCTTCGAGATAACATCCGGCATCGAGGGACATGCCGACTGGGAGCAGTCCGAGGACGGTGACCTCCTGGTCGACATCTCTTCTTGACCGGCATTCCCATATGCCTCCTCCAACACCCATATTTAAAGGCAACAAATCATACACCCCGGGGGTTTGCGGCTCAGAGAGCGCGTTTATTTGCGTTTACCTTTATTACTCGTCTTTCCGACAACTATGGTTACGTTGGAGCCCTTGGGTACGGTCTCGTTGGCCGCGGGAGACTGGTCGATGACCTTGCCGACCAGGGTGGGGTCGGAGGTGTTCTTGGTCTGGGGCTGGGCTTTGAGGCCCACAGCCGAAAGCGCCTGCGTCGCAGCGTCCTGCGTCATGTTCTTCACGTTCGGCACCGTTACGGTCTCGGTACCCTTGCTGATCACGATGGAAACCGTGGAGTCCTTCTCGACCTGCGCTCCACTCTCTGGAGATTGGGAGGCGACCTGGCCCTTTGCCACCGAGACGCTGAACCCTTGGGTAACATCGCCGAGCTTGAGGCCTACGGCTGCGAGCGCGGCCTGCGCGTCGGTCTGGGACATGCCCACCAGGTTTGGAACGGTCACCAGATCCGCGCCCTTGCTGACCACCACCTGGACCGTGCTGCCCTTGTCTACCTTGGACCCCGGGCCCGGGTCCTGGCTTATTATGGTGTCCTTCGGATTCGTCTGGTCGACGACGGTCTTGACCACTTTCATCTTTAGGCCGATGCCAGCGAGCTCCTGCTGGGCTGCAGTCACGTTCTTCTTGATAACGCTGGGCACGGCGATGCCCTCGCCACCTCCCACCAGCGCCCACACACCCACGCCGATCCCCGCCAGCACCACCAGCACGATGATGCTGATCCAGAGCCAGGCCAGGGAGCGCTTGCGCGGTGGAGCACCCCCGACCGCGGGGTATGCCTGGGTGGCCCCGAGGGCAGCCTCGTCGCGCGGGAGCACCGGAGTAGCGTACACGGGCGACCCTTCCAGGCGGCGCTCCAGGTCGGAGCGCATCTCCATGGCGCTCTGGTACCGGTTCTCCGGGTTCTTGGCGAGAGCCTTCATGACGACGGCCTCGAACTCGGGCGAGATGTCGGGGTTGATGAGCGAAGGCGCCAGCGGGTCCTCGCGCACGTGCTTGTACGCGATCGCGACCGGGTTATCTCCGTCGAACGGGACCCTGCCGGTCAGCATCTCGTAGAGCACCACGCCCAGCGAGTAGAGGTCGGACCGCGGGTCGGCCACCCTTCCCTGTGCCTGCTCGGGGCTGATGTACTGGGCGGTCCCCATTATCGTGCCGGTCTGGGTCAGGGCCGAGCCGCCGGCGGTGCGCGCGATGCCGAAGTCCATGACTTTGATCTGGCCGTCGTTGGTGACGATGATGTTTTGCGGCTTGACGTCGCGGTGCACGATCCCCTGGGCGTGGGCCGCCTCGAGAGCCAGGCACATAGACATGCCGATCTCCACCGCCCTCTCGGGAAGCAACTGGCCGCCCTGGACGATGATGTCCTTGAGGTCGCGCCCCTTCACGTACTCCATGACCAGGTAGTAGGTGCCGTCCTCGGTGCCCCAGTCGTAGACGTTGACGATGTTGGGCTGGTTGAGGTTGGCGGCCGCCTGCGCCTCCTGGCGGAACCTGGCGATGAAGACCTCGTCTTTGGCGTACTGGGCGTGCAGTATCTTCACCGCGACGGTGCGCCCGAGGAGGTTGTCTGTCGCCTGGTAGACGTCAGCCATGCCGCCGCTGCCGATAAGCTGCAAGAACTCGTAGCGGGAGTTCAGTATTTTTCCGACCATACGGGGATGTGCCCTTTCCTAGTCAGTGTCCCGAATATACTTTTACTTGGCCTCGAAAAAACCCTTCGCGTCGCTGCCGCAGACGGGACATTTATCGGGTATCGCTCCGTCGACCACGTACCCACAGACGTCACAGATGTAATAAGCCGATATCCATCATATGCCGCCTCCAACGCCAACATCCTACCACGATTCTCGCCTTTCGGGCACGGTTGACTGCTGTTTGCCGCTGGCTCGTCTCTCGGCCTTGTCATGTCGCCTCCGAGTAGCCTGATTTCCCGTTGCCCGAGGACAGTAGTCCCTTGTTTTCGACCACCTAACGGCGCCGTTGTAGCGTTCATAAGCTCAAGGCAGGTGCCCTCACGCATGCCCTGCCCGGACTATGTACAGCGCGGCCCACGCGCACGAGATGTCATATGCGAAGGTCAACAAACTCGGCGAAGTCATCTTCTATCAGTGCACAGCGGAAACGAGCTTCGAGAAGAAGAAAAACGTTCGAGATTCCCGCGCGGGTCTTATCTCATCGGGTGTACAATGATGGCTGCGGGGGCCTGATATGGCAGGTGTGGTAGAAAGACGGGCGGCGACCAGGGGAGAACGTCTCATGGAGTCGGAAGTACCACTCAACGTGCTGTCGGTCGAAGACGAACCGGCCTTCGCGAACCTATTGAAGCTTAACCTCAAGGAGGCGCTGGGAGCCACGGTCACCATTGCCGAGGACTGCGCCGCCGCGAGGCTAGCTCTATCCTCGTCAGCTTTTGACCTTGTCACCCTTGACTACCAATTGCCCGACGGCGACGGCCTTGAGCTTCTCGCAGAGATATCGCGTCAGGAGCATCCCCCTCCCGTGGTAATGGTGACCGGTCACGGCGACGAGAAAACCGCCTCGAAAGCAATTGAACTAGGTGCGGACGGGTACGTGGTCAAGGACCAGCGGATGACAACGCTTCTCCCCGCAGCCATCGAGAAAGCGCTGGAAAAGGAAGCGTACAAGAGAGCACTGCGGGAGAGTGAGCAAGAGTACCGTGAACTGGTCGAGCTATCAAGAAGCATTATCCTGAAAACCGACTCAGTTGGCAACATAACCTTCATCAACAGGTTCGGGTGCGAGTTCTTCGGGTACTCTGAGAAGGAGCTCGTCGGCAAGAATGTGGTCGGCACGATTGTGCCTGAGGTCGAATCCACGGGCCGCGACCTTATATCGATGGTTAGCGACATCATGACTGACCCCGACGCGTACCACCCCAACCTGAACGAGAACGTTCGCCGGGATGGCGAGCGGGCATGGGTTCTATGGACCAACAGGTCGATTCGGGACGAAAGCGGGAAGACTATCGGGACCCTTGCTATCGGGAACGACATCACAGAACTTAAAAAAACAGAAGATGCGTTGAAGCGGAGCGAGGCAGAATACCGAGCCGTGGTGGAGGACCAGACTGAGCTGGTAGTCCGCTTCCAAAAAGGCGGCATCATGACTTTTCTGAATGACGCCCTCTGCTCTTTTACCGGCTTGCCCCGCGAGGAACTTCTCGGCACATCGTTTCTGAAGTTCATCCCCGAGGAAGAGAAGGTGTACATGCAAGAGCAGCTTTCCTCTCTCGATGAAAAAAACCCTGTGGCAATAACAGAGCATCG
>JBBQKJ010000068.1:0-15266 GCA_038326775.1 Candidatus Geothermincolia bacterium
GGATCGCGCAACCGGCAGGTCGAAGGGATTCGGCTTTGTCGAGATGAGCGATGCCTCTGAGGCGAAAGCTGCGATCGAAGGCCTGAACGGTAAAGACGTCGACGGCCGCGCCATGAACGTGAACGAGGCAAGGCCGAAGACCGACCGCCCCGATCGTTCGAACACCCGGTACTAGAACAGAATGCGTGACGGTCCGGCGGCCGCGTTCGTTGCCGCCGGCCATCCCGCATGCATCCCCGGAATCGGAATGACCCCCGAGCCAACCCCGCTGACGCCGGCTCCGCCACACGCAGGCATATCTAGAACAGTATGATGAATTTCTTCGCGCACTCGTCTTCGTACTCCCACCTGCGGCAGGCCACGTTATTCGGATCGAGCGCCATCTTCACACTGGTGAACGCCGCCATGAACTGCACCAGTCTGGGCATGGCGACGGCGACGCCCATGTCAACAGCCGGCAGAAGGCCTTTTAGCCAGGCGGTTACGCCCGCCGCGAACAGCAGGCCCTCGCCCATTCCCCTCAGGGAAGAGTTGAAGTACGCCAGGAGCATTCGGATGAGGTCGTCCTTGTCGGCCTGGTTCGTGTAGAGGTCGTACTCCATGTACGCCGAGCGGCCCATGTGGTACGGCTGGAGGTAGGTGGAGGCGTCGTCGGGGCGCAGCGCGTCGTCGTTGGTGCCGACCTGGTTCGTGCACGCCGCGCGCATCATCTTCTCGATATCGACCATGTTTTCCAGCTTGTCGATAAGCGCCCCGATCATGAACGAGCCGCGCACGCGCTGGACCCTCACCGTCACGTTGAAGTACTTAACCCACTTCTCGAGGTCGACGAACTCGTTGTCTTCGGTCATCTGCTCGATCGCCTCCCTGGGGAGGTAATCGAACATCGGGAAGCTCTCCTCGAGCATCCCCTGGGTGAGCGCGGCCTTGAGGTCGGCCTCCTCCTGGGCCTCGCCTCCGAAGATCGTCAGCAGGTTGTGGCGCGGCATGAGCTCGGTGACCTTGCTGGCCTCGGCGTTGTTGTCTCCGATGAAGATGCCGTAAAACGAGTTCATGAGGTGCGCGAGCTCGAGCGCGAGGTTGTCCTGGGCTACCATCTGCAAGGCGTCGGCAAGCACCTCGAGCTTGTCCTCCTCGTACGCGGGGAAGACCTGCTGGTGGTACGGTTGCTCGGGGTAGAGGCGCACAGTCATCCTGGTGACTGTGCCGAACGTGCCGAAGGCGTAGCGGAACATCGAGGACATGTCCGGGCCGGGCCCGGGGACCGCGCCCTTGAATGCGCCGTACGACGTCGCGCCCGTGTGCAGTATCTCTCCGGTGGGAAGGACCACCTCGACGTCCAGGATGTTGTCCATGCCGAACCCGTACTTGGACGCCATCGTGTTGATGTTGCAGAAGAGGTGGTTGCTCAAGACGCCGGCGGTCGCCGCCGTCGAAGGGTTGAGCAACCGGCAGCCCACCCTTTGCGCCGCCGCCTGGAGCATCAGGAAGTTGACGCCCGGCTCGATAGTGGCGAACATGTTCTCGCCGTCGATCTCAACGATGCTGTCCATGCGGCGCAGGTCGCAGACGATGCCCCCCCAGGGAGGGAGCGTAGCGCCTGCCGTCGAGAGCCCGGTGCCGTACGGCAAGACGTCGACGAGGTACTCGTTGGCGATCTTGTAGACCGCCTGCACGTCCCCGGTGCTGCCCGGCATGCACACGATGTGGGGGTAGCTGGCCGGGATGAAGCTCTGGTCCCGCGCGTAGCCGCATAGTATTGACGGGGAGTCGGTTGCCCACTCGTCACCGAGCGCTTTCTTCAGGTCCTCGAGCGCCTTGCCGAGGTTCTCTTCGCGGTTGTGCACCGGGTCCTTCTCCATGACCCGGGGCCTGTGCACGACCCGCCGGGCGTTGCGCTCTTCCCTTATCCTGCTCTTCACTGCCACGAGAAGCCTCCCGGATGGACGTTCTTCATCTGCCGCAGCCACCTCCGGTATATTATCAAGTATCGAGCCTTTCCGGCATCGTCGGGCCGGCCGGGTGCTGACCGACGGGAATCAGAGGTGCTCCTGCACAAAGGACCCGGTCCGGGCGGCGCCCAGCATTTCGGCGAGCTCCATGAACGTGACCGGGCGGACCAGCCGCCTCATCCGGTTCCGCACGATCAATCCGCTCTGAACGGCCGCGTTCAGCGCGGCGTAGAAGTCGCGCCAGGCGCCCTTGAGCTCCGGGTCACCGCCGAGCCCATCGGGGACGGGGAAATCCTCCGAGAAGAGCGAAAGGCAGTACTTCGACAGCGTCGAGAGGTTGTCTTCCCCGACCCTGCGCCTGATCGCCCTTATCTTCCTCGTGTCCTTCGCCGAGTTTATCTCCATCAACTCGGTGTGCCTGGCAATGACTTCCCTTGACGCCTTCTGCAGTTCTTCGAGCTTCTGGCGCCTGTCGTTGGTGATCCCGATTCTCGCCCGCTTCATGGCCTGGATCTCTCTTTTGATGCGCCCGGGATCGCCGTTGGAGTTCAGCAGCGTAAGCAGGCGCTTCTTCCCGGCGGCATCGAGGGCGTATTTCCTGTTTTCCAGCAGGGGAAACGCTTCCCGGAAGAGGGAATACCTCCGAAGGCCGGCGTAATCCTTCCTTATGTCTCCCCTTCGTGAGAAATAGCGCCTTATCCTGAAACAATAGCAGGTGAAGTCCCTGGTGATGTAGCTGCGGCGGGTTTCCCTGGTCCGGCCGTATATCTCCCAGGCGACAGGATGCACTTTCTCGACCCCCGCGCGGGTGAGCACCTCCCCAACGTCCCACATGACCTCGAGCACCTGCGCGCCGTTCGCGCTCCTGCTCCTTACGGCGCCGCGGTACGCGTTGTTGAGCGGAGTGATCTCTTCGATCAATTCCGAGATCGTCTTGTTCAGCGTGGCCTCGTCAAAGGCCCTTCTGTTGCCCGCCAATCGTCACCCTTTCTCCGGTTCTTCCTCTTCGTCGACGACCTTCAGCGAACAGATGTCGGTGCCGACGAACCCCTGGAGCATGTCGTCGAATTTGCACGCGAAGCCCAGGTGGTCGTCGAACATGTCGACGCGGCTGTCGAGCTTGTGCCTCACGTCCGGCTGGAACTTGTATTTCTCGTAGAAATTGTCCTTGTAGTAGGTGGCGACGATCGACGACACATAGGTGGCGAGCCGGGACCCGAGCTTGATCCTGCCCGTGCGGGTCCGCTCTACCCTCTCCTGGAAATCGGGGTGCAGCATGTATATGACGATAGTGCCGTCGGCGTAGGTGGAGCGCATCGGCTCCCCCGTTTCGTCGTTCATTATCAGGTCAAGGGGGAGGGGGCTGAACTTCAGGTCGAAACCGCTCTTGCGCCTCTGCCTCCCGGTCTTCGAGCCGTCGTCGGACTCTCTCACCGGCGTCTCTGTCGAGCCCGGCTCCCCGGCGCTCCCCTCCCCCCTGTCACACCCCCTGTCACGCTCAAGGCCCGGGTCCTCCTCCGAGAAGACCGCACCACCGCCGGCGCCCTCCTCCAGGCCGATGTCTCCTCCGGGCAGGAAGCTCTTCCTGAAGCTCAGGGCATCCTCCCTGGCGAGCTTCGAGATCAGCTTCGACAGCATTCCCTCGAGCCGGTCAAACCCCGCCTCCTCGGCCACCCTGTCCCGCTTGTTCACGAGGCCCCGTATCTCATCCTCCATGTCCACCAGGTACCTGTAGAAGGCGGTCCTCGCCTCACCCCGCTGGAAATCGTCCCTGGACAGGACCGGCTTGAGCTCGCCGTGGAGCTCGACGTAACCTATCAGGTGCGGGTGCGCCCAGAGGCCGGTCCGGTACTTCGACTTGTTCCGGTAGGACTTGATAGCCTGTATCTCCTCGAGCCGCCTGCCCTGGTCGAAGAAGACCGGGTTGCGCCCGGCGAAAGGCTTCTCGGTGACCTTCAGGTAGATTTCGATCGGTTGATCCAGGGCGAACCGGGAGGCCCGGCCGCTTCCGTTCAAGTGGACGATCTTCCGGGCGAACTCATCGCCGGCGACGGCCCCGTAGTCGAACGGGACGCAGCAGACCGGCTCCCCGCCGCTGTCCACGGTCACACTCAGGCCGGGCCGTGTCAGGAGGAGGTCAAAGTGCTTCTCTATCTCATCCTTGATCGACTCCTCGCTGACCTCTTTCCACCACTCCTTGTCGAAGTTTTTCATGATCACGACGGTGCCCGTCTCGGACTTCAGAAAGCTGTCTTTCATCACTTCCTCGTCGGGTATTGTCTTCGATTCGCGGTTGATGGATATCCGGTAAGTCCTGTCGTCCTCGTGGCGGGTGATGATGTCGAGGTCCTTGCAGCAGGCGCGGAAGGCGTGCACCCCGAAGCCGAACTGCCCGTGGGTCCAGGGCTGCGCCTTCTTGTTGGAGTTGGCGATGCCCGTCACTATCTTGAGCAGGTCGCTACGCCGCATGCCGCGGCAGTTGTCCATCACCGCCACGTGCCGTCTCTTCTTGTTGATCCTGACACGGATGACGACCCCCTCCGGGTACCTGTCGCCGCCGGCCCGGTAGACCTCCTCCGCGTCATCGAGCGAGTTGTCGACGTACTCCATGAGGATGCGCGTTACGCTCTGGTACAACCGCGCGATGTTGTTGACAAGGCCGACGGGATCGCCGATCCGTATGCTGAGAGGCAACTTGGCTCCTCGCGAATAACGAATACCTCCAATGGCCATTATAGGGCAGGGATGCGACAGGTGGGGTCGGGCGGCCCGACGCCCGGCGAAAAACGGGGATCTGGCGCGAGGGCATACCCGTGGCTGCGTCCAGGAGCGCTCGCGCCGAAGGGGGGGCGGTCTAGGCACTCCTTCGGGAGCAGGCGGGTTACACGGTGACTGGCGTCAGGCTCAAGCTCGGGGACAAGCTCGACGTCCAACTTGCGGGCGCGCTTGACCTTCAGTCTCCTTCACCGCCTCCAGGGCCTTTGCTGCCAGGTCCCTCGCCGCACTCCACGCCAAATCGCGCGAGCCGGTCACGGAAGCGTAGTCGCCAGGACGATCAGCCTGCCGGGCCAGGTCCTCCTTCTGGTCGGCAGAGGATACGCGCGCATAGATGGTTGCCTTGAGCCGCGCCGGTGGAACTTCCGGGTGCATGATTATCGCACCGGAGGGCATCTGTTCGGCGGGCGCCTGGAGCTTTCCCGCTTTCCACCAGCGCCATGCTGTCTGGTAAGAGATTCCCCGTTCTCTGGCCCGGTTGGGCAGCTTCATTATGTGATTATGGCATCAGTATGACTATGAATGATTACACATTAACGAACTGCTGGCAGCCCATGCGGCCGCGTGAGGGTGTGCGGCTCTTACCTCTCGATCTCGAAGACGCACTTTGACGCGCCCATGGCCCCGCACTCGACCTCTCGCGCGCGCAAGTTCCGGCCGCTGATGGCGCTGGTGTAGCCGGCGACTATTCCCGTGTAGAGGTGGCAGACGGGCGCCTCGGAGGGCCCGAGCCACTCGGCTTCCTGTGAGTTGACAAGCGCGACGCGCATCGGGTCGTGCCGCACGCCTTCGAATTCGAGACGGCCCCAGCCACCCTCGTCGGTGATGAGGCGCGACACCATGTTCATGGTCTTGATGAAAAAACCGGCAAGCAGGGGGTCGGTGCGTATGTCGTCAAGGATCGTGCTGTTGGAGATGAGTGGCACGAGCAGCCGCGGGGCCCACCGTCCGCCCGAGAGGGCGGTTGAGACCTCCCACCTGCACAGGTTATAGCCGAGCTCGTAGAGCGCCTCCTTCGTGCCGTCTTCGCCCAGCCTGCTTTCGAGCACCCTGTGCAACTGCTCGATCACCTTTGAGCCGAACAGTATCTCTTCGACCCCACCGATGCCGACGCGGCCGCGCTCGAGGTCGACGTCGTGTATCTCGAAGGCCGTGCTCCCCATGTAAGCCCTGGGCAGGACCATGAGCCTCTTCGAGAGGAACGGCGCGCGCGACAGCGGGCGCAGGAAAAACCGCACCAGCAGGGGGTGCCGCTCGAGGGACTCCATCACGAACAACAGGACCTTCAACTGGGCCGTCTTGAGCACCCTTATCCACCCTTTTCCGTTCGCCTCGCGGGATTATGGCCGCCCGTGCGAGTCGAGTATATCTCATGGCCGCGCGAGCGGCGCCGTTCCAAGAAGCCGGACGCCGCTACGGCATTACCCGGCACCCGGTTTGCTATCGGCGACGTTATCGGCTAACTTTTTTGTTAGAAACCAAATGATGAAGCTCAATATGCCGGAAAGAATCAAAAAGGGTTTGTCGTTCTGGGGGTTCCCCCTGCTGATAAGCCTGGCCATCGTCGTGGCCGTCAGCCTGGTCCTGGTGCTGGCCGGCAACGGCGAAGGGCAGAAGGTGCCGTACAAGCCGGTGAGTGAGCGGCCGCGGTACATGTTAGCCGAGCAGGGTGGCGCCGCTTCGCAAGGGCTCCCCGCCGCCGGCACCAGCGAGCCCAATACCGCCGCCTCTCCGGGACAGGGCGCCGCGGCGGTCTCTCCCGCCCCGGAAGGCGCGGCTTTGAGCTCCGGGGGCGAGGTCCCGGGGCCGAACGCGGTCTTCGTGTTCAAGGGGTACGGGCGGGCGCACGGGGTGGGCCTGTGCATGGACGGGGTGCTCGGCCGGGCCCAGGCGGGCCAGTCCAGCACTGAGATCATGAACTTTTACTACACGGGCGTGGCGCTCGGCCAGACTGATGAGAGCAAGCCCATCCGGGTGAAGTGCCGGGACGGCGCGGTCCGCACCGTGCCTATGAACGAGTACCTCTACCGTCTCGCCGAGGAGCCCGACAGCTGGCCGACCGAGGGGCTGAAGGTGCTGTTCATCGCTGCGCGCACCTACACCCTGAACGTCATCGCGCGGGGCAAGCACGCGGCGTCGGGGTACGACATATGTTCGAGCGGCGACTGCTGCCAGGCGTTCGACTCGAACCGTGACCTCTCGAAGTGCCCGAACAGCGTCGCGGCGGTGAACGCGACGGCAGGGCAGATACTCACCTGCAACGGCGCTCCCATAACCGCCGCCTACTGCGGCTCGTGCGGCGGGCATACCGAGAACAACGAGGACGTGTGGGGAGGCCCGGCTCTGCCCTACCTCCGGGGGAAGGCGGACACGTTCTGTTCGACCTCGTCCCGCTACTGCGCCGTGGTCGAGCTATCGGCCTCTCAGCTCAAGGGCAAGCTTTCCTCGGCGGGGGTGAGCGTCGGCGACCTCAAGCTCCTGGACCTATCCGACCGCACCCCGGGCGGCAGGCTACGAAACGTCAAGGTGGTCGGAACGAGCGGCACCACGACGATGCGTGGGGCGAGCTTCGCGAAAATGCTCGGGTTGAACACCCGGCTCGACTGTACCTTCCGCTGAGCGGCGGGCGATCTGTCGCATTCCATCCGTTCCACCTCCACACAATTCCGCATTTGAAATGCAAAATCGCCTGCTTCAACGGAAGATGAGGGTATCAGGCGTGCTGAGAGAATCGACCCTTGGCTGAACGGCGCGATCTATATGACGCGGTCGGCGTGCATGCGCTGAGCGAGGTTGCGGCCGGCCTCCCCGGGTGTTTCGCCCGCGACTACGGCGCAGGCGCGCTCGCGGGAGGGGGCGGCGAGGGCGACTCGCTCGACGAGCCCCGAAGACGCGAGCTCTCCGTTCAACTCGGCGAGAGACACCACGTCCCGGGGTAGCTGTTTGGCCGCCTTGATGGCGGCGAGCGCCGGGTAGCGCAGGTCGCCCGACTCGTGGCTGACCGTGACCAGCGCGGGAAGGGGCGCCTCTACGACCTCGTATCCGCCCGGGAGGACCCTCTCGACCCGGACCGTCCCGTCTATTATTTCCACCTTCCGGGCGACCGTGACGGCGGGGATGCCGAGGAGCTGCGCGATGCCGCAGCCGACCTGGCCGGAGTTGGTGTCCGCGGCCTGGCGCCCGGTGAGGATAAGGTCGTACTCGAGCCCCCGGACAGCGGCGGCGAGCAGTGTCGCGGTGGTATGGGAATCGAGCGGCTGGGCGTCCAGCTGGTCGTCCTCGATAAGCACGGCCCTGTCGGCGCCTGTCGCCACCGCCTTCAGTATGACCGCTTTGGACATGGTCTTTCCCATGATGAGAACGGTTATCTTCACCGGGTCCGTTCCGCCGGCCGACTCCTTGATGCGGATGGCTGCCTCCAACGCGTTCTCGTCGTAGGGGTTCGCCACCGGCGGCAGGCCGTGCACGACCACGCGCTTGTTCTCGGCGTCCACCTCAAACGAATCAGCCGGGCCCTCGGGGTCGGGCACGAGCTTCATGCAGACTATGATGTTCAATCCCATTGCAGTCCCTTCAATCAACTGTCGAGATATCCTCTTAGCGCTTCGGTGAAAGCCGGGAGGACCTGCTTCCAGTCCCCGACCGCGCCGTAGTCGGAGACCTTGAAGATGTAAGCTTCCGGGTCCTGGTTGACGGCGATTATCTTGCCCGATTCGCTCATGCCGCTGAGGTGCTGGCTCGAGCCTGAGATAGCCACCGCGAAGTAGATGTCCGGGGCCACTATCGTCCCCGTTATGCCGACCTGCGCGGTCGAGGGGATCCAGCCGGAATCGCACGGTGGCCTTGACGCCCCGACGGCGCCGCCCAGCAAGGCCGCGAGCTCCTCCAGCGCATGGAAGCCCTCCGCTCCGCCCATTCCACGCCCGCCGGCAACGACCACGCGGCAGTCCTCGAGCTTCACGCCCCTGTCCTCCGTGGTGCGGCCGAGCGACTTGACCAGCGGCTCGGCAGCCGGTGCGTCGAGAGCCACGACCTCACCGGCGCCCGCGGCGGGCCCCGGCGCGCTGCCTACGCGCGCCCTGACCGTGGCCATGCGCTGAGGCGTCTTTACCACCTGGGAGGCAAGCGCGTTGCCGC
Organism: Candidatus Geothermincolia bacterium; assembly: GCA_038326775.1. Lineage (GTDB taxonomy): Bacteria > Actinomycetota > Geothermincolia > Fen-727 > Anoxymicrobiaceae > DYIU01. Next base: position 8,865 of record JBBQKJ010000068.1, read on the forward strand.
CGAAGACCGGCTTCACGAACACCGGGCCTTCGCCCGGCGAGCCCGGCTCGATATCCACGCAGTCGGTCACGAGGCCGGCTTCGAGCGCGAACGCCAGGCGCGGCATCAGGTCCTGGCCGGTGGGGGTGTGGCCCGCGAGCAGTGTGAACGCGCTCTCTTCCCGAAGGAGCTTCTCCATGACCTCCATGCAGGTGTCGGGGTTGTACTCGCTCAGTGAAGGGTGGTCTGCCACGTAAACCGTGCGCGCCCCGAGCGTCGCGAGCTCCGCTGCGGCCGCTGCGATGCCCTCGCCCAACAGCACCGCCTCGAGCTCCCCGCCCGGCTCCGAAGCCAGGCCGGCTCCGAGACCCATCAGCTCCAGGGTCAGCTTCGTGAGGCCGCCGCCTTCAGCAAGCTCCGCGAAAACGATGACCCTTTCGGATACAGCCACTCGGTCCTCCTTGACGATCTCTAACTATTGGCGCCTGCCGGAAAAAGGACTGCAGCCACTTCTGCCAGCCCCAGCTCCGTCAGGAGCTCCCTCTCCGGGAAGCCGTTCTCGTCTATCCGCCTTACGCGGTAATACTCCTCGAGCATTTTGTTAAAATCAACCGTGCCGCTCTTTCGTTTCTCCCGGCCCTTCCCTGACGCGCGTCCAGGGAGCTCGAGCGTAGCCAGCAGCCAGCCGACGACGCGTATGGTCTTGTTCGCGCGCGGAATGAGCACCCTGGAGTTCAGGTCAAGGTAATACCTGAGCAGCCTCTCGTTCTTTATCTTCGCGGCGATCATGGCGTTGACCCTTATGAGCGGGTTCAGCGCCTTGAGCAGGTCGGAACCTTCGCCCTCCTCGTGCGGCGTGATGATCCTCTTTGGAACCCGGTCGTCCGACCGCGTGGCCCCGCAGAGGTTGCCTATGGCCCTCTTCAGGCACCAGACGCGCTTCCCGATCTCGAGCAGGTCGGAGTCATTCAAGCCGTACCCGGTCACCGCGTTGAGGATGTCGCGAACGATGGCGACTGTGGAGCCCATCCCTTTCCACGCTAACAAGCACATGACCGCCGAGTCCAGCACCGAGGCGATGTCCTGGGAGTAGACGGTCATCACGGCTTTTCCTTCCGCGCTGTGGGGTTTCGTACGCTCGAGCCCCACCTCCTCGAGGTCGTCCATTCCCATCTCGAGGCCCAGGTTCGTGTCCCTGTTATGGCACCCTCCCCTTATGCTCGTGGCGTAGCCGAGCGCCATCGACCATAGAGCGCGCGGGTCGTGCATCGGGCACTCCATCCCCTTGACCTCGATGGCGTACTCGGAGCCGCCGTACCGCCCTGCCATCGCCCGGCAGCCGGCGGCCAGTTCGTCCCCGAAACCGTCTCTGTTGGCGATCTTTTCGACCATCTCTATCAGGACGTCGGGACGGTTCCATCCCAGGGTTATGCCGCCCGTATCGCGCCCGGTGATAAGGCCGTTCTCGAACGCTTCGGTCGCGTAGGCTATAGTGCCACCGGTGGAGATGCAGTCCATCCCGAATGCGTTGCAGAGTGCGTTAGCCTTCACTACCGCGTTAAGGTTGTCTATCTTCAGAAGGGAGCCCAGGGCGTTGAGCCCCTCGTACTCGGGGCCGGGCCCTTCGGCCATGCCGTACTTGCCGCCGGCGATCTCGACCACCCTCTTGCAGGCGAGCGGGCACGCGTAACACGACCTGGTCCTGGTGAGGATTGTCTCGGAAAGCCTGACCCCCGAGAGGGCCTCGGCCCCCTCGGGCCACCGGGCCTGCCTCCAGTTCTTGAACGGGACGTCCCCGATGGCGGCCGAAAGCTCCACCCCGCCCGCCGTGCCGAAAAGCGAAAGGCCTTCGGCGAACACGCTCTTCTTCATGGCGTCGAGGCCGGACGCGCGCACCGCTTTGAAGGCTTCCGGGTCGGCGACCGGGCACTTGCTCTTGCCGCCGACCACAATCGCCTTGAGCCTCTTGGACCCCATGACGGCGCCCATCCCGGAGCGCCCGGCGAGGCTGCCCTGGCCGGTGACGACGCTCGCGAACCGCACGAGGTTCTCGCCGGCGGGGCCTATGCACATTACCTCTGCCCTGCCCGAGTCCCGCTTGAGCGTCCGCTCGGTTTCGAAGGTGTCCAGGGTCCAGAGGTGGGAGGCGTCTCTCAGTTCGACCTTTTCGTCGGTCAGGTACAGGTAGACGGGGGTCTCCGAGGCTCCAACCACGACCACACCGTCATAGCCTGTCCTCTTAAGGGCGGCCGAAGCCCCGCCGCCCATGCTCGCCTCGCCCCAGATGCCCGTCAGCGGAGAGCGCGCGCAGATCTCGAGCCTGGAACAACCGGGCAGTGACGTCCCCGAAAGAGGGCCGTTCATGACGATCAGCGGATTATCCGGAGACAGGGGGTCCGCGATGTAGCCTCTGAGCTGCAGGAACAGGTACGCCGCGAAGCCCGAGCCGCCGAGAAAGCGGCGGTAAACGGTTTCTTCAACCGGCAAGTCCTCGAACTCGCCGGTGGCAAGGTCCACCTTCAGTACGCGGCCCCAGCTGCCGCTCGCGTCCTCAGGCGCCATTCAAATCCCCGAAGCGCGGAAACAGGCCGAGGGCGCTCCTGCGGTAGACCCACTCGAGCGCCTCCTCGTCGAACCCGTCGTAGTCGTCGAGGCCCCCGACGGTTATGCCGGTGGCCAGCTCCGGCGCGAACGGGTAGTCCGAGGCGAACAGGATATGGGATGGCTCGACCAGCTCCTGTAACGAGCGCAGCGCGTGCGGTGAGGCGGACAGCGCGGTGTCGTAGTAGAGGCGCCTCAGGTACGTCATGACTCCCTGCGGGACGCTATCCCGCAGGCCCGGCCAGAACTGGCCGACGCACATTCTGAGCGCTATGTAGGGGACCGTGCCCCCGGCGTGGGGAAGGACGAGACTGACCTCCGGGCAGCGCTCGAGCGTGCCGCTGAAGACGAGCATGGAGACGGCCATCGTCGTCTCGAAGACGAACTCGACGAGGGACGGCGGCAGGCTCGAGCGGGGCTTGCCGCCGGGGGCTAAGCCCGGGTGCATGAACACCACGGCCTTGCGCCTGTTGAGCTCGTCGAAGAGCTCGTCGTATACGGGATCTCCCATGTAACGATCGTCCACGCTGCTGAGCAGGGTGACGCCGTCGAGCGACAGGGTGTCGAGCGCATACTCCAGCTCGGTGAGCGAAGCGTCAACGTCGGGCAGAGGCAGTACCGCCATGGCGCCGAACCGGCCCGGGTGGTCATCGACCAACGTGGCCGATGCCTCGTTGCACGCGCGGGCGAGGTCGCGCGTGAACGCGATGTTGCCGAAGTAGATGCCGGGCGCCGAGATGGACGTGACAGCGGCCGCGATCCCGAACCTGTCCATCAAGTCGAGCGAAACCTGCGGGCTCCACTCGGGAAAAGGCACGCCGGTGCTGTCGGTGACCCCGACTCGCGCCAGCGCGGATATGTACTCCTCCGGAAGGAAGTGGTGATGTACGTCGATCTTTCCCGCAGGCGCCGGCATGCCCCTCCTAACCGTACTCGATTACAACGCCTGTGCCGCCCTTTGGGTACCAGAAGTCGATAGCCTCGGCCTCGCAGATCTCCCAGCAGCCGGCGCACTCGAGGCAGTGCTCCCGGTAGTTGGGGGCCAGCCTCGCCTTGCCTTCTTTTAAGGACCACAGGTTAAAAGAACAGACCAGCGCGCACCGTCCGCAGCCGTCGCATCTGGACTCGTCATAGGTGATGAAGTCGCCCATCTTGTCGGTGTCCACACGCTTGACCAGGTTCTTCAAGTCGATCTTTATCTCTTCCATCTCACCGGCCTCCTCTCTAAAGGCTTCCGCGCGGCAGCGGCGCGTCTTGCTTGGCCCCCGGGTCGAGGAATGGGGCTATCTTCTTCGAGAGCCGCGCCATCACTTTGAAGTACCTCTCGTCGGAGAGATGCTTGAGAACGGGCACCCGGGGCTTCGCCATCAGCAGGACATGCTTCACGTTCCGGGGCCAGATGCCCCTAGCCATCGGCTTCAGGTAGGTGCTGCCGAACTCGCCGAACTCGGGGATGAGGTCGAGGAAGTGCTCCAGGTGCTGGTTGAAGCAGTCCATGTGGGCGTCTCCCCAGTCGAAAACGATCGAGAACGGGTGTAGCATCGAGAACTCGAGCAGGAGCTGTACCTGCCTGACCATCAACTTGGGATCGAAGACGGACGCGTCCCACAGGTTGACGAACTCCTCTCCGAACTCGTGCTCCTTGCCCAGGTCGGACGCTTTCCAGCGGCGCTCGTATTCGGTCAGCTTCCGCTCCGAGACATCCCCCTTCGAGAGCGCCCAGGCCGCTGTCTGGGCGGCTATCTTTCCAGAGGTTATAGCATGCCAGATGCCTTCCGCCTCCAGCGGGCACGGGAAGCCGGCGGCGTCCCCCACGAGCATCATGCCGGCCGTGTAGGTCTTCGGCGGTTTTTTGAGCCACGGGAGCAGGTGGGCCTGGTATTCCCTGGGTTTGGCGTCGATAGCCCGGCACATCGCCTGGAACGGAGGCATCTGGACCAGCTTCTTCATCATGTCCAGGGGCTTGTCGTCCCAGTCAGGCCTCAGCCACTGGCCCGCCCCGATGTGGAAGCCGTCACGGAAGTTCACCTGGTAGGTGCCGTAGAGGGGGCCGAACCAGACCCACTCGGCGTTGCCGATGACGTCGTCCATCCTCTTCGAGTCACACGAGAAATCGAGCTGGGGGACGAGCGTGCACCCGCCGCCCCACCGGTTTCGCATGCCCGACTTGCGCGCCATGGTGGACATGGCGCCGTCGGCCGCGATGACCACTCCCGCCTTGATAGATTCCCCGTCCTCGGTCTTTACCCCGGTAACCGCGCCGTCGTCCATGATCACGTCGCTCACCAGGGTCGAAGTGCGCAGCTCGGCGCCGGCCGACACGGCCAGGCCGGCGAGGAACGGGTCGAGGTCTTTCCTGTAGACGCTCACGCCGTCCATCCCACCCGGCCAGCGGTTGGCGCAGAGGTCCGAGCCGGTGGTCCCGCTGCGATACCTGAGCCGGTCGTGCTCGTCGAACAGGTTTATCACCACCATCTCGACCTTGCGGGCGGACGGGAGGTCTTTGATCTTCTCCATGAGCTCGGGGTAGTCTTTCCACCACCTCTGGCCGAGCCCGCAGCCCGACGAGTTCTTTTCGCCCGGTTCTCGCCCCCGCTCCAGGAATACTGTCTTGAGACCCTTCTCGGCCGCGGTCTTCGCCGCCATAGAGCCGCCCGGACCGGCGCCCACCACGACCACGTCGTACTCTTCCATGAGAGCCCCCCTTTTCTGAGTTGCCTGCTCTTCTCGCTGACCCCGATGTTGCGTTATAGGGATTTCAGGACGATGTCGGACAGGTCGTATATCTCGAGCGAGGAGCCGGCCTCGCTCGCGGCGTCGCGGAAAACACGCTCGCACCACGGGCAGGCGGTTACCAGAGCCTCCGCACCTGTCGCCGCCGCCTCGTCGAGCCGCTCGCGCGCGGCCCAGACCGCGAACTCCGGGTACGCCTCGTAGACCCCTCCGCCGGCGCCGCAGCACCACGAGTACTCCCTGATGCGCTCCATCTCGGTGAGCTCGATGCCTGGGATAGCACCCAGCAGCTCTCGCGGCGCGTCGTAGACACCCTTCTTGCCGGCGCGCTTCATGCTCATCGGGCGCACCAGCTTGTCGCCCGCCCAGTCACCCAGGAACGGCTCGCCCATCCTGCCCAGGTGGCACGGGTCGTGGTAGGTCACGGCCATCGGCACCTCGCGCTTCGGGCGGAGCCTGCCTTCTGCGAGGAGGCGGTTGACGTACTCTGAAAAATGAACGACCTCGCACCCCAGCTCCTTGCCCATGCGCGGGTACAGGAACTTAAGCGCCGCGTAGCCGTCCGAGCACGGGGTGACAAGCGTCCTGGCGCCGGAGGCTTTCACGCGCGATACCAGGTCGTCGGCGTAGTTCGCGGCCTCGCCGCGGTAGCCGAGCTCGTAGATCCGCGCCCCGCAGCACGACTCCTCCTTACCGGCTATACCCACGTCCACCCCGGCCGCGAGCAGCAGCTCGACCGCGCCGCGCACGGTCGGGCGCAAGTCCTCGTCGTAGGAGAACCGGCAGCCTGCATGGAACATCACATCCGCCTTCTCGGTGTTGATGTCCTTGACCGCCAGCCCCTCGGCCCAGTCGCCGCGCCTGGCTTTGGGCTCGCCCATCACGTTGTCCTCGGCCTTGAGCGCGTCGAGCATCACCATGTGCTCGACGATGAGGCTGCCACTCTCGACGCAGTGCGCGCGCAGCTCGAGCAGGACCTCGGTCAGGTCGATGTCGTCGCGGTACACCTTGCACGCCACGTCGCACGCGCCGCACATCTGGCACTGGTAGATCATGTCGGTCACGGAGTCGTTCAGCTCGCTTCGGCCG
>JBBQKJ010000069.1:0-15257 GCA_038326775.1 Candidatus Geothermincolia bacterium
CTCTTTGGCAATTTTTATAAAATTTTTCAAAATTAAATATGTTTGTTATGGAACAATTAAATTATTTATTTTAATGGTGCCTGACCCCAGCATGACTTTTCCTCGCCAGAAGTCGAGCGTGTCGCGCAATGTCTGCTCGAGCGGGATGAGCGGCTCCCAGCCCGTCTCTTCGCGCAGCCTGGTGTTGTCGCCCACCATGACCGGTATGTCGCTTGGGCGCTGGCGCTCGGGGTCGCGCTCCACGCCGATGGCGGCCTCCGAGAACGACAGCAGTATCTCCAGCGCCTCGGATACCGGGTGGGCCTCCCCGCTGCAGACGTTGTAGGATGCCCCCGGGAGCCCCTTCTCCATCACCATCCTGTACGCCCTCGCGGTGTCGCGCGCGTCGGTGAAGTCGCGCTTCGCCTCGAGATTGCCGACCTTGAGGACCGGCTCACAGCGGCCCGCCTCGATCAGCGCCACCTGGCGGGCGAACGACGAGACCACGAAATCCGGTGACTGCCCGGGGCCGGTCTGGTTGAAGCCCCTGGTTACCAGCACCCTCCAGCCGAACGCCTGGTAGTACATCAGGCCCAGTGATTCCTGGGCGACCTTGCTCACCGCGTAATGGCTGCACGGGTTGAACGGCGCGTCTTCGCCCAGGGGCATGCGCTCCGGGGAGACTTTGCCGTACTCCTCGCTCGAGCAGGCGATGTGGACCGAGGCGCTCAAGCCGAGCCTCCTCAAGCCTTCCATGAGGTTGACCTGCCCGAGCAGGTTCACCCGGTAGGTGGTCCAGGGGTCCTCCCAGGAGAGGTGCACCGAAGGCTGCGCCGCCAGGTGGAATATGCCGTCGGGCCGGCAGTCGTCCAGTATGTCCTTGACCAGTTCGTAGTCGGTGAGGTCCGCGACCAGGTACTCGAAGCCTTCCACCGCCGCGGCGGGCCGCGGCTTGAGGCCGATTCCGGAGAGCCGCCAGCCGGTTTCCCGAACTAGCTCGGGGATCAGGTGCGACGCGATGAAACCGTCCGCCCCTGTTATGAGAACGCTTTCCATCACTGTCTCCCCGGCATTATCACCCGCTTCACGCCGCCCAGAGCGGCGCGGAGGCGGTAGAAGGTATTCAGGGCCATTATCAAGAGGAACCGGGCCGCCACCCCCGCGGTCACCGCCGCGTCCACCAGCAAGCGCGCTCTTCCGCGGTAGGTCTTTCGGTGGAAGCGTAGCATACTCGCGTGGTGATGTAACACCATGCGGGCGGGCATCGCCTGGCTGCTCATCCCGATGAAGTGATAGACGTCGCCGACGGGCACGTAACGGACCGCCCAGCCCGCCTGCCGCATGCGCCAGCAGAGGTCCACGTCCTCGACGTACATATAGTACTCCTCGTCGAACCCGCCGACGGCCTCGAACGCCTCCCGCCGTATCGCGAAGAAGCACCCCGAGACCCAGTCGACCTCGGACCCCTCCTCGTGCGACCAGCCCGTCTTCTTGTAACGGGCGCTCGCCGGGTTGTCCGCGCTGAAAAGGCCCACGAACGCGTGCAGGAAGGCGTCCTTGATGGAGGGGAACTCGCGGCAGGAGTACTGGAGCGAGCCGTCTTCGTTGAGTATCCGGGGCCCGACGATCCCCACCCGGGGGTGTCTCTCGAACTGATCCACCAGCTCGCGCACCGTACCGCCGGTCAGGACGGTGTCGCTGTTCATGAAGAGCAGGTACGGCTCGGCGCCGTTTCCGGCGCCCTGGTTGCAGGCCCGCGCGTAACCCGCGTTGCGGTCGTTGTAGACCAGGTTTACGCCGGGGAAATCGGCCAGGACCATTCCGGGGCTCCCGTCAGCGGAGCCGTTGTCCACCACCCATACCGATATGCCCCCGTCGAACTCCTGGGCGGCGATGGACTCCAGGCAGCCGCGCAGCAACTCCCTGGTGTTCCTGTTTATTATGACGGCCGCGACCTTGCTCATCGCCGGTCTCTCTCCCCTTCCACGATCATCTCCCCGCGATTGAGCAGGTGCCTGCGCATCCACTTGCGGTAGCCGAACGGCTGAAACCACGCTTCGAGCTCGCGTGCGGAGACCACCCTGCGCGACTGGATGACCTTCCGCTTGGCAAGCATCGCCGGCAGGAGCCTGGCGACCTCCACCAGGGCCAGGAGGGCGCGCGGGCAGCGGACCAGCAGCGCGGCGCCCTTAAGAGCTTCCGTGATGATGATGCCCGGCAGGTTGAGCATATAATAAAGCGCCGAGTCGTTCTTGATTATCATCAGCAGCCGGTTCTTGTAGTTGTGGTGCTCGACCAGTTGCGACTTCCTGTAGCCCGCCCCGCCCCTGCGGTGATAGCCCACGGCCGCCGGGTCATAAAGGCAGAGCCAACCGCGGAGGCGCGAGCGCCAGTCTACGTCAACGTCCTCCCAGAAGGCGAAGAACTGCTCGTCGAAGTACTCGCCAAAGACCTCGATGTCCTCGAGCATCTCTCGGCGGTAAAGCCCGGCGGCCCCGCATGTGCCGAAGACCTCGGACGGCTCCATGCAGGAGGCGGAGCCCCTCTCGCCCTCCCCGCGGTTCTCGGCGAGCCGGTTGCGGAAGATGACGTGCCCGGCGGAGTCGATGACATTGCCCTCGCCGAACGGCGGGAAACGCAGCAGCTTGCCGGAAACGCTGCCAACTCTGGGGCCCTCTTCAATGGTGCGCACGAGCTCCGAGATAAAGGTTGGGCCCAGCACCACGTCGGTGTTGAGCGGCATGACGTACTCCCCGCTCGATCCACGGATGCCGCGGTTGAGCGCCAGGCTGAACCCGGCGTTTGTGTCGTTGGTCACAAGCCCGGGGGAACCGGCGCCGAACCTCCGGCGGTTGGCAGGATCGCCCGCGAACTCGCGCAGCAGGTCCGCGGAGCCGTCGGTCGAGCAGTTGTCGAACAGTATCAGCTCGATGTCGGGATAGTCCTGACCGCGAAGCGACTCGAGACACCCGGGGAGGTCAGCGAGCCCGTTGAAGTTGATCAAGATGACCGAGACCAGTTTCATTTCTCGGACGGCGTGCCCTCGGGGGCCTCGAGCCTGCTCGCCGCCTGCCCGGCGGGCTTCTGGAAGCTGTTGCCGTCGTCTTTGGTGTCGGACCTGAGCCCCTGGGACGTGATGGCCACCCCCACCACGATGAAAGCGAGCCCCACCCAGGCTATCCACTTGACCTGCTCGTTGAACACGAACCGCGAGTAGAGCACGACCACCACGTAGCCGACGGCCACGACCGGGTAGGCGACCGACAGCGGCACCCTGGAGAGCACGACGAGCCAGAAGAGCGCCGATATCGCGTAGAGCATTATGCCCACTATCGCCCAGGGGCCCTCCTTGAACATCCTCTTGACGAGTGCCACCGGGTGCTTCAGGTCCTCCACCTGGAGGGGGTCCTTACCATCGTGGGTCACGCTGTTCATGCCCGCTTTCATGGCCAGCTGGCCGCCGACCGCGAGCCCGATGCTGATGAGCAGCAGCAGCACGTTCACCATTGTCTTGGACATGTCATGACCTCCGCTGGTTGCCGCCGGCTCAGTTCGCGAACCGGTACTTGATGAGGGCCCACAACGCCGAGAACCCGTCGCGCCAGGTTATTTTTTTACCCTCCTCGTACTCCCTGCCGGCGTACGAGATGGGAACCTCGTAGATACGCACCTTCTTCTTGAGCATCTTGGCGGTTATCTCGGGCTCGAAGTTGAACCTGTTCGACTTTATGTCGACGCCTTCCAGGGCCTGGCGCGTGAAAAGCTTGTAACAGGTCTCCATGTCCGAGAGCGTCGTGTTATAAAGGACGTTAGTCACCAGGGAAAGGAACTTGTTTCCCATCATATGCCAGAAGAGCATGTCGCGGTGCTCGCCGGTGAAGCGCGAGCCGTAGACGACCTCGGCCTTCCCCTTGAGGATAGGCGCGATCAGCACGCGGTAGTCGTCGGGGTCGTATTCGAGGTCGGCGTCCTGGATTATCACCAGGTCACCGGTGGTGTGCAGCAGCCCGGTGCGGATCGCGGCGCCCTTCCCCTGGTTGACCGGGTGCCGGAAGACCCTGACGGTTGAATCCTCCTCGAGCCTGAGGATGTCCGGCGTGCCGTCGGAAGAGGCGTCGTCGACGACGATTATCTCGATGGCTATCTCGCCAAGATCCACCGACCGCACCCTCCGCAGGATCTCCTGGACGGTGTTGCGCTCGTTGAAAACCGGCATGATGACGGAAAGCTTCATCTGCCAACTCCTTCATAGGTAAAGCCCAGTTTCCGGAGCACCGCGGGGTCCAGGCAGTTCCTCGTGTCCACGATGGAAGGGCTCATCATCCGTTCCTTTACGCGTTCAAAGTCCAGCCACTTGAACTCGTCCCACTCGGTGAGAAGAACCAGGACCTCCGCGCCGTCCGCCGCCTCGTAGGCGTCCGCGGCGAACGCGGCGCCGGGCAGCTCCGCGCGCGCGTTCTCGATGGCCTGGGGGTCGAAAACCGTCACCACGGCGCCTTCCTCGACCAGGCGCCTGGTGATTTGCATGGCGGGCGACTCGCGTATGTCATCGGTATTGGCCTTGAAGGCGAGCCCCAGCACGCCGACCTTCCTGCCCTCGAGTCCCCCGGCGGCGTTCTCCACCTTTTCGACCATGCGCTCGTGCTGCTCCTGGTTCACCTTCAGAACTCCTTCGAGCAGCTCGAAGTGGTAGCCGTGGTCCCGGGCCATGGCGAGCAGCGCACGGCAGTCTTTGGGAAAACAGGAGCCCCCGAAGCCGGGCCCGGCTTTGAGGAACTCGAAACCGATACGCTCGTCGTAACCCATCCCCAGGGAGACCTCTCGCACGTCTGCTCCCACCGCCTCGCAGAGGTTGGCGACGGCGTTGATAAAAGAGACCTTGGTCGCCAGGAAAGCGTTGGATGCGTACTTTATCATCTCCGCGCTGACCGGGTCGGTGATGAGGAGCGGCGCGTTCAGGCCCCGGTACAGCTCCGACATGCGCATTATCGCCTTCTGGGAATCACTGCCGATGACTATCCGGGACGGCTTCATGAAGTCGAGGACCGCGGTGCCCTCGCGCAGAAACTCGGGGTTGGAGACCACGTCGAACTCGTGGTACTCCTCCATGCTCTCCTCGATAATCCTCTCAACGCGCCTGGTGCTGCCGACCGGAACGGTACTCTTGTTGATTATGACCCTGTAATCCTCGAGGGCCGCAGCGATGTCGCGCGCCACCTCGTCGACCTGGGTCAAGTCGGCCTTGCCGTTTACGTCCGATGGGGTGCCGACGGTGATAAAGACGAACTCGCTCGCGTCTATGGCCCCGTGGATGTCGCTGGTGAAGCTCAGGTTGCCGCTCTCGAGATTTCGCCCGACCACGCTCTCGAGCTCCGCCTCGTAGATCGGCACCTTTCCGCCGGAGAGCAGCTCTATCTTCCGGACATCGCGGTCGGCCCCTACGACGGTGTGGCCGAGGTCGGCCAGGCAGGCCCCCGTAACCAACCCCACGTATCCGGTTCCTATCACGCAGCAGTCCATCCCGGTCAACACCAACCTTTCCCTCCACCTTACCGGGGGAGGGGATCCGCTTTAGAACAGGGCGTCGTCTTCCTCTTCCAGAACGGCATCTCTGAGACCGGCCAGGCCCTCGTCCACGGCACGGTTGGCCAGGCGGTCGCACTCGGTATTCTTCGCCCTGGGAATATGTTCCACCTGCACCTCGCGGTACGGCTCCAGGAGGCCTTTCACACGGGCCACAAGGGGCTTCAGAGCGCTGTTCTTCACCTTGAACCCACCGTTCACCTGGTTTACGAGCAGCTCGCTGTCGGTGTGGACTTTAAGGCAATCGTAGCCGAGGTCGGCGCTCGCCTCCAGGACCTTGATAAGGGCCCGGTACTCAGCCACGTTGTTGGTGGTCACTCCCAGGTACTCGCGGACCTCCAGGAGGACCTCTCCCCCCTGGTCCCGCGCCTGTCCGCCTACCCCGGCCGGCCCCGGGTTGCCGCGGGCGGCGCCGTCGCTGTAGAGGTGCAGGCAGCCCTCTCGGGCCGCAGCCGGGCCTCCCTTCGAAACAGCGTTCACTTAACCAGTATCCTGCGGCAGTACTCGCAACGGAATATGCCTTCCTCGTGCTGAAAGCGGTCGATCTGGGTGCGGCTGAACTCGATGCGGCAACCGCCGCAACTCCTGCCCTGCATTATCTCGACCACGGCGAGCCCGTCCTTGTCGGCGAGCAGTTTCTCGTAAGCGGCCACCGTGTCCTCGTCCAGCACTCCTTTGAGCTCGTCCCGCCGGGCCTCGAGCACAACCACATCCCGCTCCTCCTCGGCAAGCTGGCTTTCGTAGGCTTCCTTCGACTCGCCCAGCCTCCGGGTGACCTGCTCGCCAAGCTCTCTGGCCTGCTTCACCGCGGACCTCAGGCCGTCGATGGCCTCCATCTCCTCCAGGTCCTCGGTCTCCATCTCGTCGCGCTTCTTGCGCAAAGAGAATATCTCCGCCTGTATACCCTGGAGTTCCTTGGAGTTCATGATGGTGCCAGACATCATGCGCGACTCTTCCTTCTCTATCTTCTGAGAGAGCAGGGCCAGCTCGCCGTCGAGCTTGTGCTGCCTGTGCTCTATCTCGTCAAGCTCGCTCTGCCTGGCGGCCAGGTCCGCCCTGGCGCCCTCGAGCTCCTCCTGGAGCTCACCAAGGCGGTGCTTGTCAGGCAGGCCTTCTATATCGCGCTTGAGCTCGATTATCTTCGTATCGAACTCCTGCACCTCCCGGAGCGTTCTCGCCAGTTCAGCCGGCTCGATCTCGCTCACCCCCATCTGTCTTCCTTGTCCCTTTTACCTTCCACCGCTGGCCCCGGTCCCCTCCACCAGGCGTCCCGCCGGCGGACGTCCCTGGCCGGCGCCCGGGTCAACCTCCGACTAAAAGCTTCCAGAGGAAGCTGTCCTTGCCCACGAAAGCCACGACCGCTGTGACCGCGACGCCCGCCCCCAGCACACCCACGAATATCCAGAAAAGCGCCTTCTTAAACGGTATGTCAAACAGGAAAGCCGCCACGGCACCCGACCACGCCCCCGTAAGAGGCAGGGGAATCGCGACAAAAACGGCCAGGGCTATCTCGGCGTATACCTCGTACTGCTTCTGGAGCTTCTTGCGGGTCCTTTCGAAAAGCCAGTTGAAGAAGCGCTCCATTATCTTTGAGTGCTTCATAAGCCATTCGGACGCCGGCCCCAGGAACAACAGGATGAAGGGGATGGGTATCATGTTGCCGACAACCGCGAATATGAACGCCTGCCAGAGCGGCATGTGAAACGCCTGGCTGGCGATCGGAATCGCCCCCCTGAGCTCCGCCAGCGGTATCATGGCGAGTATCATGGTCGCCATGCCGTGGTTCATGTTAGAAAACCATCTTGCCCAGTTCAAAGCAAAAGGCGGAATCATTCAAGCTCCCGGGAAAATCCGTGTCTGCGGGGCGCGCGGGCCCCTGAGCAATGCAGAAATCATACTCAAAGGATGCGTGAAAGTCGAGGAAAACCCGTGTCGAAGCCGAGCCGCGAAATGATGCCGCTCATCCCTGTCGAGGACCTTGTCCACCGGGACCAAACCACTGTCTTCCGGCCTCGGAGCTCTCGGGCTACTCCCTGTGGATACGGCACAGCGAGCTGCGAAGCGGCTCGGAGCCGGTGTCGGGGTCGTACTCGGTGTCGCCGAACAACAGGTTCGCGCTCGATTTTTTCCAGCCGTATTCGGGCGGCTCCTCTTCCGGGAACCACCAGCCATGCTGCGCGCTGACCACATCGGGGGCAATTCCGTCGAAGAGCTTCGCGCGCATCCTCACACTCGCCTCGGGGGTCTCGACCCGGACCCAATCTCCTTCCTCGATCCCCAGGGATGCCGCGGTATCCGGGTTGATCTCCACCAGCGGGTCGGGGGAGGCCCTTCGCAGGGGGCGTATCTGCCTGCCCTCGCTATGGAAGAACCCCCGTATTTTCGCGCCGGTCGTAAGTATGAGGGGATAATCTCCTGCCACCTGCGGGGCCGACACCGGCGAGAGAGGCGGTTCCCTGTAGACCGGAAGTGGCTCGACGCCCATCATCTTTGACATGCTCGAATACAGCTCGAACTTACCGGACGGGGTCTCGAACCCACGGGTCCGGTACTTGTGATACCGCATGTCTCCCGTCAGGATGCCCGCCTCGCAGAACTGCCCGAAGTCCATCCCCGAATCCTCCAGCACCCACTCGAGATAATCCCGGAAATCCTTCCAGGGGAACGCCTCGTCCATGCCCAGGCGGTGCGCCAGCTCGAACATCACCTCGCGGTCGTCCCGTGCCTGGCCGACCGTGGCCACCTTCTTTCGCGCCAGCACGCACCAGATCTTGTGAAGGTTCACCACGTCGTCCTGCTCGAGCCAGGTCGCCGCCGGCAGCACGAGGTCGGCGAGTTGGGCCGTGGGGGTCATGAACAGGTCGGACACGACCGTGAACTCGAGCGTCCTCAGGGCCTCCTCGACCTCAAGCGAGTGGGTCATGGTCACGAGCGGGTTCGAGCCCACTATCCACAAGGCGCGCATGCGGTAAGGGTCCCCTTTGACTATAGATCGCCAGAAAGCGGGTGGATGGACGGAAGCGCAGAGAGGATACCTTCCACCATCGACCGGCCCGGCGCCGCCGGAAGGGCGGAACTGTATCCCCGGGACCTCGAGGTTCATGAAGAGAGACCGCTGCCGCACTCCGTCGGGCGGCACCCAGAGAACGTCTCCGCCGGGGTTGTCTATGTTCCCGGTGATCGCGCGCAGTATCAGCATCGAACGGGCGGTCTGGAAGTTGCACAGGCTCATGTCGACGGCGTTCCCCCACTGGATGCAGGCGGGGCGTGTGGTGGCGTAGGTGCGCGCGGCGGCACGTATCTCCTCCGCGTCGAGCCTGGTGATCCCGGCGGCCCATTCCGGTGTGAACTCGCGGACGTGCTCCATCAGCTCCTCGAAGCCCACCGTGTAGTCGTCGACGAACCCGTGGTCGACCAGGCCTTCCTCGATTATCGTGTTTATCATCCCCAGCGCCAGCGCGCCGTCGGTCCCGGGGCGCAGCTGCAGGAAATGGTCGGCTTTCTCGGCTGGCTTTATGCGGCGCGGGTCGACCACTATCACCTTCCGAGCCCTGTCGAGCGCCGCCTGGACCATGCCGCCGCACATGCCGTCCGAGCCGCCCGTGTGCGTAACGTTGCACCCCCAGATGACCACGCACGCGGGGTGCTCGCCACCGGAGCCGTAGAAGTCGCACACCGGAAGCTGGCCGAGGGTCAGGCGGCTTGCTATCCAGCGCGGGAAGTAGCACAGGTGCGCGACGCCGGTGAAGTTGGGGGTGCCGAAAGCGTTGGCGAAGCGGCTGGTGAAGCCGGTGTACGGCCGCCCGGTCCCCTGCATCATGCCGAAGTATTCGGGGACGCTCTCCCGCCTGATGGCGTCGAGCTTCTCGGCCATCTCGCCAAGGGCCTCGTCCCAGGAGACACGCTCCCAGCGGTTCTCACCCCTGGCGCCCGCTCGCCTGAGCGGGTGCAGGAGCCGGTCGGGGTGGTAGAGAAGCTCCGGCGAGGCGGCGCCCTTCGGGCACAGGTAGCCCCTGCTGGTGGGGCTGTCCGGGTCGCCGGTCACCTTAACCACTCGGTCGCCCTCGAGGTGCACCAGCACCTGGCAGACGCCGTGGCACATCCTGCACGACGACCTCACTATCCGTTCCATGGCACGCTCCTGAACGCGGGTGTATTCTGAGCGATTGTATCATCGCCTTCACGTTTTCGGGCCTGGCGTCGAAGGGGACCGCACCCGGAACTCAGGGTGAAGCCCCCGCCGGCGCCAGGACCCCTGATGAGCCGCCGCGCTATTGGCTCACCCTGCGCTTCGTCTCGATGCCGAGGAGCTTCGCCAGGTTCTTGCCGAAGATCTTCTGGCGGTCCATGTCTGTGAACGCGGCGTACCCGTAGCTCTCCTGAAGGTCCTCCGGCATCTGAAAATCGAGGAACCCCTTGACGGCCGCGCCTATCTGCAGGCCGAAGCCGGCATAGTCGGTCCCCCAGATTATCCTCTCCGAGCCGGTCCACCGTATCGCTTCGCCAAGGATCTTGGCAAACTTTCGCGGCGAGGTGATGGCCCAGGGGACGAGCAGCGACAGACACAGATAGACGTTCGGGTGGCCCATGGCCACCATGTTCAGGTCGTCGCAGTAAGGGTAGCCCATGTGGAAGGCGACGATCTTCAAGTCGGGGAAGTCCCTGGCAACATCATCGAGGAGGACGGGAAGGGCGTACTTGCTCTTGCCGGGCGGCACCCAGGAGAAGCCGCTGTGGACGCACAGGACTATGCCGAGCTCCTCGGCCTTCCTGTAAAACGGCCAGAGCTCGGGGTCGTTGATGTAGGTGTCCTCCGGGGGATAGAATTTGAAGATCTTCGCGCCCTTTTCCTTCACCCAGTATTCGAGCTCCCAGATGGTGTTGTCCACGCCCTTGAACTTGACCGGCGAAAGGTTCGGGTTGTACATGAACCGGTCGGGATATGACTCCACTATCTTCGCCATGTCCCCGTTTGTCATCCAGCGGCTGGTGTAGCCCGTGGTGTCCATCATCGACTCGGGAAGAAGGCAGGCGACATCCACACCGTATTTATCCATTGCTCTTAAGATGTTATCCGTGTCGAGGTTCTTCTGCAGCTCCCAGGGCTCCACCATCGATATGGGGGTCGCCTTCCCCATCATCAGCGGCTTTGAGCAGCCGCCTATGGCCCGCCACCACATCTGCACGCCCGGAAAGTGCTCGAGGGGCTCCATGTCTCCAATCACGTGGCACTCGGGGTCGATCTTGAAGTAGTTGTCACTAACCGTTTCGGATGCTTCCATTTGTCCTCCCTCGATTCTCCAGGTGGTCCACGGAGGCCAACAGCCTACACCACTTCTCGTCAGGGATGTCCAACCCGCCTCCTCCCCGGCCGCGCACCCCGGCATGTCCGGGGCCGCTCTGCTCTTACTGTACATGTATAATACCGATATTATCACTGTACAGTGTTAGAGCCTGGGCAGATTATAGTATGCGTGGAGCTCTATTTGTCAAGACTCATATTATCCCTATATTAAGGAATTATTGAGACGTTTGAGAGCCAATAACTCACGGGCTGTTTACGCAGGCTCCGAAAAGTGCTAATATGATTAACTATTCCTTGGAATGATGGTTCTTTTCAGATAAGAGCTGCGAAACCCGAACGGGCGGGCGCAAACCGGGGTTCGAAGGCAGGGGGCAGGATCATCGAAACCGCCCGCCTGAGAATGGATACGAACGTCCAACAATAGGATGAAACCCATAACGGAAGCACGCCGGGAACGGAGAAGACCACAGCGGCATCGGAGCACAACGTGACAGAAGGCCAGTCGAAGCTGATGCGCATATCCGACCTGGAGCGCCGGAGCGGTGTGAAGCGCAGGACCATCCACTACTACATGAGCGAGGGGCTGCTCTCTTCCCCGAAGCGCACGGGCAAGACCATGGCCTACTACAGCTCGGTCCATGCCGAGGAGCTGGGTGAGATCCGCCGCATGCAGAAGGAGGGCTACCCGCTCTCGCTCGTCAAAGAGCTCATGAACGCCCGGAGGAATACGCTGCAGTCGTTAGAGTCCGGATCCAAGTCCGACAGGAAGAGGCAGCTGGTGGAAAGAGCCGTAGAGATCTTTTCCCGCAAGGGCTACAGCCAGACCAGGATCTCTGATATCACCGGGGCGGTCGGGGTCGGCCAGAGCACTTTCTACCTGTATTTTCCCGGTAAAAAGGCTCTCTTCATCGAGTGCGTGGATAAGGTCTTCCAGACCATGTTCCAGGATGTATGGGAGGAGATAAAACACGAGAAGCACCCGCTGCGCAGGCTGCTCAAGCGGGGCAGGATAGTGCTCAAGTCGCACCCGCAGTTCGTTGACATGCTCCTGTTGCTGAGTATTGAAGTAGAGAACGACCCCGTGCTGGAGATCAAGAGGAAAGAAATATACGCCTCCATCTTCGAGACCATAAGGCGAGACCTGGAGGGCGCCGCCCGGGTGGGGCTCTTGCGCCCCGAGCCGTCCGAGGAAGATATCGAGGTCCTTAGCTATATCCTGATAGGCTTCGTCGAGACGGCGGCCTTGATAATGAGCATGAACCCCCAGTACTCGGTCGACTCGCTGCTCAAGGCGGCACTGCAGCTGACGCGCTTCAAGCTGGTCGAGACGGATTATAAAGACCTGCTCGAGGGCTGAGGCCGCCGTGCTCTTTTCAAAATGCGCGAATGCCTATACTCTATTGGCGTGAACTCTGGTTGCTCGCATTGTGAAGGCCTTGCAGGAGGAACTATGGCGCGTGAGGATTGCGGGGGCTGTAAGCTTCCTTTTTATTTCCGCTGGCTCTTGAAATGGAACGACAACGGCACGATCGGGATGGGCCCTAACCCGCTCCACAGAGTGGTGCTGGTCGAATCCGACCTGCTTGCTGACATCTACAAGCGTATCGAGGCCACGGTCGGGGTTCCTATCGGGCACATCGTGTTCGAAGCGGAGCGCGCCGCCGCCAAAGCCACCATCGACACCATGATACCCGGGCGGCTCGCCTGGCTCGTCCGCAACCGCCTGGTCATGCACCCCGGCAGCCGCGGCCTTCAGCACCTCGCCCGGTTTGCCGGCCTGGCCGACGCTCACACTATCTACTATCACGTGTTCGGGGGTTCGATGGCGCTCGTCAGGAACCCCATGAACCGCGACATCTTCGCCGCCATGGTTGTGGGCGCCTTCGAGAGCGCCGAGGGGCTGCCTTATGGCCACGGCTGGGTCGAGTTGGGAGGGCAGCTCTATCTCATCCTCATGCCCACCGGGGAAAAGCCCGACATCGCCCGACGCCTGGTGCCTGAGGTGACAGCTCCACTTCCCGGGAACCGGCATCTCGAGCGTTGCCCGAGCTGCCACATGCCCGCGGCCCTCGGCCACCTGAGCTGGGACCTTCCAAACGCCATCATCACCGATACCATGCGCGGAACGCGCATGAGCTTCATCGACGGGTACGCCTTCTCTGCGGTCTTCCGGGAGCTCATCGCCGAGCTGGGAGAGGAGATTGCGCCCGTCATCATCGAGGCCTCTCGGGAACACGCCCAAAGGATGATGGAAGAAACGGGCTTTCTGGCGGCGGGCCTCGGACCGGCGGCCAAATATGACGAGTTCCTCGACCTGCTGCCTTTGTGGGGGCAGGGCAACCCGGTGGGGCGCGACATCGGCGGGGACGCCCTGGCCGTTTCCATCGAGAACCCTTACAGTGTCCACCTGCTTGCCGGGCAGCTCCTGGCGGTCTACGAGGCCGTGGAAAAGCGGCAGGGAGAAGTGAATATCGAAGAGTACGCCCCGCAAAAGGTGAAGATAACTGTGGGCCCCGCCGACTGAGCCCTCACGCCCTCCAGCATCGGGTCGATAACGGTATTCGAGACACCTTTCCTTTTCTATCCTCGATACAGCTCGTCGAACATCTTCACGGCGCTCGCGACCGCCGAACGCATGATATCCTCGGCCTTCGCGGTCTCGCGGGCTTCGAGGTTTTTCATGAGCTCGGCGTAGTCGAGCTCGCGCTCGGCGCGCTCGCAGGCCTCCCAGCTCAGGATGCTCCGCACCACACGGTCTATGCCCTGCTCGGCGCTGTCGTAAGGCCGCACCTGCATGTCGTGGCCTTTCCACCGGCTGAAGCCGGCTTGCCGTATCACCCCGGCGATGGCCACGTTCATGCCGTTGATGCGCACCCCGTGGTCGATGTCGAACTTGCCGGGGCCGCCCAGCACGATGCCGTCGTTGTAGCCCTGGCTGTTCAGGTGCATGTGAATGAGCATTCCGCTGGAGGCCTCCTCCACCGTGTCGTAGACGTGGTCGAGGCCTATCATCTCCGAGTGCCCGAACTCTTTGTTGACGCCCTTTCGCTCGGGCGAGACGGAGTACTCTTTCTCCAGCCTGTTCCAGAACAGTATCGCGCTGGCCACCGTGGGAAGCAGCATGGCGGGGTGGCCCTCGTTGGGTTTCGGCTCGATGGCCATGTGGAGGTCTCCGCCTTTTTCCGCCTCGTAGCGGCACAGAGCGGCTATGCTCTCCTTGAGGTTTTCATACATCCTGGCCACGCCGACCGTAGCCAGGTCGTAGCCGAAGGACCCGTTCCAGAAGACGAGCGAAGGCGACATCGCCGGCTCGCCGTGCCACGCCTTACGAAGCGGCCCGTAGGCGAGGTCCACCGTGCGCCTGCCGTACTCCCCAGCGGCCTTTCGCTCTTCTGGGTCCAGCGAGGCGATGCCCCCGTAGGCGAAGTGGCGGTGGGCGCCAGGGGTGATCAGGGCCAGGGGCATGTCGTTGTCCACCAGGGCGTCCGCGACTGCTTCGGCGTTCTGCTCGTTGACCTCGTAATCGTAGTGAAGCTCGATGCCGAGCTTGATGCCATCCGGGAGCCGTGGGGCTATCTTCTCGCGGGTAAGCGCTATCATCCCCGGCGTGTCCAGGCTGTCCGCGCCCCACTCCGGGATCATATCCGGCGGAACGAAGCCGCCCTTCCCGGAGTGAAACGTCCACCTGCAGACGCTGTGATGTGAAGCCTCAGCCACGCCAGACCTCCTTGTATGGCTCGATAATGCTCGCGTCATGTAAGAACATATACATGAGGCGGCTTTCAGGCAACCTCGGTGCCGTGGCACGGCAGGATTTTTGCTCGCCAGGGGCAAAGTGAAGATGTACGCGAGGAAAGGACGGTCGCATGTCGCTCAGTTACGAGGCCTCGGTAATATTCGTCAGGGACATAGTCGTTTCCCGGGCGTTCTACGAGGGGCTTCTTGGCCGGACGCTGATGGCGGACCACGGCGAGAACGTCGTGTACGTAGGCGGTCTCTCGCT
Organism: Candidatus Geothermincolia bacterium; assembly: GCA_038326775.1. Lineage (GTDB taxonomy): Bacteria > Actinomycetota > Geothermincolia > Fen-727 > Anoxymicrobiaceae > DYIU01. The sequence continues at coordinate 14,871 of JBBQKJ010000069.1, forward strand.
CTGGCAGGCGGAACACGCCAGCTCGATAGTCTTCGGGAAGAAAAAGACAAGGCAGCGGTGGGGGGCGGACAACCTGGAGCTCTACTTCGAGAGCGACGACATCGACGCGGAGTTCGAGAGGCTGCAGGCCTCGGGAGTCCAGTTGATCCACAAGGTCCACGAGGAGCCGTGGGGTCAGCGGACGTTCCGCTGCTGGGACCCGGACGGCCATATCATCGAGGTCGGCGAGCCAATGCCAGCGTCGATCAGGCGACTACTCGATCAGGGCTACAAGCCGGAGGACATAGTCAAGCGCACCTCCATGCCCATGGAGCTAGTCCTCCAGGCCATCGGCTATCCCCGTTTCTGCTAGTCATGTTGGGGTCAGGCACCATGACATGAATTTGC
>JBBQKJ010000070.1:0-15070 GCA_038326775.1 Candidatus Geothermincolia bacterium
CATGAATTTGCAGCGGCTTTCTGGTGTTACGGATACAAATTCATGTCAGGGTGCCTGACCCCAACATGAATCAGGGGCCCCTCCGCCTCCAGACGAGCTTCAGGCCCTCGAACCAGGCGATGCTGAGCGCTCCGGCCGTGAACGCTATCAGGAGATCGAGCCAGCTGAGCATGGAGAACTTGAACAGGCTGCGCAGAAACGGGACGTAAAGCACCAGTCCGAGCAGGAGCAGCGTTCCGCCAATGACCCACCACAACGCCTTGTTGGGCTCACGCAGGTTCCGGCCGATGCCGCTGCTCCATGACCTGTTGGTGAGGATGAGCGCCAGGTTCGCGATGACCAGCGTGGCGAAGGTGAGCGCGCGGGCCTCGTTTGTCGGCAGCCCCCTCCAGAGAGAAGCCCGGTAGAGCACGCCGACCACGATAAGCACGAAAAGCCCTTGAAGCAGGCTCACCGCCACCATGCGCTTGCTGAAGAGCGGGTCGGAGAGCCTGCGGGGCGGCCTTCGCATGACGTCGGCTTCCTCGGGCTCGCTCTCGAAGACGACCGAGCAGGCCGGGTCGATGATGAGCTCCAGAAACGCGATGGTCACCGGGAGCAGGACAAGGGGAAGCTTGAACAGCACCGGGATGAGCGACATGCCCGCTATCGGAACATGGACGGCGATGACGTAAGACATGGCCTTCTTGAGGTTGTCGTAGATACGCCTGCCCAGCCGCACCGCCTCGACTATCGAGGAGAAGTCGTCGTTCACCAGCACCAGCGCGGCGCTCTCGCGGGCCACGTCGGTGCCCCTGCCGCCCATGGCGATGCCGATGTTGGCGGACTTCAGGGCCGGGGCGTCGTTCACGCCGTCCCCGGTCATCGCCACTATCTCCCCGTTCGCCTTGAGGGCGTCGACTATGCGCAGCTTCTGCTCGGGCACTACGCGGGCGAAGATGCTCACCGTCTGTATGCGCTCGCGAAGCTCACCGTCCGACATCCCGTCAAGCTCCGGCCCGGTGATGAACTGATCGCTCGGTTCGAGCCCTATCTGGCGGGCCACGTTCCGGGCGGTGCCGGGGTAGTCGCCCGTTATCATCACCACCCGTATGCCCGCGCCGGCACACTCGGCGATCGACTGCGGCACGTTGGCTCGCACGGGGTCGGCGAGCCCCACCAGCCCGAGGAACTCGAAGTCGAAGTCGTGCTGCTCGGCAGGCAGGTCCCGCTCTGTGAACAGCGCCCTCGCCACCCCTATCACGCGCAGGCCTTCATCGGCCATGGCGCCGACCTCGTCCAGCATCCGCTTCAGCCGCGCGGCATCCAGGTGGCACAGGTCGGCCACCGCCTCGGGAGCGCCCTTTGCGGCTATCAGGAACTCGGACCCGCCCGGCGACTTCCAGACGTGGGAAAGGGCAAGGAGCTCCTGGGAGAGGGGGTACTCGCGCATGAGGCTCCAGTCGTCGTGCAGGTGCTCCGTGGCGAAAAGCTTTCGGTCGCCGAGCCGCTTGACCGCGCGCTCCATGGGGTCGAACGGGTCCTTCTGGCTCGCCAGGATGCTGAACTCGACCAGCCGGTGAAACTCCTCCGGCAAAGGCTCGCGCTTGTGGTCGGCAAGGTCGTACGTGCCACCTTCGACACCCAGCCGGCTGACGGAGATACGGTTGTAGGTCAGGGTACCGGTCTTGTCCACGCAGAGCACGGTCGCCGAGCCCAGGGTCTCCACCGCGGGGACCTGCCTTGTCAGCACATCTTTCTTGGAAATCCGCCAGGCGCCCATGGTCAGGAAGATAGTGAGCACCACCGGGAACTCCTCCGGCAGCAGCGCCATGGCCAGGGTGAGGCCGACCAGCAGGCCGGTGAGCCACTCGCCCCCGCCTTGCGCGTTGTGCCTGGTAAGCCCGTAGGCAACGAACACGAGAATGCACAGCAAGCCGCCGATGACAGCGATGAGCCGGACCACGCGCCGGGTCTCCCTCTGCAGGGGCGTGTCCTCCGACTCGATCGACTCGAGGGCCCTGCCTATCTTGCCCATCTCGGTCGCGGCGCCGGTCGCCCTGGCTGCCGCCACCCCGCGGCCCTGGACCACCAGCGTGCCGGACCACACGAACGGCAGGCCTTCCCCGCCGGGCCGCCCCATCTCGGCCTCGCCGTCACAACTGCTCTTCAGCACCGGAACGGACTCACCGGTAAGAAGCGACTCGTCCACCGACAGGTTGGCGCTCATCAGCAGCACGGCGTCGGCGGGCACGCGGTCCCCTTCCGCGAGCAGCAGGACGTCTTCCCTGACGACATCACGGCCGGCTATCCTCTTCTGCTCGCCCGAGCGTATCACGTTGGCTCGAGGGCTGGAGAGGTCGCGCAACGCCTCCAGGGCGCGGGCGGTCTTGCGCTCCTGGTAGAAGGTTATGCCGATCACCACCACCACGAAGCTCAAGAGTATCGCTGCCTGCCTGGGGTCGCCCAGGACGAGGTAGATCACGCCGGCGCCGACCAGCAGCAGGAACATCGGCTCGCGTATGACATCGAAGCCGATGCGCAGGATGCTCCGCTTCTTCGCGGCCGCTATCTCGTTATAGCCTTCCTCGGAGAGCCTGTGCTCGGCCTCCTCATCGGTCAGCCCCGTCATCTCGCTTACGTCAAAATCGTCGGTCACTGAAAGCTCCCGGATTCGCTCTCGACCGGCACGGCCTAGAAGTCGGTCCTTTCACATTATTTTCAGGTCAGTCATTATTACCGCAGCCCGCGGGCAGGACAGGACCGGTCGGGGTCGTTCACCCCGACATGTCAAGGTATCTTCACGGAGAAGCCGAATGAACCTTCCTCGTAGTATCCCGACGCGAAGTATGCCGCGTACTTCACCGCGTAGTTGCCGGTAAGGCCCGCCGCCACCTGCACGTACATCGAGCGGTTGTCGGGCGCCACCACGACCTGCCCGGTGGTGGCCTTCATCCCCTCACGGGTGACGTCTATAAAAGAGCCTGCCCCGAGGGCCTTGCTGAAGTTGATGCTCACCCGCTGGGGCGCCGAGACAAGCAGGGCGTTATTAAGCGGGTCCGACGACACGTAATTTATGGTCCGCCGGTTCGCGAAGCTCTGCTGGGTGAAAGGCGCTTCCGGCGCGCTGCTCTCCACTTCGGCGGAGTCCGGAGAGCTCAACGCGGGCTGGCTGCTCTTCCGGGGGTTCTCAAGAGTGCCGGGCTTATCAGCGGCGCCGCATCCGTGGATGAGGGCCAGGGCCGCCACCGCCATCAGGACGACCGCCAGGAACTTATTCCTCATGGATATCCTTTTCCTCCCCGGGCGCTCTGACGCCCCTCAATGTCACCTCGAAGACAGCGCCACCTTCGTTGCGGGCCTTGACCTCGCCATCATAAGCCTTGATGATCCTCTCGACGATGGCAAGGCCGATGCCGGTCTGCCCCGTTTCCCCCTTGGAAAACGGCAGGAATACGCTGTCGAGGATGTGTGCCGGTATCCCCGAACCGTTGTCTTTCACGCGGAAGGTGCGAGCCCCCCGGCGGCCGGTGCGGACGTATCGTACGCACCACCCCGGAGACGTCCACCGGCCCGACGTCCTTCGGCCGCTGCCCCGCCTCCGCCAGCACCAGCAGGTCCCCGATAAGAGCGGTGGTCCGGTTGGCGCCTCCCGAAATGGCGCGCGCCACCTCGTCGATGTTGCGAAGGGTCTCCTCGTCACGCTTGCGCCGGGTCACGTCGCGGATGATGGTTATAAACGCCGTGGCGATGCCCGCGGCTCCATAGACCGCCGCCACGCTGACCTCACCGGGAAACCTGGAGCCGTCCCGGCGCATCAAGGTGAACTCGATCCTGGTCACGCGGTCCCCCCGGATGGCCTTTATGACGTCATCGTAAGCGCGTACCCTGTCCTCGGGGGCTATATGGTCGAGCACGCCGGTACCGACCATCCGCTCGAGGCTCTCGAAGCCGAGCATCTCGGCTGCCCGTTTGTTCGCGGTCGTTATCCGGTAGTTGAGATCGATAATCAGAATAGCGTCGGGTGACGTCTCGACCAGGGTACGGTAGCAGCCTTCACTGTCAATTATCTTCTGCTCGGCCTTCTTTCGATCTGTGACGTCCTCAGTGGTACCCTCGTAGAACAGCACCTCTCGCCGCTCGCCGCGGACCGCCCGCGCGTTTATGGAAGTCCACATCCGCGAACCGTCCTCGCGGTACATCTCGGCCTCGAAACCCTGGATCGATTCGTTTTCTTCAATGAGTCGTTTGACTCCTCCCGCTTGCGGGGGTCGGTGTAGAGCTTCGAGATGTCATCGACGGCCTCGACCATCTCTTCGGCGCTCTCGTATCCCCAGATGCGCGCCATCGACGGGTTTGCCGTCAGGGACTCTCCGCCCGGCGTGCTCTGGAAGATGCCGGCGACCGCGTGGGCGACCTCGCCCGTCTCGTCGAAGATGGGGCCGCGGAGACCTCGACCGGTACCCTTCTGTCTTGCCTGGCGATCTCCACATCCTCCGCTGTTGAAGCCGTCCCCGACAGCGCGCGGACCAGGGGGGAACTGTCTTCCGGGTACGGCAGGTCGGTCCCTTCTTCATAGAGATTGAACGTCTCGGAAAGCTTCTCGCCGGTCACCTCGGGCCCGAGCGTCTCGAGGCTTACACCCGTCAGCCCCTCGAACAACCCGTTCGCGTAGCGCGGCCTGCCGCTCGCGTCGTAGATCACCACCGCTACGGGAAGCCCCTCCACGAGACGCAACACCATCTCCTGAAGCTCCCGTACCGCCTTCTCCGCCAGCACCTGCCCGGTCAGGTCTCTAATCGCGGCCACCTGGACCCGGCCGCCCCGGTAGCGCACGACCTTGCCCCTGACCTCTGCGGTGAAACTGGTCCCGTCTTTCCGGAGGGCCATCGCCCTGAACGTTTCCTCCCGGTCGGAGCCCAGGTTCCCAATGAGAGTATCGCGAGACTCCGGGGCCGCAAGATCAATAGCGTCCATCCCGGCCACCTCGCCAAGCTCGTAGCCGAACAGGTCGGCAAAAGCCCTGTTGGCCGCCAGGATACTACCCCGGTCGTGGACCGCGAGCGCCTCAAAGGCCGCGTCGGAAAAAAGCTTGTATAGTTCTTCACCTTCCGGGTGCTCACGCCCGGGCCGGGCGTTCACCGAACCGGGTTCGACCTCAGTTGCCACTTCCTGGCCTTTCTTCCCTCGCTCTCCACCGCCGGATTCACAAGGATTATACCAGCAAGCCGACACACCCCGAGGCGTCTTGATCAAGCCGTCCCGGGCGGAGCCCGGGGCGAGATTCTCGACGCCGACCTGCTCCCCGGCGCCCGCTCCGGCAGGGAAACCGCGCCGGTCATTGAATATAGACGTGGAAATATGGAAATTCGAAATCAGGCTACCTCTATGAAGGGTGTGATGAATCATGATAGAACTGGACTGCCTCGAGCAGATCGAGGGCGATAAGAAAGACCACGATCTGGTGCTGTTCGCTTTGAGCACGTGCCCGCACTGCAGCAAAGCGAGAAAATTCCTGGACGACAACGGCGTGGCCTACCGGTTCGTTTATCTCGACCAGCTGGAGGGTGACGAGCAGAAGGACGTGCTGGGCGTGGCAGGCAAGTACAACCCTCGAAAATCATTTCCAACCCTGGTCGTAGATGACGACGAAGTGCTCATAGGGTTCGCTGAACCCGATTGGAGGACGAAGTTACTTTGAAACCGGAACCGACGCCCGAGGAGGTGAGCGCGCTCTATAAGCGCCTTCTTAAGGACGCCGCCGCGGGCGGGTACAACATCAATCCTGACGTGCCGTTCGCCGAAGCCCTTTCCGAAGGGCTCGCCGTGAATACCGCGCGTTACGGTTATCCGCTGTGCCCCTGCAGGCTGACCGGCGGGAACCGGGAAGCGGACACCGACATTATCTGCCCGTGCGACTACCGTGACGAGGACCTCGACGAGTACGACACCTGTTTCTGAGGCCTTTACGTTTCCAGGCGTGTCCTGGAAGGCGAGGCGGAGGTGGCGTCAATCCCCGAGAGGCGTCCGGAGGAGAGGCCCGCGATGGCTGAAAACATGGAAGAGGCGGGCCCTGAAAGCTCCAAAGAGATAAAAGTATGGAGGTGTAAGGTCTGCGGTTACCTGTGCGCGAGGACGGGCCCTCCGGAGACCTGCCCCATCTGCAAGGTCTCGCGCGAGCGCTTCGAGCAGTTCGAGTTTCCCTGAGCTGAGGAACGCGGGAGGCACACTTGGACAGACTGGTAATAGTGGGCGGCGTGGCAGCCGGGACCACGGCGGCCGCCAGGGCTCGGCGCTGCTGCCCTGACGGCTCTATTACGATATACGAGCAGGAGGAGTTCGTCTCTTACGCCGGGTGAGGCATGCCGTATTACATCAGCGGCGTGACCGCTGACCACAACAGCCTCATCGCCCGCACCCCCGAGGAGTTCCGCCTCAAGAACAACGTGGACGTGTTGACCAGGCACAGGGTCACTGAGATCGACCCGGACGGGCGGCGCGTAAAAGTCGCCGACCTGGATGGCGCCAGAGAGTCGTGGGCCGAGTACACTGTGCTGCTTGTGACAACCGGCGCTTCCGCTTTCGTCCCCCCGGTCGAGGGGGTGGGCCTTGATGGCTGCTTCCTGCTCCGCAAGCTCGCGGACTCGATAGCCATAAAGAACTATATCTTGGAGAAAAGCCCGGTAAAGGCCGTCGTCATAGGCGCGGGCCCGATCGGAATGGAGATGTGCGAATCGTTCCGTTCGATAGGGCTCGAGGTGTCGGTCGTGGAGATGGCCGACCAGGTGATGCCCATGTTGGACTCCGATATGGGCGCTGCGGTAAGAGAGAAGCTCGAGGCCGAGGGGGTGAAGTGCCTGACCGGCACCCGCCTCGAGGGTATTGATAGCAGCGGCAGCGGCGGAGCCGTGCGCGCGGTTGCGACCTCGTCCGGGGAGCTCGAGTGCGACCTCGTCCTTCTTGGGATCGGCATCAGGCCGGTGACCGACATCGCGGCAGCCGCCGGCGTCGAGCTCGGCGTCAAGGGTGCTATCAAGGTTGACCCCCACCTGCGCACGAGCGTTCCCGGAATCTTCGCGGCGGGGGACTGCGCGACCACCAGGAACTCCGTCACCGGGCAGCAAACGTGGATACCCCTTGGATCGACCTCACGCAAGCAGGGGAGGCTGGCCGCGGACAACATGTTCGGCGCCGGCCTCGAGTTCCCCGGCGTCCAGGGTACCTCAATCGTGAGGTGCTTCGACCTAACCGTGGGGCGCACCGGCCTCAACGAGGCCGAGGCGCTTGCCGCGGGCTTCGAACCGGTGACGGTCAAGATGGAAGCGGAGTCGCTCCACGAGTACTTCCCGGGAGGCGGCCTGGTGCGCTTGAAGCTCCTGGCGGATCGCTCCACCGGCCGGCTGCTCGGCGCCCAGGTCGTGGGAGACCTGGCTTCGATCGCCGAGAAGAGGCTGGATATCCTCGCGATGGCAGTCGGCTGCGCAATGACCGCGGACGAGCTCCAGTACGCGGACCTCGCGTACGCCCCGCCGTACAGCACGGCGATAGACATCCCGATTATCGCCGGCAACCTCATGACCGGAGAGCTCCGGGGGAAGCTCTGTTCCTGCAGCCCCGAAGGACTGGAGTAAACCACCGGCCGCCCACGCGATGCGCTGCAAGCGAAGCAATGTAGTAGAATTGCTTGGAGGCCCGCCATGCGGCACCCGGTGGGCCGAGGGCACCGTGGAGAGGCCGACATATGAACGCGTACGCGTACCTTTCACTCGTGGCGATCGCGGTTAACCTGGTAGCCGGAGTGTACGTGGTGTCGCGCGGGCCCCGGTTGAAGTTGAACCGGCTGGTTTTCGCCGTGCTCATGTGCCTCGTCGCCTGGGCTTCGGGCGAATTCGTGATGCGCACGGCGGAGACGACCCGGGCCGCGCTTCGGGGCAGCCGGGTTGCCGGGCTCGGGTGGTGCCTCATAGGCCCTATCTACCTGGTCTTCGTGCTGGCTTACACCGAGAAGGACAGGCTGCTGCGCAATCCGCTCACCTATATCGTCCTGTTCCTCCCCGGCCTCTTCTTCCTGGTGACGCTGTGGACCACGCACCTCATATTCGTAGGATTCAAGCGCAGTTACTGGGGGTACCTGGAGCACGGGGGGGCGCTCAGACTCCCATCTGAATTCTACGTCGCCCTCATGTTCCTGATCGGGGTTGCTTTACTGTTCCAGTACTGGCGCAAAGCCCGGTCGCAGGCCAAGCGATCGAACACTGTCTATATCCTCGTTGCGAGCATTATCCCGATATGCATCGGCCTGGTAACCGATATAATCCTGCCCCTGGCCAACGTTCATATTGTCGAGCTGACGATGCTCGCGAGCACGGTCGTAGGGCCGGTGCTGAGTTATGCGATAGTGAGCCACGGCCTCCTGACCACCATCACCGGCTCCCTGGGGAGCACCATCATCACAAAGATAAGAGAAGCCGTCTTCGTTACCGACGCCGAGGGTCTCATCGAGACGGTCAACCCCGCCGCACAGCTCCTTACCGGCTATACCGCCGACGAGCTGCTCGAGACCCCGATAGCCCATCTCCTCGTGGAGGAGCACCAGCCGAATCCCAGAACGTCTTTCCTCACCGGGCCGGAACGCCCATGGGCTTACTGCATCAGTAAGTTCGGCGAGCGCATACCCGTGACGGTGAGCACCGAGGCAGTAAAGCGACGGACAGGGAGCATCACGGGTTCCATAACCGTTGTCCACGACATGAGGGACGCACTGCGGCTGGTCGAAGTGGAACGCGAGGCAACAGTGGCAGAGAAGGAGGTGCTGGCCGAGCGCGGCCGTTCGGAGACGCTGAGGCGCTCCCGCGAGGAGCTCAAACAGATATCAAACTTCCTGGAAAACGTCATCGACAATATCGCCGAGCCGCTCTTCATAAAAGACCTGGAAGGTCGTTACGTCTTCGTCAACAAAAGCATCTGCGAGGCATCCGGCCTCTTAAGAGAACAGATAATAGGCAAGACCAACGAGGAAATACCCCTCGTACCTGAAGACAGGGCGGCCCTGACCCAGCAACTGGAGGCCGAGGTAAAGAAAACCGGCGCCGTGGTCAAAACGGATATTGCGGAGCTGAAAGATCAAAGGGGCGATTCGCGTTTCCTTAAGACCGTCAGGGCCCCGCTCAAGAACGAGGCGGGCGAGGTCGAGTTCATCGTGGGGATTATCAGCGACGTCACCGAGGAGAGGCGGCTGGACAAGGCGAGGCTCGACTTCATCCGGGTCGCGGCCCACGAGCTGCGAACCCCCCTCACCTCCCTGAAGCTCGGCTTCGAGCTGCTGGCCCGGGAGACCAGGGGAGCCCTCGACAAGGATCAGCAGCGCTCGCTCGACGTGCTGTCCCTGTCCATCGAAAGGCTCTCGAGCCTTGCCAAGAACCTGCTGGACCTCGCGGGCATGGATGCCGGCCTGCTCACCCTGAACCGGCAGCCGGTGGACATAGAGCCCCTGATGGGCGAGGCCGCGGCCCTGTTCTCGGGCACCATCGCCACCAAGGGCCTCTACTGCGACGTGGCCGTGGACGGGAACCTGAGGCCCGCCTACGCCGACGCGAGCCGCCTGTCCCAGGTGCTCTACAACCTCGTGAGCAACGCGGTCAAGTACACCGAGACCGGGGGCATCGTGATCTCGGCCCGGGACCCCGGGGACGACTTCCTCGAGATATGCGTCGCCGACACCGGGGTGGGTATCTCCCCGGGCGAGCGGGACTCAATATTCACCAGCTTCGTCAAGGTGCGCGACGCCTCCGGCGCGAGAGAGGGCACCGGCCTCGGGCTCTCCATAACCAAGGCCATAGTCGAGGCCCATGGAGGGGCCATACGGGTCCAGAGCGCCCCCGGAGAAGGCTCGAAGTTCCACTTCACCGTTCAGGCGTTTGACTAGCCCGTGGTTACGCGGTTGCGGCCGGCCTCTTTGCTCTCGTACATGAGTTCGTCCGCCCTATTCACCAGGGTCTCGATGGAATCGTCGCTCCTGGCCTCGGTCGCTCCCACCGATATAGTCACATGTATAGTCTCGCCGTCCCTCCTGATCGAGGAATGCTCGACCAGCGTTCGGATTTTCTCCGCTATGCCTCCCAGATGCTTCTCATCCACGTACTCGATGATGGCGGTGAACTCCTCTCCGCCCCAGCGGCTGACAACGTCGAAGGACCTCATCCCACCCTTGGTGGAGCGGGCCACCACCTTCAAGACCTCGTCCCCGACGTCGTGGCCGTAAGTGTCGTTTACCCGCTTGAAAAAATCTATGTCGTAGTACAGCAGGGAGAACGGCCAGCCGTAGCGTACCAGCTGGTCGAGCCTGGCCCGCAGGTGGATATCCGCGTGCCTGCGGTTGCCCAGGCCGGTGATCGGATCGAGCAGGGCCAGGCGCTCCAGCTCCTTTATCTGCTGTTGCGCGGCAACCCCCGACGAGTTGTCGGTGAAGACCTCGACTGCTCCCGTTATCCTTCCGCTATCTTCGAAAAGCGGAGCTGTGCGTATCGAGATGGGAACCCGGTAACCGTCCTTGTGGCGAAGATAGATCTCCGCCTCTCGCGGTTCCCCCGCCTCGATGAAGCCCACCACCGGGCAAGCATCCGAATTGCAGAGCCTGTTTCCGAGGCCGTCAATGTGCATCAGGACGTTATCCCAGCAATGCGTGCCCACCACCTCGCCGGCCGTGTAGCCGGTAATGCGCTCGGCACCCCCGTTCCAGTAGGTTATCCGGCGGTCGAGGTCCAACAGGTAAACGCCGTCGTAGACGTTGTCGAGTATCCGCCTGTAGAAGTCAGCGCCGCCCTCGACGGTCATTGCGCACCCCTTACCCTACACCCGCGAGCAAGAAACCTCGCGGCCTATCTGCCACTAAGATAATCTATCATGGGCTCCGTCACCAATGGCACAACCTCTCCGATCATGTGGGGCATCAGGTTGTCCATGACCTGCGGCATGAGGTCCGGCATCTGCTCGCGCATGTAGTCGGGCATCGGCACGAGCTCGGCGACCCGGTCGAGCATGGCCGGCATGATCTTCGGCATCATGAGAGGTAGAAGCCTGGGGAAAAGCACCGGGAACGCGGGCTTCATGAGCTGGAGCGCGAACGGCACCCTGCCCATGAGCCGCATCATGGAGCCCATCTTCAGCGGCATCGCGTCGATGAGCTCGGGCAACATGGTTCCCATCAGCCCGGCAAAGCCCTCGGGCGTCATAAGGTCTATCATCGCCTCGAACACCGCCCATTGCGCGGCAACCTCCGGGTTGGGGTCGGGAAACTCGTAACCGAGCGTCTCGGTGACGAACCGGGCAAGGTCTATCACCTCGACCGGGATGCCCTTTTTATCGGCGCTGACCCTGAGCTGGAACTCGCAGCACGGACACAGCGCCAGCACCTTGTCGGCGCCGGCCTTTACCGCCTCGTCCAGGCGGTCCTTGCCGATCTCGGCCGCGATCGGCGGCTCCTTGATGAGAGTCAGCACAGAGCCGCAGCACAGGCCTTCTTCGCGGTTGTGGTCCATCTCGACCAGGCTGGCCCCCGTCGCCTTGATGAGCTCGCGCGGCGGTTCGTATACTCCCGAGACCCTGCCGATGTGGCACGAGTCGTGCCAGGTCACCGTCTGGCCGGTGCGAGCGCCCGCCGGAAACTCGAACTCACCTGACGCTATCTTCTCGGTCACGACCTCGCTGTAATGCTTCGCGGTGATGTCGTAGTCTATGCCCAGCTTCTTCGCCCACTCCGGGTATACCTGTCTCCACATCATGTCGCAGGCGGGGCACGAGCTTATCACGGTGTCCGCGCCCACCGCCTTTACCGCCGCCACGTTCCGCTTCATGATCTCGGCGAAGAGGCCCCATTTCCCGGCGACAAGCATGGGTGTGGCGCAGCAACTCTCGGCCTCGCCGAGGTAGGTGAACTCCACCCCGGCGGCGTCCAGCAGCCTTACGCTCGCCATCCCGATGTCGTTCTCCACGTAGCTCGCGGTGCAGCCCGCGAAGTAGACGTTCTTCGACTTCGTGCCGGGCCCATGCTCCGCGGCGAGCTCCTCGGGGAACCAGGCCCCCCTGTCCCTCCGGTAGCCCGCCCAGATGTCGCCCTCGGCGCTGAGCGCAGCGGCCATCAACTCGAACGGCGGGAAAGTCATCCTTGCGTCGCGGTCGATGAGGGTGCCTCGCAGCTTCATCCACGAGCCCTCTATGGGAAGCGCGGCCGAGCAGCGGAGGTCGCATATCTCGCAGGTGGTGCAGACAAGGAAAGTGTCCACCATCGACTGGTCCCACTTCTCCCTTCCCTCCAGGTACTCGCGCAGCCAGTACCACTTGCCGCGGGGGCTCTGGCTCTCCCAGCCGCGGCCGTAGAACTGGTCGCAGGCGTCGATGCAGTAACCGCACTGCGAGCAGCTGTAAGCGAACCAGGCCACGTCCCCCGGGATGCCGCGCACGTCGGCCGCCGGCCTTTCCCCCACCTTCGACGCCACGATATTGCCGAACGGCCTCACGAGCGGCTCGAAGAGCGCCGCCAGTACCAGCGCCTTGCTCAGGATGCCGCCGTTCACGACCTTCTCCGGGTTCATTATGCCGGCCGGGTCCACCTGGCCCTTGAAGGCGCGGAGACGACGCGCCCTCTGGGAACCCAGTATCTCGTCGGCCTTGCCGGCGAAGTAAAGCCCCGTCGCGTACGCGCGCCCGCCGTGCTTCTCGGCTATCTTCATGATGGACAAAGAGAGCGCGAACATGAAGTTGTACCCGATGGTCCGCTCGTCCGCCGGTATGAATCCAAGCAGTACCGCCTCGGGCGCCCCGCCGCGGCCCGACTTGACTATGATGCCTTCCTTCAAGACCGGGTGGTGCACCTTCGCCTCGATCTCGTCCATCGCGACACCGAGCCTCGCGACTGGCACCACGACCTCGGCCGGGACCAGTGACGGGCCTAGCCGCTTGACAAGCATTATCTTGAAGCGGTTCTCCCACTCGTGGCTTGCTATCTCGTCGCTCAGAAGCGTTGCCCGCGCCCGTTCGGCGAGCTCCAGCAGCGACGGCCTCACCACCTCGGAATCGCCTGCGCGGCAGGTGACCACAGCTATGTACGTCTCGGGCAGCACGACCCTGGCGGAGCCGTCGTGGGCGCCGGAGGGCGCCATGTTTCGCATCTGGGCCATACGCGGGTTGATGAACATCACCGACCAGACCGCCAGGTCCGATACCGCTATCGCCTCGACGAGCCCCTGCAGGTCGCCCGCCGAACGGCAGGAGAACGCCACGACCTCGAGCTCCTCCAGGGGCTGGACCTTCAACCTGACTTCCGTGATGAACCCGGTTATCCCCTCGGCGTCCGACACCAGCTCGAGCTCTTCGCCCGCGAACTCCCGCGTGTTTCCATCGGGCAGGACCACTCGAGCGGACAGGACGTTCTCCTGGAAGTAGCCGTACTGGTAGCTGCCGAAGCCCGCCCCTCCCTGGGCAAGCCATCCACCCGCTGTTGACGCGGGGTAGCTGCTCGGATAAAGCCTCAAGGTCAGTTCGCTCGACGCCAACTCGCGGTCCAGCCGCTCCCAGGTGATCCCCGGCTGTACGACTGCCTCGAGGTTCTCCCTGTCGACCGATACCACGCCGCTCATACGGTAGAAGTCGACGACGACTCCGCCCCGCACCGGGACGGCGCCTCCGTAGCCCGAGGACGCCTTGCCGCGCGCCACCAGCGGGATACAGTGCCTTCGGGCCCAGTTTACCAGGTCGACCAGCTCCGCCTCGCTGACCGGCTGTACCACCGCGTCGGGCAGAGTAGAACCGATAAGGGGTTTGACCAGCCTGGGCACGGCCGCGATGTCGTGGCCGTAAAGCTTGCGCTCCACCCTGTCAAAGGTGGCGCGGTCGCCGAACCTGTTTTCCAGAAACGCCCTCTGTCCTCTGTCCAACCCCATGATCGACCTCCTGATAGACCCCGAACGGCTTCGAAGACCCACCGCCCGGATAAATGGTTACCCGCTCGCCTGCCTCCAGTCTCCGATAGTCTCACGGCACCGCGAAACCGCGGAATGACCAGGATCAACCGGCGCGCCGCCTACGCGTGGCCCGCGAGCCTGCCCCCGTTCCAGCCCAGCACGACGGCCAGGGCAGGCATGGTGAGCGAAAGCGCCAGGTAGGCCAGCCTCGAGCGGCTCGGAACCCTCATGATCTCTTCGTCCGCAAGTCGCCAGGCGAGCAAAACCGCCATGTCGGCCATAAGCACCACCGAGACCGACAGCTTGACCTTGATCCGGGAGGTCCGCCTGGCCTTGAAGTTGAGCCACCAGGTGTATAAGCCGGTGAGTATGGCGACCGGTGTGGTCGCGGCGCCAAGGGCAAGTAGGTGGAAAGCCGTCTTCTCCAGGGTGGGGCGTCTCGGCCGAAGAAGGTAGACCAGGTTGAAGAACGGCACCGCGATGGCGAACACCAGGGGGAAGTGGACGGTCACCAGGTGGGGCTCGCGGCGCAGTATCGGGAACCTCTTCAAGAGCGCCCGCAGTAAAGGCGGAACCCGCTCGTCGTTCTTGTCCGGACCGGCGACCCTTCCTTCACGTTGTTCCAGCGGCATGGCCCCTCCCCGGCGCGCGGCGTTCGCTCACATCATCCCGGCGAACCGTTTCTTGAACTCGTCCGGCGTGGTCATCAAGCGGTATGTCGCCTGCGCCTGGGCGACCATCTTGCCTGACGTGTCGAGTATCTTGAGGTCCATGGCCTTGTCAGCCTTGCCGTTGATCCTGAAATCCTCGAGCAACACATCGACCTCTTCCTTGACCACCCGGGCGGTGCACCGCAGCTCTCCCCGGGGCATCGCGATATAACGGATGTTGAAGAACGTGTTGAGTACGATGAAATCCCCGGGGTCGAGGTAGTTGAATATGGCCATCCCGCCCGCCGTCTCGGCCAGGCCGCATATCGCTCCGGCGTGTATCAGCCCGAAGGCGTTGCGGTTCGCGGGGTCGTCTTCGAGTATGGCGGTGATGTAACCCTCCTCGCCGATCCTGGTGACACGCATGTGGCTTCGCTGGGCGAAGGGACACGCTGATTCGACCATCTTCACCATCAACTCCGC
>JBBQKJ010000071.1:0-14290 GCA_038326775.1 Candidatus Geothermincolia bacterium
CTCTTCCTTCCCGGCTCTTCCATTGCCTCGCTCCTTTCCGCTCACGGGGTATCTTACCCCGGTCCTCGGGAGCGCGGTCAAAGGTGGGAAACACTAACAATTACTTGAAGGGTTTTGTCCGGAATGTTCAGAAACATTCCGTCATCTGGAGCAACTCCTCACCTGTCGCTGCCGCGTATCTAGGCTACTCGTTACAATTTTACTCCCGGAGACCTGTGACTGAAACAGCCCACTGGCCGGATCGGCGCCTGACCTGGGTCTCACGCCATCTACTCCCCCAGCTCCTTGCCCCCCTCGGTTATCCCATTGGCGATTATCAGGGCCTGGTTGCGGTCCTCCATGCGGTTGGCGTCCTCAAGGGAAGAGCCGTTCAGCGCCGCGTTGAAAAAGGAATTGACACTGGAGTTCGTGAAAGCCGATCAGGGATGTGGTAAGTCAGTAGTATAATTCAAGGTGGAATCACAAATACTGACGGAGGAGGGAAAAGGAGTATCAATGAAATTCCCGATCACTGTCTTCCAGGATGAGGACGGAGTCTTTATATCGGAATGCCCTGTCATACCTGGTTGTATAAGTCAGGGGAATACCGAAGACGAAGCCGTCGAGAATATCGGTGAGGCCATAAAGAACTGCCTCGAGGTCAGAGCAGAGAAAAACCTGCCCCCGACTATCTCCATCCGTGAGGTCGAGGTGGCCGTCTAGTGGCCATGCCGATTCCCGTGCTAAAGCCAGGCGAGGTCGTGAAAGCGTTCCAACGCCTCGGGTGGGACGTAGCGCGTCAACGAGGTTCGCATATTATCCTTACGAAAGAAAGCAGATTGGCTTTGATCCAGCTTTAAAAGCTACTTGCCTCTGCCCCATTTCTTCTGGACCTCGAGCGGCGCGTGCTCACGGACCTTGCCGTAATCCGGTTTTCCGTCTCCCGGCTCAGTTAATCCAGAGGGGAGTTTCACCCGCGTTGTCTGTTTCCAGGTATCGTTCATTTCTTCGAAACCGGGCGCATCCGTATACCCGTAGGAAAACTCCATGTTGGTTCCAGAAATAATGGGCTACTTCGACGAGCGCCCAATGCTCGCCCTGGTTGTCCGTGGCGAATGAAAGCCGTTCATACTTGTCACGATAGAGTTCCGCGCCTTTCTTGAAGGGTGAGTCAATCAATGACTTCAGATCCTGCGGTCAGAATCCAGCTTGCGCCCGCAACCGGAGGCCGATACGGTACGCGTCCGGCGAGAAGACCCGATCACCGGTCAGGCACATCTCGGCGGCCCGTCCCCACCCGACTATATTCGCGAGAAAGTAGCTCGAGCCCATGTCGGCGCCGCCGGTGCCGATGTTGATGTACTGGGCGCAGAAAAACATGTTGAGACCGCGCGATTCCGCGCTTAAGGCTTAGACGACACCCGCCCTTCGGCTCCCAGGAAGAGGCTGATAGGAACAACTGCGATACGTTCGCGTGGGGCGAAAGCCCTTTCGCCTTGATACAGGACTGCCACAATCCCAGCCCTTTCTTTCATCGCTTTCAGAAAGCTCTCTGGCCCCTTGAGGTCTGAACTCGTTACATTGCTGGAGCTCTTCACTTCTATTCCCGCGAGACGACTGCCCCTCTCCAGCACGAAATCGACCTCACTGCCATGCTGCTCCCTCCAGAACATAGGCTCCACCGGGATGTCCAGCAGCGGCAGTGTCTTGCGTATCTCCCCCCAGGTCCAGGTTTCCAGCATCCTGCCCGACAATCCCGCTTTCTCGAGCGCGTCCCATCCCGTCACACCCGCGAGATGGCACGTCATCCCCGTGTCGTTGAAGTAGACCTTGGGCGTCTTGACAAGGCGCTTCCCGATATTCGAATAGTAGGGTGGCAGGAACTCGATCTGAAACGTCGTCTCCAGCAGGCCCACGTACCGCCGCAGCGTCGTGTAAGGCATGCCCAGTTCCCTCGAGATGTCCATAAGGTTCATGAGATTCCCGGTGCGGAGCGCCACGGTGCGCAGCAGGCGGCCGAAGAGCGGCAGGTCGGCGACGGAGGTGATTTCCTTGACGTCTCGCTCCAGATACGTCTGCCTGTAAGAATCGAACCATCTGTCTCGCGCCGCCCGTGTCTTCATCCGCTCGGGATCAGGGTAGCAGCCCGAGAGAACCAGGCGCTCGATGTCATCAGACCTCGTGTTCACTTCTTTCTTCCGAAACCGAGAGAGGAAATCGGCCGCGCTGTCGCATTCCAGCAGATCCTCGATCACGTTGGTGGGAGCCTGCCTTCCTTCGATCTCCGCCCACGAGAATGTATCGAGCTGAAAGACCGCGATCCTGCCTGCGAGCGTCTCGTGCACCGTTTTGAGTCTCAGTGGGTTGGCGGAGCCGGTGAGAAGGTACATACCGGGTAACCGGTCCTTGTCCACCGCCAGTTTCACGGCCCTCATCAGATCAGGAGCCCTCTGGACCTCATCAATTACCATCGGTGAAGGGTTGCCTCTTGTGAACCCGTCGGGATCGCTCAGCGCAGCATCAAGGATGGAACGGTCGTCGAGCGAGTAGTAGTCGCTCTTCCACGGCCCGGACGAAACCGCTCTCACAAGGGTGGTCTTCCCGACCTGCCTTGCGCCGACAAGGAGTACAACAGGAAATTCCCGAAGGGCTTCTGCTATCAGACGTTCAAGATGTCTCTGAATCATGGTTAATATATAACCACACTGTGGTTATATTGTCCATTCTCCCAGGATGAAGTGTCTGAGTATGCTACTCTAGAATCACCCCAACCCCTTCATCCCCCTGGTTATCCCGTCCGCGATGATGAGCGCCTGGTTGCGGTCCTCCATGCGATTGGCGTCCTCGAGGGAAGAGCCGTTGAGCGCGGCGTTGAAGGCGTCCTTGGTCAGGCGCAGGCCGAGCCTGTTCTTGGAGCACATGCCGGTGGCCATCGCCATTGCGGCGCCGAAGAGTTCCTCGCGGGTGAAGACGTGGTTCGCCAGGCCGAGCGGTACGCGTCCTGCGCGAAGACCCTATCGCCGGTCAGGCACATCTCGGCGGCCCGTCCCCACCCGACGATCTTCGGGAGAAAGTAGCTCGAGCCCATGTCCGCCCCACCCGTGCCGATGTTGATGTACTGGGCGCAAGAAAAGATGTTGAGACCGAAATCCTCGCTGGTCTTTCCGGTCTTTCACCACAGCCGGACTCATAGAAGCAGTCCGTATCGGGTAGTCTCCCTAGACAGAAAGCACGGCAATCTCGCCGGACCATGGTACGCAAACAATCCTGTACCTCATGTCGAGTCAACCTGAATCCTCTTCGATGAAGTCCTTCATTGTGAATTCAAAGCAAGCGCCATCCTGGTTGAACGCGCAGATGTTTCCCTGGTACGCTCGCACTATGTTCGCCACGATAGACAGTCCCAACCCCGAACCACCCTTAGTTCCTTTGAAAAAAGGAAGAAACACCTGCTCGAGGCGGTCCTGTGGTATCCCCGAACCGTTGTCTCTAACAAGATAGCGATTACCATCTTCGGCAGTCCTGCACAGGAAGCGTGCTTCCACGACTGGCTGCTTGCTGCCGTTATGTCTTATGGCGTTACTGATAAGGTTCGAGAATACCTGGTAAACCTGGGTGCGGTTGGCCGTAAGAAATCCCAGGTCCTCGTCGATTACAACCTTGATGCCCTTCTGCTCAATCAACGCAGAGCCTTCCTCCAGGATCGACCGAGCTACCTCCGACACGTCCACGACCGTGACATCGATCGGGCGGTTCCCCGCCTCGGCGAGCAACAGTATGTTGTCAACGAGCAAAGAGGCACCCTCAAAGCTGGAGGCTACTATCTTCACCATTTCCTTCAGCTCCGGCCGCACTGATTCGTCGAGTGGCCCGCCCACAAGCTCATTGAGAATTCCGGACGCGAGGCCGATGTTTGCCAGGGGTGACCTTATGTCGTGCGATACCGTATGCGCGAAGCTTTCCAGCTGAGTGTTCTTCGGCAATGAGGGTCTCTTTCGCCTCTGCATTCAGGAGATCTTGGAAAACAATATCCCCTTGGACGGTGGTCTCAGTCAGGATTGAGTTGCTCGTGAGAAGAAATTCCCGGACCATCTTCTGCAACTGTTGCGTCAGGGCCGTCGTGTCACTGACCTGCAGGTCCAGCGTGAGCACCTGCTGACGGTTCGACTCGATGACCTTGCGGATTCTCTCGAGCTGGGCCGATTCTGTTGCATCGCCCGATTGCTTCGAGCCGGCCAACAGCCTTGTCAACCTCCGCCATCGCCGCTATCACTTCGTCCCTGCTGCTCTCGATCGGCTCCCCTGCTAAGGTAATCATGCTCGAGTCCAGTTCGAGTATGCGTTCACTGAGGGCAACCGACGCATCACGCCTGGCACCGAGACTGTGTATATTGAGGGTGGTCGTGATAAGAACCGCGACCCATAACGACATTGCACCGGTATCGTTGCCCAGCACACCTGCTGCTCCTCTCGGCCTCCTGCGGCATCCCCGTCCTCCTTCAAGGCATATTGACCGCACTGTCTGCGAGCCCGGCATTGACATCCAGGAGACACCCTTTCCACATGCGGCCCTGTTCAACTGAAGTACTTCAGCAATCCTACGGCGAATCCTCGGTGCTCAACAATCCGCATAGCTCCCTGCGAGCAGGTCGATTAGTAATCCTATCAAGTCCGTTCTGGTTATCATGCCCACCAGAAGGCCGTCTTCCACTACGGGCAGACCGCCTACCCTGAGGTCCCGGGTCATCCGGGCAACCTCAACAAGATCAGTGTCGGGAACCACCGTGTGAGGGTCCGGCGTCATAGCTTGCCTGACCGATATGGTCCGCATGAGGAAGTCGTGGTACTTCTCCACGAACGAAGCTGCCCCGGATATGGTCTCGATCACCCTCAAGTCCCTGTCGGTGATGATACCGACCAGCGTGCCACCGTCCAGTACCGGCATCCGCCGCAGGCCGAGTTCTCTGGCCAGGTCCCTCGCCTTGCGGACCGGCCAGTCGGCCTCAACCGTGACCGGGTCTCTTGTCATGATATCTTGAACCTTTAATGTCACCGTCATACACCTCCTGTCTCAGGTAGCCGCGGCCACCACCTTCCGCGGATACCCTTGTAGACCTCGACCGCAAGCAGGACAGAACAGGATATGAGAAGCAGGTATAACCAGGTTGCAGGGGATACCGGCGAAGTCTCCAGCAGGCGGCGCAGGAAGCCCACATGCATTGCCAGCAACTGGACGCCCTGGGCTGCAAACACCGCGAACAGCAGGAACAGGTTCCGCCTTATCGGAATCTTGAAAGCCGAAATCGACTCCGAACGGCAGTTGAACACATGGATGTTCTCGAAAAGGACCATCAACAGTAGCAGGAGGTTCCTCGCGGCGGCCTCCTCCATACTCAGGCCGTTCAGGAGGTAGTACCAGACCCCGAAGCCGACCGCTCCTATCGTGAAGCCCGCAACACAAGTCTCCAGGATCATGCCCGAGTTGAACACCCGTTCACCCGGGCTCCTCGGGGGTTTCAGCATGGTACCCTGCTCCCCCGGCTCGAGGGCAAGAGCGATGTGCTGTACACCATTGGTGACGAGGTTCAGCCAGAGGATCTGAATGGCGACCAGCGCGAGGGGCAGGCCCGCGATTATCACCGCCGCGAACAGTATGACCTCTGCCAGCCCCTGGGAGACCAGCAGCCAGATCACCTTCCTTATGTTGTCGTAGGCGTACCGACCCTCTTCCACTCCCGCCACGATTGACGCAAAGTCGTCGTCGGTGACTATGATAGACGCCACCTCCTTGGCGACGTCGGTGCCTGTTCCCATCGCTACACCGATGTTCGCAGTCTTCAGGGCGGGCGCGTCGTTTACACCGTCACCTGTGACCGCCACGAAATGCCCAAGGGCCATCAGGCACTCCACTATCGACACCTTCTGAAGGGGGGACACCCTCGCGAACACCCTCGACGAAGCGACCGCTTCTCTGTAATGCTCCCCGCACGGCTCTCCCAGCTCCATGAGCCGGTCCCCCGTTGTCACCTCATCCTCAGACTCGGCTATGCCCAGCTCGCGGGCGATTGCGAGGGCGGTCGCGGGGTGGTCTCCGGTGACCATTACCACCTGGATGCCCGCCGCTGCGCACCTGGCCACTGCGTCCCTCGCCTCGGGTCGCAGCGGGTCAATCAGGCCAACAAGGCCGAGCAGGGCGAGCGGCGGCATCTCCTCCTCGGTGAAATCCTCCGGTCGCAAGTCCCCTTCCAGGTCTCCGCGAGCGACCGCGATGATGCGGTAACCCTCGGCCGCAAGTGCATTCGCCTCTTCAGTGACCAGTTCACGGGCGAGGTCCACCTTCCCCTCTTCGGACAGCATACTCTCGCAGAACGGCAGTAGGGCCTCCACCGATCCCTTGACAACGACACTGTTACCGCCCCCGGTTTGGTACACGCTCGCCGAGAACCGCCTTTGCGATTCGAACGGCATCCCCCCCACAACCGGGTGTTGCTCCCTTGTTGACGCGGGTTCTAGCCCCGCCTTCAAGCAGAGGGCCAGCAGGGCTATCTCCACGGCGTCGCCAGCGCTGGACCATTCCTCGTTCCTCCTCTCGAGGCTCGCCTCGTTGTCAAGCGCAGCAGCCTCCGCTAGCCCTTTGATAAGCATCTCCTGACCCGGGCTCATCTTCGCGCCACCCCGCGTGGTTATGCCACCCTGCCCCGAGTACCCCTCTCCCGAAACCTTCAGCCGCTCCGACCCGGGCAGCCAGACCAGCCTGGCGGTCTGGCTGTTGAGAGTAAGGGTCCCGGTCTTATCGCTTGCAATGCAGGTGCAGCTCCCGAGGCCTTCGACCGCGGCGAGTTCCCTGACCACAACGTTCCTCTTCGACATACGCCTGGTCCCTACCGAGAGGGCAACAGTGATTCCCACCGGCAGTCCCTCCGGTATCGCCGACACCGCCAGGGCGATGGCAAAGAAGAACGCCTCCGCCGGCGCGTAGCCCCTTGCGACCGACAGACCTGCCAGAGCGATACCCACCACCAGGACCACTACGCTTATCGTCCTCGCGAAAGACTCCATGCGGATTACGAGGGGCGGCTTGGCGGGCTTGGCGGACACAACGGCTCCCGTTATTCTCCCGAGCTCGCTACCAAGGCCCGTCGCGTAGACGACTGCCACTCCCCTTCCTGAGGTCACCATGGTGCCTGCGAACACGGTATTGATGCGGTCCCCCAGGGTGGTGTCCTTACCGATGGTCCCCGGCTCCTTCGCCGAGGCCACGGATTCGCCGGTGAGAGCAGATTCATCAACAGTGAGACCGTTGGCCTCCAGCAACCTGGCGTCCGCCGGTACCCGTCGCCCGGACTCAAGCAGCATCACGTCCCCGGGCACGAGCTCCTCTGAGTCGACTTCGACCCTGGCTCCGTCGCGCCGCACCGAGACGTAGGTCTTGACCAGGTCCTGCAGCGCAGCGGCGCCTTTCTCCGCCCTGTACTCCTGGAAGGTGCCGAACGCTGCGTTTATCACGACGACCAGGAAGATGAAGACGGTGTCCTTGACATCCCCGATGACCGCGGACAGTACCCCCGCCGCGATGAGGACGTAGATTAGCGGGCTCATGAACTGCCGTAGTACAACCCGCGGGAACGACAGGCCGCCGCCCGAGGGAAGCGCGTTGGGCCCGTATTCGGCCCACCTCTGCTTGACCTCCGTTCCCGTCAGGCCGTCCGCTCTCGAGTCAAGACCCTCCAGCACTTCGGGCCCCGGGAGAGCGTGCCACGGCCTATCGGGGGCCGTGCTGGTCCTCTTTGCCTTTGCAGGCCTGATCACTGGCACACCTCGAATCCGCCGTCTCACGACCCGGCAAACTCAATGGGAACAGGGTGATCCATTGGAGTACGTTTCCTTCTGCCCCGCCTCATTGGAATCGTGATATCGATTGTTGGAAAGCGCCTCTCCATAATCATAAGACTTCTAGATTATGAACCGCTACCCTGCGCAGAGAAGGGCTCAGTCGGAGCCCTCCGCAACTACCCCGTGCGGCCGTACGCGGGAAGCGCGGGTGGCGCTGCCGTTCCCTACTGAAGAATCCCGGGACCGACACGACAGCCCCTGGTGGAGGACAACCCCTGACAACCTGGGCGCGGCCCATTTCTACATGACAGCAGGTTACGCTGCTGGCGCGAGATGGCCAGGAGGGTTTCCAGGAGCATTTGCGTATTATGTCTAAGAGAACGGTGATATGCCGTGGCCATGTACGTGTAACAAGTAGAAGACGAGAGAGCGGCGGACGTGACATGCGACATCAAAGACCGCACTTGTTCCATAGGGGGCGATGAGAGTGGTTTCTCAGCATGAGGATCTTGAGGATTGGCTGCCTGGCTCTCACAGGCTCCGTGCATGTCCATTGGCATAAGGTCTTTTCCCTTGAATGGTATGTCGTAGGAAGAAAAGGAGAACGTTATGAGGAAAAGACTCATTCTTGTGCTCTGCGCAGGACTAGTCGTGATAGGACTTTGCGCAGGTTGTAGCGGTGATGCCAAGCAGGCCAAGGAGTACATGCAGCAGGGAGATTCGAAGGCGGACCAGATCAACAACGAATACGCGAAGCAACTCGCCGAGTATATGCGTACACCATTCGATTACAAGACCGATCCTGTCAAGTTCGAGGCAGAGGCAAAAAAGTCCTTGGCATTCTTTGAAGAGATAGAAGAGACTGCGGATGAGGCTATTGCTTCGTACAAGAAGATCAAGACACTCGATAATGCTCCGGACTATGTCACCTATGCAGATCTCAGGATCGAAGACGTTGGTTACCTCAAGCAGAGCGTGGACGCGATGGCAAAGTACATGAGCGAGGCAATCGGATTCATAAATAACGGTGATGCAGTTGGTCTGAGTGATGCAGCCGCGAAGCTCGATGCTGATATAAAGAAGATTGCCGAGAAGCAAAGTGAGATTGCAGACGAGGTCAAGAAACTCAGGTCAGAGAAGAACCTGTAGATATAGTTGGAGTGAACCGCTGTCGTATACACAAAGACGGGAAACATAGGGCAGGGCACGCTCGAGTTGGTGAAGAGATACGAGCGCAAGCTGACCAGTTATGCCAGAATGCGATTTCGAAATAGGCAGAAGACGATGGGCGCGGATTTGACTCACCAAGTCATTGGCTATGTCCGTCCCGGAGGGGGTAACGAGAATGGATTCACCGAATAGAGGCCTTGTGGAGTGGCTTCCGGGTTATCACGAACCTCCGTGCATGTCGCTCTACCAGACCACGCATCGTCACTACCCGGAGAACAAGCAGGACCCGATAGCCTTCCGCAACCTGGTCAAGGAGACGGAACAGTCGCTCGCGCGCAGGTTCTCTGCACGGGACATCAAATTCCTCCTGGAGCCGTACAACGCGCTGGCCGAGGACGAGGACTTCTGGAATCACACCCTGGACGGGTTAGCAATCCTTGGGGCGCAGGATTTCTTCAGAGTCTACAGGTTACAACAGCCTGTCCCCGAGCTGGTCGTGGTCGCGAACAGCTTCCACATGAAGCCCCTGATGCTCATCCTTCAGTCCGTGGACCGGTACCAGGTGCTCGGCATCAACAGGGAGGAGGTCAGGCTGTTCGAGGGCAACCGCAACGTGCTGGACGAGATTGAGATTGCCCCGGGGGTTCCGCGCACTTCGGTCGAGGCGCTGGGAGAGGAGCATACCGAACCCCATCTGACCGTTGCGTCGTACGGCAAGGGCGCGGGTGGACCGGCGATGCGACACGGGCACGGTTCCAGAAAGGACGAACTCGATAAAGACACCGAGCGATTCTTCCGGGCCGTCGACCGGGCGATATACGAACACCACTCGCAGCCCTCAGGGTTGCGCCTGATGCTGGTTGCGCTCCCTGAGTATCACAGCCTCTATCACGGGGGCAGCCACAACCCCTTCCTCATGCAGGGCGGGGTAGATGCTGACCCGAATTCACTGACGATAGAGGAACTGGGTCAGCGAACGTGGGCGGTCATGGAGCCTCACTACCGGAGGAGGCTGCAAAGCATCGTTGAACAGTTCCAGGAGGCGAGACCGAAGAACCTCGCTGCCGATGCGCCGTCTGTCATAGCGGAGGCGGCGGTGGCGGGCAGGGTGGCGACGCTGCTGATAGATGCCGACCGCCAAGTCCCGGGCCGAATCGATGCCGTCAGCGGGGCTGTCGAATACGACGACCTGGAAGACCCAGAGGTGGACGATCTGCTAGATGACCTGGGAGAACTCGTCCTGCAGATGGGCGGCCAGGTCCTGGTGGTACCCTCTGAACAGATGCCTGCAGAGTCAGGAGCGGCCGCGATCTTCCGATACTGAGCCAGGTGGGTACTGCCCGCTTGATTGACACCTTTCGACTACGGATGGCATTTCAGACATGCCCCGGTCTTGTAACTAAGCCCTTTTATCGAACAGGATGCCGACCTTCCTGAAACCCTGCTTCTTGTAGAACTCCTGCGCGCCGGTAAGATGAAACCCGACGTCGATCTGGACGGCCGGGCAGTCGTGCTCCCGGGCGAGTTTCTCGGCTCGCTCCAGGAGCTCCTGGCCGACAGCTGTATTCCTGAATCCTTCCCTCACGACGAGGACGTCGATGTACAGCATCTCCCCGGGGAACAGCATGCTCTTACGTATGTTGGCCGAGCAGAAGCCGGTGATCTGCCCGTTATCGTCCCCGCAGAAGCAGAAATCACTATCACTTTCGATATACTCCATGAAGTCGCGCCTCATCTCCTCCTTTTCGGGCACGGCTTCGGTCCAGTTCTGCTGCAACAGGGTGAAGACCCCTTCGAAGTCCTCCGGCCTGCAATCCCTAATCTCGAACATCGGTTTCTCCTGTAGTCATCGCTAGACTAATTATCGTAACAGACCAGTCCCGATTTGTTACCCCAGCTCCTTCGCGCCCTCGGTGATGGCGTTGGCGATGATGAGCGCCTGGTTGCGGTCCTCCATGCGGTTGGCGTCCTCCAGCGACGAGCCGTTGAGGGCGGCGTTGAAGGCGTCCTTGGTGAGGCAAAGTCCGAGCTTGTTCTTGGAGCACATGCTGGCGGCCATCTCCTTGGCAGCGGGAAGCAGGTCCTCTCTTGGATGGACGTGGTTCACGAGGCCGATGCGGTGGGCTTCAGCGGCCGGCACCCTCTCGCCGGTCATGCACATCTCGGCGGCGCGGCCCCAGCCCACTAGCTTGGGCAGGAAGAAGGAGGAGCCCATGTCCGCCCCGCCCGTGCCGATGTTGATGTACTGGGCGCAGAAGAAAGCGTCCTCGCTCGCGAGCCTCACGTCAGCTGCCAGCGCGAAAGAAAGTCCCGCGCCCATCGCAGGTCCGTGGACCGCGGCAATTATCGGTTGCGGGCAGGAGCGCATCATGCGGATTATCACTGAGAACTTCGTCTGGCCTTCGAAGGTTGTGGCTCCGGTTGGGCCGCCCTCTGGCGCGAACTCGCTGGCGACCGCCTTCATGTCGAGTCCCGAGCAGAAGCCTTTCTCACCCCCGCCGGTCACTATGATGACCCGCGTCTCGAAGTCACGCTGCCGCGCGAGCCAGAACTCGTAGAGGTCGTCCAGCATCTGGCGGTTTATGGCGTTGACCACCCTGGGGCGGTTGTAGGTAAGGACCCCTACCTCGCCCTCGACCTCATAAAGAAGCGTTTCATAACTCATTTCCCGGACCTCCCTGGTCGCATCCTTGAGAGCGTTCTACACTCAGCTTCGATTACTCTAACCCAAACCAGGGCACCCGTACACGCAACGACCTTGTCCGTTTTCAAGATGACAGGCGTAGACACTTATGTGCGAATGTGAAGGAGAAAATGCGCCCCGAATTGAAAGCATTAGCAGAAGGGCGAGGTTTAACGGAAGGGAGGCTTCCCGGATGCAGAGGCTGAGCAGGGAAGAGGTCAAGTGCCTCACGGACCGTGAGGTAAGGATTGCCCGCGAAAGAATATGGAAAGACTACTCCTACGGCCTTTTGAGCGACAAGAAGACTCCGTTTGAGAACACCAGGCTCCTCGAGGAAGAACTTCGCGAGAGAGGATGCTTCTCGGACAAGCGCTAGAGCCGAGGCATCTCCGCAGAGAACTTCGTTTGGATCGTTGATAGCGGTGGGGGCTCCGCCGCTGTAAATGAGCTCGACTTCCCCACAAAACCATGGACATGCCCGTTACAGTCGTCGACGCATGCGACGAAGGAACCGCGGGCTAAAGAGCGAATCCCTGTGTCAAATCGATTAGCTCCAGCCGGCGCGCGACAACGCGGTCGCCGGGTGGCAGCGGAAGTACGGGAGGGACGAACATGGAGGAAGACAGGGTTTCTTATCACGAGTCCGTGCGAAAAGTCTACTCCGAGAGGATAAAGCCGGACGAGATGAACAACGTCTGGGACCGCTTTGAGGCCCAGGGCATGGGCGGCGACCCTGACAAGAGGTGCCCGTTCTGCATGGGCGGGGTGCGCTGCGACCTCTGCTCGAACGGCCCCTGCCGGGCTGACGCCGAGAAAGACAAGCGCGGCGTCTGCGGCATAAAGGCCGACGGCATGGCCATGAGGATGATGCTACTCCGCAACGTACTGGGGGCCTCCACCTACCACTACCACACCGAGCAGACCGTGAAGACTCTGCGGGCCACCGCGATGGGCAAGACCCCGTACGCCATCACCGAGCCCGGCAAGCTTCGCGACTTCACCGCCCGCCTTGGGGTCGACACTTCCGGAAGCGACGTAGATGTCGCCCTTCGACTGTGCGACTTTGTGACCGATGATTTCAACCGCAAGGCCGACGAGCCCAGCGTCATCGTCCAGGCGCTCGCCCCGCCTGACCGCGTGGAGCTCTGGCGGAAGCTGGACCTCTTCCCGGGCGGCATATACGGCGAGATGATGCGTGCCACGAGCTCTTGCCTCACTAACGTTGACGGCTACTACCAGAGCCTGGCGCTGAAGGCGATGCGGATGTCAGTGGCAATGGCGTACCAGAGCCAGATAGTGAACGAGTTCTGCATGGACATCCTCTACGGAATCCCCCGCCCGCACAGCATGCGGGTTGACCTGGGGGTGCTCGACCCAGGGTACGTCAACGCCCTCCCCAACGGCCACGAGCCTTTCCTGGGCTTCGCCATGGTGCAGCTCGCGCGAAAAGACGAGTGGCAGGAGAAGGCGCGCGCGGCAGGGGCGAAGGGGCTGCGGGTCATCGCCAACATCGAGACCGGCCAGGAGATGATCCAGCGCTGGGAGATGGACGACGCTTTCTACGGCTTCACCGGCAACTGGATAATGCAGGAGGCGGTGCTTGCTTCGGGGTGCGTCGACCTTTTCGCCTGCGACATGAACTGCTCCATGCCCGTGGACCCGCTCTACGCCGAGAAGTACCACTTCAAGCTCATCGCGGTGAGCGACCTGGTTGTGTTCGAGGGCGTAACCGACAGGCTCGACTACATCCCGGATGAGGCCGAGGAGCAGGCGGGCAAGCTGCTGGAAATGGCCATAGAGAACTTCAAGACCAGGAGTAAGTCGGTCGAGCCTCTAACGGGGCTGCGGATGGGTGAGGCTGTGGTGGGCTTCTCGACCGAGAGCATCCTCGAGGCCCTGGGGGGCACGCTCGACCCCCTGCTCGATGCCGTAAAGTCAGGCGCCATCAGAGGTGTGGCCGGGCTGGTCTCCTGCACCACCCTGCGCGACACCGGCCAGGACCGCCACACGGTGGACGTCGCCAGGGAGCTGATCAAGCGCGACATCCTCATCCTTTCGATGGGCTGCGGCAGTGGCGGCCTGCAGGTGGCGGGCCTGTGCCTGCCGGAGGCGGCTGAGCTCGCGGGTGACGGTCTGAAGGCTGTGTGTGAGAAACTCGGGGTTCCACCCGTGCTGAGCTACGGCACCTGCACCGACACCGGACGTTTGGCCGACCTCATCGGCCACCTGTCGAGCGCGCTCGGCGGTGTGCCGATACCGGACCTGCCTGTCGTCGCCTGCGCGCCGGAGTACATGGAGCAGAAGGCCACCGTCGACGCGATATTCGCCCTGGCGTTCGGGCTCTACACCTACGTCAACCCGGTGCCGTTCGTAACCGGAGGGCCCGAGTTGGTCAAGCTGCTGACCGAAGACCTGCCGGGGGTCACCGGGGGCGTCCTGCATGTCGAAACCGACGCCGCCGAGGCGGCCGACGGCATGCTCGCCCACATCGAGGCAAACCGTAAGAAGCTCGGCCTGTAAGGCGACACCGTTCATCCTGGGGTCATCCTGGGGTGAGACACCAAGAAAAGAATTAATGTAAAAGGGTGTTAAACCACCATTTATTGTTCAAGGTTTCGTAGAATC
>JBBQKJ010000072.1:0-14278 GCA_038326775.1 Candidatus Geothermincolia bacterium
TCTCGTCTCTTGCGGCAACCGCCGTCACCTTTGACCCGATGTCCATTCCGACATACACTGTTTCCACCGGACGCCTCCCTTCTCGGTCGATTGGCGATACATACCGAGTATATAAGGGGCGTCCGTTTCTTATCATTCCAAGAAGGTGACAATCCAGCGGGGCAAGGGCGGCAAAACTAGGGTCGTATATTGGCGCAGTGAAGAGCTCGGCATGTTTGTCGGCAAGTGGAAGGAGCGCCGGCCCAAATCGTTGCTCTTGTTCCCCACAGTACGCAGCGAATCCGGCAAGGGCGGGGCAATAGAGCCTAGGTCTTTCCGGCTCCAGTTCGCTCGCTATGTGGAGGCCGCCGGACTGCCCGGTTGGGCAACGCCCCATGTGGTGAGACATTCCTATGCAACAAACTTCCTGAATGGGGGCGGGAATATAAGGACGTTGCAGATAATCTTGGGGCACTCCAGCCTGGCTACCACGGAAAAGTATCTGCACGTCACGGACAAAGACGTCGCGGTCGCGATGCGTGGATACTAGCGAATGTAGCTGTTGCTCAATCTTGTTGCGTCCTCCGCGGCCAAACTCTGACAGCCAAGTCTGCCAAATGCTCTTGACGATTCTTGACTGTAGAGGGAGTCCAATCCTCCTCGCCACCTGCTTGTGCAGTCAGTTGAAGACCTGAAGCTGTCAGGATGGGCTTCTTAACAGTAAAAGGCTTGTTTCCGATACGTCCATTTGTTCCCTTTCTGAGCAAAACCATGTTGCCGAGTCTATTGGTGAAGTCCTTCTTCTCATCCGCTGAGAACTGTGGCCATTCTTCATCTGTTGGACTCTTTGGCAATACATGCTCAAGGTTCAGCTGTTCCTCGTCCTGGTTTGGTACTAGCTCAGGCTCTTCCTCATTGCGTTCACCCCGTTCTAGAGCCGAAAGATAATAGCGGGCAAGAGTACTCTTGTTTACGCGCGCTTCAGAAAACGCGGACTTGAATTGGCTATCGCTCGGTATAATGGCCGATAGTTCCGCGAACAACTCCTCATCCGTCTTGATATCACCCTCTCTAATCTTTACTGCGGCTTCGCAATACCGCTTCTCATATGTGCCTCCACCTATTCCTCCGACAATTAATCCACGAACCGCCCACGAAACCGCCGAACGTAAAACCTTCTTTAGTTCCGGCTCGGGAAAGTGCTTCATAACAGCCAAGAAAAGGGGACGTATTTGTTCGAGGTTCAACCTAAGGACCGTCTCAACATCCTGTTTCGTGCCCGTTCCTACTGTCGACCAGAACTCGTGCTCAGTGTTAAGTAGCGCTGCATAGAGCCGGGCCTCTCGCTTCAGCTCTTCAATGAAGTCAACCGCCTGACTCTCGTTTGTAACTCGCTCCTTTATGCTTTTGTACAACTCACGTTCGCGAGTTGCTCCATAGCGTGAGCTCCAGTAATGCCTTAAAAAGGTGATGAAAGTCTCGTTTTCCGCTGACATTTCAAGTGCTCCAAGAGATAGAAGCCACCCATCGCGTACGATATCCAGCCGATGACCCGCTCGACCGAATAGATAGTTCTTCAAAAGGTCAGCAATTGTGAGGTCAGCCCCCCGGTCATTTAACGTCTCGAAAATGAGGAAGGCATCAGCCTCGGTAGGCACTTCGACAGCTACTACTAGGACTCTTTCCCCCAGAAACTCATGCCAATTCAGCAACAGATTTGCCCATTCAGACCCTATGCTGTCGGCAACTTCTTGAATCTTTCTTCGTAGGGTCTTCAAGGCATCGGCGATTAGCGCGTTCGAGGGATGACTCCTCTCAACAGTGCCAACATCATCTCCATCGATAACGACTTTCCTAAAGTAGGCATCGTCCTCACTGTTCAATTGCAGTCGAGGGAGGTTTTCGCCTGACCTCAGGTCTGCAGATACAAGTGACTGCTGCACGATTTGCGCTCTCGTCCCGTCGCCACGGCGATGAAACTCATCGCGAATGCCAGCGAGAAGGATGGCGGTTGTAGCGAGTCGTTGTTGTCCATCAATGATAGTGGAGCGACCTTCTACGCCTTCTCGAGATAGTACTATGGTTCCCAGAAAGTATTCCGGGTTTGGCTGTTGCAGCGCGGTACGTACGTCTTCCCAGAACTCATCTACTTCCTCACGGGTCCACGAGTAGGACCGCTGGTAGATGGGTACGGCTAGCTGTCGGTCCTGAAGCAGATGTGCAATTGGTTCGAGACCAAATCGCATGCTGGTTCCCTCCATATTCTACTCCTCCCCCGAAGCTCCAAACTGTCTTCTTTGTTAGTTCATCACGTTTCTGAAGTATGCCTGACAGCATCCAAGCAACTTCGTCTTTATACCCGCTTTGACTGGTCCTATTCAACACCGCCGTTCCGCCGGAGGAGCTCAGCCGTATCTGTATAGCCGTATAACCACGCAGCGTACATCGGGGTGATGTTACCCTTGTCGCGCGCATTGACGTCAGCCCCCCTTTGGAGAAGCAGCCTCACTACATCTGTATGCCCTTCCGAAGCAGCGAAGAGTAGCGGGGTCACGCCGCCCTCTTCTCGCGTGTTCACGTTCGCACCGCACATCAGTAGAAGTTCCACCACCTCGGTACGGCCGTATTCTGCCGCCATGTGCAGCGGGGCAATGCCATTCTCGTTCTGGGCGTTCACGTCCACCCCACTCTTGAGGAGCCTTTGAACCTCCTGAAGATTCCCTGTCCCCACAGCATCAAACAGCTTGAGGGTCTTCATCTCCTTCCCACGCGGCTTGGGCGTCTTCCGGGCTCCCCGGCCCCTCGGCGCACCTGGAGCTGGGGGTGGTGGCATCGGCCTGGGTGTAGCTGGTGGTGGGCCAGGAATCAGCAGGCTGCCAGGCTGGACGCGCTCTACGGACTCCACTGCGCGTTCCCCCGATACAGGACCTACTGCCGCGCCGCAGGAGGTGCAGAACTTCTTTCCCCCGTCGAGCCTCTTGCCGCACTTCATACAGAACATCGTGCCCTCACTGCGACTTCCTGCTTACCAGCAGGACAGAGGTGATACTATCCAGTATTCTCAATATGCCTCTAAAAGAACCCAATATCTACCGCTATTCCCCATGCGCCTCTTCCAATAACAGGATATTACAACGAATTGCCCTTTTCCGGCGCTATGACGGTGTCTGGCAAGGGGTTTCGGCCAGGCGCCGGTCAAACGTGCGCGAAGAAAAGGATTGTTGATAGGATGTCGGCACTGGAGGATACAAATGGGTAAATACCAGACAAAAGATGTCGACTCGATATCGTTTATCGAAGGCGAGCCTGAATGGCGGCTGAAGCAAAGGAAATGCCGGAGGTGCCACGAGCTGGCTGAGCCACTTGTCTTCGTTGGCAAGGAGGGGATTGCCCGCCCGTTATTCCATGAAGAGGGCAACTTGGAGTCAGACATCCTGTTCATCCTTGAGGCTCCCAACTACGGCGACACTTTCGACCCTGAGAAGGGCCGCATGACCTTCGGCGAAGACACCGACCCCACCGGGAGGTTCTTCGAGGAGTGCCTGAGAGAGGAGGTCGGAATGGAGCTCGAGCAGACGATGGTGGTCAACTCGGTGCTCTGCCTCCCGGCCCTCAAGGACGGCAAGTACCCGGTACGTCCGGAGCAGCTGCGCCTCTGCTCGACGAACCTGAGGTCCACCATAATGAACGTGGACCCAAGAGTGGTCGTCACTCTCGGTGGCGCCGCACTTAGGGCAGTCAAAAACGTCGAAAGCCATGGTCTCGCACTGAGAGAAGCAGTAGCCAAGCCACACCAGTGGTTCGGGAGGGCCTTGTTCCCGCTGTACCATCCGAGCAGCCTCGGTCGGGTCTCCAGGAGCACGGACGAGCAGAGGGCGGACTACAAAGCGCTGCAAAGGTTCATGGAGGACCATCTGGGGAAGCTTGACTGAGTTTGTGGCTCGCAGTGGAACTGGCTCCAGGATTGATGGCCAACCCCGCGGCATGTGCCCTCTGAAGATTGCGGTCTCGAATGGGAGTATGCTCGGTTATGGAGCCCGGTAACCTCAGACCCCTAACCGAGGTATCCCCCGACCTCGTTTAAGTCCTCAAATGGGGGCTATGGGGCTATTCCTGGGCCTCAGACGCGATTCTGCTGGCGAGCCGACCACCCCTATATATCCTCGCCTGGCCTGGCTTCCTTCGCGTCTTCGCAGTCTCCTAGTGCCTGAGGGGGGGTTTGGCGAGCAGGAACGCGAGCCTTACATCGTGCCTATAGTCTGGTATGCGCAGGCCCCTCTGCGACGATTCTGTCGGCCCTGTGCGCTCTGGGGGAGGTCTGCAGATATTTCTGGGAGGAGGTGGGATTCAAGAAAGCACTCCCGGCATGGTATCCGTGACACCCTCGCTGCAGTCTCGAGCGGCTTCGAAAAGTATCAGGGGCCGGTGCCCTCGTCGGCGATGAGCCACTTATCGGGGTTGTTGAAATCCTGTACAACCGTCCAGACCCCGGGTATCTCTCCGCTTCCCGCCGGGTACTCCTTAATGTAGGTAGCGTCGAGGTCGACCTGGTAGACCTCGTTCCCCGGCGACGAGAACTCGGGCAGCTTCTTCAGCGAGCGGACTTCGACGGTATCGACGTAATCGCGGTACGAAGCCGCGAACTCGCTGAAAGAGGTAGGGCGCTGGTTTGCAGCCCACATCGCGTAAGCGTCCTCGTAGCGCCCGTCGTTGATAGCCGCGAAGTAGTCGTAGAGCAGCTGCTCTTCGGGCGGCCTCTCAGTGGCACTGTTTTCCTTTCCAGAACTCTCGGTGGTGCCGGTTTTCCCGGCCCCGTTGGCAGCGCTGTCGGCAACCTCTTTCTTCCCGCATCCAGAGACAACCATGGCGGACAATAGTAAGGCAATCAATGCGATAGGAAGAATCCTGAGAGCCTTCATCGTGTACCTCCCGGCAAAGACGTGTCAGCTGGACGCATCGGACCCGGCTGCATCAAAGCTGCAGTCAGTCCGAAAACCCCCCTATGGTATCCGTGCCCGCGCCTCGGTTGTTCCAGTACATGGCGCGCTCCACCATGATGTCTTTCCCGGAAGTGTTGAAGGATACCATCACCAAGGCTTAATCCTCCTCATCATCCTCAAGGTCCTTCACGAACTCTCGGTGTTCCTTCTCCCGGTCCTTGTCGCTCATTGGTCCTCCCCTCAAGGATGGTCTGTCGGCCACTGCCGGTCGCAGCCCTCACTTTTTGTATGCCGCATGACTACCCGCTCTCGCAGTTCTCCAAGCGAATCCCTGCCAGAAGGGCATAGGCAGCTTGGAGACCCTGCCACACTCTCAATCTGTTTCTGTATCACTTTCCCATCTTGCTTGAGTCCATTCAACAAACGCTTGCGGAAATTCCATCTCGGCGAATCGCTTAAAGATTGAGTCAGCCTCATCCGTAAGATGCAGTGTTCTAATGGTCATACGGATTCTATTGATGACATCATCACGCGTGTCTTCTTCCCATTTGAATTTGATGTCACTCTCAGCAGCTTCATGCATCGCGCTTGCGAGGCTTCCGCAGGTCAGCCACTCATCCCCCTTATCAATTCCATGCTCGCTCCAAATCCAAAGTGGGTACTCCTTCATACCCTCCGTCAAGACTAATTTAATCTCTCTTGGAAGCCACTCAGAATACGATGACAAAAGCCAAAACAGATGGTCAGCGTCTTCATAGGGCGACACATGAGGCCCAAACATACCCCCATGAAAATAATCGTAGGCAATACTTGAAGGCTCAAGATTACCGAAAGCTGGCAACCGCAAGGCCCATTGTTCTTTCAAGTAGTACCTACTTCGTTCTCCCTGCTCAAGATATTCTTGGTATTCACTTTCGATGAACTCCTCAAGTTCACCAGCAAATCCTGCAATGGATAGCTGTGGAGCATATTCAAGCAACAATGAAGGGCATTCGATGCATGCATCAGACAAGCCAGGGTTCGACCTAATGAAAGAAAGAACCTCAGATGGTGGCGTCAAAGGAGTGATTGGAATTCCGTCAGCTGCTCTAACCCAGTTCAACTGCAGGGCTGTCCAGCCAAGACGTTCTCCCCATTGTCTGGAGTCTCTTGTTTTGGGAGGAAAAGGGAAAGACCACCTGTCCCAAGAGGACTCTTCGGGAACCCTGGCCCCATATCCCGGTACACGGTTGGAAGCCTCAACAACATCCAGCCAATATTCGTCTGTAATAACTGGCGGAACTAATCCCCTTTCTAGCAGGAAATCTCGGGCGGTCACCAAGGGGCTCTCCTGTGGATGAATCTTCTTGTAGATTTCCCGAACTATAGCGCCAATTCCTATATCTGAAGATAAGGCCTTCCTTCCAGCCAGTGGCAATGAATAGTTTCTTACATCTTCAGCTGATATTCCGTACCATATTGGGAGGAGAACACTTCTGCCCTCCGATAGTTCTCTCTCAACCAGGCCATCGAGTTCATATTGGGGCCAGTTCTTGGAAAAGAACGACTTGCTTAAGACGACTGCACCGTATCTTGACTTTGACAATCCCTTGTCAATCGAACGCCTGATGCTATCTCCTGGCTGTAAGACAAATTCGTCATACCAGACTTCGATGTTCTCTTTCTGCAGAGCTTCAACGAGCGGATGGACGAATGCATCTTTATCTTCTGAAGCGTGGCAGATGAATATGTCGTATAGCATTAAAACCTTCCTATTGAAACCGCTCAAGTTCGTCCAATCGAATCCCTCTCGACCGCCCGACGAACCTTCCGGTTTGTTGGCAACCAGCCCAAGGCCTAGTCCCCATATCCCCCGATGGTATCCGTCCCCGCGCCCCTGTCGTTCCAGTACATGGCGCGCTTCACCATGATGTTCTTGCCTGCGGTCTCTCCTCGTGCTTAGCGCAGCTCCGAACCGCAGTACCTGCACTTAATCGCCGCTAGCTTGATGGTCTCAGCACAGTAAGGGCAAGTCTTCATTTCTCCCTCGGCAGATTCCGGACGTTCCTGACCAGCAGCCGGGTAGTCTGCTGGCTCTCCACGGCGAGGCTCCTTTGTCAAAGACCTTGTTAAGAAACCCTGCCATTCCTGAACAAGGACGTTAAAGACCTTCCTGATTTGACCGGTCATCTCCGTGCTGTTCTCCTGGAAGGCAGCGGTGTGCGAGACCCCAGCGGTGTCGTTAAAGGAAACGGTCAGTATCTTGTTCTTCCAAAACGCGCCAATCAATCCAGCGGCGATAATTGCTTGTATGTTGGGGTTGTCAGCCGTACCCAGCTCGATGTTCGTGATGTCTTTGAAGTCAAAGTAGAACTCGGGTCCACGGCGAATAAGGAACTTAACGCCACGGCCCTCGCAGCCTTCTGCCGAGAAGTTTCCCCATGCTGGCTTCACATGGCCGGGCATTCCCCCCAGATACTTCACCTTATAACCGGGGATTCCCGCTTCATCTCGTACCCTCCCGCATTTGATACAAGCTCTCATGCCCTGGTCTGTCATCTTGGATAGGTGCTGGCGACAATCTTGCTGACTCAAGCCTTCACTTGCCGCGACATTCCTTATCGCCTCCAGGCAGGGCACATTGCAGCTGGGGCAACGCCTCGCAGTCTCCGGCACCTTGGAACCACACTTCTGGCAGAGGATTCCGCCCGATGATAAGTAAGCGCCAGAAAGCTGGAGTTTCACGCCGAGCTTCGAAGATGTGACCACGTACTTGTACTCAGGCCGCTCTGCATTGGGAAAGACGTCTTCTATGACCACTCGCTCGCCTTTGGAGAAAGCGACCTGGCCGTTAATCATCACGTCGCTTGTGATGGTTGCCTTGGCTCCAGGCTGGAAATCCACGAAAGCCCGCCCCTTCTCCTAGATAGCTTTTGAATCAGGTTCCTGTAAGCCTGACATCACGTCTCGGTCTTAGAAATAATTGCCCCGATGACCGTACTCGATAGCAGCTGCCCTGGTACGAGTAGGTGGCTCTTCCTCAAGCCTCACTTCAGCCCGATTTGTGCCTTGTTCACTAGAGCACCGCTTTGGAACATGCAGTTGGCATTGGCCCCCAAGGAACCTTCGCCCTCCCACATATACGCCACCGTGTAGTACACCTCACCAGGGCTGCCGGTCTCGGACAGCTTCTCTCCCGGCCCACCTACAATCTGAACCACCTGCTCATATGACATGCCGCTTTGTATCTGGCTGAACTCCGCCATGGACATCTTTGGCGAATTTGCCGGTTGAGCAGGTGCAGCTTGCTCGACATCTTGTTCTTCCTGCCCTGTGGTTGACTTCACATCCGTGCCTTTGCTCCCGTCATTGCCAAGCTGGCTTACCACGACAGCAACAATAACTCCTGTGACCAGCAGTACTACGACAATCGCTGCAACCACCAGAGCTGTAGTGTTCTTGTTCTTGGACGGCTGCTGCACGGGCTGTCGGGCTGCTACGTTTGGTGGTTGCATTCTTGGTGGCGCTGAGGTCCGCATATGGGGCTGCGTTGGCAACGCAGTTAGAATAATATCGCTATCCCTGAGCTGGAACTTGGTTCCAAGCTTGACTGATGTCACGACATGCTTGTAGTCCGGCTGCTTCGGATTGGGAGAGGTCTTCTCTACGACAACTTCCTCGCCTTTGCTGAATGCAATCTGGTTGTTTACCAAGATGTCATTGGCTATTGTCACCTTGGTTCCGGGTTGGACGTTCATCGTGCCTCTCCTTCCCCGAAGAGCCTCACCATACCTGCTCTGCGCTCAGGACCCCGTTCTCCTTGACGCAGTAGAACAGGGCGCAGTCGAATATCCTCTTGAACGCCTTGGCGTCCCGCAGGGCGTCGTCGTATCTGTCGACCGTATATGACAGCACCTTGATTTTCATTCTAAGCTCATACCACTGCGAGCCGTCTGGGATGTTGACGATTAGCAGGTCCTGCACTTCCTTCGGCGGACACCAGTCCTGCGCCTCCTCTCCCATATTCACTCCCCCTATAAGATTGCACCATCCGGCCGCCATCTTGACCAGTTCAACTGTAATCTCACATATCCAACGCCGAGCAGCGCCTGTTCACGGCGTCAGATAGCTCACTAGCTTGGCTGGCTACTTGGTCTTGAACGCCGTCACGTCCGCGCTCGTGGCATCGATGTTTCCCATGAACGTCTCGATGCCGAAGGGATGGTCCCCCGCTGAGATGTTCTCGAGGTCGGCCCTGCCGCAAGCCACGGGGTTGCCGCCGCTGTTCAACACCACGCCGGTTACCGCAGCGCTTATGGCAGTCTTCCCGGAATAGCGCATGACCCCGGTTATCTTCGTCTCGTATTCGCCGGGCAGGACGTTCTTCTGGACAATCTCAAGCTTGGGTACAGCACCCGCGGGTGTCTTAGACCATTTCTCGTTCGATATCTTGAGCTCGGCCCTAGCAGGAGTCTCCGGCGATGTGTCGATGGAATTGCTCACGTACCACCTCTCCTGTCCGGGATACACCGGCGCCATGTCGCCCCGGTAGTTTCCTATAACAGCGCCGCCAGCGTTGTAGAGCGTTGCGGAGCAATCGGCTCCGATGCAGGCGTAGCCGGAGTTGTTGTTCTTAAGCTTGGCCACAACATAGTACATCTGCATCTGGTTCAGGTAGGGATTGTTCTGATGGGGCAGAAACCCCAGGTTGGTTATCTCCAGCTCGTTCTTCTTGGTCTCGGCCTGCTCGGCCTTGCTCCGCTCCGTGACCTCCTTCTGCTTGGGCGCGCCGCACCCAGCAATCACCAACCCAAATAACAAGCACGCCGCAACGGCTACGACCAGTGTTCTCTTCAAGTTGGACCCCCTTGCCTCCAAGTTGCATTATTATCCTATCACGGGCCGCAGACACTTGTCGGTCTCCACCGCGAGCATCCAAGACCGACCTTACTTTTTTTTATTTCTGCACCGCCCATTGCCTTACGGACTCGCGGGCCTCAGGGACCGCGACCCACTGGCGCCGGGAGGAACGACCGGCCAAGAGGACCAGCGGGATAAAAAAGAAAAAGATAGCAAAGCCCCAGTAGCCTCTGCCCCCGGTTCGCCGCGGGCTTCCGCCGGTCGCCTAGCTCCGGCCCGCTCTAGGTGTCATCCCCGGTTTCGGCTTCACCTAGCGTCACCTACGGGGCGTTTTCGTCTATATATATTGAGCTTGGTCTGGTTCCCCCCAGCATCACCTACAACTCTTTTGAGACACCCGCGACAACCGGATATACAGCACGTTGACCCGCTCCGGGACCGGCCTCCGACGGGGCTGCCCTGGACAACGGCTCGCCGCGGGGAAGAGGGGGCAGCGAAACCTGCGAGGTTAAAGTAAAAAAAGAAAAGCCGGGAGCCCTCCGGCGCTCGGGCGCGGAGCAGCTGCAGACGGAGCTTCGGCGGGGCAAAGAGATGATGGATTGTAGAGAGGAGCGTGAAGCTGAATGCGAGCCGTGGGAAGCAAAGGGCGGAGGGGAGCCGGGGGCAAGGACGCCGGGGAGGAACGCGTACGGCGGAGCGCACGGCGCCGGAAGCGAGCGTCGAGCCCTAGGGAAGGAGGGCGGCGCGCGGAGACCAACGGGAGACGTCCGGGGACCGCGGATGGTATCGCAGACCCTGGACTGCGGGTCCCTGGGGCGCAGGGGTCGGCCCAGCCCGCACCAGCGGAGCCCCGGAGCGGAGGTGGGAAGCACCCAGGGGAGCCCAGAGGCCGGAGCGTGTAAGAGAGCTTCGCGGCGAAAAAGCTTGGGGTGGAGCCGGTGCATTGCTATGCTGATGGCAGCGAAAGCGGGAGGCAAGAGCATGACAAGCGAACCGCCGCCGCCGTGCTGGTACTGCGCGCATCTGACCGGGGAGTACGAGGCCGGCAACGATGAGGACGGCTACGACATGGTTCACACCTGCAAGGCGTTCCCCGGGGGCATACCGCCGGAGGTGTTCTGGGGCGACGTGGTGCACGCCGGGGACTACCCCGGGGCGGTGTCCGGCATCGCGTTCGAGCCAGGCCCGGATATCGAGGTGCCCGACCACATACTGGCGCTCGTGGCCGAAGCCAAAAGACGAGGGCCGAGGGACTAGGATGCCGGGCGGGAGAGCGCCAGCGCGACCGGCCTCCGCACGCGCCCCGGTGGCACCGCTACGCGTACCTTTATCGCTTGCTTTGCTACGCGCAAATCTATATCTGCTGCACTCTACCCGGGTACTATCCGCTAATCCATTGCTTGTATTGCTCCAGTATTGCTTCTAACCCTTGTTCCCTGGTACTCACTTTCCTCTTATAAATAGGTGTTACACTTTGCGGGGTGGTGAGGGCCGGGTGGACCGGGGCGTATGGACTCGAAGGAGGCGCGGGAAGCGCGGTGGTCAGGGATTCAGAAAGGGCAAAGGCAGGCGCCGTGCGGATGGCGAGGATGGGGATAGCCCTAGTGCCGATTGACCCGGTTGAGAAGGAACCGTTTTACGACCTGCTGCCCAAGGATGAGGAGGGCAACCCACGATGGTGGCCGCTCCGGGAGAACCCAGCCACTCCAGAGCAGATAGAGAACTGGTTCTGGAGGTCCGATGATGACTGCAACATCGCTATCATCACCGGCCGGCCTTCCAGGCTCGCCGTACTGGACATCGATGGTCCCACACCACCTGACCTTCCAGAGCTGCCTGAGACCGTAGTCGAGAAGACGCCGCGGAGGGAGGGTGGGTACCACCACTACTTCCGCATCGAGGGCGCGCAGAGGTCTGGCATGTACAAATGGAAAGATGGGGATGTTGATTACCAGTGCGAGCTCAAGGCCGACGGCTTGTATGCAATATGCGCCCCTTCGAGCTTTGGAGCCACGCCTTACATGTGGTTGCCTGGCCGGTCTATTTTCGAATGGGAGCCTGCTCCTCTACCGCCAAGTCTGGTTGATTACCTCGAGGGCAAGAAGGAGGTCGGGAAATCGGAGAGGCGGAAGGGTAAAGCTGCGCGGAGAGGCGCGGGGCCCGCAAAGGTTCCTCAGGGCAGGGCAGAAGACCTCGAGTGGTACGAGGGGCTCAAGTGCGACGAGGATGTCGCCATCCAGATAATGCGGAAGTGCGGAGCCGAAGTAAGCGCAGTGGGAGTGTCCTTTCTTTGCCCGCTGCCCGGGCACGAGGAGAGGCACCCCTCGGCGGCCCTCTGGTACAACGAGGCTGGCGAGATTATCCTCCACGACTGGCACATGAGAGACGGCAGGGAGTGGTATTCACTGGCGAACGCCTACGCGTTGTGGTCCACGGGGAAGCAGGGCATGGACTTCGACCACCATGATAAAGACTGGCCGGGGCACAACCGCTGGTGGGCCCGGGCGTTACACGAGACAGGCTGTGTCGACAAGCCACTGCCCGAACTCGCGATGAAGCAGGAGCTCCCCAAAGGCCGTGAGGGCGCTCCGGATAACGCTCATATTGTCTATGAAGCCCTGAGCTATGTCGCCCGGCTTGAACAGTGGTTCTACGGGGAGTCCCGCGACAGGCGCGGCAGGGTAATCAAATTCCCTGCCAGCTTCACGGACATCTGGCAAAGAGTGGGCGATACAAGGTGCATGAGCAGGTCGACGCGCCAGAAGGGGCTGGACTGGCTGTCGGAGAACGGGTATATCGAGGA
This sequence comes from Candidatus Geothermincolia bacterium, assembly GCA_038326775.1. Classification (GTDB taxonomy): domain Bacteria; phylum Actinomycetota; class Geothermincolia; order Fen-727; family Anoxymicrobiaceae; genus DYIU01. The sequence continues at coordinate 12,562 of JBBQKJ010000072.1, forward strand.
AAAGGACGTCACCGATTTGCATGGCGGCAAAGTGCTACCGAGTGAAGCTGCCAGAAGGGCGAAGAACTCTAGGCAACAGGGCACCTACGTTGTCCTCACCAAACCGGGTTAGAATTAATCAACAAGCTAAAGTGAACGGGATGGTCAATGGCAACGGTCTATTGGGACGTAAAAATCTTAAAGGACGGCTCTAGGCGATATTACGTCCGGTCGAAGGTTCGAGACGTTCGAAGGTCCCACGGTAGTTGCCGAACGCTTCGAGAAGCTCAAACCCTCAAAGGCGAAATCCTCAAGTCGATTGCTAATAAATCATATTGGGAAACACCAAAGAAACAAACGACTCTCCATGAGTCTTATCAGCAGTGGATTAAGTCCAAGTCCAATACTGTCAGGCCTGGTACGTTGACGGACTATGAACTTACATTCCGCTTGCATATTTTGCCTGTTCTCGGCGACAAGAAGCTATCTGACATTACACCTGGGGATGTGCAGGCATGGGTAGACTCTCTCTCGGACAAGCAACTCTCGCCAGCGAGTATCAATAAAGCATACCGCTACCTCAAAAACCTCCTCAACAAAGCTGTGTCGAATGAAGAAATTGACCGGACCCCCTGCCATGATTTAGATGTTCCCTCAGGGACCAGGAGAACTGTGTCGGACATCCTCCGCCTCGAAGAGGTCCAGAAAGTCCTAGAAGTTGCAGACGAGAGTCTACGGCCTCTTGTGGCTGTCCTAGCCTACGGTGGTTTGCGAATCGGCGAGGCGCTCGGGCTCAGATGGAAGGACATTGACTTTGAGGCTCGCTGTATCCGAATCGAGGAAACGTGGACCAAAAACAACACTTGGAGTACTCCGAAGTCCTCGGCGGGCCGCCGAGCTGTTCCTATGACCCCGAGGCTTGGGGCAATTCTTAATGATGCATACAATAAGTCTGGGTGTCCTTCGCCGGAAACTGTGATATTCAGCGGAGACGGAAAACGACCCTATGACCGTAGCAACGTCCGCCGCAAGTTCAACAAGGCATTGAATAAGGCAGGAGTGCGGCACGTCAGGATTCACGATTGTCGTCATACGTACTCCACAAACATGCTAGCTTGCGGATGTTCAATCAAAGCGCTTCAAAATGCTCTTGGTCACTCAACCGCAACCTTGACTCTAGATACTTATTCGCATTACTTTGCCGAAAGCGCGGCTGAGGCCGTGAGCCGATTCGACGAACTTGTCAGCAGGTCCGATGTCACGAATTCTGACCCAAAATAACCTTACATGCGTTAATCCTTGCACCTCTTTCTCCACAGTCGAGGATGAGTCAGGCCGAATATAGGCCGAATAAGCTAACCTAACCAACCATCATGGAATCTTGCTTGTATTGCAATAAATGGCTTAACCATGCGAAAAAAGAATGGAGCGGGTGATGGGTCTCGAACCCACGACCTTCAGCTTGGGAAGCTGACGCTCTACCGACTGAGCTACACCCGCTCTGGTGGTAACGATTATATCCAGAGCCCCATGCCAAGACAACGTATGCTACCGCCGCCGTCGGTCCGTCTCATATCGGCCTGGAGTACTCGCGGCCCGCGGCGGTGGAAGATTCGGTATCCGATGTCGAGATGTCAATTCAGGAGGCGCGCCCCGGGGTGGACCCGGTCGCGTCGACCGAGATTCCCTTCACGGACGCGGCGGCTCGGGAGGGGCATGACTCCAGCGCGGCCCTGAG
>JBBQKJ010000073.1:0-13363 GCA_038326775.1 Candidatus Geothermincolia bacterium
TATGGTATAATCCTTTCCAGAATCACCCTTTACTGGAAAGGAGAATGCCAATGGCACGGACGATTGCCGAACTGCCAAAGGGTTCGAGGATTACCGACTACGTCAGCCTGGGGGTAATCAGCAAGACGTTCCCCATTGACAAGGTAAAAGAGATCCTTGAAAGAACGGGCAGGTCGAGTCAGAGGCAACGTGATCTGCCCGCGCATGTCGTTGTTTACTACGTGATCGCGCTTGCTCTATACATGCAATCGTCCTACCGGGAAGTGCTTCGCTGCCTGCTGGAAGGAATCCAGTGGCTCAAGAGCCCCAGCGAGAAAGTGAACGTGGCAGGAAAGTCCGGCATTTCCCAGGCGCGCAGCCGCCTGGGGCACCTCCCCTTGAAAGAACTGCATGACGAGGTGACCAAGCCCATCGCCTCCCGCAAGACGCGGGGGGCCTTCTACCGGGACTGGCATTTGATCAGCCTGGACGGAAGTACGCTGGATGTGGCCGACACGGCATCCAACCGGGAAACCTTCGGGAAGCCGGGAGCAAGCCGGGGGCAGACTGCCTATCCCCAGATTCGTTTCGTCTCTTTGCTGGAAAACGGCACACATGTTCTTTTCGGCACCCGGATGGACGGCTATCACACAGGGGAGATTTCCCTGGCAAAAGACGTGGTCGAGCGTCTCGAACCCGGATTCCTTTGCCTTGCCGACAGGAATTTCTACGGCTTTGAGCTCTGGGAGAAGGCCCGTGGAACCGGGGCTGATCTGCTATGGAGAATCAAGAAGAACCTCGTGCTTCCGTGCGAGAAGCGCCTGAATGACGGGTCGTACCTGAGCCGGGCCTACCCCTCGTTGAAGGACCGCCGCCATGAGACCAGGGGGGTTGCGGTTCGAGTTATCGAGTACAAGCTCAAAGGGGTGGAGGGTGCCGAGGAAATCTACCGTTTGATGACGACGATCCTTGACGTGGAAGAGGCTCCCGCAAAGGAACTGGCCGTCTTGTATCATGAACGCTGGGAGATCGAGACGGCTTTTGATGAACTCAAGACCCACCTGAGAGGCCCCCGGATCGTTCTTCGCAGCAAGACTCCGGAACTGGTCCGCCAGGAGTTCTACGGGCTGATTCTGGCTCATTTTGCGATACGAGGTTTGATGCATGAAGCGGCGCTCATGGAAGACGTTGACCCGGACAGACTTTCGTTTGTCCATTCCGTCAGGGTTGTTCGTCGAAAAATACCGATTTTCGCGGCCATTCCCCCCCTCTGAGAGAAAAGCGTTCCATGAAGAGGTACTGCTGGAAATCCTGGAGGAGCGCGTTGCGTCAAGCAGGGGCAGGAGGGTTCATCGTGGAGTCAAAAGAAAGATGAGCAACTACAACATCCGCCCCAATAACCCCCTTCTGCAGAAACAATGGAGCATCGAAAACCATCTGGTTGTTCTAAAGTGAACTGTATTGTAGCTAGCCCACTATCTTCACTATCAACGTCTCGAGGACGTGTGCCTGGTAATCCGCCTGAGCCAGGTAACTGCCGGAATGCATCTCGACCTGGGCTCTCTTGAACTCGAGGAACGCCGTGCGAAGGCGCTCGGATGAGAACCTGCGCGACTGCTTGATACACTTGCCCACCAGGAAAGGCGGTATCTTAAGCTCGGAGGCCATCGCGCCATACTCGTGGTCGACGGCCAGTGACTTACACCTGGCCATCAACCTGAACTGCCTCAAGATCATATTGAATATGCGCTGTGGGCTCTCACCCTGCCGGAGCAGCCTGTTGAGAAGGTAGAGGGAGACGTCGCGGCGCCTGTCGGCAACCGAGTCGACCAGCTCGAAGATGCCCTGCTCGGCCGCGGGAACCACCACCCGGGCAACCTGTTGGGCGCTTATGACCTCCGAGTCGTCAGCGAACAGGCATATCCGCTCTATAGCGTCGGAAAGAGAGCGAAGCTCTCGGCCGGCCCTTTCGATAAGGAGGTCTCTCGCGGCTGATTCGATGCGCTTCCCGTGCTTCTTGAACTGCTCGGATACCCATTCTTCAACTTTCTGCTGCCTGCCGCGCCCCATGGAGAACTTGAGCGTCTCTCCAACGGCCTGCGCTTTTATAAACAGCGCCGAGCTCTCGACGCGTTTAAGGACCTTGGCGTCACTGGGCTCTCCCGGGCCAGGTATTCGCGCTACCATCACCAGGGTGGTCGCCGGGTTGGGCCGCTCTATGTACTCGGCCAGGAGGTCCTGCTCTTTTTTTCCGAGCTGGTTGACGTCCCGCGCGATTATGAGCCGCCTGTCCGACATCAGGGGGATAGTCTCAGCGGAGTCGATTATGCGCTCGGCGCCGACTTCTCTGGCGTTGAGCACCTCGAGGTTGAAATCGGCGTCCACCTCGGACGAGAGAAGGCTCTTCAGCCTTTTCAGCGCCTCCTCCACAAGGAGTTCCTCGTCGCCGTAGACGTAATATACGTTCTTAAGCTCTTTAACGCTGTCTGCGCGTTTGCGTGCCAACCGTTTCACCGCCTGCCTGTTGCCAGGCCAATTCTACCACTGTCCATCGATATCTCGATGTCGCCCTGGCGATCCGTTCGCTCAACAACCATACCGCGGCTTTTGAGAAGCTCCAGGCACCGCCTGGAGGGGTGGCCGAACCGGTTATCCTTCCCGGCCGATACGGTTGCGACCACGGGCCTGCATGCCGATAGGAACTCCGCACAGGACGCCTCGCGCGCCCCGTGGTGGGGCACCTTCAGCACTTCGCAAGACAGGTCGGGGTGCAGGCCCATCAGGGTCTCCTGCGTTTCGGCTCCTATGTCACCTGTCAGAAGAACACGCATTTCGCCGACACGCGCCATTATCACAATAGAGCAGTCGTTCATGTCGTCGGGAGCTTCGCGCTGGTCGCGAGGCGCGTACAGCACCTCTAGCTCCATCAACTTGGACACTCGCACGACCTGTCCTTCGCGCGCTGACATCCGGCGTATTCGCCTCTTCTTCGCCGATTCGAGCAGCTCGCGGTACTTCCCGGTGGCGGCCGGAAGCCCCGGCTCCAGCAGGGCGCCAACCGGCAGGCGCTTCGAGACCTCCGCCAGGCCGTCCACGTGGTCGCTGTGCGGGTGAGTCGAAACTATGAGGTCGAGCTTTCTGATGCCCCTGCGTTGCAGTTTCTCCTGCAGTATCTTTCCGTTGGGCCCTCCGTCTATCAGCGCTGTCGCGCCGGTCCTGTCGCGCAGAAGCGTGGCGTCCCCCTGCCCGATGTCAAGCGCCGTCATGCTGTTTGTTCCGGTAATGCCGGTCATCGTGAGGCAAGGCAGCAGCATCAGCAGAACCGCGAGCGCGCACGCCACGAAAGGCTTGAACACGCTCCCGTTGTCGCCCGCCTGTCTGATCATCCCTACCAGCCCCAGCACGTAGAGAACAAATGCCACGACGGCCGTGGGCGTGCCGTACAGGCCGGCCCTGGGCACCCCGGCACAGACCGATGCCACCGCGATGATGTACCTCGCCGCCGCGGCCGGCAGCACCGAGATACATCCTGCGAGCCGCCCGCTTGCCAGGGTTAGAAGCGAAACTAACCATCCGGCCATCAGCAGTGGCCCTACCACCGGCACGACCAGCAGGTTGGCAACGATGGCCGTGACAGGCTGGCCCTCCCCTCTCATGAGCATCAACGGGAGCGTACCAAGTTGCGCGGCGGCGCAGACCGCCAGGATGAGCCGCGCGCCCGTCGCTCCTTTGGACCTGCCCGCGACCAGGACTATCCCCAGGGCGGCGGCGAACGAGTACTGGAGCCCCTGGTCAAACAGTGACCTCGGGTTCGCGCAGAGGATGAGCATGCCCGCGAGCGATAACCCGGTCAGTGAATCGTAGTCCCTGCCGAGCAGGATTCCGCCGAAGCCCATGACCCCCATCAACGTTGCGCGGAGGGCTGACGGCCTGAAGTTGGATATGGCCAGCGCCAGTACGGCCATCGAAGATGCCGCCATGTACCTGCTCCGTTTCCCGGCGCCAAGAGCGGACATCAACGCTAGGGTCAATATCGCGACGGAACCCACGTGAAGGCCCGAGACAGCGACTATGTGTGAGAGCCCGCTGTCGCGCAAGTCCTCAAGCAGGCCGGCGTCGAGACCGTCAAGCTTGCTCAAGGTCACACCCTCCATGAGGCCGGCTTCCTCTTCGCCGAAGAGCAGACTGTAACGCGATGACATCCAGAGCCTGCCCGCGTGCACGGACCTTGATATCACGTCGGCGGGTCCTTTACCCGGGAGCAGGTCGGCGGGCTTGACGTCAAGAGAGCAGGCCGCGCCGTGTTCGAGCAGCCACCCCGCGTTTTTTCCGGGTGCGAATAGCTTTCCCCGCGCTATGAGCCTGGCGCCGGGGAAAAACCTGTTCTCGCTTGTCGGCCCCCGGACCCTTATCAGTAACCTCTGTTTGCAGGTGCGCTCCAGGTCTTCCGCCTTCACCGAGGAGACCTCGGCAAAAAAGGACGGCCCCTCCGTGCCTCTTATGTGAGGGGACACGACGCGGCCCTCGACCGACACCACGCACCGCCGTGTGGCAAGCTCGTAAAGCAGGCCGTGTCTTGCCTGCCAGACAGAGAAGAACATCAGCAGCGCCCCGACGGCCATGAACGCCGCCGGCAGCGCGACCGCCCTGGCGTGCCGCGGTCTGATAACGGTTGTCAGAAGGCAGGTGAATAGAGTTGAAGCCAGGATTGCCGCGAGGATGGCCGGGGCGAGGTACCTTCCCGCAAGTACGCCGAGTGCCATGCATGCCAGGCACAGGAGGTAGAGACGGCCGCGCAACTCAGATCGTCACCAGGTCTTTGAGCGACTCCATCCTGCGTGGCCCGATCCCCTCCACGTTGTCCAACTCGTCAACCGTCGCGAACTGGCCTTCCTTCTCCCTGTAACGGATGATCCGGTCGGCCAGGGACGGACCGACTCCGGGAAGCTTCTCGAGCTCGTCAAGGCCGGCGGTGTTGATATTGATCGGCGCCGGCGCGCCCTCGCCACCCGTGCCGGTAGCGGCGGAAGCCTCGGCCGCGTCTACGCGCCGCGGCACCATCACCTTTTCGCCGTCCTTGAGCCTCGCGGCCAGGTTAAGGTTGTCCAGCACAGCGTCCCCAGCCGGGCCGGCGGCCTTCCCAAGGGCGTCGTCAATACGCGAGCCCTCCGCCAGCCTGTAAAGCCCGGGTCTGTTTACCGCCCCCGCCACATGGACCGTAAGCATCCCGGGGCTTCGACCGCCCTTAATCGGGCCGCTGCTTTCGACGACGCTTATCTCGGTCGGCTTCGACCGTGAATACGCGGCATATCCACCGAGCAGCAGCAACACGAGAAGCGAGATGATTGTGATCACCTGCATCCTGGAAAGCTCTCTGGCCGTGTCACCAATCGAGCCGAGCGCCTCGGCCACTTCTGCCCTCAACCCATCTTTAGCCTGCATTGCTTGCCAAGCATATCACAGCAATACAAGCACATCAATAGGGCCCTCGGTTCAGAGTTGCGAGCCGGGTGCGAAAGACCGCCTCAGATAACGATGTTGACGAGCTTGCCTGGGACGACGATCACCTTTCGGATCTCGTTCTCCCCGATGAACTTGCGGGCGTTAGGGCAGGCCATGGCTTTTTCTTCCATCTCCAGGGCTCCGATGTGCGCGGAAACTCTCAGTTTATCTCGCACCCTTCCGTTGACCTGGACCACCACGGTGATCTCTTCCGGGCGGGCAAGCTCTTCGTCATACGCGGGCCAGGGCTGTTTGTGAATGCTGCCTTCCTCGCCCAGCACGCTCCAGAGCTCCTCGCAGATGAACGGGGTGAACGGCGCAAGCAGGCTGAGGGTCGCCAGCACAGCCTCCGAAAGGACGTCGGGGTCCGCCTTTTCCCCTGACGTATAATGATATATGCCGTTCACCAGCTCCATGACGAAGCTGACGGCCGTGTTAAACGCGAACTCCTCCAGGTCATGGGTCACACTGGCGATGGTCCTGTGGGTGAGGCTGCGCATCTCGCGGTGGCGCGCGCCGCCGCTGTCATTGACCACCCCTGCGCCCTGGAGGACAGGCAGGTACCGCTCGTGAACCATCCGCCAGACCCTGCTCAGGAAACGGTGAGCGCCTTCAACCCCCTGGTCGCTCCAATCCTTGCTGAGCTCGGGCGGGCCCATGAAGAGCATGTAGAGCCTCAGGGTGTCCGCGCCGAGCCGGTCGAGGTAGTCGCCGGGCGTAACCACGTTGCCCTTCGACTTTGACATCTTGGCGCCGTCCCTGGTTATCATGCCCTGGCACAGAAGGTTCGAAAAAGGCTCTGAAAAGCCGATCAAGCCGAGGTCGGAGAGCACCTTGGTGAAGAAACGCGAGTACAGTAGATGCAGTATCGCGTGCTCGATGCCGCCTATGTACTGGTCGACCGGCATCCAGTACCGGCACGCCTCGGAATCGAACGGGGCGGTGTCGTCGCGCGGGCTTACGAAGCGGAAGTAGTACCAGGACGAGTCCACGAAAGTATCCATGGTGTCGGTCTCGCGCCTGCCGGGGCCTGCGCACCTGGGGCAGGGAGCGGCATAGAACGACTCCTCCAACGGCAGCGGGGACTTGCCGCCCTCCGCGAGCAACAGGTCCTCGGGCAGGATGACCGGAAGGTCTTCCTCGGGAACCGGGACCGTGCCGCAACTGTCGCAGTAGATAACGGGTATGGGCGCTCCCCAGTAGCGCTGCCGCGATACCAGCCAGTCCCTCAAGCGATAGTTTATCGAGCGCTTCCCCCAGCCGTTCTCTTCCAGGCAATCGCAGACGGCCTGCTTGCCCTGCTCGTTGGGCGTGCCGGAGAACTGCCCGGAAGCCACCATGGCGCCGGGGTCTTCGTAGGCCTCTGTCATCTCATCGGAAACCAGCTCGTAATCGGGCGGTTGGATGACCACTTTCACAGGCAGGCCGTACTTTCGCGCGAACTCGAAGTCGCGCTGGTCGTGGGCGGGGACCGCCATGACCGCCCCGGTCCCGTAATCGACCAGCACGAAGTTAGCGGTATAAACCGGCACCTGCTCCCCGTTGAGGGGATTCACGACGTGATCGCCGAGGAATACTCCGTCCTTTTCGGCCTCGAGCGAGGTCCTTTCGAACTCAGTCCGGCCGCTCATCCGCTGCCGGAACTCTCGAACCTCCCGCTCGCGCCCGGTTCCCGCCACAAGCCTGTCGACCAGCGGGTGCTCGGGCGCCAGCAGGAAGAACGTGACGCCATAGAGAGTATCCGGCCTGGTGGTGTAGATGCGTATCTTCTCGCCGGTGGACACAAGCTCGAAATCGACATCGGCGCCGTGAGACTTCCCTATCCAGTTTCGCTGCATGGTCAGCACGCGTTCGGGCCAACCCTCCAGCTCCTCCATGTCATCCAGGAGGCGCTCGGCGTAATCCGTTATCTTGAAAAACCACTGGTTGAGCCACCTTGGCTGCACGAGGCTGCCGCACCTCTCGCAGGAACCGTCGGCAAGCACCTGCTCGTTGGCCAGAACCGTCCCGCAGGACGGGCACCAGTTTGTGGCGGCATCCGCCTTGTACGCGAGGCCGCGCTCGTACATCTTCAGGAAGAACCACTGGGTCCACCTGTAGTATTCGGGGTCGCATGTGGCGAACTCCCTCGACCAGTCGTAGGCGTAGCCCAACCTCCTGAGGTCGGCTCGGATGAGTCGTATGTTCTCGCGCGTCCATTCCGAGGGATGCACTCCGCTTGAGATTGCCGCGTTTTCGGCGGGCAACCCGAAGGCGTCGTATCCCATCGGGTGCAACACGTTATAGCCTTTACGAGTGTAGTAGCGGGCCACCACGTCACCCAGGGAGTAGTTCGCGACGTGTCCCATGTGGGCTGGTCCACTGGGGTACGGGAACATCACCAGCACGTACCTCTTGGTGCGCTCCGGCTGCAATTCAGCCCGGTAGTATCCCCCGGACTCCCAACGTTCTATCCACTTGTTTTCTATCGCCCGGTGGTCGTAATCAGGTGCTGTCACCGTCACCTCCTGACTGCAGTCGATGATACCACAAGCGCGTGGCAGCCAATTTCTCCGCCCCGCGCCGCGTTTCGGTGTGGCGCAGGCTATCTTTCCGTTCGCGAGGTTATGCCCCCGGTGACGAACCTGGCCATCTCGCCTGCCATCGACGCCACGTCTATCTCCGCCATGCCTCCAAGCAGTATGTCCCAATATGGGACCTGCAGGAAGAGCATGAACATAGCCCTGGACACAAGGCTCCTGTCGAGCTCTCTGAAAGCTCCGCTGGCCACCCCGAGCTCAAGGATCTCGGAGAAAAGCGCTATCATACGCATTTCAAAATCGTCCCATATAGCGTAGAAGCCGGGGTCGGAGCGAAACGCCTCGCGAAAATAGACGGTCATGACACCGCGGTTGTCCAGGAACAGCCTGTAGGAAACCTCGAGGCTGTCCCTCATTTTCGATTCCAGGAGTGAAGGGCCGTCCCCCCTCAGCATATCCAAACTCGACTCGTAAAGTGCCTTGAGGATGCCGGAAACCAGCTCCAGCATGACCTGGCGTTTGTTCGAAAAGCAGTTGTAAAAAGTGCCCCGGGCAACGCTCGCTTCGGCGAGGATGTCGGAGACCGACGCCGCCTTGTACCCCTTGCGCGTGAACACGGATTTCGCCGCCAGAAGCACCCTGGCCTTTGTGTCCGCCTTTTCCAACAGTGACACCCCCCGCCGAACCTCCGCTATCACCGCATACGCATTCTAGCATTCGCCCGTGCCCACGCCAGCACCTCTCGCCCCGGTAGTGGTCCAGCCGCAACTGTGATTGACGCCGGGTTGCCCTCTGCCCGGGACCGGCTGCCCGACCGAGGATATTTGAAAATGCGCACCGCTATGTGTTTGAATAACGCGAGTCCGCCAGGGGAGGTCAAATGTCTGAGAAGGGCATGGAAGCAACGATTTACGGAGCCGGGATGTCAGGTCTCATCGCGGCGGTTAACCTCGCCCGTGAGGGGTACGCCGTGACCGTGCACGACAGGGAGCCCGGCTATGGTGGCTCGGCTCTTTACAACCCGTCCACGCACGTGACGCCGATCGACCCGGCTAAAACATCGGAGTACATCGGCATAGACGTGACGGGGGCATTCCACCAGCTGGGGCGACCCATACCGTTCTATTACCACGACACCAGGGTGGCCATTCCCGGTGAAGCGTTCTACGCCGTCGAACGCGGCGACAGGCCCACCAGCCTGGACACGCTCCTGTATAACGAGTGCGCTGGCCTCGACATAGAGTTCGTGTTCGACTCTCCACTCAAGAAAGAGGCGCTTTCCTCCCTGGCTCCCAACACCATAATTGCCTGCGGCCTCACGCCCTCGGCGTACAAGATGCTCGATATACCGCATCTGCCGTGGTACGGGTGGATATCGCGCGGTGAGTTGAAGGTCGGGAGTTACGCCTGGATATGGTGGGACGAGTGTATTTCTGAGTACGGCTATCTCTCATCCGTGAACGACTACTATTTTGACCTGCTCTTCAGCACGCGCGAGGTCGAGAAGGAAGGCCTCCGCAAGTATAATCAGTTCATGGTGCGAAACGAGGGCATCGAACACGACAACTGGCAGTACGTCTCGGGCGCGGTGCCCCTGGCGTCCCCTGACAACCCAAGGCTTTTCTGGGGCGATCATATCCTGTGCGGCACCATGTCGGGTGCGATGGACCCGTGGTTCTGGTTCGGAATATCGGGCGCCCTGGTGACCGGCAAGGTGGCGTCCATGGCGGTTTACGACAGGGATAAAGCCATCGAGGAGTTCCAGCGGTTCACCCGCAATTTCAAGCTTTTCTACAGCATCAAGAACCGGCTCTGGTACCCGTACATCAGGCCCAAGGTACGCCGCACCGAACGCCTCCTCAACCTGATCGGCACTTCGAACGCCGACAGGATGGGCGTGCTCCTTGACAAGCGCGTCGCCAACGGCAAGGTCAAGATGCCTCTGGTGCCGGGCTTCGGCCGCTACAACTACTCCTGATCTTCCGGGGTCGGACTGCCTCCACGTTCTTATGCGTGAGCTGGTCTGACAACTCGCCGATACGCAACGGAGCTGGACGGGTTGTCGAGGCGCGGCTAGTGACGAGAGAGCCTCCTGAGCAGCGCGACCGCCGCCAGCGCCAGCCCACCGAGGGCGGCGAACACCATCGGTTTCATCAGCTTCAGCAGAGGCGCGTTGGCCTTGAACTCCCTGTTCAGGGATATGGATTGGCCCATCTTGTCGGCCGCGATGACCTCGGCCACCTTGTTGGCGTTCCAGATGGCCGCCTCCATGCCGCCCGAGCTGACGTGGGTCTTTGTATAGTCGCCTGTCAGATAGAAGTTATCGAGCGGCGAGCGCTGGAACGGGCGGTGCTTCTCCATACCCGGCGAAGCCCTGTACACCCCCTGGCGCTCGCGCACCACTTTCCATTTCCTGACCTCCGCGTCGCGGGCGATGGGGAACCTCTCCTTTATCTGCTCGATAGCTATATCGAATATGACCTGGTCCGGCAGCCCGTGGACGTGGTCGGCCGGCGAAAGCACCATCTCGAACATGCTTCCACCCTTGAATATCCGGGGCAGGACGTTGGACAGGTCGGCGTAGGTGTTGAATATGCAGTCGTCTGAGAAGAAAGTCACATCCACATCCGTGAGTTTCCGGTCGAACCAGACCTGCAGCGAAAGCGAAGGCGCGTACTGGAAATGCCACAGGTCGCGGAAGTACTGGTAGTCGAACGCATCGTCCGGCAGGACGCGACGCAAGGCGTAGGGGCTGATCGCTGACACGTATAGGTCGGCCTCCATGGTCTCACTTTCGTTCACCACGATGTTCTTGACCTTGCCGTCTTCCATGTTGATCGCGGTAACTGCTTGATTGAGCGCAACCTCGCCACCCTTGCGCTTGATGTAATCGAGGCAGTTGTCAACCCATATCTCCCCGAGCCCGCCGTTAGCGAAGCCTACCCGGGCGTTGTCGGCCGAGCCCCCGACCTTGGTGAACCAGTTGAGCATGACCTTGGCCGACACTCCCCAGGAAGGCGTGAAGGTGAGCCCGTTTATACCCGGCTCCAGGACCTTAAGGCCCTCCAGCGGGGCGAACCTGTGTATGTAGGTCGACATGCTTATGTCGTCGAGCTTGTCTATCTTCTCCTTGCTGAGCAGCAGGCCCGACGCCATGGGCATGACGCTCGCTATGACCTTCCACTTCGCGATTCCCTTGTAGTCCTTGAGAAGGTGAGCGAAGCCATAAGCCGCGTGAAGGGGCGCGGGCAGGTTCTTCATCCTCAGGACCGCCTGGTTGCCGCCCTCCTGCGCGTAGTAGAACTCGCTGCTTTTCCAGACGATGTTCTCGTAGATGCCCATCTTCTTGAAGAACTCCAGCAGGTTCACGTAGTAGGGGAAGAAGACGTGGAGCGCGTTGTCGATCATATCCCCGTCCGAGTCGAGCCAGGAGCTGGCCCTGCCCCCGAAAATCTCGTCGGCCTCTATAAGCGAGACCTCGACACCGAGGTCGAGCAGGTTTATGGCGGTCGCCAGGCCGCCCATCCCGCCTCCCATAACGATGGCTTTCATCCGTTACCTCCCTCTCCGCACGGTCGGAACGGCCGTGGCAATGCATTTTGAACGCCATGAAAGTATATTGCAGTAGTACAGTAGTTGGAAGTCGCATTTGACCTATCGGTAATCGTACAACACAAACTCGAAGCAGGCGCCATCGTCGTTGAAAGCCACAATGCTTGTGTTGTAGACGCGGACTATCCGCACGACACTGGAAAGCCCGATCCCCCGTCTCTCCGGTTGAGGCCGCCTTTAAGGACGGAACAAATATCTGCTCCACACCGATTTTCGAACTTGCTTAACCGTCACAGAAATATAACATCCTCGTACACGGTGTGCTACTTGAACTTGAGTGTGAGTGGAGCCCCATCGAGACCGGGAAGGGCGCCTGGAAGCCTGTCCCAGGCGACGTTTCTCAAGACCGGGTTGTGGGCCCGGCCCGGGTAGGTAACAACAACCTCGCCGCCGCGAACCGCCACGGTACCTTTTCCCCTCACGAAGTGACGGTAGAGCGTGGGGGCGTCGCAGTTCTCGAAGCCCCTGAGCTTCTGAGCGAGCATGGTGTAGAGGGTGTCGGCCACCATGGTCATGGCCACGTCGAAGTGTACCTTCACGAGTATCGGTGAGGAAAGCGAGTTGAGGTGGAAGAACTTGACCGCTTCGGCTATCCCGTTCTCCACCCTCCACCTGCGGGCGTAGTTGCCCACCACCAGCTCGGTGGGTATGTCGAAGTCGTTGGTTATGAGGAAGGCGGGCTTCTCATGCCCGTTGCCCTTCATTATGATCTGGCGCACCGGGCCCTTGTAGTCTTTGAGCCTCTCGACGGACTCGTGGACATAAGGGTTGGGGTACTTGCGCCCCCTGTGCGGGATGTGGACCCTGCTCCAGTCGGTGATCCCGTCCGCCTGGTTGACGAGGTTCTTCCCCCTGCGCCGGAGCGTGATGAACTTGACCCCTGCCGAATCGAGCATCGAGAGGTTCTTGTAGGTGGTGAACCCCGAGTCGAACACCAGGGTGGGCTTCACCCCGCGGCGCACACCCTTCCAGAAGGAGAGGAAGGCCAGGGCCTGGTCGGCCTCCTCGTCTTTCGCGATGTCCGAGTCGGTGTAGAGTATCAGCTTGCTCTCGGCGTCCTGGGCGAACAGCGTGAGCGCCCCCTTCATCACCTTTCCCCTGGCCCCGGCCCAGTGCTTTTCCAGCACGGAATCCTCCCCGAAGTGGGGCATGGTGTGGAAGTCCAGATTCACCATCCTTCCGTCGTAGAGGCCGAGGCGGGCCGCGCTCTTCACGAAGGCCTTCTGGAGCTTGAGGATGTGCTCGGAGTCAAGCGAGTAGGAGTACGTGGACATGGCCGTCGTCTTGGGCAGCACGTTCAACCCGGCGAACAGGCCCAGCCCCGGGTCGAAGGCGTGCTCTCCCACGTGGGAATAGCGCTCGGTGCCCAGGAGCTTGAGCGCCAGGAAGGACAGGAGGTAGCTCGCGGCCGGGATCTCCCTGTTACCGGGGAGGCTGGCCCTCTTCACCACGGCCTCGATGTCGAGCGAGGCCAGGAAGGGGGCGAACAGGAAAACGCCCGCGCCGGCGCACTCAAGTGTTGCCCCCTCGAGCTCGGAGAGGCCGACCCGGCAGGAGCGCTCGGGGACGCGCGCCCCCTTCACGGTGTGCCCTGTCTTCAGGCGGGCCCTCCTGGGCAGCTTCGGATATCCCTCCTCTGAAAGCACCCTCTCCACCGTGCGGACCGACATCTCGTGGCCCTCCTCGGAGAGGAGCTGGGCAATCTCCCCGGCGGAGAGGTTGTCCTCCCTCCAGGCGCATATCTTCTTCCT
>JBBQKJ010000074.1:0-13286 GCA_038326775.1 Candidatus Geothermincolia bacterium
TTCGGGGGGGGGGGCGGCGTGTTAGCCCCCGCGGGGGTCTGGGGGGGGGGACTCGCACCTTTAATTTAATAATTGACAGGGCGCCTGACCCCGGGATGAATGACCCCCAAATGAATTCAATGTGAACTCGAAGCAGGCGCCGTTGTCGTTGTATGCCTTGATCTCGCCACCGTAGGCGGCAACTATCCTTTCGACTATCGAGAGGCCCAACCCGGTCTCTCCCGTTTGAGTGCCCTTGAGAAACGGCCTGAAGATGTCCTCTTCCATCCCCGGCGGTATTCCCGGGCCGTTGTCGCGCACCAGGTACCGGTGGGGCCCGTCTTCATCCTTTCCCAGGTAACGGACCTCGACCGTGAGGTCGTCGCCCTCACCGTGCTTCAGCGCGTTCCGGACAAGGTTTGAGAAGACCTGGTAGATCTGCGTAGTGTTCCCAAGGACAACCCCGAGGTCCGGGTCGCACGTTACCGTTGCCTGCCTGTCTTCTATCAGCGACTCCAGGTCCCTGAGGACGTCCCCGACAATCGAGCACACGCTGACGTCCACGGGTTCCACCGGCTGCTGGCCCGCCTGGGCCAGGACGAGCAGCTCGTCGATCCTCGAGCAGGTCTTTCTGAGTAGGCGAACGATTATGTCGGCCAGTTCGGAGCACCTGTCCGGGTTGTCCGACTTCAAGGAGTCTCTCAACAGCTCCGCCGCCGTCACCGTCGCGGACAGGGGCCCCTTGAGGTCGTGGGACACGGTGTGGGCATAAACGCGCAGCTCCTCGTTGGCCCTCTGGAGGGACTCGTCGGTCCTGACACGGTCGGTGACGTCATCGACGACCGCGATGCCGCCAACCACCCGCCCTTCCATGTCCCGAAGCGGGTTCAATATTGCGATAATATGGATTGATTCACCGCTGGTCGTGACTTCGTAAGGCCCCTCGTAGACGGCCGTCCTGCCCTCGAGCGCCTCCAATGCGACGTGCAGGACGCGTTTGTCCTTCAATTCGTTCAAATCCAAACCTATCAGTCTGTCGCGCGTTGTGCGCATGGCCTCGGCCATCCGCTCGTTACACTGGGTTACCTTGAGGTCGCGGTCGAAGACGACAACCCCAACGGGCGCCTGGTCGAACAGCGCCTTGTATCGTTCCTCCGACAGGCGAAGCTCCTCCTCCGCCTTCTTGCGGTCTGTGATGTCTCGGGATACCGACATAATCACCCTGGGCTCGCCTTTGGAATCGTGGATCAGTGACGCGCTCGACTCGATGACGACGGTCGAGCCGTCCGCTGCCGTTAACTCGAACTCGACACCCCTGAAGACGCCCTTTTCCATAAGCTCCTCGAGAGACCTGTAAGCCGTGTCGCGTTGAGACCTGTCGAGCATCTTGATTATGGACTTACCGTGGGCGGAATCCGCCGTGACCCCGAACACCTCGAAGGCGCCCTCCGAGAGAGCGAGGACATTGCCCTCGATGTCGAGAAGCGTGATGAAATCCGGGGACGTCGCCACCAGGGCGCGGTAGAGTCCCTCGGATGCCGTCAGGGCTTCCATGGCAAGCTTCTCCTCGGTGATGTCGATGACCACGTTGGTCACGCCGACGATCTCGCCGCTCGCGTCGCGCAGCACCGCCCCTGTCACGTCTCCGATCCTCACGGAGCCGTCCTTGAGGATAAACCTGTATTCGTCCCTGACTATGTCATCCCCGGAAAACAACTTCTGGATGTCTTTCGCGGCATTCTCAATGTCGTCGGGGTGAAGGATGCTGAGGGCCGGGACGTTCCTGCCGAGCATCTCGTCGCGGGAGTAGCCCAGAATCTCGCAGGCCTTCTTGTTGATGTCGGTGAGGACCAGGTCGCGGTCGTAGGTGTAGATCGGCACGCTGATGCTCTCATATAGAAGTCGGTAGCGCTCCTCGCTCTCCTTGAGCGCCGAGAGCAGGCGGGAGCGCCCGACCGCCTGGCCGATGAAGCCCGCCAGCGCCTCGACGGCGCTCTTTGCCTGGTCGGGGATATCATCGAGAACGTTGGACGCGATGTTGAGGCAGCCGACGACCTCCCCCTCGTAATGAAGAGGCACAATGCCGATGAAATGATGGCCTTCCTTCTTGCGGATCTCGTCCAATGGCAGCAGGTGCGCGTGTTGCGTGTACACCAGCTCCCCCGCGAAGACGATGTTCGCGGTCGGGCTTGTCCTATCGAAATGCGCCACGGCCTCGACGAACTCCGGTGAAAGGCCCTTGTGATTCACCAGGTCGAGCGCGCCGGTGCCCCTGTCGGCGACGTAGACTCCGCCCGCTTCGAGCCCCGAGGACGCGAGCGCGGCATCGAGCGCGATCTCGATAACTCTCGACGGCTCCGTGACCTCACCCAGCTCGACCGCCATATCGCGTTGGACCAGCACGAGCTCATCAGCCCTCTTCCGGTCGGTTATGTCGCGAGTGGACACGACGGAGCTCGAGAACACGCCTTCCTCGTCGTACAGGAGTCTGCAGTTGGACGAGACCCACCGGTACTCGCCGTTCTTGTGCCTGAATCGGTAAAGCAGCTTGACCGAAGGCGCCTGCCGCTTGATCGCTTCCGCCGATGCTGAAAACACCATTTTCCGGTCCTCCGGGTGGAACAGGTCCCCGCTCGCCCTCCCGGTAAGCTCTTCCGGCCTGTAGCCGAACATGCGTTCGATCGAGGGGCTGGCGTAGAGAAAACGGAGGTGCGAGTCGTGCTGGCTGATGACATCCAACATGGCACCGGTGAGCATTCTCAGGTGCTGTTCGCTCTCCTTCAGCTCGGATACCGCCTGCGCGAACCCGATGGCCCTTTCCGCCTCCTCGACCAGCAAGATGCGCATCCTGTGGTCCTTGACCACGTAGCCGGCGGCGCCGAGTTTGAAAGCCTCCACGGCCGTCTGCTCGTCGCCGTGGCCGGTGACCATTATCGCGGGCGGGTGGTCCTCTCTCGAATTCAGTTCGGCAAGCAGCTCGAGGCCGTCACCGTCGGGAAGCTGGTAATCGAAGGTGATGAGGTCGAAGGTGGAGAAGCCCATCTGCTCGCGGGCGGAGGCGCAGTCGTGCGCCATGGTAACCTCGGCTGAGAACTTCTCCTTTAAAAGCACCCTGATGATAGCAGCGACCGTCTTCTCGTCATCGACGACCAGGATCCTGAAAACCTGGCTCTGCTGCAGGTCTACCATCAATCACCGCTCACTGCTCACGCTGCTCAGCCCGCCGCCATATGACCGCTCCGTCGCGCTGTTGATAGCGTGCTTATAGTCTAGCACTGCTGAAGTCGACACGGGGTCAGCCGGCGCACTGGTGCGGCATTGATGCCCGGCCTCGTGTTGCGTCTTCAGCGGGTCAGAAGCTCTCCCGCGAGGGCGGCCCCGTCGTAAGCGCCGCCCGAGACGACGACCTTGCCGTTGACTATCACCCGCTCGACGCCGTCCGGGAAATGCCTGGGGTCGTCCCAGGTCGAGTTGTCGTGTATCCGCTCGTAGTCGAAGACCACCATGTCGGCGGCCGCCCCCGGCTTCAGCACTCCCCTGTCGTCCAGCCCGTAGCGCGAGGCGGCGAGGCCCGTGCAGCGGTGTATCGCGTTCTCGAGGCTGTAGAGCTCGAGCTCCTTCACGTAGTGCTCGATCACCCTGACGAAGCAGCCGTAAGCCGAAAGCGGAGGCGCCCCTTTGGCCGGGAACAGGCTGTCCGCACCGACCGAGAGCTGCGGGTGGCCCTGGACGCTGGTGAAGACCTTCTCGGTCCACGGCCGCGGCGGCAGGCCCATCAGGAACATCACCTCGCCCTCTTCCTCGACAGCGAGGTCGGCCAGAAAGTCGAACGGGTCCCTGCCGGCGTCGGCCGCGAGCTCGACCACCCTCTGCCCCTCCATATGCAGGTTCTTCTCGCTTCCGACCGAGAGGATTCGGAACATCTTCCAGCCGAGTGACTTGATATAGTTGTCCGACCATGCCCCCTCCTCCCAGTTGGGCCAGGTCGGCTTGAGTGTCTCGACGTCACGCCTTATCCTCGCGCGGGCCGCCGGGTCGCGCAGCCGCTCTAGCAGCGCGTCGGTGCCGCCCATGTTCGCCCAGGGAGGGTAGAGCTGGGTAACCGTGGTGTTGCCCAGCACGTAAGGGATGAAGTCCATGCCGACGTCCATGCCGTCGTCGAGCGCCCCGTCGAGCAGCTTGACCGCTTTTTTTAGCGCCGCGTTCGGCAGGCCAGGCAGTGGCACCACCCGGTTGAGAGCCTCCAGCGCGTTTACGGCCGTGTAAAGGACGTTCGCGAGGCTCCCCAGCTCCGGGGCCGCCATCATGTGCGATATCTGCAGGGAGCACCCGCTCCTCCGCGCTATCTCTACTGCCTCCTCAACGGCCCGGTCGAAGTTCTGCGAAAGGCCCCGCACGTGGGTCGCATACCTGCCGCCGTACTCGTTCGCGACCTTAGCGAGCTCGACTATCTCGTCGGTGTGGGCGTGCATCCCCGGGAAGTAGGTGAGGCCCGTCGAAAACCCACGGCACCCCGCCTCCATCCCCTCCCTGACCATCTTCCTCATCGCATCCAGCTCGTCGGGCCTGGAGAACCGCGCCTCGGCCCCCATCGCCGCTATGCGTATCGGGCCGTGAGCCGCCAGCGGCACGAAGTTCATCGGAAGGCCCCTGCTCTTGAGGTCGGAGTGGAACTCCTCCTGGGTCTCCCAGCGGGGCTCGAAGTCGCCCGCCACCCCCAGGCTGCGAACGGTCGCCAGCATCAGCTCGGACTGCTCGCGCGGCCAGGGGGCAGGCGACCACCCGCAGTTGTTGACAACGCTGGTGGTGATGCCCTGGCGCAGGTAAGATTCGAACAGCTCCGTGAAATCGTCACGTATCACGTAGAGGTCGTTGTGTGTGTGGATGTCGATGAACCCCGGGCATACCACCTTGCCGCGCGCGTCTATGACGCTCGCCGCGTCGGACTCGGCCAGGCTCCCCACCCCGGCTATCCTGCCGCCTTCGATGCCGACGTCGGCAACCGTGCCTTTGCTCCCGGTGCCGTCGATCACCGTGCCGCCCTTTATGAGTACGTCGAGCATGATGCCTCCTCCGCGCGTCGGCTCCGACTGGTGCTGATATCATACTCCGCATCGGGCGATGTTGTATCATGTCTCTCACTCGATCTGCCGATCTGGTACCCGGGAGTGGTGCGTAGTGGACGCAAACCAGATGCTCTTCTATGAAACCCTGCGGTTCTTCGTCGGGCCGATGGTGAAACTTCAGACCAGGCTCAGGATCGAGGGGCAGGACAACGTGCCCGACCTCGGGCCGGCCCTCGTCGTCTGCAACCACCGCTCCGCGCTCGACCCGGTGATACTCGCGTACTCGGTACGCAACCGCTATATAAACTTCGGCGCGGCGTCGTGGTCGTGGAACGTCCCCGGGTACAGGCAGCTCCACGAGTGGAGCGGCGCCTTCCCCCTGACGCTCACCGGGGGAAAGGGCGACGCCGAGCTCGGCCGGGGGCTCGAGCTCCTCGAGGACGGGGAGATGGTGGGCATTTTCCCCGAGGGCGGCGAGGCGATACTCGACCCCGGAAAGGCCGTGAAGATAAGAAAGTTCAAGACCGGGTTCGCGCGGCTCGCCCTGAAAGCGCGCGTGCCCGTGATACCGTGCGCGGTGATAGGGCTCTCCGAGCGAAGGATGCCGGCCGTCCCGAGCCCGTACGTCGAGAAGGTAACCGGGGGGCAGGCTGACAAAGAGTACTCCTCGGTCATCTACAAGAGGGCCGCGTGCCGTATCGGCCGGCCCCTCGACCTGGGCAGCCTCTACGACGAGCCTCTCAGCAAGACCTTGCTGGAGGAGGTCGCCACCAAGGTCCGCGACGTGATCATCATGCTCTACAACGGAGATGAGCCGGGCCGCTTCCTGACCGGGGAGACCCCGTTCGACTTCGTCAATGAGCGCGTAGGCGGCTCGGAGGGCAAGCTTCTCTGAGGCTCCAGGAACCCCCGGGGGCGCTCCAAGCAATCAACCAACATGGTTATTGACTGCATCCGCTAAATGTACTAGCTTGTCAGTCAAAGCGGCACGCGGTCGGTAATTCTGAACTCGCTCGTAGTACACAAATGAGGTCTCAAGCGAGACGGCTCCGCGAACTAGCCGGGGGGCGCCCGATTGGGAACAGGCGGGGCAGAATGAAAAGAAACCGTCACTCATCGTCTCAAACCTCTGGGCAAGTACGACGTCGTGGTGAGGAATCCCGACGGCCAGGAAGCGAGGCTCGTCAAAGGATTCTCTGTGACCGACATCTGCGGGCAGGGCGCCGGGGGGAGCATCTCCGTTTTCGCGGGCCTGGTGGGGTTGCTGTCGCTTGCCGGCTCATGGCGGCTTCGCCGGCGCCGCATCAAGGCATAGGGATGGGGGAAGCATAGAAATGGTAGGTCCGGGTCGTTGTTCGAGACTATCGGTCTCTTTTGTGTCAATACTTCTGTTGTCTTCACTCTTCTTACTTTCGCCTCACGCGGCCGCCGGGGCAAATCCGCCTATCCAGTACGACACGGTGATGACTCGCGCGTATATCTCGAGCGTTGACGGCGCCCCTCTCCCCTGCTCGTTGTACGTGCCGCAGGGCGGCGCGAGGCTCCCGGTCTTGGTTGACCTGCACGCGTTCGGCGGCCAGGGAGGCATCTCCGAGGAGATGGCGGCCGCGGCCAGGGCGGGCGGGTTCGTCGTGATCTCGCCATGGGGAAGGAATTATCACAGCTTCTACATGGACGGTAAGGACAAGCCGGGGTCCACCGAGCCTTGTCTCGTCGACGATTTCACGGCAAACAACGCGAGCGGCTGGAACATGTTGATAGGCGACCAGTGGATAGCCCAGGACGATGCTTACCGGCAGCAGGACTGGTCGGACACGTGGAAGCTTGCGGGCCGGTCCGGTTCGACCGGGACCAACTGTACTGCGAGCGCCGACATAAAGGCGCTCGAATCCTCCGACGGCGACGGCTACAAAGAGTACGCCGGCGGCCTGGTGGTCCGCAGGCAAGCCAATGGAGATGCCTACCTGGTCGACCTCGACTGCGACAACACCGGCAAGAAATGGGTCCGCGTCTTCAAGTACAGCGGCTGGCAGTGGACGGCCCTCAACCTGGCCAGGCTGCCCGATGCGGTAGATCTCCGCCAGAGCCATAACCTCAAGGTGGTCCTGTACGAGGACACGATCGAAGTGCACTTCGACCACTACCTGGCGGTCGTCGCTCAGGACTCCTCGTTCACATCAGGCGAGGTGGCCCTGGCCAGTTTCGGGGCGAGGCACGAGTTCGACAACGTGCGCGTCCAGAACGAGATGCTCTACGGGGAGAAGGATGTGCTCGACACCGTCAACCAGTGCCTCGAGGAACTCAGGCAGTCCTCGGACCTGGCAGACAAGCTCAAGGGTGTTCATCTCCGGCCAGTCCATGGGAGGCCTTGGTGCGTGGAACCTGGGTCTGCACTACCCGGACCTGTTCGCCGGTATCCACCCCGCTTATGGCTCCACGGACATCACGCACGGTTACGGCTGGATAAAGACGCAGTACCCTGACCAGAATCCGGCGCAGCCGGTGAACGGGCAGTATTTCGTTCGCGAGCAGGATAATAATATCTCCGAGGCCATCAGGGCGCTGCACGGCGGGGTCGAGCCGGGGGCGGGCGACGCGGCGCTGGCCAGCAACCTTCACGAGTATAGCGCCAGATACGTCCTGGAGAACGCGCTCAACACACCCGTGCGCATCGAGCACGCTGAGTACGATTCCCTGGTCCCCAACACCACCAGTCCCATGACCATCAAGTGGCAGAACACTGCCGGTGACTGGGTGAAGGTGAAGGACGGCATGCAGAGGCCGAGCTCGCCGTACGCTAACGGTAAGGACATATGGCAAGCCTGGAGCAGTACTCAGGGTCTTTACGGCTGCGCGCCGGAGACGAACCTGTACGACCCGGCTACTGGCAATCCCGGTCCGAGCGTCCCCACCCTGGGGATATGGACAACACCGACTACAGCGCGATGCTCGATTACGGCTTCGGCGCCCACTGCGCCCTCGTTGGCGACTCGAGCCTGGTGAGTCCCATGCTGCAATCTTTCCTGAGGCTCAACGCCAAGCACTCCCAGCGCCACAACGACCCTGACGACGTGGCATACCGGACCTACGACAACGAGCATAACGGGGCGTGGTGGCTCACCGTGGAAGCCGCCTTCCCCAATCAGGACAAGCCCGGGCTTGCCAGGGTCCACAGGGACAAGGCGGGCAACACTATCAATGTCCACGTGAAGAACGTAAAGACAACCACTCTCGACGTGGCGCGCATGAAGCTCAACACACTGAGCGGCAAGCTGACCGTTACAGTTGACTCAAATACTGCTCCCGAATCCGAGTTCAAGGTGACCGACGAGCACAGGAAGACCGATCTGAGGCTCGTCGGGCAGTGGTTCCCGGCGAAGAGGGGAGAATACCAGGTCACCCTGGACTCAAGCCCGGTCGCTTTCGACATGACCGGCACCGGGCTGTTCGTGCCCAATATCGATACGACCGCGGGCACCAGGACCATCACCGTCACCGTGCCGGCCGGGCTCGAGAGCCTGAATCTGCTGGCCGGAATGAATCCCGGGTTCGAGTCTGGCACAGGCGGCTGGAGCGCTGCGATGGACGGCGGGCTCAAAGGCGTGTTCGAGCTGAACGACCAGCCTTTCCTCTCACATACAGGCAATAATGCCTTACGGATCAAGGACCCGAAAGCGACGGCTGCTCCGTTCCTCGGTTACTGGCAGTCGAACCCGGTATCGGTGCAGGCCGGGAGGAGCTACATGCTCTGTGCCTTCGCCAGGACAAGGGCTTTCAACAGCGTGTCCAGGGCCTATGAGAACGGCAAGTACGCGCCGAGCAGCACCTCGGAGGCAAGAATCGGTGTTATCTGGCTCAAGGCGGACGGCTCAAACGCGGGATGGACCAACTCCGTCGGCGTCAAGGACACAACCGGATGGACCCCGATAAATGTGACATGCGTCGCACCCCCTGCCGCCACTCAGGCCAGGGCGGTCCTGTTCACGACCTGCCCGAACGGCCAGGGAATCCGGGGAAGCGTATGGTTCGACGATGTTGTCCTCAGCACGGAATCGCCGCTGGCGGTCTCCTCAATAGCGCCCGTGTCCGGGGTTAACACCGCGACTATCGACGCAACGATTGCAGGCGTAGGGTTCCGTCAGGGTGCGACAGTCAGGCTCGAGCGCGGTACCACGATAATCAACGCCACCGACGTCGCTGTAGCTTCGGGCACGACCATAACCTGCAAGCTGAACATCAACGGGCAGCCGTTAGGCAAGTACGACGTTGTGGTGAGGAACACTGATGGCCAGGAGGCCCGACTCGCGGGCGGCTTCTCGGTTACCGATGTTTGCGGCCAGGGCGCCGGGGCGTCAATATCGGTATTCGCGGCAACACTCGGACTCATGTCATTCGTGGGATAAGGTTCAGGCGCCGGCGGAAGGGCACCTGGCCCGAGGCAGGGGAAGTTGAGCCGGGGCAGAAAAGCCCCGGCTCAATCTTTTCGGGCAACTAGAGGCCGACGATGGCTATGCTGCAGACGTTCTGGTTGGGGATGCCGCCGAGGTTGTGGGTGAGGCCGTACTTGGGGTCCTTCACCTGGCGGTCCTCGGGCCAGCGGCCGAGCAGCTGGTTGTACATCTCGAAGAGCATGCGAAGGCCCGACGCCGCGATGGGGTGGCCGAAGCACTTCAAGCCCCCGTCCGGCTGGCACGGAATGGTGCCGTCCATGTCGTAGAACCCGTTCAGGATGTCATCGCAGGCCTTCCCCGGCTCGGAGATGTGCAGGTCCTCCATGGTGGCGAGTTCGGTGATGGAGAAACAGTCGTGCACCTCCATCATGCTTATTTCCTCACGCGGGTTCTTGATGCCCGCCTCCTCGTACGCCTTGGTCGAGGCCCGCCGCGTGGTCAGCATGCCGGAGCCGTCCCAGTCGGTGAAGAGGGCCTCCTCGCCTGAGCTCACCGAGACCTGCAGGGCCTTGACCTTCACCATGTCATCGTTGGGCTTTATCTTCTTCGCGATTTCGGGGGTGGTCACGATTGCGCAAGCCGACCCGTCGCTGACACCGCAGCAGTCGAACAAGCCCAGCGGGTAGGCGATCATCGGCGCGCCCATTATCTGCTCGATGGGGATAGACTTGCGAAGGTGGGCGCGCGGGTTATTAACCCCGTTCTGGTGGCTCTTCCAGGAGATGTGCGCCATGGCCTCCTTTATCCTCTGCATGTCTACACCGTAAGCAGCCGAGTAAGCGGTGCCCAGCTGCGCGAACATGCCGGGCGCCGTCGCGTTCGGCCCTATCATCGCCTGCATCTGCCCGAAAGCGGGCGAGTCCGGAAGCCCGCCGTAGCCCGTGTCCTTGAGCTTCTCCACGCCCAGGGCGAGCGCTATGTCGTAGGCCCCGCTGGCCACACCGTAGACCGCTCCGCGGAAAGCCTCTGTCCCCGAGGCGCAGAAGTTCTCGACGCGAGTCACCGGGATCAGGGGGAGCTTCAGGGCCATGCCCAGGAAGTTTCCTCCCTTTCCGATGTTGATCTCGTCGAAGTGGCTGCCGAGCCAGGCCGCCTCGATGTCCTTCTTCTCTATCCCGGCGTCTTCGATGCACTCGGCGAACGCCTCGACGGCCAGGTCGTCCGGAGCGGACTCCCAGCGCTCGCCGAACTTGGTGCAGCCCATTCCGAGGATCACAACCTTGTCCCTAATTCCTTCTGCCATTTATTCCGCCCCCTCTGCCGCTGGTACGGCCTTCCAGAAGTAATCGGATATGTCCCTGATCTGGTCGTAGTACTTTACGCGGAAGCTGAGCTCCACCGGAGCGCCCACCGCCAGGTCGTCGACGGTGCAGTCGGTGAAGTCGAGCAGGAAGCGGCCCCCTCCGTTGAAGTTGACCGCGCCGTAAACCGCCGGTGGGTTGATGGACGACGCGAGCATGTCCGAGGTGAAGCTCGCGATCTTGCCGCCCTTATCGGACAGCAGCACGGGCTCGCTTTCGTCCATGGCCCCGCACGCCGGGTTTACGCAGATCCGCTGCGGCGGGAACTGGACCGTCCCGCAGGCGGTGCACTTCGCGCCCTCGAGGCTCAGCATCGCCCGGTGGGACCTCCACATGAGCGACCAGCGGGTCCACTTCTGCTCCTCGCCGCGCAGGCCCGTATCGACGCTGACCATGCGTCGCCATGCGAGATACTTGGTGTAGCTGTCTAGCTCGGCCCTGCGGGCCAGCGAGCCGGAGATGCCCCGGCGCGGCGCAAGCTTCAAGATATTGGCGGTGACCTCAAAGTAGAGAGCGTCACAGCCGCTGCCGTAGCTCACCAGCAGTATCTTGTCACCCGGCTGAGCGGTCTCGAGCGCTTTGGCCAGCATCACCAGGGGCTGAGCGGTCCCGGTGTCGCCCGCGACGGCCTGCAGGTTATCCTCCACCTTCTCGGGCTCGAGGGCGAACGTCTTGTTGATGAACTTGCGGGCCCCGCCGAAGTAGGTGGGGTAGATCACCGTGGCGAAGTCGCCGACGGCCACCCCGTACTTGTCGCATAGCCCGTTAACGGCCTCGGGTATGAACTTGCCGATGCCCTCGTCGCGGATCCAGCGCTCCTCCCACTGTCGATCGTACTTTGACTCTGCGCCCCTGAAGTGGTCCACGAAGTCGTGGCCTGTGGAGAAAGAGCCCTTGAACTCCGCGATGACGTCCTCGTCCCCCACCATCACCGAGGCAGCCCCGTCACCGAACATCAACTCCTGCACGCTGCCCATCTTGCCCAGCCTGCAATCGCCCGCGGCAACCACGATGTTGTTCGCGCTGCCCGCCGACACCGCGTCGAGCGCGGACATGAGGGCCGTCGTCCCAGCCTTGAGACCGCCGCCGAAGTCGGCCGTCCTCACGTCCTCCCTGGTGGCCAGCGCGCCCGCTACCAGGTTCGCGCAGAGCCTCTCCTTGTAGGAGGCGGTGGTGGAAGCGAAGTAAACGCCCCCCACCAGGCCCCGGTCGAAACCGGCCACGCAGTCGGTGGCGGCCGCCGCGGCCATGGTGACAGAGTCTTCGTCGAAGTTGGCCACCGCCTTTTCCCCCTGAGCGTTCAGCATGTTGGCGGGGTTAATCCAGCCCATCGAACCGAATATGGTCATCCGGCTCAATCGATAGCGGGGTATATACCCTCCGTATGAGCGGATCCCAACCATTTGATCACTCCCTTTCCGGAAATCTGCTGCCAGGTACCATAGTCGATTGCCCCAGTTCCTTTCCACCACCTTCCATAGATACAGTCGCCCCGGGCGGGGCCTCGTACAGCCTCGACCAACTTCTAGTCGAAGTCAAATACCTCGATATAGGAGAACCTCTGTTTGAGCAGCGCCTTGATGCGCTTGCGCTCCTCGGTGTTGGTCACGTGCTTGACCTCGCTAACCGGAATCTCCTCTTCGTTCCTGGAGGACTTCCAGGAAAGCACGTACCCCGCGATGGAAACCAACCCCACGCCGCGTACGGTGCAGCACGAGGTGTCGAAGTGCGCCCCTTTCAACGCGTAGAGGACCTTCCTGCCCTCGAAATCTATCACGCCCTCGTCGAGGACCATGTAGTAGCCGCCGATACCCCGTATCTCTTCGTTCAATGGGTAGTGAGTGTACTTTGGCATTCCCGCGCTCCAGGTCCGCCCTGTCCGAATGTTTTCCCGCGCAATTATACCTTCACGGGTGGTTTTCGACCATCATGTCAAGTGGAATCTGACCGCGGGTGGAATGCCGCCGGGAGCGCGGGCCCGCCTCGAGAGGCGTCGGGGGTATAAAAGCCTTCACGGGCACCTGGCCGGAGGTCGTCTGGCCGGGTTTATGAATTTACCATGGAGACCGGGTTTTCCCACCACGCTGTCTCGAGGCTAGCCCTGCAGTACGGGCACATGGTCGACCTCACTCCGACCTCCCGCCTGCACTCCGGGCACGGCTGCCCTTTGACGAAACGTATCGGCTTGTTCGCTACATCGGATTTCCTGTCAGAGCCGCCCGGGAGCGAGGTCAGCACCATGAGCAGCGCAACGGGGCCCAGAACCAGCCCCGTGAAGAAGTAGAAGTACTCGTCCCTGCCGCGCTCCCTTGCGAGCCGCGAAGCGGCCACCGACGATGCGAAGAACGCTATCGCTACTGCATACCAGGTTGTTATCAAAAAGATCATCCCCTTTTACACTGATTGAATCGACGCCCGGGAGTGTTAAGTTAAGATTGATTTATTAAGTGGGTGGAACGGGTGAGTATAGCGCTCCCAGTCGGGTGATT
>JBBQKJ010000075.1:0-12091 GCA_038326775.1 Candidatus Geothermincolia bacterium
TGTTTGCCACCCTTCAGGTTCCTGGACTGGGCCGACCCCAATCAGATCACCTCCAATGCTGGCCGTTTCATGCTTTCTTCAGCCTCGCCCGCCCGCCGTTGCAGCTGAAAACGTGCCGGCTTCTTCAAGGGCTTCGAGGACGTCCCGGAGCCGAAACCGGTAGTACTTGCCCACGTGGATGTAAGGGATACGGCCTTCCCTGCATGCCCTCCAAACCCATTTGTCAGTGACTCCGAGGAACTCAGCAATTTCCACCGGGTTCATAAGCTTCTCTTCCATTTTCCCGTCCTTTCTATCTCTTCATCACCCATCGATATACACGCTTGATGCGAGCGCCGCGGCGGCCCTCAATTCGCTCGAGAGGCGCACCTGACTACACTCCTATAGCATACCAAGCAACTCTGACATCCAAGACCTCGCGCCATAGCCGTTCTAGGCTGCGGGGTCGTAGTCGTGCTTGCCTGCACGGGGACAGCCGGCGGCACTGTGCCTTATGTACCTGACGTTGCTTTTCTCGGCCTCGATGCGGCGCTTCAGGGCCAGGCCGCGAAGGAAGGCTTCACTGACGTTGCCTTCACAGACGTAGGAGCGAAGGCCCCGCTGTCCCTTGAGGTCGATTCTGATCACCTGTCCCATACTCTTGCCTCCTTGTTTAAATTCTCACCTTGTTTTTCAAGCGGGTCTGACGCGCGTTCTTCCAGTACTCGCCTGGAATGCGGAAACACCCGGGCATCAGGCAGCCTGCCTTCCGGTCCCGGGCATGCAGGAGTCCTTGAACAAGCAGGTGTGTTCCTTGTCCTTCATGCACATGGGGCAGTACGCCGCCTTCTTTGATGCGGCATCCAGGTCTGGATAACAGTACCTGCAGTAGCGGTCACCGAAAGGGCAGTAGAAACTCTGACAGTCCGGACCGATCCACGTCTCAAGCACCTGACGCCTGTTGGCGTTTGTATCTTCAGTTGGTTCGGGTAGCACGGGGTATTCCTCCTTTCAAGCCGCGCGCGGAGAAGCTCGGTGGCACCAGAGCTGGGGGCGCCCAGGCGGGTAGTCGTATTTCGGCCTCCATGGGACCACGTCCCAGGACTCGTCGATCTCGATCCAGGCGTAGTTGTAGAGGAAGAGAAGCTCGTAGAGGCCGTCGAAGATCTGAGCGTAGCGCTTGCACGACTTTCTGTTGCTATACAAAGAGAGTATGCCGGTCAGTATCTCGTAATTCATCGGCCGCCTCCTTTGGTGGGCCGCACCGCCAAATCGGGGGATTTCTGGCTTTCCTCAAAGCGGTCGATGACCGGAAGGACGTTCCTCATGTCCAGGTAGCGCAGGAAGAGCGAGTCGCTGTAGTAGAGAGTGTTCCTGTCGCCGGAAAGAATCGGGTGGGTGAAGTTCTGAGAGGACTTTGCGCTCGCTGTAATTATGGTTCCCTCGTTCCCGGTAAGAACGGATGAATAGACGAGGGAATCGGGGGTGGTCTTGATCGGTCCGGCGAGGGCCCTCTCTATATTTCGGGGCTTCCCGTAAACGACGGTCGTGTTTGAGAAGAACGTGAGTTTCGCGAGGTAAGTGTTTGCGGCAAAAGGCGTGAACCCTGAAGCCTCGGTGTCGTACGCGTGAACGGTGGGTACCTGGGTCACGGGGTCACGTTTCTCGAAGAGCAGGTACCGGGAGTCCGGCGACCAGGCCGCCGAGAACACATAGCCCGACTGATCGACCGGCAACAGGACGTTCTTGCCGGTGTCCAGAAGCCCGAGCTCACTGTCGCTCATGTTGCTGCCCGGCGTGGGGGTCACGGCGACATATCGGCCGTCCGGGCTCGGGTAGCAGTACGGGACGAGGATATCGGAGCGCAGGTTGTAACGTACGGCATTGTCAGTGACGACCTTGCCGCCGGGATCCAGCTGCCCGGCCTCGGACGAGCAGACCACGGAGTCGTCGCCCTCCATTGTGCCGAAGTAGAGTCTCCCGCTCTTGTCGAACGAGGACCCCTCTGCGCTCGGCACGTCTATAGGGTGGAAGCTGTTGTCCGCCGTGTTATAGATGAACGAAGAGGGCGCCGAGCAGGCTATGGGTGAGCCCATCGAGACGAGGCCGTCGCCCGCGGGCTCCACGCGGAGTATTGCGTGCCTGGCGTCCGGGGACCACTTCACAGTCTGAATCTGGGCGAGCTTGTCGTCGTTGAGGGGAACCGAGCGCGACCCGGATACAAGGGCCACGAAAGAGGCCCCATGATGACCAAGGTAGTAGAGGGTGTCGCGCTCGGCGTCGTAGGCGGGAAAGGCACAGTAGGAGCCTTCCGGTATGGTTTTAGGTGCGGGGGCAGGCGCGAGTTTGAAGAAGAGATGGCATTTACCTCCACCGGGAAAGCGGGTCGTCACGACGGATTCCACACAGCCGGGGGCGAAGACCCTGACCACGGCCTTTTTGGCAGAGACAGCGAAGCTGCCGGGGACTTCGCCCGCAACCTTCCCGATGACGGCCTTGCCCGCTCGGTTAGCCTCGATCTGGAGGCTCACGAAGCTCCTGTAGTGGAAGTAGAGGTAGCCCAGAAGACCTAGGACGTAGAGAAGGGCTACCCCAGTCACTATGGCCTTCTTGTTGTTCCTGAGCTCTTTCACAACTACTTCCCCTACTATATGCCATATATCTCGTATAGTGATAGTAGGAATATATACCGTATGGGTATAGTTGTCAATAGTTGGAGATGCTCGAACTATTGAGCAGGTGGAATCTGAGATGCCCTGAACCAAGACACTCGCTTTGCCCTACTTCGAACCAAATGAGACAACCCTTGCGGATATTTGGAGACTCCTGATTTCAATGTCAGACCGCCAAGAAGGAACCACAAGGAAATACGGTGGGAAAGAGCAAGTCAAGCGCTTGCGATAGATATATCAATTCTTGGCGCAATCAGAAACAAGAGAGCGTTTGGGTCTCGATCAATTGTCCGAGTACCCCCCGATTGTGTCACCTCAACTCGCTTTCCTCACCCATACTCGTGAAGATACACTTCGACGTGGCCATGACCATGGTGGCCGACAACCTCTACACAATGCTCGCGCGGAAGCTCAGGGGCTTCGAGAACTGCGACGCCCCCACGCTCTACCGTCACTTCGTGAGGGGAAAAGGCACCGTGGCGGTTCGCGGCGGCGAGGTTGTTGTTACCTACCCGGGCCGGGCCCACAATCCGGTCTTGAGGAACGCTGCCTGGGCAGGCTTCCCGGTGCCCTTCCCGGCCTCGATGGGGCTCCACTCACACTCAAGTTCAAGTAGCACACCGTGCACGAGGATGTTATATTTCTGTGACGGTTAAGCAAGTTCGAAAATCGGTGTTTAAGTATAAGACCCGCAGGGGACAATTATCGCCTCAAAGAGAAAACCCCCCCGAATGAGGGGCTTTCCCGCCCTGAGGCGTGGTGTGGTTACCCGGCCAGCTCTTTAAAGCCGTACCCCTCGCACCTGACAAGTGAAACGTGTTCGCTTTCCATCTCTCTCCTGGATAAAGGATTGCGGCTATGCCAAGAGCATAGACGTAGTCATGAGACATGAGCCAGCATGCACATATCCGGCTACCTATGACGTAATCATGTCCCAAGAGCCCCGGGTGACCTACTTCATGAAGCAGTCCGCCAGCTCGGCGACGTCGTCAAGCTCCTCGAGCCCTTGCATGAGCTCGAGCGCCCGTTGAGACTTCGATTCGCCGATGACGTCGGTGGCGCAGTCAATGAACTTTTTCCCCACGTCCATAGGATTCTCGGACGAGCCCCTCGCGACGGGCACCGAGTGCTCCAGCGCCCTGCCGTCGATGGTCGTGACTGTGACGACGGCACCGAGCTTGTCCTCATTTACGTACGTTGTGGTCAGCCCGATGTCCGGCGTGTAGGTGACCTTGCCCATCATCTCGCGCACCGCCGGGTCGAATATCCGCTCGTCTCTCCACTGGCGCGGGGTCAGCTCGCCGTCGACCGCGGCGACCGCGACGGGGTAGGTCATCTCAAAGAGCAGCGGTATGTAACACCAGTCGTGCCTTTCCTTGATGTTGCGCATGGCGTCGTCGGCCTTCCACATGGTACCTCCCATAACCGACTGCACCGGCACCTTGACCTCTATAGCGGCGATCTCTTCGGGCTTGAGTGCGTAGGCTTTCACCAGCTCGATAATGCCTTCAACCGGGGCGAGCGTCCAGCCGCAGACCGGGAACGGCTTGTTGACGAGCTTCTCAGTCTGCCAGATTTCGCCGAGACCTTCGACGGCTTCTTCCGGGACCGGCCGCTCGCACGTCTGGGTCATGTATCCCAGTGGATCCTCGAGCGCCTCGTGGAACCCGGTGAAACCCGCACCCGCGACGGTCGCCGCGGTTACCCCGACCAGTGTCGGCATCGCGCTGAGGTAAGCCTTGCTGTGGCTTACCCAGCCGGAGAGGAGCGAGATCTGGATCTGGGTGAGGGCTCCGCCGACCGCGTCCAGGGTCTGCGTGACGCCGTAGCCCATGAGT
Source organism: Candidatus Geothermincolia bacterium (assembly GCA_038326775.1). Taxonomy (GTDB): domain Bacteria; phylum Actinomycetota; class Geothermincolia; order Fen-727; family Anoxymicrobiaceae; genus DYIU01. The sequence goes on from JBBQKJ010000075.1 coordinate 4,490, forward strand.
CGGGACGCGACGAATGGGACGACCGACTGGTATACGGGAATCGCGTTGCCCATGCGGACGCCGCGGTGGATGGCGTGTCCCACCCGTCCTCCTATCTCGTTGCCGGCGACCAGCGAAACGAGCAGCTCGCGGCCGCTTCTTCGCACCCCTTCCGCGACAGCCATCGCCGTGGGGACTGATGCAGCTCCGATATGGGAGTAGGGCATCAACGCATCCTCGAACTCGAGGAGTTGGGCGTTGATCGAGTTGACGAAAGCCGCGGACCGCATGCTGGTGCGGTACTCAGACCCGAATGCCGCCGCCTCAGCCTTGTCTCCCCACGAGCGTACCGCGGACAGGGCGCGCTTGCCCGGGTCGGTGTCCGAGCCAGCGAGGATGGCCCCCATGATGCTCGCTATCTGCTCTTTTGTCTTCTCGAGAACCGCCGGCGGTATCGTGTCGTACTCGAGCCCGCAGGCGAACTCAGCGAGCTGCGCGGTTATCCCATTCATGTCCACCACTCCTCCCTCAATAGATGCGCGCCCGAGCCGTTCTCCGCTGGTAGCGTCGGTCGGGCGGCGCGGTTGGGACCGTCCCGGCCTCTCAGCCCCGTTCCATCGACACGCGCATCAGCGACAGCAGTTGGAGCATTATGCTCAGGCGTAGGTGCAGAAGCGCCTCGTCCATGCGGGTGGTCATGCGTTTCTGCATCGCCAGCGTCAGAAAGTTGGACTCGCCCGAGAGCATCTCTGCCCAGCCTTTCTCGTCGGTGGTGAAGAACGCGTGGGCGAATGGGTCCTCCCCGTCCGCGAGCAGGGCCTCGGCCGGAGTGAGCGTGAGCACGTAATGCTGGTCTCCCACGCCGAGGTTGAACTTCCTGTTTAGGAGGGGCTCCACCAGGTAGTTCTCTTTGAGGGCAGGGATCATCATGTTCCAGGTTTCGCAGAACCTCTCCAGGCCTTCGCGTGTGTCTGGCGCTTCTGGTGCTTCCATGCTCTCCCTCCTGATATTGGGGGGTCGGGTCTATTTCTAATAGTCCGGCATTTCCCATATGCCGTCTCCAATGCCAATATCCTACCATTCTTAGTACCCTTCCGGCACGGTTAGCCGACTCTTTCGTTCTCTCGCCAACCGACCTCTCCATACGACCCCCAAGCCGCCAGACCGCCCGAAATCGGAAGCATATCAAGGTAGAGGTTTTGTGTGTTTACCTCTACGCTAATCACACAAAACCCAGCGCGACCATAAAAACCCATGAAGAACGAAAGTGCTGTTTATCCCTTTATTAAAGGGAATTACGAGCATTTATCAGAATCCATGAAGAACCATCGCCAAGTATGAAGCCCCCGAAGGGACAAGATAAAGAATCTCAATGTCCATAGTTATTCTCCAGTGCCGAAAATAATGATAACGTATACCCTATTAATATTAAGTATGTCAAGAACCTTGATTACCCTGTCGCCGCAAGACCTGAATAGATATTCATAAATAACCCTTACAGTTGTCTGATGTTGGATATAATAATTGTTACTCATTATAGGAGCTCCGCTGGATTTTGTCAAAGCCGGTCAGGCTGATTCGCGAAAAGATGGCATGCCCCTGTCTCTCTGATGCCGGGTTCGCGGAGGTTTTTTTGTGCGCTGGCGCGGGTACCAACTCTGATGAAAAATGCCTCTTTTAAGCATCAAGCGGGGCCTTGCCATCTGTTGTCGCCGGTACGCGGTGTTCGTACTGTTTCCGGACGGGGCCCGTGTGGGATAGAATATAGGTGTTGTCAGCTCTCTAACGAGGAGACCGGGCTCGCTCAGCTGATATTTGACACGGATTCATGGGCCTGGGGCAGAGTCAAGCCGCCTCCGGTTTTCAGGACGGGTGCTCCGCGCCGAGCGCCCCGAGAGGAACAAGGCGAACCGCATGCGTATCCTCACCGTCGAGGACGATGCGTCCACAGCGAAATTGGTGAGGATTCTGCTCGAGCACAAGCTCGAGGCATCTGTCGATACGGCGCAAGACTGCTCGTCGGCCCGAGAGCTCCTCTCGAGAAACTCCTACGACCTCATCACCCTGGATTACCAACTGCCCGACGGGGACGGGCTTTCCCTGCTGGAGGAGATAGTGGGGAAGGAACAAGCTCCCCCGGTGGTGATGGTAACCGGGCACGGGGACGAACGGACCGCCGTCTCCGCTTTCAAGCTTGGGGCATCCGGCTACGTGGTCAAGGACGCCCGCATGTCCACCCTGCTGGTCGAGGAGGCGCGCTCGGCTCTCGCCAGGGCCGGGCAGGCGAGGGCAGAGGAAGACCTGGAGACGAGCGAGGAGCGGTATCGTAACGTGGTCGCCAACACCAAGAACGGCGTCGCGGTCTACAAGGCGGCGCGCGGCGGCGAGGATTTCGTGTTTACGGACTTTAACAAGGCGGCCGAGGTTATCGATGGGGTGTCAAGAGAAGATGTCGTCGGGAGGTCCGTCCTCCAGGTGTTCCCCGGTGTGCGCGAGTTCGGCCTCTTCGAGGTTTTCCAGCGCGTATGGAGGACCGGCGTCCCCGAGCGCTTTCCGGTGAGCCTATATACGGACGAAAGAATCACCGGCTGGAGGGACAACTACGTCTACAAGCTTTCGTCCGGGGAGCTGGTAACAGTATACGAGGACGTAACCGAGCGTAAGCAGGCCGAGGAGGCCCTTCTGGAAAGAGAAGCCCGCCTCAAGTCGATAACCCAGGGGGCGCTGGACGCGATTCTCCTTATAGACAGCAAGCTGATCATCAGCCACTGGAACCCTGCAGCGGAGAAGTTATACGGGTTTACGGCGGAGGAAGCGGAAGACCAGAGCGTAGAAATCATTTTTCCCGAACCAAGACGCAAAGCGTACAGGAGTGCCCTTGAGGAATTCATACACACCGGGCAACGTACATTTACCGCTGAGACACCGTCGGAGATGTTGTTCATTGGAAAAAACAAGACTGAGTTCCCCGTTGAAGTCTCCGCATCACGCCTTCAAATAGGTGACGAGTGGTTTGCAGAGGTCATAGCGCGTGACATCTCCGAGCGCAAGATGTCCGAGGAAGCCCTGCGTATCCAATACGGCCTTGTTACCAGCCTTGGCGTGGCGAGGGATCTGGGCGATGCTTACGAAAGGGCCCTCGATGCTGTATTAATGCTTGAAAGCATCGACTCGGGCGGCATATACGCGGTAGACCCGGACAGTGGCGCAATCGACCTCACCGCTCATCGCGGGCTGTCTGACGGATTCATAGAAGCTGTCTCTCATTACGATGCCGATTCCGAGCGCTCTCTTGCCACGGTGCTGAGAGCCGGTGAATGTGTATACGGCAGGTACGAGGAAGCTATCTCGGATGTGGACGAGACTCGTGGGAGAGAAGGCCTTCGCGCTACGGCCTTAGCGCCGATAACGCACGAAGACAGGCTCGTTGCGGCACTTGTGCTCGCCTCCCACACAAATGATGAGATTTCCGAACGCGACAAGCAGCTGATAGAAGTTCTCGCTTTCCAGTTGGGAAGCTTGCTCTTGGAGAAAGCCGCCGAAGAGGCGTTGCGCAGAAGCGAGGAACGATATGAGAGGGTCGTTGAGAGCATACGGGATGCTCTGATAATAACGGATGCCGGTTTTATCATCTCCGGTTGGAACAACGCTGCAATAGAGATATACGGATACACGGCAGAGGAAGCCGCGGGTCAGTCCGTGAGGGACTTGCTCGCAACGCAATACGAGGGAACCACCAGTGAGGAGGCTCAGTTGGAGCTGGCCGATAAAGGCCACTACCGTTGCGAGGTGCTGCAACGACGCAAAGACGGGACGCAATTATCTATTGAGGCGCTGGTGATATCGCTCGAGAACGCGGAAGGCGGCATCGACGGCTACGTAGCGGTCAACAGGGATATCACTGAACGCAAGCGGCCGGAGGAAGCCCTGCGCAGGGCCCGGGCATTGCTCGAAGAAACCGGAAGGACTGCCAGGGTGGGTGGCTGGGAGTGCGACGTTACTACCCGGGACCAGATCTGGACGGCGGAGACATACCGAATCCACGAGTTGGAGCCGGGCATCGTGCCCACCGTCGAGAACGGGATATCGTTTTATTCACCCGAGGCCCAACCGGTCATCAGGGAGGCGGTCCGGCGGGCAATCGATGACGGCGAATCGTTCGATGTCGAGCTGCCGTTCATCACAGCCAGGGGCAATCACCTCTGGGTTCACGCCATCGGCAGAGCACGTCAAGAGGATGATGGGACAAGGAAAGTCTACGGCACGTTTCAGGACATCACCGAGCGCAAGATGTACGAGGAGGCGCTGAAGCGCGCCAACGCCGAGCTCTCAGGCTACGCTCATATCGTTTCCCACGACCTGAAAGGGCCCCTCTCGAGTATCAAGACCGCGGCGGACATCCTGACCCAAATCCTCGAGAAGGAGAGGACGGGTGTCGCCGATGGACGCGCGGAGGAAGCCCTGCGCCTGATAAGGGAGATCTCGGTGCGCGCCGTCAGTCTCACCGACAACCTGCTGGCGCTCGCACATGCGGGACAGGCGCCGGCGAAACCCGAGCCTGTGGACATATCGGGGGTGGTGCGCTTCGTTTGCCTGGAGAAGGAAGCGCTCTTCGAACAGCGGGGCGTACGGGTGAGCCTGGACGAAAACCTCGGGGTCACGGCCATGGACGAGACCCACGCCTACCAGGTGTTCTCGAACCTCATCGGCAACGCCATCGAGCACAACGAAGGACCTGAGCCGCAAGTCGAGGTGCGCTTGCTTTCCGCGGAAGCCCCGGGGACTCTGCGCTACCTGGTGCGCGACAACGGACCGGGCATAGCGTCCGGGGACATGGATCGCGTCTTCCTGCCCTTCCAAAGGGGGGCGGGCTCGAGAGGCACCGGCATAGGGCTCTCAATAGTGGACAAAGTGGTGAGGCTCTACGGCGGCGGCATACGAGCCTACAACGACAGCGGAGCCTGCTTCGAGTTCACCCTGCCACAATATTCATCGCAGAATCCGTGAGATAAAAAGGGCTCAGAAGGCCTGGCGAAGCCGGCGCGGATAACAACGGTCAACAATGCTGGAATGGCCGGACTGGTTATAGAATGTCGGGCGTTGGAAGCGGAAAACGGATGATGTCGTATAGGGGGAAAGTTGTTCGCCTGGTCTGAAGCACAGCGCGAGAGACTGATCGACCTGCCTGTCACATTGCTGCAGCTGTTGAACCGGTCCGGAGAGCAGATAGACACCATACGGGACGTCCTGTCGGCGGTCAAGGATGCAACCGGCATCGAGGCCGTCGGGATACGCTTGAAGGAAAACGAAGACTACCCGTACTACACGACTTTCGGCTTCCCGGGCGCATTCGTCGAGGCGGAGAGATTTCTCTGCGACTATGACAGTGACGGGCAGATAGTAAGGGACGAGAAGTTCGACCCCGCGCTTGCCTGCATGTGCGGTAACGTCATCCGTGGAAGGACAGACCCCTCCCTGCCGTTCTTCACGAAAAACGGTAGTTTCTGGAGCAACTGCACAACCGAGCTTCTCGCAGCCACCACCGAGGAAGAACGCCAGGCGAACACAAGAAACCGTTGCAACGGCGAGGGTTACGAGTCAGTAGCGCTTATACCCCTTCGCTCCGACCACGAGGTCATCGGGCTGCTCCAGCTGAACGACACTCGCCGTGAAGTGTTCACGTTGGAGCTTATCGAGTTCTTCGAGAACCTGGGAGCAAGCATAGGCATCGCGCTTGCCAGGAAGCAATCCGAGGAAGCGCTGCGGGCAAGCGAGGAGCGGTTGAACACGCTCTTTGCGACGATGGCCGAGGGCGTGGTGTTCATCGAGCCCACCGGGGTGATAGCCTACGCCAATACGGCCGCGGAAGAGCTGCTGGGGCTCGATCGCCCCACTATCGAGGAACGGCACTATACGTCGGCCGAGTGGGAGATTCTTCGGGGCGACGGAACCGCCATGCCTCCGGATGAGATGGCTGGAGCCCGCGCGATGATGGAGCGGCGCATGGTCACGGGCCAGGTGATGGGCGTCAGGCGCCCGGACGGCTCCATCACGTGGATAAGCGTTGGCGCTTCGCCAATCATCGAAGGGTCCGGTGTCCTGGCTGGGGTGGTCGGGACGTTCGCCGACATCACCGAGCGTAAGCGGGCCGAGGAGGCGCTACTACGTGCCAACGAGGAGCTGAAGGGCTACGCCCATACAGTTTCCCACGACCTCAAGAGCCCGCTCTCTGCCGTAGCCATGGCGGCGGAAATGCTCTCCAGCATTTTGGAGGGTGATGATGGCGAGGCTCTTGAGGGTGACGCCGGTGAGGTGCTGCGTATTATAGGGGATAGTACCAGGCGCGCTCTCGGGCTCTCGGACGACCTGCTAACGCTCGCCCAGGCGGGAGAGGCGCCGGCGAAACGCGAGCAGGTCGACATCTCGGGGGTTGTCCGCTCCATCCTCCAGGAGAATGAAGCGCTGCTCGAAGAACGGGGCGTACGGGTGAGCCTGGATGAGGACCTCGGGGTCGCGTCCATGGACCCTACCCACGTCTACCAGGTGTTCTCCAACCTCATCAGCAACTCCATAAAGTACAACGACTCTGAAGACCCCGAGATACACGTATCCCGCCTGGGCGAGGCCGGACCGGGACGCTTGCGCTACCTGGTGCGCGACAACGGACCTGGCGTCCCCGACGGGGCCGAGGAGAACATCTTCCTGCCCTTCCATAAGGGAGAAGGCTCCACGGACACCGGCATAGGGCTCTCAATAGTGAACAAGGTGGTGAGTTCATACAACGGACAGGTGCGCGCCTACAACGACGGCGGAGCCTGCTTCGAGTTCACCCTGCCGATTTATTCATCGTAGGGGCCGTTCGGGTGGTGCCCTGGGAACGGTGTTCAACCGCGAGACATATCCCAGGCGATAATGTGACCTGACCCCGATGTTGCATGTAAAATACGGAAAAGTGACCTGACCTGAGATGTTGCAGGAGGAGAAAATGGCTACTGAATGTGGATGCTCGGAGTGTGCGGAGTACGCGGGGCCGAACACGCGGTTCATGATGGTGCGGTTCTCAGTCATAGGGACGCAGTTCATGGTCGCCCTGTTCGGGCTCTTGAAGGAGCGAAGCTGGAAGGCGCTTGGCGCGTGGTTCGCCGGGTTAGCGCTGTTCGCGACGGTCCCGCGCATGCTCGTCTGCGCGCGCTGCGACGGCTACGGCAAGAACTGCTACTCGCTGTACCTGGGTAAGATAACCTCTCTCTACCTGCCGAAGATGGAGGGCGAGATCGGCCCGCTGGGCATGGGGCTCGAGATAGTCGCGCTCTCCCTCATCGCTAACGCTCCAGCCGTGGGCCTGTGGAAGAACAAGCGACTACTGGCGGTCTACCAGCTCCTGGCGACCGCGACGCTGGTGATGCATTTCTCGCACGCCTGCAGGCACTGCGCGCAGAACGCCACAGATTGGAGAAAGGACTGCCCGAGCGCGAAGACTGCCCGCCTGTTCTTCGGCGGCGGCCGCGAGGTAGCCCTCTAGCGGGTCATGTGGGGGGGTGGGGGGGCGGGGGGAAAAAAAAAAAAAAAAGTAGGAGGGCGCCCGCGCGAGTGGAACCAAAAAAAAAAAAAAATTTAAAATAA
>JBBQKJ010000076.1:0-12088 GCA_038326775.1 Candidatus Geothermincolia bacterium
GCAGCGACCAGAACCCGGTGAAGACTATCCGGCTCGCGCCGGTAGAGAACAGGAAGTTCTGCGACGTCCCGAAGCCGCTCCTGAACATCATCGACCAGCCCGTCACCCCGCTCCCCGAGATCCACGAGAAGAACGTAGAGATTATCACGAGGACCCCGGACACGCCGGCCAGTGCGCCGACTATGGGAGCCGCCGGGAAGGGCATGTTCCCGCGGCGCGGCTCGACGTATTGGGGTTGTACCACCTCGACAGGCTGCGCTGGAACTACCGTGCGGCGCTGACTCCACATAAGACTACCTCCTGCTGAGTTTGCTGGATGCCGAGCCAGTCCGAGAGCGTTGCATAGCCTCGCCAGAAGGCGAGGCTTGGACGCGTCTACCCCTGAGGCTAGTTGCCGGCCTCTCGCTTCGCATCTCTTGCCGATTTCTTCACTTCTCTCCCGGACTTCTCAACTGACGCCTTAGCATCTTTGCCGGCCTTTTCGAGATCTTTCCCGGCGTCTTTCACTTTCTCCGAAGTCTTCTTTCCGATGTCCTTGATCTTGTCCGTGTCCATAGTCACCCCCACTCTCAAATCACCGAATGTGTATTTCCACTTGCTTTGTTCTAAATACACGAAGCATTCCCTGCTTCAAACAGGAAACGAGTTTTGAGTTGTTAATGCCAGAGTTACCAGCTCGCATTCTGCGTTCCGTGCTCAACACGATATCCATCATATGCCGCTTCAAATGCCAACACCTACCATGATTCTGGCCTTTCGGGCACGGTTGACCGGCGTTTGCCGCCAGCTCGTTACCCGGCCTTTCCCTTGCCCGGCATCGCTCGAAGCCAGTCACCGCCAGTTGATTTCACCTGCTTGCTTCAACGAACAAAGGGCGATTCCCTCTACGTTGGATGAACGGTCTGTTCTGCGTTCGACCTGCAGCTGGAGGCGTGCCATCAGGTGTTCACCAGGTCGCGGAACTCAACATAAAACTCCTCCGGAATGATGTCCTCATCGCGAATGGGTTCCTTTGCCGACACCTCATCCGCATTGGACTCCATCCGATTGAACGCACCCCTCGTGGCGACCGGCGCGTCCCCCTCGAAGCGACAGCACACATCGCCCCTTACGCCGACCCGGTCCCCGTCTCTGGTAACGAAATCGAACTCGACCCGATCGAAGCACTCACCACCCATCAACCGACGGAAGATATCGGTGCAGTGGCCCCGGGAGTCGGGGTGGATCACGTCGAGAAAGGTCAGGCTTGTGATTTCGCCCTCTTCGTAACCGAGCGTCTCGCGCCAGGCGCGGTTCACGTAGAAGTAGTGACCGTCCGGCCTTACACTTTGGATAATGCTTCTCGAGTTCTCTATCAGGTCGTAGTAACCACCACCGACCTCTCCGATTGTCTCTTCGATACGATGCCTATAGGCGAGGCCCTCTCCGAAACCCCGAATCCGTTCTTCCTCTTCCCCGTCAGCTGGACGTCGCTTCAAGAATCCCATTTCCACTCAGGCGGTTGTGGCAGCGGCGCTGCTGTGCTACCATCTGGTCTGCATCCTCGGAAGAGAATTCAGGTGAACAACATGAAGAAAGATATACATCCGGAGTACATGGAGACTAAGGTGACCTGCTCCTGCGGAGACACGTTCATTACCAGGTCCACCAAGCCGGAGCTGCATGTCGAGATCTGCTCGCAATGCCACCCGTTCTACACCGGCAAGCAGAAGCTGGTCGACTCGGGCGGGCGCGTCGAGCGGTTCCAGAAGCGCTTCCAGTCCCACCTCACGGTCAAGGAAGGCCAGGGGAAGAGGACGCCCCCGAGCTCGTAGCGCCACCTTTCCACGGGGACCAATTGCAGTCGAACTCCAATTCTCGCGCTGAAATCCAGATAGGTGGCCAGGCCGTCATCGAGGGCGTGGTCATGCGCGGGCCGGAGAAATGGGCGCTCGCCGTGCGCCGCCCCTGCGGGGATATGTTCGTTTCCGTCAATCCCACTTCCACCCTTGCCCAGAGGTACCCGAAGTGGAACAAGTTCCTCATCCGCGGGATCTTCGTGCTCGCCGACTCTCTGGTCATCGGCGTGAAGTCGCTGTCTATCAGTGGGGCGATATCGCTGGAGGAGGAGCCTCCAGTGCAGGCTGATACCGGCGTTGGCGCAGACGCGACCCCCGAGCACGCTGAGGAAGAGCATAAAGCCATGTCAAGGGCCGCCATGGCATTCGCCATGCTGATGGCGCTCGGGCTGTTCCTGGGGCTCTTCATCGTGCTGCCTGCGGTAATCGCGAAATACCTGGGCAATGACATCGACAACACGGTCGTCTACAACCTCATCGAGGGGGGCATAAGGGTCGCGATATTCGTCGGCTACCTCGCGCTGATGGGGTTCCTGCCTGACATCAGGCGCGTCTTCGCGTACCACGGCGCCGAGCACAAGGTAGTGCACACCTACGAGGCTGGGCAGCCTCTCACCCCGGAGTCGGCCGCCCAATTCTCCACCGCGCACATGCGCTGCGGGACCGCCTTCATAATGATAGTGCTTATCCTGAGCGTCCTGGTCTTTTCGCTGATGGGCCGGCCCGCGCTCTGGCTGCGGATAGTGGAGCGCCTCGCCATCATCCCGTTGGTCGCGGCATTTTCCTATGAGATAATCAAGTTCGCGGGAAAGTACGAGGACTCACTCGCCATGAAGGTCCTCATGGCGCCCGGGCTCCTCCTCCAGAAGCTCACCACGCGGCAGCCGGACGACTCGCAGCTCGAGGTCGCCATCGAGGCGCTGAAGGCCGCGCTTGGCGACGAAACCCCGGCCGCCGTGCCCGCACCCGCACCCGCCGCCGCGCGGGCGTGACGCGGGGCGCGACAAGCGAAAGCGCGATGCGACATGTTTGATAAGCTCGAGTCCCTCAGGAAGAAGTTCGAAGAGATAAACGAGCGGATGGCAGCACCCGAGGTCGTCTCCGACCTCAAGGCCTACCAGGCACTGGTCCGCGAGCACTCCTCGCTGGAGGAGGTGGTCCACGCTTACTACCGCTACCTAGACCTGGAGCGGCAGCTAGCCGACGCGCGCGGGCTCCTCGCCGAGGAGAACGACCCCGAGATGGCCGACTTTGTCCGCGCCGAGGTCGAGCAGCTCGAGCAATCGCGCGCCGGGCAGGCCGACCGGCTGAAGGTGCTCCTCCTGCCCAGGGACGAGCTGGCGGATAAGGACGTGATAGTGGAGATAAGAGCGGGCACGGGCGGCGACGAGGCGGCACTTTTCGCGGGCGACCTCCTGCGAATGTACTCCCGCTACGCGGAGAACAACCGGTGGAAGCAGGAGCAGCTCTCCTCGAGCCCGTCAGACATGGGCGGCTTCAAGGAGGTCATCTTCTCCCTCAAGGGGCGCGAGGTCTGGCCCCGCATGAAGTACGAGTCCGGCGTGCACCGGGTGCAGCGTGTGCCCGTCACGGAGTCCGGCGGGCGCATACACACCTCGACCGCGACAGTGGCGATACTCGCCGAGGCCGAGGAGGTGGACATAGCGATCGAACCGGCCGACCTCAAGATAGACGTGTTCCGTTCCACCGGCCCCGGCGGACAGTCGGTCAACACCACAGACTCGGCGGTGCGGGTCACTTATAAGCCGACCGGCATGGTCGTCTCCTGCCAGGACGAGAAGTCGCAACTGCAGAACAAGGAGAAGGCTATCCGCATCCTGCGCGCCAGGTTGCTGGCGGAGGCGCGACAGCAGCAGCAGGCCGAGGAGGCCGACCAGCGGCGCCGACAGGTCGGCACCGGGGAGCGCAGCGAGAAGATACGCACCTATAACTTCCCGCAGGGACGCCTCACAGACCACCGCATTGGGCTCACTCTGCACAAGCTGGACAGCATCCTGGAGGGGGGCCTCGACGACGTGGTCGAGGCGCTCATCGAGGACGAGCACGCCCGGGCTCTCAAGGAAGTGGACGGCGTTTGAACCTGGTCGATTACCTGCTGAAAGCCACCTCATATCTCGAACGGCACGAGGTGCCCTCGCCGCGTTTGAACGCCGAGTTGTTGCTGGCGAACCTCCTTGGCATCTCCCGTCTGGATATCTACACAGGGTTCGAACGGCCGCTCGGTGAGGCGGAGGCCGGAGCTTACCGCGACCTGCTGGCCAGGCGCGCGGCGGGCTGGCCTCTCCAGTACCTTACCGGCGAGGCCGGCTTCAGGGGGTTCACCTTCGAGGTAGGGCCAGGAGTTTTCATCCCCCGGCCGGAGACGGAGATCCTGGTGGAGAAGGTGCTGGAGGTGCTGCCCGAGGGCGACTCGGAGGTACTCGACCTCGGTTGCGGGTGCGGCAACATCGCGGCCTGCGTGGCGGTGGAGCGACCCGGCGCGCGCCTCACCGCTGTTGACTCGCAGCAGCCGGCCGTGGAACTCACCCGGCGAAACGCCGCGGCCTGCGGGGTCTCGGACATGGTGCGCGTGCTTCAGGGGGATCTCTTCGGGCCGCTGGAGGGCTCTGGAGCGCGGTTCGACGCCATAGTCTCCAACCCGCCCTACGTGCCTTGTGGCTGCAGGGACTCCCTGCCCGCCGAGGTGAGGGAATACGAGCCACCGAACGCGCTTTTCGCGGGAGAGGACGGGCTGGCAGTCATAAACAGGATAATCGATGGTGCCCCGGGTTACCTGAAGATGAGAGGTTGGCTAGTCCTGGAGGTGGACGAGAGCCACGCGCGCGCGGTGGCCGATTCGTTAGGGGTCTCTTCGCACGGCGGGGGAGAGGGTGCGGGCGAAGTGGCCGGCGAGTGCCGCTGGTCCGACGTGGAACTATTCGACGACCTTGCCGGCCGCCCCAGGGTTGTCCGCGCTAGGTTCACGGGAGTTGGAGGGTGAGGGGCATGATGCACATAGACATAATGGCCGGCTTCAACCAGGAGGACGTACAGCGCGCCGCCGAGGTCATCCGCGCCGGGGGCGTGGGGATAATTCCCACGGACACGGTTTACGGCCTGGTCGCGGCTGCCGAAGACGAGGCCGCGGTGGCGAGGGTGCTCGAGCTCAAGGGACGCCCACCTGACAAGCCGCTCCCGATCCTGGTAGCCACCATGCGCGAGGTAAAAATGCTGGCGGAGGCGGACGGGCCGGCCGCCACAGCGCTGGCCGAGGAGTTCTGGCCAGGGCCGCTGACCATGGTGCTCCGGCGCAAGCACGGCGTTGTCCACCTGCCGTTCCAGGGCGAGGAGACCATCGGTCTGCGCATCCCCGATGAGATGTTCTGCCTGGCGCTCATCGAGCACTCCGGCTATCTTGTGGCGCCCAGCGCGAACCTGCCTGGCGCTCCCGCGCCGGTGACGCTCGACGATATCGCGCCCGAGTTGCTCGAGAAGGTGGACTTCGTGGTGAACGCGGGTGCCTGCCCGTACGGCGTCGAGTCAACCGTGGTGGACCTTGCCTCGGGAGTGCGCATCCTCCGGACGGGGGCCCTGCCCGAGGAAGATATAACGCGGGTGCTGGAGGGCGGAGCCGCCGATGCCTGAGACCCTGCGGGTGCTCTTCGTCTGCACCGGCAACATCTGCCGCAGCCCCATGGCCGAGGGTATGGCGCGGGCGCTCGGGGCCTCAGAGGTCTCCAGTGAGTCGGCTGGTAAGTTGGAGGTGGGCTCGGCCGGCATCTCCGGCCTTGACGGCTCGCCGCCGACGCTGGAGGCGCTGCTGGCCATGCGCCAGCGAGACATCGACATCGGGGCGCACCGCGCGCGGTCGCTTACCTACGGCCTGCTGGCGGCGAGCGACCTGGTGCTTACCATGGAGGAGAGGCAGAGTGAGCGCGCCCGGGCGATGGCTCCCGGCGTGCCTGTATTACTTCTCCTGAGGCTCGGAGAGGCTGCGGCGAAGGCCCGTGGGCCGGCGGAGTGTCTGGAGCGGCTGTTGGAATCAGCCACGGAGCTGGACCGGGCTGGGGCCTGGGACCTGCCGCCAAATGCTTACGAGGTCGCCGACCCGATCGGCATGCCGCTCGAAGAGTACTCGAGGGTTGCCGATATCATGCAAGGCGCCATCGCTAATATCTGGGGTTTCATGCCTGACCCCAAATATTAGCCTAATGGGTTAGAATCTGGCTTAGTTGTTATTGAGCGAGGAGAGAGATGGCACAGGAATCGGACGAAAGGGTAGTCGCGGTCGGCAGCGACCACGCGGGCTATCGCCTCAAGGAGCGCCTGGCGGGCGAGCTGGCCCGCATGGGCTTCGAGGTGAGAGATATGGGCACCGGCTCCGAGGAGTCGTGCGATTATCCCGACTTCGCCCTTGCGGTAGCCGAGGCGGTCGCAGGGGGCGAGGCCGAGAAGGGCGTCCTGGTCTGTGGCACGGGGGCGGGTATGGCAATGGCCGCCAACAAGGTGCCCGGCATACGCGCCGCCGCCTGCAACGAGCCGTGTACCGCGGAGTTCTGCAGGCTTCACAACGATGCTGACATACTGACAATGGGCGCCCGCATTGTTGACGAGGAGGGCGCCCTGCGGATACTGAAGGTTTTCATGGAGACCGGCTTCGAGGGAGGACGGCACGCGGGGAGGCTCGAGAAGATAAGAGGCATCGAGCGCAGGTACATGAAGGAGTATTGAGTTGGAACTGGAGAGCGGCAGCGGGCAATCGCCACTTGCGAGGTTCGACCCGGATGTGGCCCGGGCAATCAACATGGAGCTCGAGCGCGAGCGCACCAGGATAAACCTTATCGCCAGCGAGAACTACGCCTCGCCCGCGGTGCTCGAGGCCCAGGGCTCGGTGCTCACAAACAAGTACGCCGAGGGCTATCCCGGCAGGCGCTACTACTCCGGTTGCGAGCCGGTCGACCTGGCCGAGAGTATCGCCATCGAGCGCGCAAAGGTGTTGTTCGGCTGCGAACACGCCAACGTCCAGCCCCACGCGGGCGCACAGGCCAACATGGCGGTTTACCACACCGTGCTCGAGCCGGGCCAGACCATCTTGGCGATGGACCTGCGCTGCGGTGGGCACCTCACGCACGGCTCTCCGGCGAACTTCTCCGGCCGCCTTTACCGGGCAGTGCACTACGGGGTGGATCGCCGCACGGAGATGCTCGACTACGAAGCTATCGCGACTCTGGCCGAGACCGAGCGGCCCCGCCTCATCGTGGCCGGCGCGAGCGCCTACCCGCGCGCCCTCGACTTCGAGGCCTTCCGCCGCATAGCCGACAGCGTCGGCGCGGCGCTCATGGTTGACATGGCTCACTTCGGCGGGCTGGTGGTGGGAGGTGTCCACCCCGACCCGGTCCCTCACGCCGACTTCGTCACCGGCACCACCCACAAGACGATGCGCGGCCCCAGGGGCGGCTTCGTGCTATCGAAGAAGGAGTACTGCGAGCGCCTGGACGCCGCGGTGTTCCCCGGCACCCAGGGCGGGCCGCTCATGCACGTCATCGCCGCCAAGGCCGTCTGCTTCAAGGAGGCGATGGCCCCAGGCTTCAGGATGTACCAGGAGGACATCGTCGCCAACGCCCGCGCCCTCTGTGACAAGATGGCCACGGAGGGCTACCGCATAGTATCGGGCGGGACCGACACCCACCTCTTCCTGGTGAACCTGCAGCCGCAGGGCATATCCGGGCGCGAGGCGCAGGACGTGCTGGAATCGGTCGGAATAAACGTGAACATGAACGAGATACCTTACGACGACACGCCTCCCACTGTGACCAGCGGAATCCGCCTGGGCACCCCGGCGGTGACCACCCGGGGCATGAAGCCCGAGCACATGGAGGTGCTTGGCGGGCTGATCTCAAAGGCGCTCAAGAACAGGGGAGACGAGGGTTCGCTCGGCTGGGTCCGCGCCGAGGCCCGCGACCTCATCTCCGCCTTCCCCCTCTACTGATACCCGGGGGACGGATCTGACCCCTCCTTGCGCCGGTCTGCAAGAATCTGACCTGACCCCGATGTTTGCATTTTGATAAACTAGGGGGCGGAGGTGCTGTGTGAGGGAAGACATCGAAGAAGTAGCGCGGTTGATCCGCGTGTCGAATAAGATAGTGGCGCTTACCGGCGCGGGCATTTCGGTCGAGTCGGGGATACCCGATTTCCGCTCGCCCGGTGGGCTCTGGACCAGGTTTGACCCTTCCATCTACGCCACGTTCGAGTCGTTCGTGAGCGAACCCGGCAGGTTCTGGTCGATGGCCGCGGAGCTCCACCCCCTCCTGGAGGGCGCAAAGCCAAACAGCGCGCACCTGGCGCTCGGCGAGCTCGAGCGCATGGGCAGGTGCGAGGCGGTCATCACCCAGAACATAGACAACCTGCACCAGGACGCGGGAAGCACCGACGTTCTCGAGCTGCACGGCACCTACCGCACCGGCACCTGCCTGGCGTGTGGCACGCGCCACCAGTACGACGAGATAAAGCAGACCGGCTGGTACGGAGAGGTCCCGAGCTGTAAGGAATGCGGCGGGGCGATAAAGCCGGACGTTATCCTTTTCGGCGAACCACTCAACGCCCCTGTGCTGAACCGCGCGGTCGAGCTCGCCTCCGCATGCGACCTGATGCTTGTCATCGGGTGCGGCCTCGAGGTATTCCCCGCGGCTTCCCTGCCGACCTATGCGCGCAGGAACAATGCTACAATGGTCTTTATCAACATATCATCTACCGCTTTCGACGACCTGGCTGATATCATACTTCTGGGCAAAGCGGGCGAGACGATGCCGCGGATACTGGAGGCGTACCGAACTCGGGGCGACGAACCCGACAGCTAGACTAAAGGGGAGGGCAGGATGCCGAACGGCTCCAACAACATCGAGGACTTCACCAAGAGGCTCAGGGAGGTAAAGATCTCCGACCTCAAGGACAGGTTCAAGCTCAAGAAGGGCGCCGGCAGGCGCTGGATAATACTGGCGATCATCGTCGCCATAATCGTTATCTTCTTCGCGATCATCACGCCGTTCGCCAACTTCTACACCGACGCGCTCTGGTACAACCACGTCGGCTTCCAGAACCTCTTCTACAAGACCCTGGTCGCCAAGATACTGATGGTGGTGATATTCGGGGCGTTCTTCTTCATCCTGCTTTACGGCAACCTTCTGCTCGCGCGCAGGCTCCCGCCTCCGCAGGAGCTTGTCACCGAAGGCTCGCCCCTGCAGGACGTCGTCGATAAAGTGCGCACGGTCTGGAAGAAGATGGTGGGCCTGGGGTTCCTCATCTTCTCCCTCGTGGCCGCCTTGGTCGCCGGCCTCGGCTGGGCCGGCAGGTGGGACGTCCTGCTCAAATTTATTAACCACACATCCTTCGGCAAGACCGACCCGGTCTTCGGCAAGGACATAGGCTTCTACATCTTCAGCTACCCGTTCCAGCGCGCCCTGGTGGACTGGCTCATGGGGACTCTCATCTTCGTGCTTATTATCACCGCCGTCATCTACGTGCTCGACGGCGGCATCCGGCTCAGCCGTGGCCCCGGCATGTTCGCGCCGTATGTCAAGGCTCACCTCTCCATGCTGGCCGCGGCAATCCTGCTGGTGAAGGCCTGGTCTTACCGCCTCAACATGTACGAGCTGCTGTTCTCCAAGCGGGGGGTCGTTTACGGCGTAGGTTACACGGACATCCACGCGACCCTGCCCGCCCTGTGGATAATGGTCATACTGGCTCTTCTCGCGGCGATCATTTTCATAGTAAACATATGGAGGCGCGGCTGGCTGCTGCCCGCGATCGCGGTGGGCTCCATCGTCGTGGTCTCACTGCTGGCGGGCACAGTCTACCCCCTTATCATCCAGAACCTTCGAGTCAAGCCGGCCGAGCGTGTCAAAGAGCAACCTTACCTGCGCCGGAACATCGAGGCTACCCGCGACGCTTACAACATAAACAAGGTCGTGGGAAAGGCGTATCCCGCCGTACAGGACCTCGACCTGGCGTCCATCGAGCGAAACAAGGCCACCATCAGGAACATCAGGCTCTGGGACCCGCGCCCCATCCTGGACGCCTTCAAGCAACTGCAGTCCATCAGGCAGTACTATAGCTTCAACGACGTCGACATCGACCGCTACACAGTCGACAACGATTATCGTCAGACGGTGGTCTCCGCGCGCGAGATGGTCCAGTCGAACCTGCCGGAGAACGCCCGGACCTGGGTCAACGATACCCTGGTTTACACCCACGGCTACGGGGCGGTGATGTCCCCCAGCAACGACGTCACCAGCGAGGGGAACCCCAACTTCATCTTGAGTGACATCCCACCGAAGGGCACTACCAACGTCCAGATAAAGCGCCCAGAGATATACTTCGGCGAGCTTCAGAAGGAGTACGTGGTCACTGACACCACCGAGAGGGAGTTTGATTACCCGCGCGCCGACAAGGAGGTCCGCACCCTCTACAAGGGAAACGGCGGGGTCAAGGTCAACTCGATATGGCGCAAGCTGCTGTTCGCCATAAGGTTCCGCGACATAAACATGGTGCTGAGCGGGCAGATACGCAACAACTCCCAGGTGATGTACGTCCGCGATATAAAAGAGCGCCTGGCCAAGTGCGCGCCTTTCCTCAAGCAGGACCGCGACCCGTACATGGTGGTTAGCGACTCCGGCAAGCTCTACTGGATAATCGACTGCTACACCAGCACCGAGCGCTATCCATATTCGGAGCCGACCGAAGGAATGGGCAACTACATCAGCAACTCGGTCAAGGCGGTAATAGACACCTACAACGGGGACGTCAAGCTATACGTCATAAACCCAAAGGATCCTGTCGTCGCCACCTACAGTAAGATATTCCCCCAGATATTTACCTCTTTTAACAAGATGCCCGCGGATTTGAAGAAGCACCTGCGGTACCCCGAGGACCTGTTCCTCGCGCAGTCAAACATACTGCGCGCTTTCCATATGACCAACCCTGATCAGTTCTACAACAAGGAGGACCTCTGGGACTTCCCCAACGAGGTGATGGACAGCGAGCTGCAGCCGATGGCCCCCTACTACGTCATCATGCGCATCCCGGGCGAGCTAAAGGAAGAGATGGTGCTCATGATGCCGTTCACTCCCCACAAGAAGCAGAACATGATCGCCTGGCTGGGGGCGCGTATGGACGCCCCGCACTACGGGGAACTCGTCAACTTCGTGTTCCCGTCCGGCAAGCTGGTGTACGGGCCTGAACAGATAGAGGGTCGCATCGAGCAGGACCCGGAAATAAGCAGACAGCTCTCGCTCTGGCGGCAGGCGGGCTCGGAGGTCATCAGGGGCAACCTGCTGGTCATCCCCATAGAGAACTCGATCATCTACGTGGAGCCGCTGTACCTGCAGGCCACGCAGATAAAGATACCCCAGGTCAAACGAGTGGTGGTGGTCTACGGCAACAAGGTGGTCATGGAGCCGACCCTGGATCAGGCGGTTCTGCGAACCTTCGCCGGCCTCCCGGCGACGCCTATCGAGGGTACTACGCCCGCGAAGCCGGCGGAGCCCACTCAGCCCGCGAAGGGGAACCTGCCCCAGCAGGCGCTCGACTTCTACAACAAGGCGGTGGAGGCCCAGAAGTCCGGTGACTGGGCCGCCTACGGCAACTACCTGAACCAACTGAGGGATGTGCTAAACCAGCTCGCCAAGTAATTCATCCTGGGGTCAGACACCCTGACATGAATTTGCTGCGGCATCCGTGTGTCGCGGATACAAATTCATGTCAGGGTGTCTGACCCCAGGTATTAGCGAAGTTCATGTAACCGTGCATCAGCATTTTTGGCATGCTTGCGTGGACATGGTAGGTCAGCAGGCAGCCTTCCACGGAGCCTCTGGCGCACTCGCGGGTCCGGGCGATGAAGCCGGCGATCTCACCGGCACCGGCGATGTACTCGCAGGCCGCACGGTTCATCCGGACGGATATGTCGGGGCGGGGGAGAGTGCCTTTGCCGATAACAAGCGTCCCGCCGCGCTTCTCGAGGTAGTAATCCTCGCCGTCGACTGTTCCCTGGATGCAGGCGCCGTCTCTAAGCGGCTCACCCAGCCTCGAGCCGGGGTAAGCTCCGAAGACATCATTCAGCAGGTCCAATATCTCTTTCGACTCATCCATCTCAGTTATCCTCGGGTTGTTCATGTTGGGGTCAGACACCATGACATGAATTCATGTCCAGGTGGGTGTCCCCAACAAGAATGATATTCTTATAATCGGTTTGGTTA
>JBBQKJ010000077.1:0-10903 GCA_038326775.1 Candidatus Geothermincolia bacterium
TTTCCAACGCGGCTGACCGGACTCTGTCGTTTTCTCGTCGCCGGGTCCCTCCATGTCGCTCCAAGCCGGCGAGCATGCCGCAGAATCCGGACAACCGGGTCTGAAGGGCTCGAAAGATGATAGAATGCGGGCGTTGGAGGCGGCATATGATGGATATAAGTTAGTAGAAGAAAGGAGATTCGAGTGAAAAAAGCAATCATTTTTGGATGCCTGGTAACAGTGTTGGTCGTCTGTGTTGCGGTTGCTGGTTGCGGGTCGAGCGGGGACGGGAGCGTTCAGGGTGTCTACAAATTGACAGCCGGTGAAGACTTCACAGCGACTGTCACCCTCAAAGCCGATAACAAGGCGACTTATTCCATAACTGAAGGCGGGGGGATACCCGTAACGTACAAGGTTAAGGGCGATACCGTAGTGCTTATCGGGATGGACGGCAAAGAGATTGCCAATGCCACCTTCAAGATTACCGACGACGGACTCACTGATCCGTCCGGCAATATCTATAAGAAGCAATAGCAGACAGATCTCTTCTTCTAGGTCCTTTTTCGTCAGAGAAGGCCACGAGGTTGCATCTGGTGCCCCCAACGGGATTCTAACCCGTGTCGCCGCCTTGAAAGGGCAGTATCCTTGGCCGCTAGACGATGGGGGCACGGACGCGCAAGACCTGCTCGAGCGTACGCTAAGTGTGGCAAAGGCCGCTCGAAAAAACAAGCAAACACGCCGTGCGCAGGTTCGCGGTGCAAGCAGTCGAAATAGGAAAGCAGTCGGCCTCGAACGGGGGCCGTGCGGCACTCGAGGAGGCGGTGATGGCGCAGGAGACTTTCGCGAACATGGGTAGCCCGATCCACTGGGCGAGGATGTACGACCTAGGCACCAGGTTCATGATGCTCGGCCGCGGCAACTCGTTTCGCCGGCGGGTGCTCGACCTCGCGCTGCTCAAGGACGGCGAGGGGTTCCTCGACATCGGCTGCGGCCCCGGGCGCCTCGTCATGGAGGCATGCAAGAGGGTCGGCCGCCTCGGCGCGGTCTATGGCGTAGACTTATCGCCGCAGATGATGCATCTGGCATAAGTCTGGCACTTCCGTTTAGTCTTAGCCTGAGTCCTGGAATACAGCCATTCAGGGAATTTGTTGAGGAGAATGCTGACGACCCGCATGCGGGTGAAACACTCGCGAGGCTATTGTCAGAGGACCATGTTCAGGACTTCGAGAGTAACAAAACCAAATTACTTGCGAAGAAGCTGGTCCTATATTCTGGCTACCTGGTGTTGTTGGTTGCACTCATTATCATGGCTATCAAGGCGAGATAGGGGGAAGGTCAATGGCGAAGAAGGCTGCCGCCAAGAAGAATTTCCCCGGCGGAACTTTTTACAAAAGAGTTTGAATCTAGATTCGCGGCCATGAATAAAATGGATTTGGAGAGGATTCTTCGAGATACCAATGTGCCCTTGGATTTGCTTGATTGAAATTAAACGCTGGCTTCTAACCAGATTCTAAAGGGCCTCACCAAACCGTCACTAAACTAAATGAACCCGCAAGCTGCGTCCTAACCTCTGTCTCCCCATATGATTTGCTCCCTGGAGTGATGGCAGAGTGGACGATTGTGGTGATCTTGAACACCGTTGAGCCGCAAGGCTCCGGGGGTTCGAATCCCTCTCCCTCCGCCAGTCTATGGCTTATGCAAGCCATTTCCGAGGCCTCTCGCAGACACCTGCGCCGGCTCGAGTTCCTACTTTACCAACAGATTGCCAACATTGATTTCTGGAAGTAGTGTCGTGGGTTCCAGCCGCTTCTCCCTCCCCGAAGTCTTTATAAGACCAGTATGCATGACTTCTCGTCAAGAAGGCCTTCACCAGGTGGTTCAGCATGAGGGCGGTCTTGCTGTGACCTTCCGGTCTCGGGCTGGAGTTGATGGCAAATACCTGCATATCGGTGTCCTCCCCTGGCTGCCGCCGATGCGGAGATTCTACCAAGAGTATTCAAGATTGAGCGAGTAATTCTTCACTGGTCTTGACAGAGTTAGTGCTTAATGATAGACAGTAAGCGGTCACTTACAATAACATGAGGTATTACTCACTCAGGATGGCCCAGATGACGATTGTGGAAAAAGCTCGTGGCCGGTACGAGCATTATGAGGACCAGCGCAAGCGGATAATCCAGGCCGCCATCAAGGTGTTCGGCGAGCACAACTACGACGTTGGGACCATGGCCATGATCGCCAAGGAGGCGGGCATCTCCGAGGCTATGCTCTACAAGCACTTCGACGGCAAGAAAGAGCTGTTCGTGACGTGCTTCGACGAGATAGTCAGTGACCTGATGTCCCGCTATGCGCAGTGCTACAAGAACAACCCTGACGACCCCCTCGGTTACCTCGAGGAGAGTGCCATCGCCTACCTGCGGTACATCAAGGAATCGTCGAACGGATCAAAGTACCTGGTTCATATGTTGAGCAGCACCTACGACCCGGAGCTCAAAGAACCGCTGGTCGGTTTCTTCAAGGCCAGCCTGGAGACTGTCAAGAAGGCGCTCGACCTTGCAAAGAGCAGGGGCCAGCTGAGCAAGAAAGTCGATACTGAGCTGCTCGCATGGGACTATGTCGGGCACTACTACAGCCTGATGCTCGCCCGCGAAATGGAAATCGAATCGATGCTGGACGAAAAGCGGGTCCGCGCCTTCGTGAGGACCATATTCCAGCACTAGGGGATCGCTCTCGAAAATAATCCAGAATCGACCGGAAAGGGGTGGTTTGCCGGCTCAGGTAAGTGAACGCTTACGAAATGTGAATGTACGATCGGAACGCCGAACTTGAAGGGGTGGTCACTATGGTAGTAGACGCGCACGTACACATCTTCATACCCGGAATAATACCCAAACTCTACGTGGAGGGTTGTGGCCGGACCATGGCCAAGGTCGCCGGCAAGGCGCTCGGGATGAAGCTCAGCCTGGAAGACGCGCTGAACCTCTTCCCGGTGGACGAAAAGGGAGACAACTACCTGCAGCTAATGGACGAGGCCGAGATCGATATGGCCGTGCTGTTCGGGGTGGACTTCGGGGAAGAGATAGGCGAGCCCGAGATTCCCATCTTCGAGATGAACAAGCTCTACGCGGACATCGTCAAGGCGCATCCGGACAGGTTCGTCGCGCTGTGTGCCATCGACCCGAGAAGAAAGGGCGCGATGGATCATATCACACAGTGCATAGAGGACTGGGGCATGAGGGGCATCAAGCTGCACCCGGCGGCGGGCTTCAACCCCATGGACCCGGTAATGTTCCCCCTTTACGAGAAGTGCGCAGAGTGGGATCTGCCCCTGCTCTTCCACTCAGGCGCCCAACCCGCCGCGCCCGTCGTGCTCGAGACCGCGCGTCCCGTTTACGTGGCTGAGGCGGCCAGCAAGTTTCCTGACACCAAGTTCATCCTCGCGCATTTCGGCATGGAATGGTGGCCGGAGGCGCTCATGTTCGGCAGGCTCCTGCCCAACCTGTACTTCGACTGCTCATACTGGCAGTTCCTGTTCCGGCAGTACCCGGACGAGTATTACACCTTGTTGCGCAGGTTTGTGGACGATTGCGGCGCGGAACAGGTGCTCTGGGGAACCGACACCCCGCTGCCCAACACCCTGGTGCCGCCTAAGGAATGGGTCGACATCCACGTCAACCCCAGGGGCGACGTCTCCTTCAGCGCGGAAGAGCTCGAGAAGATGATGGATACCAACTCAAGGCAGATATTCAAGCTCTGAGATCGGAAGTGAGGCGAAGCGTCATGGTAAACGAAGCCATAATCGGAAAGGAGTTTCCACCGTTCGAGTTCCTCGTCGAGAGGGGCAAGATAAAGGAGTTCGCGCGAGCTCTGGGTGACAAGAACCCGATCTATACCGAAGTGGAACTGGCGAAGGAAGCCGGATTCAAATCAGTGCCGGCCCCACCGACCTTCACTGCGTCTTTCCTTCACCAGGTCCCTGACGAGAACTTCCTGTTGAACCTCATGGCGGAGATGGAGATCGACGTGGCGAGGAGCGTACACGGCGAGTCGGAGTTCGAGTATATCAAGCCGGTTGCGGCCGGTGACGTCCTGACCGTGAGCATGACGGTCAAAGACATCACGAAGAAGGAAGGCAAGCGGGGCGGGGTGATGAACCTCATCACCACCGAGGCGACCTACACGAACCAGGACGGAGAGGTCGTCCAGAAGGACCGCATGCTCTTCATCGAGCGGGCCTCCGTAACCTAAGGAGACGTGAAATGGCTGAGGAAAAACTCTCTTTCGAGGATGCGAGCGAAGGCAACGAAGCCCCGGAGCTGTCCCTCGAGGTAACCAGGACGCATATCGCCAAGTATGCGGGCGCAGGGGGGGACTTCAACCCGCTCCACACCGACGAGGCGTTCGCGAAGGCGGTTGGTCTGCCGTCGGTGTTTGCCATGGGATTGATGCAGGGGGGCTACCTGGCGCGAATGCTGACGGACTGGGTAGGGGTGGGCAACCTGAAGCGGTACAAGATCCGCTTCACCGGCCAGGTATGGCCGGGCGAGACCATCACCTGCAAAGGGCGGATCACAAGGAAGTACGAGAAGGACGGCGAGAAGCTCATCGACTGCGAACTGGCCGTCGTCAACCAGCAGGGGGAGAGCAAGATCGCGGGTGAAGCGACCGCTGCACTTCCCTCGAGGAGGTGAGAGATGGATTTCGATTTCAGCGAGGAACAACTGCTGTTCGCTCAGTCGGTCGAGGAGTTCGCCCGTAACGAGGTGGCTCCCGGCTTGAAGGAACGTGAGAAGGTCGCCGATTTCCCGCGCGACATCTGGCAGAAGCTGGCCGATTTCGAGCTGCTCGGTCTGCCCGTTCCCGAGGAGTACGGGGGCGGCGGGGCAGACGCTCTGACGACGGTGATTGCCAACGAAGCGTTCATGAGAGGCGCGCGCGACATGGCCATGATGGTCATCTGGGGCTCGCACACAATGATATGCGCCATGCCCATAGCGGAGCTGGGGACGGAGGAACAGAAGAAGAAGTATCTGCCGGCACTGTGCGATGGCTCGCGCATCGGCGCCTTCGCCCTGACCGAGCCCGATGCCGGCTCTGATGCTACAGCGCTCAAGACGAAGGCCGAGCTGAAGGGTGACAAGTACATCCTTAACGGCAGCAAGATGTTCATCTCGAACGCTCCGTACGCAGACACCTTCCTGGTCTTCGCGAAGACCGCCGGCGATGGGATCTCGGTCTTCATCGTGGAGAGCGACTTTCCGGGCTTCATCAGGGGAAAACCTATTGAGACGTACTCGACCGCGGCCGCCGCCGAGGCGGGCGAGATAGCTTTCGACGACTGCGAGGTCCCGTTGGAAAACCTGGTGGGCGTTGAGGGGCAGGGGTTCGCTGCTATGCTGACGTCGCTTGGCTGGGAGCGTTTGGCTTTCGCGGGTGTCCTGGGCTCGATGGAGGCCGACCTCGAGGACTCCATCGCATATTCCAAGGAACGCCAGCAGTTCGGTCGCCCCATCTCCAAGTTCCAACTCATCCAGGCGAAACTCGCGGACATGAAGGTGGATCTGGAGGCTGCGAAGCTTCTCACCTACAAGCTCGCCTGGATGTTCGACACGGGGAAGGTCATTCATCTGCAGGCGGCCATCGCTAAGCTGTTCACTACCGAGGCAGCCCTGCGCATTGCGCTGAACGGAGTGCAGATCTTCGGTGGCTACGGCTACACGACCGACCAGATGATAGGCCGTTCCCTCTGGGCGGCAAAAGCCACAACCATCGGTGGCGGGACCTCGGAGATTCAGCGGATAACCATAGCGAGAATGCTGCTCAGGTAAGAAAAGGAGTTCGCCATGGATATGTGGAGCCTTGTGAGAATGGGATTCATGCAGAACCCCGACGGGGTGGCGGTGATCCACGGAGACCAGAAGCTCACCTACCGGGAGCTGGAAAAACGCATCGACAAGTTCGCCAACGTCTTGCGGGGGCTCGGACTCAAGAAGGGCGACCGCGTCTCGGTCGTGGGCGAGAACTGCCTGACCGTCCTGGAGGCGCAGTACGCGATACTCAAGGCGGGCCTCGTATGGACGCCCTTGAACTTCCGAAACCACCCCAACGAGCACGTGCATTACCTCAACAACGCGGGGTCCAGGGCGGTGGTGATGCAGAACCAGTTCGCCGAAGGGATCGATTCGGTGCGGGACAAGATAGAGACCGTCGAGCACTTCATCGTCGACGGTGACGGTTACCAGGGGATGGACTCCTACGACGACCTCATGGCAAAAGCAAGCGATAACCCGTTTCGCGTGGACATCGACGCCGGCGACCCGATGGCGATAATGCACACCTCCGGGACGACGGGAGCCGCGAAGGGTGTAGTCCATACCCACATGAACTGGATGATGATGACCCTCATGGCCGTTGCAGAGATGGACATCCGCCCAGACGACGTGGCCATGTACATCGCGCCGATCAACCACGGGTCGGGAATCCTGATACCGCCCCACTTCGTGAGGGGCGTCCCAAACATCCTGGTGAGCCACCTCGACATCGACTTCGTGCTGGATACGATCCAGAAGGAGAAGGTAACGACGATATGGCTGGCGCCGACCATAATCTATTTCCTGCTGGCTTTCCCGAACCTGCCCAACTACGACATCTCGAGCCTGCGGACGTGCCCCTATTCCTCCGCGCCCATGGCCGTGGAGAAGCTGAAGGAAGCCGTGGACGTATTCGGGCAGGTCTTTCTCCAGGCGTACGGCCTGGTCGAGTGCCCCATCGCCACCTGGCTGAGCAAGAAGGAACACACTGTCGGTGGGACTGAAGACCAGACCAGGAGGCTGGGCTCGGCCGGCCGCCAGGCCCTCATGACCGAGGTGCGTGTAGTGGACGCCGATGGCAACGAGCTCCCCGCGGGAGAGGTGGGGGAGATCATCGTACGCAGCCCCCTGGTGATGAAGGAGTACTGGAAGGATCCGGAGGCTACGGCCAAGGCGATAAGAGACGGCTGGCTGTACACAGGCGACCTCGGGTACCTCGACGACGAAGGCTACCTGTTCGTGGCCGACCGTAAAACGGACATGATAATCACGGGCGGCTATAACGTCTACCCCAAGGAAATCGAGAACGTCATCTTCAAAAACGAAACCGTCCTCGAGGCGGCGGTCATCGGCGTTCCCGACGACATATGGGGCGAGTCGGTGAAGGCGTTCGTGGTGAAGAAGCCGGGGATGGAGGTGAGCGAGGAGGAGATAATCGAGCTGTGTAAAGACAACCTGGCCTCCTACAAGAAACCCAAGTCGGTCGAGTTCATAGAGGCGTTGCCCAAGAACCTGGCCGGTAAAGTGCTGAAGAACGAGCTCCGAAAGCCGTTCTGGGAGGGGCAGGAGCGACAGGTCCACTAGAGGACGATACACGATGAGGGGGAGATGGAATTGGCATCACACGACGTACTGTTCGAACCGATCATGCTGAAGAACGTGGAGGTCAAGAACCGGATTGCGATGGCCCCGATGAACATGTGCTACACGGACAACGACAACATGGTGAGCGACCAGCAACTGGCCTACTACGCCGCGAGGGCGCTGGGAGGGGTCGGACTCGTGGTGGTCGAGGCGGTGGGTGCATCCGACCACGAAACGTGCATGGGTACTTACGCAGCGTACAAGAACCTGATGCTGACGAGGCCGACGCATCTCACGGGTATGGCGGAACTTGCGGAGACAGTGCATACGTGCGGGTCGAAGATAATCGTGCAGATAGCGATTGGACCTGGTCGTCAGGGCACCGATGCCTATACCGGTATTCAGCCCGTGGCTCCATCGCCGATTGCTTGGATTCCACAGCCGGACATGATGCCCCCCGGAATCGATTTCATGAAGAC
Source organism: Candidatus Geothermincolia bacterium (assembly GCA_038326775.1). Lineage (GTDB taxonomy): Bacteria > Actinomycetota > Geothermincolia > Fen-727 > Anoxymicrobiaceae > DYIU01. Next base: position 7,850 of record JBBQKJ010000077.1, read on the forward strand.
TTTCGAACTGGGGGCGCATCCGCCGGGCGGACTGGTGCCGAGGGAGATAACAGTCGAGGAGCTCGAGATTCTGGTGCGCGACCTCGGCGAGTCGGCTAAGCTGGCGAGGATTGCAGACCTCGATGGGGTCGAGATACACGCTCCGCACGGCTACCTCATCCACTCGTTCCTTTCACCTCGCTCCAACAAGAGGACGGACAAGTACGGTGGCTCCATCGAGAACCGCGCGAGGCTGCTGGTGGACTGCGTGAAAAGCGTTCGCGCCGCGGTGGGCGATGATTATCTCCTCACGGTGCGCATCAGCGCCGACGAGCACATGCCCGACGGGTTCCATGTGGATGAGACCATAGAGTTCTGCAAGATGGCGGTTGCGGCAGGGGCCGACGGCATCCACCTCTCGGACGGCTGCTACGAGGCAATGAAATACTTCCTGCCGGTGGAGGACGGCCAGGTGGTCGAGGAGTCCGGGCGGATAAAGGCGGCCCTTGGAGAGGTTCCCGTCGTGTGCCCATCGGTGCACAACCCCGACCTGGCGGCCGAAACGGTCTCGTCGGGAAAAGCCGACATGATATCCATTGGCCGCGGCCTCCTGGCGGATCCTGAGTGGCCCAACAAAGTCAAGGCGGGCAGGGCCAAAGACATCGTGAAATGTACGCGATGCAACAAGGGGTGCATATCGCGATTCGTTCTCGGGTTGCCGGCCCGCTGCATTCTCAATCCCGAGCTCGGGCAGGAAAAGTACATCGCCAAGTACAACACAAGGCCGGTATTACCGCTGAAGAAACGGGTCTGGAAGACCCTCGCGGAGTACTGAGCTAGCTTGGATCTTGGGCAGTCTGATCATGGGAGGACTGACGATATGGAAAGCATTCGAGGCAAGACGGCGATCGTGGGAATAGGCGAGGTGCCGACGGGGATCTACCCCGAAAGGTCGTTGATAGAAGCGGCCGTTGCAGCGTCCGAGATGGCGATAAGGGACGCGAACATCCCCAAGGAGGACGTGGACACGGTCATCCCCATTCTGGTGGTGGCCAACAACGTGGATAACGCGAACATGATCTGCTCGCAGATGGTCGAGGAGCTCGGCCTGGGCAAGACTGCGAAGGCGAATTTCCTGTGCGGCTCCGGCGGGTCGAGCTCAGCTAACGCCCTGAAGGTGGCGATGGGGCTTGTGAGCACGGGGCTCTCCAAAGGGGTGCTCGTCATCCACTCCGACCGCATGGGCAGCGGCCTCGACCTGGCACTGGCCATCCAGCAGTTCGCCTCGGTGGCGATCAGCCCGGAGTACGAGTCGCCTTACGGGTTCAGCCAGCTCGGGCTGGCGGGGTTTCTCCAGCAGCGCTACATGTACGACACAGGGACGACCGAGCGACAGATCGCCTCGGTGGTGGAGACCCTGCGCAAGTGGGCCGCGCTCAACCCGAACGCGATGATGAAGACGCCGAGGACCGCCGACGAGGTGCTGGAGTCGAAGATAATCTCGAGCCCGGTCCGCAAGCGAATGATGAACAAACTGGCGGACGGCGCGGCCGCATTCATAGTCACTACCGCGGAGAAAGCGAGGGGGTACACGGACACGCCCGCGTACGTGCTGGGCGTGGGGTCGAGGTGCACGAACTTCAGCGTCACCGCCGGCCAGTGGGACGGGTTCCAGATGTGGAAGGAGGCCACGAAGGACGCATACGAGATGGCCGGTATCACGGTGGAGGACATCGACGTCGCCGAGATATACGACGCTTTCCCCACTTTCATCCTGATGTCAATGGAGTTGCTTGGTCTCTGCGAGCCCGGGCAGGCGGGCAAGTTCTTCGAGGAAGGGCACGCCGGGCCGGGAGGCAAGCTTCCCATCTCCACCAACGGGGCGATGATGGCGCAGGGGCATACCGGCGCGGGCGGCGGCGTCGCCATCCTGGTGGAGGCGGCCAGGCAGGTGATGGGCAAGGCCGGCGAGAGGCAGGTCGAGAACGCGAACATCGTGGTGGAGACCGCGTCCGGCGGAATCGGCATGGACTTCCACGTCGGGGTCCTGGGAAGGGAGGTGTAGGGCATGAGCGAGTACAACCTGCCGCTCCCTTTGATAACCACTCTGAGCAAGGAGTACTGGGACGGCTGCAAGGCGAACAAGCTGCTCTACCAGCACTGCAAGGACTGCGGCGAGGTCATCTTTTTTCCGAAGTACCTGTGCCCGAACTGTATGGGCCACAATCTCGAGTGGCTGGAGTCGAAGGGTAAGGGGAAGATCGTCACGTTCACGGTTACCTACGAGAGCGCTCCACCGGCGTTCATGGCCGAAATGCCCTACGCAGTCGCGATAATCGAGATGGACGAGGGGTATCGCATCATGAGCAACATCATCGAGTGCGACTTCGACACGCTCGAGTGCGAGATGCCTGTGGAGGTCGTTTTCGATCCGGTGACACCTGAGGTCACTCTTCCCAAGTTCAGGCCGATGGCGAAATAGCACGAACCGAAGGAGCCGACGATAATGAAAGATATCCTGGGCCGGTCAGTGCTGGTAACCGGGGCTCCGCAGGGACTAACACCAAAGGAGCACTATCGGACTATTGGATTGTCTCACTGACATATGACTCGAAGCACAACCTGCTCTATGCAGGGACGAATTACAGGCAGGACAGGTCAACGCACTTGTCCGGGACAAACTCGCGCATGATGAACAGGTTGTTGCCGTGGTAGAGCTTGTTGACCAGGTTGAGGTCAACTCCACGACCAGGGCTTCGTGTCCAGAAAGCCACTTGAGCCCGTTTGGGTGAATGAAGCGGGAAAGCAGCTTCCCTCGCCTATGCTTCCATGACGTGTTGAACCCCGATACCTCAAGAGGAATTGCATTCCTCGGCAGAAACGACAAGCCAAGCAAAGATTGCCGGCCAGGGACTAGTATCAGGACAAAACGGACTTGATTGGTGGTAGACTTTCGGCGTTGGAGGAGGCAAAGGGGGAATACCGGTTAATAAAGGTTGAGGCGTGAGGTTACCCGGCAGCTGGTTCGGAGCGGAACGTGTGGCTTAGATACATACTGCTGAGACCTGTTTTCGC
>JBBQKJ010000078.1:0-10725 GCA_038326775.1 Candidatus Geothermincolia bacterium
GGCAGTAGTGAAGAAGCTCTCGACCGTAACAGCCGTGGCCGCAGTATTGATGCTCGCGCTAGCGGGCACCACCTTCGCCTACCCGACGGGTTGGACCTCCGACAAAACGGTCACAGCCGGCACCGGGTCGGTCGATATAGCCGTAAAAGGCGCTACCGTTCATCTGGTCTATGAGAACAACGGCGTCTACTACCGCCGTTCGACGAACACCGGACTGACCTGGAGTTCGGCTGTAAGGCTCGACGCGGGAACGGGGTCCCGTCCCCGGGTGACTGCTGGCGCCGGCAACACGGTATACGCCGCGTACGTCGGCCAGGACAGGCCCGGAGCCCTGCACAACGAGGTCCTCGTCAGGCGTTCGACGACCTCCGGGCAGACATGGGAATCAGGCTACTTTGCCTATGCGGGCTCTACGACCGATACCGTAGAGGCCGTGGACGTCACACACGGCTCGGTTAACGTCTCCCTCTGCTGGAAGATGAACATCGCCAACCATATCTACATCTACTGGTCGCCGCTCGGTGTGGGCCCTTCGCCTGCTGCTGCGCCTGAGGGTTCGGCCATGGCAATCTCCCTCCATCCGGACGGAACGCCGCCATTCTACCAGGCGGCAGCGTACGCCAGGGACTTGAGGTGCTATCACTCCGAGTGCGACGGCCGGTACGTGTGGAGGTCGCCGGCCGCGAGGTGCCCTCGTGGGACCAGCCCATCATCCAGAGCGCGGGACAGGGGCGCGTCGACCTCGTCTGCGGACGGCGAGACGGGGTGCTTCATTTCCTGCTGCGCCCCTTCGCTGAGCCCGGCCTCTCGAACAGGGTGCAGCTCGGCCCGACCGCGGTGGTGGAGCCGGGCGGCGAGACGGGCGATGAGGACATCGATACCGGGAGGGCGACCGTCCGGGCTGAGTGCCTTCACTCAGAGGAAGGAAGCCGCTTCTTCAGGGACGTGAACCGGTTCCGGGTGATCGACGCAGGTGAGGCCTTCGAGCCTCCGGATCACTGGCGCTGACTCACGCTGGCCCGGATAAGGAGGCTCCTCGATAAAAGCGGCTGGTTGACGATCGGGGCCCGGGGAGCCCTGTCGCTCCTGCTCAAGTGGCTTTAAACCTCAAGTTCTGCTACGAGAACCCTGCCGGGCTCTCCGTGCTATGGTTGAACCCACCCTCCAGGACCACCCCGGAAACCACCCCTCGGGGTGGTCCTGTCACCTGACGCGACCCATAGAATGGTTGTGAGAAGAGTAATGCTCCGCTTGTCCATGTTCGGCCGAGCGGCTAAATGGTACCCCAGACAATGGAGGATGATGAACCATGGCTTTCCCATACGAGAAAACCGCGATTGTCACTGGCGCGGCGTCCGGAATTGGCAGAGCACTCGCGGTCGAGTGGGGAAGAAGGAGATTCAAGGTAGGCGTATTGGACCTCGATATGGACGAGGCCCGGAACACCGTGGATATGGTGTCGAGCGCCGGTGGGGTGGCAAAAGCTTTCCGCTGCGACGTTGGAAGGCTGGAGGACGTCCAGGCCGCGGCGGACTATTTCTACGATGCCTGGGGGCGCGTGGGCCTGCTCGTGAACAACGCTGGCGTCATGGCGGCGGGATGCATGGGCGAGATAACCATCGAGGAATGGCGGCGTGTGATAGACGTCGATCTGTGGGGAGTGGTCCATGGGTGTCATGTATTCGTTCCTAAAATGAAGGCCGCGGGCGGCGGGCACATATTGAACGTCGCGTCTATGGCAGGCATCACACCTCCAATAGAAGAGGCGCCATACGTAGCGGCCAAGGCGGGGGTCATAGGCCTGTCCGAGTCTCTCAAGATAGAGCTGGCGCCCTTCGACATCGGCGTCTCCGTCCTCTGCCCGATGGGCGTCAACACGCGCGTCCTCGAGCACTCGACGGAAGTGGGAGACTTCATCATCCCCATGTGGGAAGTGGCCATGAAGAACACCTCGCTGTCGCCCTCGCAAATCGCCGCAAAGGTGGCGGGTGCCGTCGAGAAGAACAAGTTCTACCTGATTCCCCACACCACCGGCAAGTTCTTCTGGTTGAACAAGCGGATGATGCCGTCCACATTTCTCTCGTTGATGGCTTTCATGAACAGAAGGGGCCTGGCGCGGCCCTTCCTGATGTTACTGGCACGCAGGGGCTGGCTGTAGTTACCGTCCCGCGAATCGGCGCCGCTGGAGCAAAACCTGAAAGGAGCGGGTCAAAATGACGAGTCAAACGGATTTCTCGACTGAACTGGTGGACGCACGAGAGGTAGGCCTGGATCCGGACCGGCTCCAGAGGGTAGCCAGGACGGTGGAGGAGGACACCGCGAGTGGCACATACGACGGCGCGGTCCTGGCCGTCGCGCGCCACGGCCGCGTGGCTTTGGTCGAGGCGGTGGGCAAGACGGACCTGGAGAAGGGGCGCGAGGCGAAGCCGGACGATGTCTTCTTCATCATGTCCCTCACCAAGAAGATAGCCGCGGTCAGGGCGCTAATGGATGTCGAGCGCGGCACGTTCTCGCTCACCACCCCCGTAGCAGAAGTCATCCCCGAGTTCGGCATCAAGGGGAAGCAGAGGATCACCCTGTGGCATATGCTGACCCACACCAGCGGCCTCAACACCGAGATCCCGTACGGGATCCCGGTGGACCAGCTTGCCAGCATCGAATCAGTCACGGCGGCCATCGCCAACGAGCGTGTGCTCGTAACGCCCGGAACGATAGTCTCCTACAACGCCATCACCGCGCACTCCGTCGTGGCGGTGATGGTACAGCGCATGGACGAGGCTGGGCGGCCGTTCCGCCAGATCCTGAAGGAAGACCTGTTCGATCCCCTGGGGATGGAGGACACCGCCCTGGGCCTGCCCGACAGGCTGAAGGAGAGGGTGGTTCCGGTTGTGGTACGTGACAAGACCCCTGGCCTGTTCGAGCCGCTGCTCCTTGAGGCCATGAACTTCCTCATCAACGAGGAGTCGGAGCTCCCGGCGGGGGGCGGCGTCTCCACGGCCATGGACGTCCTGCGGTTCGCCGAGATGCTCAGGAGGGGGGGCGAGCTGAACGGCGCCCGGATCCTTTCCCCCGAGATGGTGAAGCTTGCCACCTCGAACCAGACCGGGGACATGCCGAACCACCTGCTCGACTATATGCGTGAGATGTACGGCTGGCCCGTCTACCCCGCGAACCTCGGGCTCACCTTCTTCGTAAGAGGCGAGGGGACTTTCCCGACTCCGTTGGGCCTGACCACGTCGCCGTCCTCGTTCGCCGGCCTGGGCGCGGGATCGAACATGTTCCTGGTGGACCCGGAGAGGGATCTCGCATTCGTGTTCCTCTCCGCCGGGCTGCTCGAGGAGGGGAAGAGCTTCCTTCGCCACCAGCGGCTGGCGGACATGGTCGTCGCAGCGGTGGTTGACTGACGCACGATTGAAATTCGAGAAAGGAGGAACGCGCATGTACCCGGAGTTCAAGGACTATGTCGTACTAGTGACCGGCGCCGCCTCGGGGATAGGTTTCGAAACGGCGCGGCAGTTCGTAGAGGAAGGCGCCGTCGTCGTTGGCCTGGATTACGATGCCGACAGCCTGGGTCAAGCCGCGGAGAAGCTGGGAGAGAGGTTCGTTCCAAGGATCTGCGATGTCTCGAAGGACGACCAGGTAACAGCGTCTGCATCGTTCGTCGAGGAGAAATACGGACGGCTCGACGCCCTGGTGAACAACGCCGCGGTTGGCCTGTTGGCGACCGTTGAGGCTATGACCGAGGAGAATTTCTACGCCATCTACGACGTGGACGTGAAGGGGACCATGCTCATGACCACCCGCTTCCTGCCCCTGCTGAGGCAGGCTCTCGCGCCGGCCATCGTGAACATGTCGTCGAGCGCGGCCCTGGTCGAGCACTGCGCCAATCACTTCCTCTACTCCTCGGCGAAGGCGGCGGTGCTCAAGTACACGAAGCACCTGGCGAGGGATCTTCCCGGCATAAGGGCGAACGCCATACTTCCCGGGTGGGTAGACACCCCCATCTACGAGAGAGTCGGATTTCCGCGCGAATTCGTCGAGGGAGTCTACGAGAAGGTCATACCCATGGTGCCGGTTGGCAGAATAGCCCTCCCGGAGGACATCGCCAATTGCATCCTATTCCTGTGCTCCAAGAAGGCCTCCTACGTTAACGGCGCGGGGCTTCAAGTGGACGGAGGCTATCTGACTGCGGCGGACTGGGCCTTCCCGTTCTGAGGAGGCGGCGGTTCACGGTTGCTTGTTCCGAGAACTCCTGGCAGGAGCCGCGGGAGTATTGCATTCACAAGAGCTTGATGAAGGAGGGATCAAATGGAAGCGGAGATCCTCGAGAACCTGAAGAAGGCTGTCAAGGAATACGACCCTGAAGCAGCGGCGGAATGGGCCGGCAGGGCCGTGCAGGAGAAGCTTGACGTCAACGCGACTCTGGAGGCGTTGACGGAGGCCATAAGGGAGGTGGGAGACGGTTTCGGTAGAGGCGAACTATGGCTACCGGACCTGGTTGGGGCGGCGGATGCCCTCATAGCCGCCACGCCGATCCTGGAAGAGGAACTGGGCAAAAGAGGAGAGAAGCGGAAGGTCCTTGGCACCGTGGTCCTGGGGACGGTCGCCGGCGACATTCACGACATCGGCAAGACCATGGTGCGCACCTTCCTGACGGCCGAGGGCTTCGATGTCGTAGATCTGGGTGTAAACGTGGGGGCCGACAGGTTCATTGAGGCGGTCAAGGAGCGCGAGCCGGACATCCTTGCGATGTCGGCCCTGCTTACCCTGACGGCGCCGCAGCAGAAAGCGGTAATCGAAACCCTCGAGGCCGAGGGCTTGAGGGACAAGGTGAAGATCATGGTTGGCGGGGCTGCCGTCAACACGCAGTTCGCCGAGCAGATTGGTGCGGACGGATACGATCCCACGGCGGTCGGAGCGGTGAAGCTGGCCCGCCGACTGATCGGAGCGTAGGTCCCGAGAGGAAGGGGTGTCTGGGTTATGACCATGAAAGGCTTTGTAGTAAAGCAACCGATAAACGTCCTCAGGGACGAAGAACTGGAGATGGTGCAAGGAGCGATGCTCGAAATCCTCGAGAGGACGGGAATCGTTTTTCAGCACGAGAAGGCCCTGGACGTCCTGGCGGACGCCGGGTGCAAGGTCGATCGCGAAGAGATGCGCGTCAGGATTCCACCATACCTGGTCGAGGAGTCGCTGCGAATGTGCCCGAGCAGGGTTACACTCAAAGCCAGGAACCCCAAGCACGACGTCATCCTGGGCGGCAACAGAGTTCACTTCTGTCCCTGGCTCGGCATGAACGCGGTGGACCTCGATACATGGGAGCAGAAAGTTCCCACGGAACAAGACTTCCTCGAGTCGACGACGGTCCTAGATTACCTGGATGAAGTCCACATCCACGGGTTCGGAAACTACATCAACGTTGACCAGGAAGTAGCGCCAGGTCTTTCCGCCTACCCCTGGGGCATAGCCTACAACTTGAGGCACACGGAGAAAGCGCTGTTCGGGGCGGCGATCCTGGGAATCGAGCAGTGGATCGTCGAGATGTTCCAGGTGGTCGGAGTGAGGCCGGCGATGCTGGTCAGCGGCGCCCCGCCACTGACATGGCCCGGTCACCAGCTCACGGTCTTGTTCGCTTCCGCGGAGGCTGATTTCCCCATAACGCCTTTCAGCGGCGTCGCCGCCGGGTCGAATTCACCCGCGACTTTGGCGGGCACGATTGCGCAGAACTACGCCGAGGTAGCCGCCATCGTGGTGCTGGCACAGACCATCAAGCCCGGCATGGAGGTGCTGGTGGGCAACTATTCCCAGGTAATGGGGATGAGGGAGGCGGCCGTGCTCCAGGGCGGCGTGGAGAGCGCGCTCATGGACGCCGCATGGTCCCAGATCTGGCGCAGCAACGATATCCCACGCACGGGGTGCGGGGTAAGGTCCGACTCCAAGTCACTGGACTACCAATGCGCCGTGGAAAAAACGATGAGCGCGACCCTCGCGGTGCTGGCGGGCTCCAACAAGGTGTACTTCCAGGGAGGGGTCTACGACGAGCTCTATGCTTCTCATGTCGCTGCGATAATGGACAATGACATCGCAAAGATGCTCGGCAGGTTCCTGCAGGGGATCAACGTGATAGACGATACGCTGGCCGTGGACCTGATCGACGAGGTCGGCCCGATGCCCGGGCATTTCCTCGGCGAGCGACACACCAGGGACTGGTGGATGAGGGAGCAGCTCCTTCCCGACATAGCCGACAGGCTCTCCTATCCCGAGTGGGTCAACAGGGGCAAGAAAGACAGCCTCGCAAGGGCGAAGGAGAAGTGCAGGGAGATCCTGGCTACCCACGAGGTGCCGCCGCTACCGCCCGACCAGGACAAAGAGATCACGAAGATACTCAAATCGGCCAGTGAGACCATCAAGTCATGGGGCCTGTGACACGGCCGGTTAGCCGAATGTCAGTTTCTTGATCGCCTCGAGCCGGCTGCTGACCCCAAGCTTCCTGTAGATGTTCTTGAGGTGGAACTTGAGGGTGTTCATGGAGATGAAGAGCCGCTTTGCGATCTGCTGATTGCTCAAGCCCTGGTAAAGCAACTCTAGTACCTCCTGCTCCCTGGCGGTCAGCCCCCAGTCGGGAACCGACACGGCCTTGCCACCACGGTCGAGGAGCTCTGTGAAGGCTTGCTCCACCCTGGGGTCCAGTACGATCTCACCCTTGAGCACCGCCTCAATCGCACTGTTCAGGGCGGAACCGTCAATCTCTTTGAGCAGATAACCGTGCACGCCGGCTCGCACCGCCTCGAGCATGTACTCTTCCTCGTCGTAGGCGGTCATTACGACGAGTCGCGAGCGGCACCCGTCCGCCTGCAGCCGGCGCACGACGTCCAGGCCACCCATCTCGGGCATCCTGATGTCGAGGAGCACGACGTCCGGGTCGCATTCGGCGACCTTCCGGATGAGGTCCACGCCGTCTGTCGCTTCCGCCACCACGTTTACTCGGGGATTGAGCTCGAGCATGGAACGGAGGCCCTCCCGGACCACCGGGTGGTCGTCGGCTATCACGATAGTTATCCTGCTGGTATCACCCATTCGAAGCCCTATGCTTTTCCGTCATCGAGCGGCAGGGTTGCCACGACGCGCGTCCCCCGTCCCGGCCTGCTGTCGATCCTGAGGGTGCCGCCGTGGCTCTGGACCCGCTCGCTCATGCCGTAGAGACCGAACTTATCCTGAGAGAGGCCGCCTCCGTCGGCATAGGCCTCGCTCTTGAACCCCATACCGTCATCTTCGACCGCGAGTCGTGTATGGTGTTTCTGGATCGAAAGGGTCGCCAGTACGTGTGAAGCCTCCGCGTGTTTGACCGTGTTGTGGAGAGCTTCCTGGGCCACGCGATACAGGCAGGTTTCGGTCGATAGGGGAAGACGGCACTCCTTACCCTTCACCTGGAAGTCCATCTCTATTCCCGTCGACTGGTCGAGCTGTCGCACCAGGATGTTCAGGGCCGGGACAAGGCCCAGGTCGTCGAGGACCGCGGGCCTCAGACTGCGCAGGAGCCGTCGTAACTCGGAAAGGCCTTGGTCGATGCGCTCTTTCATCGTGCGCATCTCCTCTTTCGCTCCATCAAACTGGCGCTTGTCGAGCTTGCTGTCTACCAGATCGAGCTCATATCGAAGGCCAAAGAGAAGCTGTATGAGCTCGTCATGGATGTCCTGTGCGATGCGCCCGCGCTCCTCCTCCTGGGCGGTCATGAGCCGGCCGGCGAGCCTCTTCAGAAGGGCCTCCTTCATAGAGAGCTCCTCCTCCCTGGCGAGGATATAGTGGCGTGCCGCAAGAAACGAACTGGCGTTTATGAACTTCTCAAGGACCTGCCAGCTCCAGTTGATGGCCAGGCGCTGGTCGAGGGTCGTGGCGGTCCCCAGAAGGACCTCATGAAGGGTATCCCCGATGCAGTCGTCGAGTGTCTCCACTTCCTCGAGTGGAACTCCCCGGCGGGCGTAACGCTTGACCTGTTCCTTCTGGTTGGCCAGGAACGACTCCATCTCACCCGAACGCAGGGCCTCCGTGAAGAGTGAAAAGTACTTGTGTAATCGTCTTCGGCCAGCCTGGCTCCGGGCGCTCTTCGCCCATTCACCGGACATCCTGTCTTTTACTTTTTCCTGAACTCCCTTGATGAGATCGGGTCGGCACCTGTCGACAAGGTCCGCCAGCTCGGGCAGGGGCAGGGGAATCTTGTAGTGTTTAGCTTTCGCAAGATCAAGCGCGGCTTTCTTGCGCGTCCCGCTCGTTGTCCCTCGCGTCCCCGAGGCACGGTCAACCGGCATTGGGTCCCTCTCCTGCAATCAGTCCGTTGATGATCAAGTCCGGGAGGAGTTCGAAGAAATCGTCGCCAGGAGCCAACGGGGATTCCATGTAGGAATTGAGATTGTACATCTTGTGGATCCAGTAGAGCAGGCGAGACATCTTCTCGCAGTCCATTGGGCGGAGGACGCCGGACTCCACGCCCTCTTCCAGGACAGACTGCACGAGCCTTTCTCCCAAGGCGATGAAGCTGGCGAAACGTTCGCTGGAATACAGGAACATCATGGGGCCTTCGAGCATCAGCCTGCGGGTCTCCGGGTTGCGCGAGAGATAGAAGAAGGCTTCGTCGTAGAGTCCGCGCAACTTATCAATCGGGTCGTGCTCCTCCTCCGCGCGCGATGCAATCCGCTGGTGCCACTTCTCCAGAGAGTATGTCAGTGTCTGGTTATATATGTCTTCCTTGTCATCGAAACAGTCAAGTACGGTCGAAGTATCCACATCCGCCTCGGCCGCAATCATTTCGATGCTGGTGCCGCGGTACCCGTTTTCAGCGAAGACGTGCAGTGCCGCCTGAAGGATGTCCGCATTTGCATCCGCCTGACTCATGCTCCAAGCTCCCCCGATTCCTTTTCCTCAGGTGGACGGCTATATCCCCGCAAGAGGGGCAATCCCCGTGGTCCCACTGAGAAACGTTTGCAGGTCTGCACTAAGATACCATGACTGGAGGAGTTGAGCCCACAAAACGCTGTAATTTCCCTCTCTCCAAGACAAGGTGCTGTTCAAGACCGTTGTGCCGCCTAAGTTCTTCCATGAAAGCGCCTGTCAAGGCACTCCCGACGAGACACTTCCGGGACTCCGCGGTCATTCTTCCATTGGTGCCCGGCATTTCGCCGGCACACACCATAAGGGTGGGACCCTGGCTCCCTAATCTGTACTAGGGGCCTTAAAGCCCAGAACTTTGAGAGGGCAGCCGGATCCCGAATAGCATTCTAGCGTACTTCATAGAACCGTTGTTCCGTCCAGACGTGCCAGACGATCTCGGCCAGCTTCCTGGCAGTGGCAACCCTTGCGTCCTTCTTTCCGTTCTTTCTGGCAATCCGCTCGTAGAAGGCGCGCAGGCTGGGAGATACCCGGGTTGCTGGTGTAACCGCTTCGATGAAAGCCCAGCGAAGATATTTGTTTCCCTGCTTGGTTATCTTTCCGTGGTAGAGCCTGTCTCCAGAGGCATAGGTGGAGGGGATGAGTCCCGTGTAGGCCGCGAACTTCCTGGCGGTGCGGAACCTTGCCATGTCGCCAACCTCGTACCGTATGAGGACGCTGAAGAAGTCCCCGATACCCGGGATGCTCTTGAGCCACCCCACCGCCTGGTCTCCATTGGACAACTCCTTGATCAATCCCTCCGTGGAAGCTATCCGCTCGCTTACCTCGCCGAGCAGCAACAGGTCTTCTTCCAGTATCGAACCATCGGGATCCGGGAGGGCAAGTCCCTTCAACCATCTCGTTCCCGCAGCTCCGAAGATGTCCTTAACGGCCGGTTTCTCGAGGTCGTACTGGTGTATGAGGGCGTGCATGCGGTTCTTGAGCATGGTCTGTATCTCGACCAGGAACATCCTCTGCCGAAGGACCCTCTTGGTGGCGCGGACGTCTGCCGGGCAGGCATAGGCCTCGGGAATCAAGTCGGCCCTCAGCAGATGTGCCAGGGTGTGTGAGTCAATCTTGTCGTTCTTTATCCTTGCCTCGGCTATCGCCCTGACCTTTGCGGGATGGGCGAGGACGACTTCGTCGACGACATCATCCAGCCAATCGTACATCTTCCCCCAGTTGTAGCCCGCCTCGAGTACCGCCTTGATTGGCTCGTTGAAATCGTCGAGCGCCTTTCTCACATCATCGCCGTTACTCGGGATCTCTTTTCGCCTGACGACCTCTCCATTCTCGTCGATAACGGTCACATGGGATGTCTTGGTGTGGTGGTCGACCCCTACGTACAGCATCCTGTGCACCTCCTGTCTGCTCTGTTACGCTTACTTCACAAGCGTAACCTGTGGCACAGGCGCTTTCATCTTATCTGTACTTCCCCGTCTCCAAGACCTGGATCTTCTTAAGACCAAGGACCTCTACAGCGAGCGCATACAGCACGTGCTGAGCATCCACCTGGACATAGAGCGGCAGCATTTCATGGAGCGGCACTCGGACCTCGAGCCGGACACCTTGACGAGGATATGGTTCGACACCTGCGAGACACATCCGAGCACCGGATGGGTCATGGCGGACCTCGAGTACGAGAAGGACAGGCGCGAGGGGCGCGCTCACCACTGGAAGCGCTACAGCTGGTCCGGCGATGTGCTGCCCGTCACCGGTCCCCAGCTCTCGCTCGACGACGTCGGACCGGCGGTGTAACGGCTGTGAACAGGACTACAGGTCATACGGAGAGGAGGACTCTAT
>JBBQKJ010000079.1:0-10377 GCA_038326775.1 Candidatus Geothermincolia bacterium
GCCCGAAAAGCTCGCGGTACATCTTCAGGTTCTTGGCGATCGTCACCTCGAGCCCTGTTAGCTCTTCCCTGCTGAAATTGGAAGGAGCGGGTTTCGGCTTTCTTGCCATTTCTGCCGGTCCCATCTTGACACCCCTTTCCCTAACTATTACAATGCGGTACATACAGTACATAAGCCACATACATAATAGTGCATATCGTGGGAGGAGCGCAAGATGCAGGAGCAGGATCTGATCGTGAGGAGTTTGAGCTTCAACGACTTCGACAAACGCAGGGCCGAAGTCTTTGACAGGGTCATGCAGGACGGTGAAGCCTTCATCCTCAATCGCTATAACCGGCCCGTGGCGATGCTTGTTCCCGTCCCCGAAGCGCTCAGGCGGAAGCTCCAACCCGAAGAAGCTCCCGGCACCGCCATCAAGGAGCCGGTAGACATCTCTGATGAAAAGACTCCTCGAGGATGCCCTTGAGGAAAGGCAACCCACCGTAGAAAAATATCACCGTGCTCAGGGCGAAGACTATGTACTCTTCCCCGTTGAAGAGGGCCGCGTCCCGTGAGCCGAAGAGGCTTCGTACGCCCGGCGATAGCACCAGCACGGGCACGGTTATGATGAGCGATACCCAGAGACGGCGGCGGTAATCGGTGACCATGTGCGCGTGGTTGGAGTGCTCCGCTTTCCCGGCGGACCGGTGCGCCGTCTCCTTGCCTCCGCCCGTCGTCTCGTGCCCCTCCGCCTGGCCGTGGGCGGCCGTTGCGTGGTGCTCATGTCCCCTCGGTCGATCGTCTTCCACGTGACCCCCATGCGTTTACCACGGCAATCGGCCTCCCGGCCGCGACCTCCAGGCCCACCGACCTCATGTAGCAAGAAGCAGAATGCTCGCCGGAGACCCATGCCGCCCCGGGAAAATCAGCCGCAGGCGAATTTGCCCGCACGTTTTGATGCTTGAGCCCCGAGGCCCGCTCGAAAAGCCTCCGGCGCTCCCCGGGTAACGCCTTACCTTTTCGTGCTCTTCGGCGGTCATCTCGCCGGCGGCGTGCCTTCTCCTGGCGATATCGACAGGTGACTCCTTCAACCGGCCCACTCCAGGCGCTACAGGGGCCACACGAGCAGGAATGCGACCACCCCGAGGAGCACCGCAACAAACATCATTGTCAGGGTCATCCGCGACCATCCTCCGCGCCCTGGTCCGTTGCGTCAACGACCATCGACGGCAGAAAGACCCCTCTGCAGGGCGACACCTCCAGAATGTGAGAGCCGGGCCTTGCATGATCCGTATTCTTTTCCCGCGGGACGAGTCCTGTTGTCATCGAGTGAATAGATGATCCCCGGAAAGTGGTTGTCCTCGAGTCGGGCTCGAATGACGCGTGGCTCCGGCCGCCGGCGAACCGGGCCGTGACCCCATCGCCCCCGCACCGGGGCTTTAATCGCCGGCCGGGACCACCCGGTATATGACACCCGCATAGTCGTCGGAGACGAACATCGTCCCGTCTTCCTTGAAGAGTATGTCCGCGGGCCTCCCCAGATAGTCCCCCCCGGGCCGGAGCCAGCCTGTAATCATCTCCTCCTCGCCCACGTAATTCCCGCTCGCATCGAGCCGGTACCTTACCACCTTGTAGCCCGTTGGAATGCTCCGGTTCCAGGAACCGTGAAGAGCAACCGCGAGATCGTTTTCGTATCCCTCCGGCCAGCCGTTCCCGGGGAAAAAGGCCAGCCCGAGCGGTGCCGAATGGGCGGGGATGTCGATATGGGATGGGCTCTTGCCCTGGCAGGGATCGCCGGAAACGGGAGTGGGATCAAACTCTTCATCTTGTACGTTCTTCCCGTAGCAGAGAGGCCAGCCATAGTCGTGCCCCTCCCTGAAGATGTTGATCTCATCAGGAGGAAGGTCGTCTCCCAGGCGATCCCGGCCCATCTCGGTCGCCCATATCTCTTCTGTCACCGGGTGAATCGCCATGAAGACGGAATTGCGCAGTCCCGAGGCGAAGATCCCGGTTCCGGACCCGTCTTTGCCTGTTGCCATGATCGCGGCTCTCCTGGCATCATCCTCGTGACATACGTTGCAGGACGATCCAACCGATATCAGGAGTCTCTCCTGGTCGGGTGGCGGCATGAAGAGGATTGATCTGGTGAAATGCCCGCCGCCGGACGGAAGATCGACGAGCTTGAGCTTTCCTGAAGCCTTCATCGTCTCCGGGTCGTAATCGTAGACGGCGACCTGGTCCGTCTCCGCGACATACAGCCTTCCCTCGTCCGACGGGTCCAGCGCGAGGCCGTGCGGGCGGTTCAAGCCGTCAACGACCACGACCCGATCGTCGGATTCGCCGTCGGAGTTTCTGTCGGGAAGCGCGAGGACACTGCCCTGCCGGGTTGCGCTCACGAGCAGCGTTCCTCTGGAATCGAAAATCATATCCCTGGGCTCACCTAGATCCCTTGCGTAAAACGAGATCATGGAGACGTCCCTGAGCTCAAGTGGCATTCCTGTCAGGTTCTGTAGTTCCGTCTCCCCCGTCCTTTCGATACGACCCGTTTCCCGCGAGTCATCGCCCGTCCCGCAACCGGCCGCAAGGAGGAGAAGCAGCGCCATCGCCGGCAGGGCAATCCTTTCCATTCTCTGCCGGCCAGATCGGGCCTTCGCGACCGACCCCGGGCCGCGGGCTCTCGCGAACCGTCTCCACCCAGGGGGGACCGGCCGGCCCGCCGCCGGTGTACTCCCATGAGGAGAGATCGCCTGTGGCCCATGCGCCCGATTCGCCATTAGCGTTTCTCCCGCTTCATGTCCGCGCATCGCCAACCCTTCCGTCCCGTGTCAGGCCTCACCTATCGAAAGAGACCGGTCAAGGCCCGTCGTGGAGAAGAGTTTCGCAAACCACGGATTGCTGGATAACAGGTGAAGGCCGCCTTCCCCGAGGCGGAGCTTGTTGTGAATCCCTGCAAGCAGCGATAGGCCGCTGCTGTCAATGAAGAGCAGACCGTCAATGTCTATTACCAGGCCCGTTTCACCATCCCCGATAAGACTGAAAATGAAATCTGCCGCTTTATCCGCGGTGGACATGTCAAGCGTGCCTCGCATCCGCAGCAACCGTGAGCGCTCGGAGCTGTCATGGAGCGCCAGAACCTCTATGCTCAGCTCACCCTCAGATCCAGAAAAAGCGATTTCGTTCATCTCCTCCCCCTGTTCCCGAATGCGCGCGCCTTTTTTTAGGAACCCGCAAGGCCAATGCTCCGACCATTTCGAGCCGCGTGGATGAAATCCTCTTGGTCTCCTGCGACGGAATTGAATCCGCGGACCTTCTTCGGAAGAGCGATATTCACAATACCGCCATTATGAAGTGGACGGGGCGGCCCGCTTTTACTCGAGCCTCCCCGAGGGAGTGATGTTCGCTATTCTTCTCATGAACGGCATGACCACACTGAAGGTGCTGTAACCGCTAAAGCCCGCACAAGCCGAATCGGGTGAACCTCCGCCGGCACCTCGAGCTCACCGCGTTCCCCTGAAGGTCCTGGCGCCTTCCCCCTTCCGCCGGATAAAAAAAAGGAGCACCCATCCATTCGTAGAAATAGCACCTGCCGGTGGACGGCGGGCAGGGCGGCGTTCTAACGATCTTTGGGAAAGGAGGTGCGACAATGCAGGTACCGGACACCCCGGAGAACATGGCAAAGTGCATCTGCATGAAATGCCCCACGCACAACCAGTGCATGAAGGACAACATGGAGGGCTTCTTCTGCGCGAAGGGGAAAGCAACATGCGAGCTTGAAAAAATCAGTTGCATCTGTGGAGACTGCGCCATCTACGGCGAGTACAGCCTCGGCAGCTCTTTCTACTGCGAGATAGGCCGGGCGTCTTAACGCGTGTGAGAGAGACCGTACGGTCGCGGGCGGCTCCGGAACCGGTGCTCCCGCGGAAAGAAAGCGCCGGCCGAAGATCTCTTGAAGGGTTCTTCAAAGATGCCGGACGCCGCCCGACTCGCGCCGTGACGGGACCGGCTGTGTCATCCTGCGGCTCTCCCCGCCGGGAACTACTCTCCACGCAGGCAGGAGGACACTTCCTCGTCCGACATATCGTGGAAATCCCTGTAGAAACGCGCAACGGCGAACGAGTAGTCTCTCGAGACGTTGGGACAGAGGAAGTAGTCGACGAGGGGTTCTATCCTGGCGGCCGTGTCCGCCGGGCTTACCGGCACTACTACCGAGGTGCCGGCCGGCTCACGTGCCTTCACCATGCGGATGGCCGCTATCATCGTGTATCCAGTGGCGAGTCCGTCGTCGGTTACTATTACGTTCTTCCCCTTGAGCTCCGGAAACGGTCGGTCGCCCCTGTACATCTTCTCCCTGCGGTTGACCTCCTTCAAGACAACTGAAGTAATCTGGTCGATATCCCTTTGCCGCAGCCTCAATTCAGCCACGATATCAGCGTTCAGCACCACCGAGCCGTCTGGTGCCACCGCCCCGAATCCAACCTCCGGGTTTCCCGGGACGGGTAGCTTCCGCACGACGATTGCGTCGAGAACTGCTCCCAGGGAATCCGCCAGGTGGTAACCTACCGGTACTCCCCCGCGCGGTATGCCCAGGACTACGACATCGTCTCCGGCGGGCCCACGATACATCTCCGCGAGCCTCAGGCCGGCGTCGTCACGGTCCTCATATACCCCCGGCATCCTCAAGAAGCCACCCCTTTCTATCCCGGCCGGCCCTGGAATCCACGCCTCACCGCTCCTCCGGCCTCCCGGTTCAGTCTAAGTTTGACGGCCTCCCGTCCTTTCCTTCACCTGGAAGGACATCCGCCCGGCTCTCAAATAGACCGGTCGTTTGAGACCAGAACTCTGTACCGGCCGATCCCGGCCCGGGGCACGGGGGTGGCACCGCCCCCTTCAGGAAAGCAAAAACGATTACGCACTCTGCTTAAGCTCAGCGGGCATCCTGCCGGCAATAGATGTAGCGGGGAAACATCCCCACTGGAGCGGCATGGAGGAGAGCAATGAAGTGGAATCAGATGGGGCGGGATCTTGTGCCCCGCGTGGGTCTGGGCCAGAACAGCGCGCTGGCCTCCTTGGGGTTCGGCTCCTTCTGGAACATGGAGGTCCACGACATCTGGCCCAGCGTCGATATCTTCGACCGAGGCGGCGACCTGGTGGTAAAAATCGAGCTCGGCGGCACGCGGCAGGATTGCCTGGAGATAGAGCTCGAGGACGGCTTGCTCAACATTTCCGGCGAGATCCGTTGTCTGGAGGCCCACCAGGACTCGTCCTGCTACTTTTACAGGGCGGTCGCGATCCCCGAGAGGGTCTCCGAAGCCGACGTCTCCGCAAGAATGGAGAGAGAGAACCTCTTGATTACTGTCAGAGGCGCGGCTCTCACGACGCCCGGGCGTAGAATGATACCGATCGACGGGTTCCCCTGCCCCAAGACGACCTGATTGCCGGTCGGCGCCCCCTCTTTCTCTCTCGCCGCCCATATCGAGACCGTTGGCCTGCCTCGCGAGGGTGATACCCTTACGCCAGCCTGATCTTTTTCTCGTTCTCCCAGAGGCCGTGAATATTGCAGAGCGACATGGCGAGGAGCGTGCCGGGCTTCTTGACCTTGAGAGAAGCGGTTGCGGCATGATGAGTATAAACTGGACCTTCGTTCGCGCCTTCGACCGATTCGCCGTGCGCTCCAAACTCGAAGTGCCCGACCTGGTAGGTGGATTTGTCATCGTCGGGCTTGAAAAAGAGAGAGATATACCTTATGTGGTGCTCGGTCGTATTCGGGTGCGCAACTTCTTTCCCGATGCCAACGACGACATCGAATACCTCGTCTGCTTTCACCTCGTCCGGGCACTCTATTACCGGCACGTGCTTCTCGGTCCTCCAGTCCGCCGTCTGCAACTGCTCCCCAAGTCCCATTTTCTTTGCCTCCTTTGACATTTCTTTTCTTCCGCGCAGCACCACTTCGCCGAAGACCTTTTGATTCCTCGCGCCCATCAGGCATTATTTAATCATCAATAATGGCCCATCGGGCATCGAGGCGGGCTTCTTCTCCCGCGCGGGGCGGGCAGAGCTTCATCTCGGGAAACATCGCCGGCGAGGCTGCGGCAATGCCTGTTTATCCATATTTGCCGATGGGAAACAGGCACAGGGATCTTATAAAGCCGAGGGCCGGCGAGGCCAGTCAACTTGCGGGACGGGCGCGACGGGCTCGAAAAGAGCTGGAGGAAGATGAACTCAGGCAGGACCGGAGGCAGGCTCTCCAACTGGCAGACGAGCGAAAGCGTTCTTGATATAGGCAATCGCCTGATCTGGAACGACCGGCTGCGCAAACTGGCGATAAGGGCGCTTGATTACGGCATTATCGATAGATTCCTGCCGGAAGGCAGGGGTGCTGAACCGGCCAGGATGCGCCGCGAAAAGGAGCTGCTCACCGGCTCGATAGCCCACACCGTCGACCGGCTGATTTCCAGGCGGGCCATCTCTCCAGGGCAGGGGTGCTGAGGACGATCTCAGGGCTATAAAGCCGCGCGCTGCTTGCGCCCCCTCACTCCAGGCCCGGGGTCGGCGAGTTTGAGAAGACGCACGGCCGCAGGCCGCCATGGTTCATCGTGATCAGCCCCGGCCGGAAATGTAACCTTCGGTGCCGGGGCTGCTACGCGGGCTCGTCCGCGGACTCCGGTGGGCTCGAGTGGCAGACACTGGACAGGATAATCACGGAGGCCAGGGACTCCTGGGGCATACCGCTCGTAGTCTTCTCAGGGGGGAGCCGCTAGCCTACAGCTCCGGGGGCAGAGGCATACTCGACATAGTCGAGAAGCATCCCGAGCTGTTGTTCCTCATGTTCACGAACGGTACGCTGATCGACAGGCGAACGGTTCGGAGGCTGGCCGACATGGGCAACCTGACTCCGGCGATATCCGTTGAAGGCCTCAGGCAGGAGACCGACACCCGCAGAGGCGCCGGCGTCTTCGAAGCCGTGGTCAGGGCGATGGACCTCCTCTCGGGCGCGGGCGTGCCCGTTGGAATATCGGGAACTATCACGAGGTCGAACGCCCGCGAGATACTCTCAGATGAGTTCATCGAGTTCTTCTTTTTTCGAATGTGCGCGTTCTACGGTTTTTTCTTTCAGTACGTCGCATCCACCGTTCCGGTGACAATCGAGCGCCCGATGTATTTCAACTACGGCGGATGTGTGGGCGGTCACGTAGGCTCGGCGTACGGCATCGATTAGACAGGCGTTCTAACCGGGCATCACAAGAGGTTAGAGTAAGGCGATTCAGAGCAAGTACGGCTGCGCTCAGAATATTAGCCAAAAGCGGAGAGGGTCTATAGAAAGAACGCTCGCCTACTCAGTTGTTCGAATAACCGCAACTTGTGTCTTCTATTGTGGAAAAAAGTGACGTTATCGCACCGAATACGCTTGATAAGATGGATTATCGTGAAGTTGGGATCCTTGGTGGTCTGGAAACCACTTTCCAGTCTTGCTGACGACGGATGACTTATGGTGAATTCGCACCTTTTCAATTATTTCGTTTCGGCTTGTTCAGCTGCACGTGTCGTTTGTGTTACAATGTGTGACAACAGCGTGAGGGTGGAACATTGATTTATGAACTGAAGGTTACAAAGAGCGCCCTGCGTCACCTTGCAGAGGCACATCCTGACATACACCTCGAACACGTATCGCAGGCGCTCAGGGATGATTACGCCTGCATACGCAAGGCAACCCAGGGGCGCAAGGTTGTTCTGGGTGAAGATGACGGTGGTCGTCTGCTTCTGGTGGTTGGGTTTCTAAAAGGCACGGACATCTGGCTCATAACATGTCGTGAGATGAACAGGAACGAGAAGGCGTACTACCGCGCGATGCGCAAGAAGAGGATGGGTTACTGATGAAGAAGCTGCCCAAGTTCAAGAACATAGAAGAGGAAAGCCGTTTTTGGGATACTCATGACATCATTGAGTATACCGAAGAGTCAGACGAGCTCATCCTCGGGGGTCCCAAGACGGAGACCCTCAACGTTCGTGTCGAGTCCCAGGTTAAGCAGAAGATCGAGGAATACTCAAGGAAAAACCGTATTGACATGTCTGACATACTACGTGGCTGGATTTACGAAGGGCTTGAAAGGGAAATATCAGGCCAGCTCACAGGCGTGGATAGCTCCGCAGGTCTTTACATCGACTCGCTCTCAGATGATGTTAAGGAAATCAAGAAGAGTATCTACGATCTCACCAGCCGCCTGGGGAGCAAAGACCCTTCCCGTTTTGAGGCAGCTGTTCACCCGCGGAAGAAGGTCGCGGCCAAGAAAAAGGCGGCGACAAAGAAGCGTTAAGGTGTCATCCTGCCATGAGGGTGTTTACATATCATAGAACTACCGCTCTGGGGTTATTCGAATCGATAGATTATTATCCAACCGGTAGTTCTGGATGAGCTCGATAAGGTTAGTTATCGTGCGCATCAGGAGAGGAAAGGCCGATGAGATTATCGTGCCTATAGGAGGGCGGACAGTGCCCCCGACACCAGCTTCTCAGAGTGTTTGTGATCTTAACCTGGGATATGATACGGGGTGTCGTCGGAAACCCCATCAAAGGACGGTACATTATGTCCGCCTCACACGAGCGGGTGCTCGCCGCACTCGAACTGCGCGAGCCAGACACGGTTCCCGTCTTCGACTTCATGATGGAGACCGAGCTCGTCTTCTCGATACTCGGAGAAAGGCCCGGCCTGACCGAGAGGTTGATAGCCGACCCGCGAGGCGCGAAAGCCCTCGACCGCGTGCTCCCGCTGGCCAGCAGGAACCGCTACTTGAGATCCGGACTCCTGGACAGATTGGCGGATGATGTGGTCGAGAAGTTCTGCCACGGGGCGGCCGAGGCAGGGGTCAGGATGGGGTACGACGCAATCAGCATCCTCTACGCTCCGATGTTCCGGATGAAGGATTCGAAGCGATTCGATGATATCTTCGGCCGGCGCTACGAGTCCCTCGTCGGCCCGAGCGGCTTCATGAGCGATCCGATATACAGAAGCGGGCTCATCGACGGCCCGGAAGCCTGGAAGGCGCTCGACAAGGGGCCGTTGTTGAAACTGCCGGCCATGGCGAACAGGGTGTTGGCCGACATCCAGAGGGAGAACGGCGCGCGCCTGTTCATGTTCGGCCTGGTCTCCACCGGCCTCTTCGAGACGACCTGGCAGATGATGGGCTTCGAGCGCTTCGCGGTCGCGGTGCGCAGGGAGAGGAAGTTCGTGGACCGCCTGACGAAGTTCCTCGAGGACCTCATCTGCATGACTATAGAGGCGATGGCGGACGCCGGAATGCCGGGTTTACTGTACTCGGACGACCTTGCGTTCCGCTCCGGCCCGATGCTTAACCCGAAGGTGTTGAAGGAGTTGTACGGCGATTCCTACCATCGCTTCACGGAGACCGCCCACGCACTGGGCATGAAGACGATGATCCACTCCTGCGGCAACACGAGCACCCTGCTACCGTGGTTCGCCGACTGCGGCTTCGACGCGGTCAACCCGCTCGAGCCCACCGCGGGAGTAGACCTCGCGGCGGCGAAGAAGTCTGTCGGCGACAGGATATGTCTCATGGGCAACATCGACGTGACCCGCATCCTGGTGAATGCGGACAGGGACGAGGTATTCGCGGCGGTGAAGCATGCCATAGCCGACGCCGGCAGGGGCGGGGGATACATACTGGCGCCGGCCCACGACCACTCCGGGATGTCGGTCGAGCGCCTTCGCTGGATGGTCGAGGCCGCCCGCGAGTACGGCCGCTACCCGCTGGCAGTCTGAGAACGGAAAGGGGAGGGTACGGCATGTTAGAGCAAAAGATGTTCTGGTATTCTCTGCAGGCCGGCAGCCTCGCCGGCTGGACGTTCAACGCGATTGGGGTAATCCGACCGTACAACAACAAGGCGATACGAAGGATCTGGCAGATGGCCATGCCTCTCTGGGCGCTCCTTCATCCCGTTGAAATCCCTTGAAGAGTCTCTTAGATGCTATTTCTGGGATTTCTTTTCCCGAAACTCCGATAAGCTCTTCAAACATGTGTCGGACTAACATCGCTGCTCGGTCGGTGCCCTGCTCTCCATCCCAGAAGCCATGAGGAAATGTGCGCTTTTCCTCTCTCAGAACCTCGTCATATACATTAATCAGCGATTATCACGGCAATAAGTAATACCACTTTCCCACCAGGATCTAACCACAAACCCTCTTGATTCCCCGTGTTTATGCTATTTGCGACAGGTCCTCCCTCCCGGCCGGTAGTATGTGACAGTGCCAATATCGAGAGCCGTTCTGATGGCAGAATCTAGAAATAGCTGTGTTTAACCCAGAATAGGCATGATTAGGTAATACGAAAGAAGGACTATAGATAACCCATGTAGTACCATTATGTAAGATGAACGAGAGAGATT
>JBBQKJ010000080.1:0-10203 GCA_038326775.1 Candidatus Geothermincolia bacterium
CTGCGAGAGGCTGCACGTCCCTGGCGACCTCTTTGACCTGGAGTTCGACTCCTCGGGGCCGAACCTCTCCATGTCCTTCCGCAAGAACTCCTACGCACTCGAGAAGAAGAGGGCACGGTTCGGCAAGAACATCATCATCACGGACAACACCGACTGGACGACTCCAGAGATCGTGGAGGCCTCCCTCGACCGCTGGCAGGTGGAGGACGCTTTCCGCCTTAGCAAGGACGATGACCTCGCCCTTGCCCAGCCGTTCAGGCACTGGACGGACTCAAAGATACGCTGCCACCTGTTCACCTGCGTGGTAGCCATGACCTACCTGCGCATGATAGAGCTCAGGCTCGCGTCGGCCGGCATCAAGCGAACCGCGAGTGACGTGATGGACGACATGGAGCACCTGCACTCCGTACTATCGCTTGCGGGCAGCGCCAGGAAGCCGCGGCGCCATCTGGAGACTCCCACTAAGACCCAGTCCGAAGTCCTGAAGGCCTTCGGGCACTACGTGGACAGCGGTGGGGTCTTACAGCCTCTACCTCGATAAATCCGCGTCTTAATAGGCAAAACCTGCAATCGCTCGGGGTTATCTCTTAAACTCCTGTTAAAGTTCATGACCGCATTGCAGCCAGTATTCTCGTATGGACAATAAGCCTGTTCTGGCTCTGATATCTCTCAACGCACGGCGGCGGTAGAATAGTATACAGTCGCCGCCAGGCAAGCTTGAACAGCTACCGGGAGCTGCATCTGATGACGATGAATACTCCAGTGGCAAGCCGGGCACTCAGGATGAAACAACGGCTCCTCGACAGCCCCTGCGAGGTCGACATCGAACGCCCGCCTTCCGCTTATATGGGGCGGACGAGTCTCAAGACCATGAGCCCCCCGATCAGCACGACTCCTGTGACAAACAACGCAGGGTGTTGCTTCCACAACTGGTAGAAGTTGACGTGCCTGCCCTTGTCGTCCTTTGCGACGATCTTGCCCTGCGAAGGATCCCACATCCTTCGCAGGGCTTGCCGCCGGGCATCCGCGTGCAGCAGTTCTCTCGGCGAGACTCCGAGTTCCTTCTTTGCAATCCTCAAGCCGATAGCCATATGTTCACCGATCTATTCGCTGTAGCCCACACGTCCCAGGCGGGATGGTAGACCTCCGATGGGACGACCGTTGCCAGGAATGCGCGGACGTGGTCTCCCTCGAGTTTTTCCGAGCCCTTGTACCATTCCCCTTTCACGAGCGGTTCCGGCTCCATCTTTTCTTCTACGCCTGGAGGCCGCTGGTGCTGGGCGGGAAATGCCTGTTTGTTTTTCTCGGCCATTTGGTACTCCTGGTCGTCTTTTCCGTCACATCCCTTTCAATCTTACGGTTGCCCCGGTGGCACCTGCTGCAGAGGACGGGTAGCCGGCCCATGGAGGACGTCGCCGTCCCTGTCGAAGCGGGATCCGTGGCATGGACAATCCCAGCTCTCCTCCGCGGGGTTCCAGTTCACGATGCAGCCCAGATGGGTGCACACCGGACAAACTGAATGAATCGACTCTTCCTTGTCGATCTCCATCGCGGCATAGCCTTTTGGAGTCTTCACAAGCCCCGCATCACAGGTTCCCAGATTCATTGCCTCGTGCTTGCGAGCCTTCAGCAGACGAGCATAACCTTTTGCAAACTGGAGGCCGACGTTCGTGTTCTCGAGGAAGAACTTCGTCACTCCAGAGGCCGGCGCTCTTCTGTACGCGTCGAAAAGCGGCGACCACGGATTGTCGACGGCAGAGATCCTGTCCGACAGGATCATGCCCGCAAGTGTCCCATTGGTCATGCCCCAGCCTTGAAAACCGGTGGCGACGAGCACCTTGTCCGATGTGGGCATGAGCCGACCTATGATCGGGACACGATCCATCGTGTAGCAGTCCTGCGTCGACCACCTGTACTTGACCGGCTCGCCAGAGAAGAGCGCGGCCTGGTTTTCCAGCCGTTCATACCACCTGACAGTGTCGCCGCCCTGTCCCGCCTTGTGTCCGCCAGTACCTGTTATCGCAATCCGCCGGCCCGCGGCTTCGTGGAGCCGAAAAGAATTCTCATCTGACCCGTCCACCTGGTAGAAGAGCCCGTCGGGCGCTTGATCGCTTGCGGACGCGGCGCACGCGTATGCCCTGTGCTGATACAGCCTCGCGAAATAGAGAGCCCTGTCGTGGATAGGAAAGTGGGTAGCGATCACTATGACGTCGGCGGCCACTGCTCCTGTGTGCGTCCTCGCGAAGGAGGGAGTGCCGCGCTCCAGGGAAACTACGCGCGACCTCTCGAAAAGTCTTCCCCCGAGTTCGCAGAAGTGTGCCAGCAGGGCTTCGCCGTACCGCACCGGATCGAACCTTGCCTGATCCTCATAGCGAACGGCTGCCTCGATCTCGAAAGGAAGGGGACTTTCCTCTGTGTACGATGCCTTGAGACCCGCGGATGAGGCCGCCCGGGCCTCACGCTCGAGAACTTTCTTCCGCGACTTGCGCGCCGTATAGACGAAAGCGCTCGTCCGCCTGAAGCCGCAGTCGATGTCGAGTCGTTCCACGATGTCAGCCACCTTGTCTATGGCCGCTTCCTGTGCCTGCCCGTAAAGGCCGGCCTTTTCTCCGCCCATCGTCCTGTTCAGGTGTTCGTAGATCAGACCGTGAGCAGAGGTAATTTTGGCCGTAGTCTGTCCGGTGACACCGTGCAGCGCGGTCCCGGCTTCGAGTAGTACCACGTCAGCGCCCCGTTCGGCGAGCATAGCAGCCACCGATATTCCGGCTATGCCGGCTCCCACGACAACGACATCAGCCGTGACGTGGGAGGACAGCGGTTCCACGAGTCCCCGCGAACGATTCCCGGCCAGCCAATAAGAGCGCGGGATACCCTCCAATCCCATGGAACCAGCGCAGCTGTCACTTATGTCCTTCAAGCGGCTCTCCTTTCGCTCCAACAGGGGTGACCGTTTCCGGTGTGAGCAGAACCGACCGCACTCTGACGCGTGTGCCCGGGGAGCCATCGATTCTCAAACGCTTTGACCAGATGGCCCCCCTGGGCATACCACCTTCTGTGATGAGACGATACCTCGATTCACTTTTTCTTGGGAACCTTGGCGCCTTTCTCGCGCGCCTCGGAGAGGCCAATGGCCACCGCTTGCTTCCTGCTGGTCACCTTCTTGCCGCTTCCGCTCTTGAGATCGCCCTTCTTGTACTTGTGGACTGCCTCTTCGACGGATTCCTGAGCTTTCCTTCCATATTTGGGCATTGCGATCACCTCCTTTCTTATTTCTTTAGCAACGGCGCGATGTAGAGGATGGCGGTGATGACGATCGCGGCGCTCGCCGCGGCAACCGCCGCCCACCCGAAGAGTCTGACCCAGGTCGGGTTCGTCCTCAGGCCCATCACGCGCTTGTCGTCACCGAGCCTGAGTATCAGGAACATGAGCGGGACCGCGACGATCCCGTTAAGGAATGCCGAATAATAGAGGGCCTTTATCGGGTTTATCCCGCTGAAGATGAGGACGAGACCGAGGATTATCGACAGCGTGATTATCCCGTAGTAAGCCTTGGCGCGCGTGAACCTCTTGCCGAGCCCCTCGCGCCACTTGAAGACCTCGCAGAGCGCATACGCGCCCGCCCCGGCGAGGACTGGTATCGCGAGCAAGCCTGTGGTGATTATGCCGACAACGAAAAGTATAAAGGCATAGTGGCCCGCGACGGGCTTGAGCGCGTTGGCTGCCTGCTGGGCGGACTGGACGTTTGTTATCCCGTGCTTGTTCAGCGTCTGCGAGGTCGTAACGATGATGAAGAACATCACGACCTGCGAGAGCAGCATCCCTGTCCACACGTCCTTTCTCATCACGTGGATGCGCTTGCGCGGAGGCATGTGCTCTGAAGGCCCGGCCTCCTTCTCCTGCCCAGAGAGGTCTTCGACCTCCTGCGAGGTCTGCCAGAAGAAGAGGTAGGGTGAGATGGTGGTCCCGAATACCGCGATCATCGCGAAGATATACTCGCGGTTCCAGGTTATGCTCGGGACGAACGTATCCTTGATCACGGTTGCCCAGTCCGGCTTCACGAGAAACCCGGCGATGACATATGCGAACAGCGTCACGGTCAGGTACTTGAGGTACTTCGAATAGATCTTGTACGGGACAAGGATCTCGAGGATGAGGATCACGAACGCGATGATGATCGCAGCGTATATGAACTTCACCGGGACAAGGAGCCGCACCGCGGCTACCATCGCCTGGATGTCCGCGCCGATGTTCGCGATGTTCGCGACGATCAGAATGAGGACCGCCGTCCCCACGACGCTCTTGCGGTAACGCAGCTGAAGGGCTTCACTGAGCCCCTGGCGCTTGACGATCCCTATCCTCGCGCAGACCTCTTGTATGTCGGTCATCATGGGCAGTTGCCACATCGCCATCCAGAGGAGGTTGGTACCGTACGCGGCTCCCACCGACGAGTACGTGCCTATCCCCCCGGGATCGTCATCCGCGGCACCGGTCACGAGGCCTGGTCCCAGGAGTTTGAAGAAGTTCCAGACAGAATGGGCCATGCGCCCCGGCAGTCTCGTGCCGTCGGCGTCCCCGGTCTCGTCTGTCAGCAGATGTTTTCCTTCACTCAAGTCTCCAGCTCCGGCGCCATCTGTCCGCTCGCAGAGAGCTCTTCCACCTCGGACTCGGGCCGTGAGAGTTCCGGATCCTTCTCCTTCGAGAGCTGCGCGACCGGAACGGCCTTCATCTCGTCAGCGACCCTGTGCTCGACTTCCTTGAGCCGGCCGAGCGCTTTTTCGAGCAGCTTGTCGTCCAACTCCTCCAGGAAACCGAAAAGAGTCTCTTCTTCCTCGTCGATGTGCTCGAAGAACAGGCGCCGCAGAACCGTGAACTGTGCAGCCCAGCGTTCCTCGTTGTTCTACTCGTCGCCCAGGTCTCCCAGCAGTATGGATGCGAGGCGGTGGACTTCAAGCGCCGCGTACGTGTGGACTCTGGCTTCCTCGTTCTCCAGAAGCAGTGGACAAAAGGCTGTCTTCCTCGGATTTCGCGTGCGGCAAAAGAATCTTCTGAGCCTGGAGAAGTCCTCGGTCTTGCCTCCTTCGCGCTTCATCGATTTCTCTTCCAGCTCGGAGACGAGCCTCCTGATCTCGGAGTGCTGGTCTTCGAGGTATTTGAGCAGGCTGTTCATCGTCGACTCCCCTGTTGACCTACTGGCACATATTCGGTGAGACACAATCCATTCCTGTTTGTGGGTCAGGGAGCATCGTCACACGGGAATGACCAGGTGCTTTTGTCTTTTCGGTCGATTTTCATCACTATCCTCGATGACCCCGGAGAATTCCTCCGGGCTGAATACAAGATCGGCTTCGGGCCCGTCGCTCTCTGATTCGAGGGGACCCTGAATACTGCTTCTCCTTCTCGTTCTCCTATGGTGAACATGGTTGCCGGTCACGTCGGCGCCGCTGCGAGAGCGTGAATAAGCTCCAGCAGGTCTGCGAACGACGAATGAGAGACAGCGACCTCGGCGCAGCCAGCTTCCCTTCCTTGATCCAATGCTCATGGACACCACTTTGCGGCTCACGATGTGTTCGTGAGAAAGCGGTCAACATGGCAAGAGGAGTCAAGTTCCCACCGGGGTTCCGCCAGGAGGCGATCAGCCTCCGCCGCTCCAACAGCAGGTCCCTGAGAGCGACAGCCGAGGAGATCGGCATCTGTCCCGACACCCCGTCAAGCTGGATGCGTCAGGACGACATCGGCCGTAGCAAGGCGGCATGGCTCACGAGCGAGGAGCGAATGGAGCTCCGCCGCCTTCGCGCGAGAACCGCATCCTCCAGAAGGAGAAAGAGATCCTCAAGAAAGCAGCGCTTTTCTTCGCCCGGGAGACAGATCAGCGGCAATAAGATTTCAACTGATCGCAGGAGAGAAGACGCGCCACCGTCTCCCGGCTCGCCGGCGTGCTGGGCGTGTCGCGTGCCGGCTTCTACGCCTGGGCCATGCGCCTGAGTCCGAAAGGCAGATCGAGGACGAGTGTATCAAGGTGCCAAACAGTGAGATCCACGCCGCCTCCTTCGGCATCTACGGCGCTCCCCGCGTCCACGCCGAAATTTCAGACGCACACAGCATCCACTTTGGTGCAAGCGGGTGGCCCGCCTTGTGTGCGATCTGGGCATCAAAGACGTTTCCCGACGGGGAAAACGCAAGGTGAAGAAGAGCCAGGCCGAGGCGCCTGCCGCGCCCGACCTTGTCAAGCGCGACTTCACCGCCAGCCGCCCCGACGAGCTCTGTGTGGCCGACATCACCTACATCCCAACCTGGGAGGGCTGGCTCTTCCTGGCGGCCATCGTCGACGTGTGCACCAAGCGCTGCTGCGGCTGGTCCATGAGAGGCGATCTCACCGCCGACCTGGTCGTCGACGCACTCGGGATGGCGGTCACTTTACCCGGCGGGCGAGAATCCATGCCTGGCCCCGCATGCCTTGAGCGCCTGCTGCACCGCTGAAAACGGGATGGAGGGGAAAGTCTCCTTGCATCGAACCTTGGTGGTGTGGCTGATGTGGACAGCCATGAAAAGTAGGCAAGACGGCAGCGAAGGGAGAATGCGATGGCACAGAAGAAGATGACAGCGAGGGCGAGGCAGACGTCGGCGCAGGCTCAGCGGACCGGCAGACAGGCCACGGGCCAGGGCAAGTCCATGACCCGCAAAGCCATGGGCACCGTCAAGGGTGGATTGGACAAGGTGGGTCTCGACCTCAATGTCAGCGCCCGCGACAACACCAGGGAAGAGCTCTATGCCAGGGCGAAGGCACTGAACATCGTGGGCCGGTCCGGCATGAACAAGAGTGAGCTTGCCGCGGCGATCAGGCGGAAGCAGCGATAACCGCGCACATAGCCTTTTGAGAATATGGTGGTCCGCATGGCCGGCAAGCCGTGGGGACCACATGTTCTTATTAAGGAAAGGCCGCCGCCATGGCACCTTCTTCATAAAAGAAGCGTCGCTCGAGTCATGGGAGTGAGGGAAGGCTCCTCCGCTTTACGCGCTCGAACGGCCTGACGATCGTGTTTCTCGGATTATTTTTCCTGTTCCTGATCGTCCAGAGCGTCGTCGGGCACAGCGTCTGCAAGGACGAGCAACTCACCAACGCCGCGCCCGTTCTTTCTT
Organism: Candidatus Geothermincolia bacterium; assembly: GCA_038326775.1. Taxonomy (GTDB): domain Bacteria; phylum Actinomycetota; class Geothermincolia; order Fen-727; family Anoxymicrobiaceae; genus DYIU01. Next base: position 7,138 of record JBBQKJ010000080.1, read on the forward strand.
ATCCCAGGTACCTGTTCTCCTCACATTTCGGTGAGGCTGTCTCGGTGAACTGGGAAAGCGAATTCCTTCAGATGGCGGCGTTCGTGCTCCTCATCGTATTCATGACACAGTCAGGGTCGGACGAGTCGGCGAGCTCCGAGCAGAAGCGCGAGGGCAAGCATCCCCGGGATCGCTTTCCTTCTCTAGGCACGAATTGAATCTCGTCCCGTGTGGCAAGTATGACCGTGCTGTCCCTCCACGGCAGGGTCTGTCAACCGCCTTTCCTGCTTCCTGAGAAAAACTGCGCGGGGTTCCGAAGGAATCGGTGCCCGGCGTCGAATACGACACTTGGTCAGGCAGGCACCAACGAAAAGGAGCTGGTAGCGATGGAGGTAATCTACGAACACCTGATGGATGAGCACAGAACGGTCGAGCAGATACTCGAGCGCATCGATGAGACCACGGAGCGCGCCGAGAAGAAGCGGGAGGAGCTTCTCCTTAAGCTGAGGAAGAACCTCGTTGTCCACATGAAGAGCGAGGAGAAAGTGCTCTACCCTGTTCTGCTCGACAACAAGGAGACCAAGGAGCTCGCGCTGGAGGCTATCGAGGAGCACAACGTCGCCGCGAGCCTCTTGCGGGAGTTGGACGTCACGCCAAAGGATTCCGAGAAGTGGCACGCGAAGTTCAGCGTTTTCATGGAGAACGTGACGCACCACGTCGAGGAGGAGGAGGGGGAGCTCTTCCCCACGGCGCATAAGGTGCTCGGACCCGACAAGGAGGGCATGATCCTGGAGGGTTACCTGAAGGAGGAAGAGCGGCAGAAAAACAGCCTCATGAGGAGGATCGAAAGGAAGATCAGGGAGACGGTTTGAGGTCGAGTCGACGGAGGCAAGCGGCCGGCCCAGCCTCGCCGGGTCGGCCGTTTGGGCTTGACGTTGGGGATTGCGGCGAACAGGCACTATCCCGTTCTTCCTTCGGTGCGCTCGTAGGCTTCGGCCCCCAGGTGGTCGGCGATCTCGACCTCGAGGGCCTGCTGGCAGATGAGCTCCAGCAAGCCCCTCAAGGGGCTGTCATCGACTTTGGCGAGAACCTCTTGAATCGCATCGTTCAACGGCATACTCTTGGTCTTGGCCATCTCACTCTCCTTTCGATAGAGCTTTGTCACTCCTATCTTGGAGAGCGATGGCCGCTTACGTCAAAGCGACGGCATCGCTTGGGGGTTTTTACAGAAGTTTAGCGGCTCAGCCCGCATGGGCATAATTGGCCTGTTCGCATACAATTCTCTAAGGCAAAAACGGGTTATGGGGGGACATCAGTGGCAGAGGCTGCCAAACCCAGGATACTGGTCGTGGACGACGAACCGGATATGGCTCGTTCACTGAAAAAGCTCCTGGAGAAGAGGTTCCAGGCTTCCGTGGAGGTCGCCACCTCCGCTGATGAGGCCCGGCAGAAACTCACTGACGATTACGATGTTATTACTCTCGACTACCAGATGCCAGACAATGATGGCCTCACAATCCTCAAAGAGATCAAGAAGCTGCCTGACCCACCGCCAGTGATCATGGTCACCGGCCATGGCGATGAGGAGACCGCCGTAGCCGCTTTCCGCAACGGGGCCGCTGGATACGTAGTGAAAGACCAGCGCCTGCCCGAGCTGCTCGCTGACGCCGTCAATAAGACTTTCCTGGAGACCAGGCTCAGGGAGACCGAAAAAGAACTCGCCGATCTCGTCGAGACCGCTAACAGCGTCATCTTGAAGATGGACACCAGGGGAACCATCACCTTCGCAAACCCGTACGCCCTCGAATTCTTTGGCTACTCAGAAGAGGAGCTGATCGGCAAGAATGTCATCGGCACAATCCTGGCTGAGGTCGAGTCGACTGGGCGGAACCTCATTGAGGTGGCCAGGACTGTTCTTGCTGATTCCGACAGCCACCAACCCAATGTGAACGAGAACATAAAGAAGAGCGGCGAGCGAGTATGGATCTCCTGGACGAACCGAGCCCTGAAAGACCGCAGCGGTAACGTAGTAGGAAACCTGGGCGTCGGCAACGATATCACCGACTTGAAACAGGCTGAGGAGAGTCTCGAACGGCAGGCGGAAATACTCCAGAACATCGATGAGGCGATAATCACTTTTAACGATGAGACGCGCATAACTTCGTGGAGCCGAGGCGCCGAGAACATGTACGGCTTTACTGCCGAGGAGGCAACAGGCAGGCGTGGTGATGAGCTGCTTCGGATCGAATACCCACAGGGTGATTCGATTGAGAGAAGATTTCAATCAATACGCGAGAAGGATCTCCACAGGTTCGAGTCGGTGAACCGGCGTAAAGATGGTACAACGATCGTGGTGGAGGCTTCCAGCTGGTTGGTCAAGGATTCCTCCCATGACCTGACCGGGTACGTATCTCTCCACAGGGACATCACAGAAGCGAAGAAGGCTTTCTATGAGATCAAATGGCAGCGTGCGATCCTCGACCAGGTGGAGGACGCTATATTCGCTACGGATGCAACCCCCGAGAACAAGATCACCTTCTTCAACGCAGGTGCGGAGAAGATGTTCGGGTGGAAAGCCGAAGAGGTAATCGGGAAACCTGCCCTTGAGATGCTTCCTACCGAGATACCAGACAAGGCCATGGCTGACCATATCAGCGGACTGTTCGATAGGGGCTGGTTCAAGGGCGAGGTGATCAGGCATCGGCGTGACGGGACGCGACTCCTTATCGATGCTAATGCGTCGGTACAACGTGATCAGGACGGCCAGGCAGTGAGTATAGTGACAGTGAACCGCGAAATCACCGAGTGCAAGCCGCCTGAGGAGGAACCCGGATAACCGGCGTGGACATCCGAGGACGTCGACGAAGCAAATCGATTCTCCGTAACAAGGTTCATGCTAGCGACGCATAGTCTGTGTACTCACCTTTTTTCGGATGTTGCATCGTGCTAGTGTCATGTCACGCGTGTAATGTCGTAGGCTTCATGGTATACTATCTCCATAACCAACCAGGGAGGATTGGCTATGAAGAGGTACATCGTGACGCTTGGCTCAGACGAGCGGGAATCTCTCGGTGGACTTGTCTCCAA
>JBBQKJ010000081.1:0-10198 GCA_038326775.1 Candidatus Geothermincolia bacterium
AAACTTCCCGGCCGGCGGCATTTAATTTTGTACCACCCCTGTTATATTATTTACGCTATTTCATGTTGGGGTCTGGCACCCTGACATTATTTCTTGTCTGGGTCCCTGACCCCAACATGAATGTGGAAGGTGAGATGGAGAAGCTCGTGCTGGTGATCGATGAGACCGACAACGTGGCGGTCGCCCTTCAAGATATCGCGGCGGGCGCTGTTCTGGCGCTTCCGGACGGCGGCGAGCTCTCGGCGGCAACCGATATCCCCTGCGGTCACAAGGTGGCGCTTCGCGCTTTTCTCGAGGGCGACACGGTCATCAAGTACGGGGAGGCGATCGGGCGCTCGTCGCGGGACATCGCGCTGGGCGAGTGGGTGCACACGCACAACATCGAGGCTCTCGAGGTGAAGAGTTGAGCTCATTTATGGGATACGAGAGGCCGGACGGCACCGCGGGCGCGCGCAACCACCTGGCGGTGATACCCTCGGTGTCCTGCGCGAACGGTGTTGTCGGGGCCATAGCGCGCCAGGTGCCGGAGGCCGCGCCTCTCTACCACGGACACGGCTGCGCCAGGGCGGGCCGCGATCTCGAGCTCCACTTCCGCTCGCTTTCCAACCTTGGCAGGCACCCCAACGTCGGCGCCGTGCTGGTGGTGGGGCTCGGGTGCGAGGTCATAAAGGCCGAGCACCTGGCGGCGGCTATCTCCACCTCGGGAAAGCCGGTCGAGTACATCGAGATACAGTCCGAGGGAGGGTCCCGCCGGGCAGCCGGGAAGGGCGCGGCGATCGCCAGGGGCATGCTGGGGGAGATCGGGGGCCGGGAGCGCACCGTGGTGGGGATGGACCGCCTGGTCCTGGGCCTGGAGTGCGGCGGCTCCGACGCCTTCTCCGGCATCACCGCGAACCCGGCCGTGGGCATCGTCTCCGACTGGGTCGTGTCCGAAGGCGGCACGGTGATCCTCACCGAAAACACCGAGATGATAGGGACCAGCCACATCCTTGAGAGGCGCTCGGTCAACCCGGAGGTCGCCGGGCAGGTGAGGTCCGTGATATCGGCGGCCGAGCGGAGGGCCAACGACATACTCGGGCCGCTCGCCTCCATGGTCATCGCCCCCGGCAACATGGACGGGGGAATGAGCTCCATCCAGGAGAAGTCGCTGGGCTGCATCGCCAAGGCTGGCAGCACCAGCATACAGCAGGTCGTGGACTACGCGGAGCTCCCGACCGAGAAAGGCCTCGTTCTCATGGACGCGCCGGGCTATGACACCGAGTCGATGACCGGCCTTGCCGCGGCCGGAGCCCAGGTCATCCTCTTCACCACCGGGCGCGGGAACCCCATAGGCTTTCCCGTGGTGCCAGTCGTCAAGATAGCGAGCAACACGCGGCTGTACGAGTCCATGCGGGACGACATGGACGTCGACGCCGGGGCGTCCCTTCAGGGAAGGGGTCTTGACGGGGTGGCACGGGATATAAGAGGCTTACTGGAGAAGGTTTTGAACGGGGAGCGGACCAGGGCGGAAACAAACGGGCAGGACGGCATCTTGTGCCTCTACACTACAGGGCCTTCATTCTGACAGGATCGCGGCCGCGCAGGCCGGACCAGGGGGGTGAGTACCATTCCTGAGGAATCCGAGTACAAGGTGTATGGTTACCGCTGGGTCGTGACCACCGTTTTCGGGCTGATCCTGCTGGTGCAGGCGTTCTTGTGGATCAGCTTCGCGCCGATCGAGAGTTCGGTGCAGAAGGCGCTGGGGTTCAGTGGCCCGACTCCGATACGCCTGCTGGCGCTGGTCGGGCCGTTTATGTTTATTTTCGTGTCTTCATACGCGGGGTCACTCTCGGACAACCGCGGGTGGAAGTTCTCCGCGGGCACGGGCGTGGCCATGATGGTGACCGCGGGCGTGATCAAGGCGATCACGCCCCACCTGATATCGGGCGGGACCGGCCAGTACTGGGTCTTCCTCCTGATGCAGATACTGGGCGGGACCGGCTCCGCGTTCGCCCTGGCCAACCTCTCGAAGATGCCCATCAAGTGGTTCCCGGAAAAGCAGAGGGCGCTCGGCAACGGGCTTACCACGATGATGATGTACCTGGGAACGGCGATCGGCCTGCCCCTTGTCACGATCGTTGCGAACATCCCCAAGAACGCCAGCCAGGCTGTCGCCCAGGCGGGCCTCAACCAGGTGCTGCTCGTTGTGGGCATTATCACTGTGGTAGCCGGCGTGCTGTTCTACCTGTTCGCGAAGGAAGAGCCACCGACACCGGCCGGGCCTATCCCCGAGGCTGAGAACATCTCCCTGAGGGAGTCACTGCCCATACTGTTCCGCCTGCCCAGCTTCCGCGCGCTGTGCGTCGTCTCCCTGGCGGGCTACGGAATCTACATCGGCCTGACCGTGACAATGGAAAAGATCATGGGCTTCCACGGTTTCAGCACGGGCTTCGCGTCGATGGTAGCGGCTGTTATCACCGTCGGGGGCATCATAGGCGCGGGGCTCCTTCCGGGTGTCTCGGAGAAGGTGGGAGTGCGCAAGCCGTTCCTGCTGGTCGCCGGCGCCATCGCCATCCCTACGACCCTGATCATCGCCTTTGTCGGCAGCAAGCCGCTGGACATCGCCTCCGGCGTACTGCTGGGCTTCTTCCTGCTTCCCGCGCTCCCCATCACCTTTACGATGGTCGGCGAAATGCGGGAGATCGGCCCGCGGCTGGCCGCCACCGCGGTGGGGACGCTGCTGGCAGTCGGGAGCATAGGGTCGACCTTCGTGCCGCTGCTGATGGAGGCGTTCGGCATCAAGAAATCGGGCGGGGTAATAGACTACCGCTGGGGGCTGGTCTTCCTGTCCGCGCTCGGCCTTGCCGCCTTGCTCGCCGTTGTCTTCTTCGTGAAAGAGACTGGACCGAAGAGGGTCGCGGCCGAGAAGGCCCTGGCAGAGAGCGCCGCCGGTTCCGCCGACTGACAGGCGCGCACCCGGCGGGCTCCAGGGCTAGCTACAGAGCCGCCTTCACGGCTCCAGCTTGTCGGCTATGTTGAGGGTGCAGAACTCGACGTAGCGCGTGCACTGGTCGGCGAATACTCCCGCGCGCTTGGCATTCTCCCTTTGCTCCGGGTCCGCAAGGTCGACGTCTATGAGCATCCTGCAGCTGCTCGTACCGAAACGGGACACGAAGTCATCCACGAGCGACGCCCCGATGGCGTACACCACATCTATATCGTCGTTTTCGCTGTCCCTGCCCCGGGACCACCCGGCGGCCATCAGCGCGCCGGTTATCGCGCCGCAGACTTGACAGGTCAGCGCCATGCCGCCGCCGAATCCCGAGGCGACCCTGGGGGCCCAGTCGCCCTCCACCCCAAGCAGCTCGAGCACCGAGAGAAGAACCGCCTCGGCGCAGTTGTAGCCCGACAGGAACCTGTCCTTTGCCTTCTGCGCGGCTCGTTCATGTTCCGGTTTTACCACTGAAATCGCCTCCCCGGGCGCCCTATAGAATCTCCTCGTCCTCGTCCCGCCAGGCGGGGTCCACGATACACAGGAACACCAGGTCTTCACCGCTGGTGTTGGTTATGTACTGCACCGCGCCCGGTGGTATGTACACAGCCTGTCCCGGCCGCACCGCGGCTTCCTCACCGTCGACGTGCGCAAGCCCCACGCCCCCGATGATGTAATAGACCTCGGAGGTCTTGAGCCTGTGCGGTGTCGTGGAAAGGCCTGGCTCGACCACCGCGTGGGCCAGGCTGTAGCGGATGTCGAGCGCGGCCTTGTCTGGGTGCAGCAACTCGCGAAGCCTCGTGGCGTCGCCGGCGATAAACTCCTCACAGTCTTCCAACCCTGTCACCAGCATCTTGCGCGTCGCCTCCCTGTTCTCACCCGCCACCGCCAGAAGTCATGGGATGCGCCTTAAAGAATTCCCACATGAGGTCGTTGGCCGAGATCTCTCTTGTAGGTTCGGGGCTGGTCTCGAGCAGCCGGTTTCCTCCCGGCCAGGTGTGGGCCCCGTCAACGATGGTGTAGAGCACCACCTCGGCTCCGTCTTTTCCACCCGAATAGGTTTCTTTCGAGATGTTGCCGTTCCCGTTTGTCTCAGTCCGCGCCCGGGTAGAACAGCCGTCGCAGGCGGCCCACAGCGAGATGGTCTCGGGCACCGAGATGTACACCGTGTCGGTCAGGCTCTTCGTCCCCTGCCCGCCGTAATACGGGATCATCGCGTCGGCCTTGCCGTGGAACGCGATGATGGGGACCGGCCTGGCAGGAGCGCTAAAGATAATGAGAGGCGCGCCCGGGTTCTCCCTGCCGCCGGTGACGGCGGCCACCGGCGCCGCGGCGGCGATGAGGTCAGGGGCCTCGGACGCGAGCCGGTAGGCCAGGATTCCCCCGTTGGAGATGCCGGTGACATAGACGCGCCCCGGGTCGATGGAATAAGAATTCTCGAGCACCTTGATGAGCTCGCGCAGGAATCCGACGTCGTCCACGTCGTTTTGCAGGGCGTACCCGTAGCCGAAGCCCACGTTCCAGGTGAACACGCCCTCGAAGCGGCCGGTGCCGTTCGGGTAAACGGCGATGAAGCCCTCGCGGTCCGCGGTCGCGTCCATCCCCGTAAGCCGCTCCATCTTCACAGCGTCGATAGTGCCGCCGTGAAGTACCAGCACCACCGGAAACCTTCGCGACTTGTCCTTACCGTAGGAAGGGGGTAGATGGACGATGTAGGTCCGCTGGCGCCCGCCGTACTCAATGGACGAAGGAAAGACCGATGACTGCCGGCTGCCCTCCGAGGGGGCCCTGCGCCCGGTGGACCTGCCTGTGCGGCCGCAGCCCGGGGCACCGAGCCCGGCCAGCATGGCAAGGCATATAAGCGCGGAGGCGAGAGCGGAAAAGCTCTTCTTTTTCCATCGAGCTTTCGAGGCGCCCGTACGGCTCACGCTTCCAATCCCCGTTTCTTCAGGCGTTTTCACCTGTTGACCTGTCTTGATGCCATGGACTAACGTTGAAGATACCATTCTTCGAGCCGCGGTGGATAGTGAGGCGGCACCGCGCTGTTCTCAGAGCAGGAGGGAGACCATGAAAAAGGCGCTCGGCGTTAAGAACTGCATGTACCCGATGCCGGTGACGCTCATCGGGGCCTACGTTGAAGGAAAGCCCAACTACATCACCATCGCGCACGTAGGTATCATGGACTTCTCGCACATCTGCGTCAGCATGGGCAAGATGCACTACACAAACGCCGGCATCAAGGCCAACAAAGCCTTCAGCGTGAACATCCCCTCCACCGACATGGTGAAGGAAACCGATTACTGCGGGCTGGTCTCCGGCCGAAAGTTCGACAAGGGATCCGTCTTCGAGACGTTTTACGGGAAGCTCGAGACCGCGCCCATGATCAAGGAGTGCCCCATAAACATGGAGTGCAGGCTCGCGCTCACTGTCGACATGCCCAACCACGACGTCTTCGTCGGCGAGATAATAGAGGCGTACTGCGAGGAGGATATCGTCGCGGGCGAGGACATGGTCGATTTCGCGAAGGCTGACCCGATACTGTTCGCAATGTACGACAAGAGCTACTTCAAGCTCGGTGAGCGCTTCGCGTCCGCCTGGAGCGCAGGCAAAGACCTGATAAAGTAAGCGCAACATTGGGGTCAGGTCACTTTCTTGCAAAACCGCGGCAACCCGTTGCGTTGCCGCTCTCGGCCCGAACCGTCACCGGTGATATAAGGGGGACGCCCTGGCAGTCAGCGTACAGCAGGCGGAAACAGCCGGCCTCACAGGAGCCGAGGTCGCCGAGCGGGTCGCGCTCGGCCAGACCAACGACGTCAAAGAGGCCACCAGCCGCAGCTACTGGCACATAATCCGGGGCAACGTCTTCACCCGGTTCAACGCTATCCTGGGGACCCTGTTCGTAGTCATCGTTGTCTTCGGCCAGTTGCGGGACGCCCTCTTCGGGATGGTGCTTCTCGCCAACACGTTTGTCGGCATCGTCCAGGAGGTGAGGGCGAAGTGGACGCTCGACCGGCTTTCGGTACTGAGCGCGCCGAAGGCGACAGTGGTGCGTGAAGGAGAGGTCGTGGAGGTGGCGCTGGGCGAGGTGGTGCTGGACGACGTCATCGAGCTGCGCACCGGCGATCAGCTGGTGGTGGATGGGCTGGTCCTGACTTCGGAGAGCCTGGAGGTCGACGAGTCACTGCTCACCGGCGAGTCGGCCCCGGTGGTCAAGCAGCCCGGAGACGAGGTCTTCTCCGGCAGCTTCGTCGTCGCGGGAGCCGGGAGGTTCAAAGCAACGGCTGTGGGCGCCGATTCCTACGCTCGAAAGCTCGCCTCGGAAGCCAGGCGTTTCCAGGTGGTGCCCTCGGAGCTGCGCGATGGCATAAACCTCATACTCCGCTACATCACGTGGATCATGGTGCCCGCCGGAGCGCTGCTGATGGCGAGCCAGATGAAGGTCTTCGGCTCGTTCGGAAAGGCGGTGCCGGGGGCTGTCGCCGGCCTGGTGGGGATGGTTCCCGAAGGGCTGGTCCTGCTGACCAGCATCGCCTTCGCGGTGAGCGTGGTGACCCTGGGACGCAGCAAGGTGCTGGTCCAGGAACTGCCCGCGGTGGAAGGCCTCGCGCGCGTGGACGTCATCTGCCTGGACAAGACGGGGACCCTCACCGAGGGCAAGCTGGCTTTCAGCGAGCTGGAGCCCCTGGACGAATACAAAAACCGGGGCTCGAGCATGGGCCAAACCTCATCCCTGGACGCCCGAAAGGGGCTCGAGGAAGTCCTGGGGGCCTTCGGCGCCAGCACCGCGTCGAGCAGCTCGACGCTGCTTGCCATCAGTGAGGCGTTTGCTCCGCCGGAGGGATTGGAGCGCACCGGAAGCGTGCCGTTCTCCTCGGCAAGGAAGTGGAGCGCGGAGAACCTGGGCGAGAAAGGGGCCTGGCTGATCGGCGCGCCCGAGGTGCTGTTAGAGAAGGCGGCAACCTCGCAGGGCCTGCGCGAGGAAGTGGAAAGCCTGGCCTCAACAGGCATGCGCGTGCTGCTGCTTGCGAAGGCGCCGCGGCCGGTCACCTCAGAGGACCTGCCCGACAGCATCGAGCCTGCCGCGCTCCTGCTGTTCGAGGAGAAGGTCAGGCCCGATACCGGCGAGACCCTCCAGTTCTTCACCGACCAGGGGGTGGCGATAAAGGTCATCTCCGGCGACAACCCGGCCACGGTTGCCGAGGTGGCCCGTCGCGCTGGGGTCCCCGGCGTCGGGGAGCCGGTGGACGCCAGGGGGCTGCCGGAAGGCGAAGGGGAGCTTGCCGCCCTGATGGAGGAGCGGACGGTCTTCGGGCGCGTGACCCCGGGCCAGAAGGAGGGGATGGTCGCGGCCCTCCAGGCGAAGGGCCACGTCGTGGCGATGACCGGCGACGGCGTCAACGACGTCCTTGCGCTCAAGAAAGCGGACATCGGTATCGCCATGGGCTCCGGGTCGGCCGCATCCAAGGCGGTCGCCGAGCTGGTGCTGCTGGACGGCCGCTTCGCCACCATGCCCGGGGTAGTCGCCGAAGGCCGCCGCGTGATAGGCAACATCGAAAGGGTCGCCAACCTGTTCCTGACCAAGACCACTTACGCCACCCTGCTCTCTATAATGATCGGCATCGCCGGATGGGCGTTCATCTTCCTTCCGCGCCACCTGACCCTGGTGAGCGGCATCACCATAGGTGGTCCCGCACTGGTCCTTTCGTTCGCACCGAACGCCGAACGATACAGACCGGGTTTCGTCAAGAGGGTGTTGAAGTTCGCGGTGCCGGCGGGGTTGGTGGCGGCCCTGGCGGCCCTGGCCGCGGGCTCGCTCTCACAAACGCACCCCTCGATCACCCTCGCCCAATCGAGGACCATGGCCACCCTGGTGCTCTCGGTGGTCGGGCTCTGGGTCCTCGGCGAACTGGAGCGCCCCTTCAACTGGTGGAAGGCCACCCTGATGCTCGCGATGGTGCTTACGCTCCTGTTCGTGGTGGCAGTTCCGTGGACCCGGGACTTCTTCGCCCTCACGCTTCCCTCCTGGCAGTTTATCCTGGAGGGGATGGGCATAGCCGCCGTCGCGGTGGTCCTGCTGGAGCTGGTCTGGCGCTTCACGGGGCGGCTGGAGCATACGAGGCTGGTGAGGTCCGAGCTTAAGGAGTCACCACCTCCTGCTTGATTTCGTTCCCGCGCCCGCCAGCGACCCCTTACACGAGCGAGTCCGCTTTTCTTAGCCTCTCCTCCAGCGATTCCAGGGGGCTCATGAAGGTGACCGCGCTTATGCTTACCGCAATCGGCTGGCCTCGTCCGCGCATCGCCTCGAGAAATGTTTTTCTCAACAACGCGACGCGGTTCATTGTCTTCAGCAGTGCCCCATCAAGTGGAATGCAGCTTGATGAACTCCTCGAGCTTGCCCTTGTCCTGGAGCATCTTGAGGCCCATTTCGCGGGTGGTGTCGGCGGGCTCTATGACCGCCTCCCTCCTGATCAGTGCAAGCGCGTCGTTCTGGCAGCCGGTGACGCACAGGCCGCAGCCAATACAGGTTGTCACGTCGATGCGGGCGATCTCATCAACCACCTTGACGGCCCCCACAGGGCAGCGCTCATCGGCGCACACGGCGCAGCCGTCGCACGAATCCGCATCAACCAGGGGCACGAACCCGCTGCTCGCGTAGACGTTGGGGTTGCCGAACTCGGAGGCCGCGCGCAGGAGCATGCAGCAGCATCGGCAGCAGTTGCAGATGAGGCCCAGCCGGTCCTTGGAGTTGTTGACCTGGTGGACCAGCCCGGCTTTGTCGAACTCGCGCAGTTTCTCCTTCATCTCCTCGCGGGTCAGGTAACGCGCGAACCCCCGCTCGGCCAGGAAGTCGCAGGCATCGTCGAAAACCATGCACGCCTCGCGGGGCGCGTCGCAGTTGCCCTCGCTCTCCCTGCAGGCGCAGTGCGCGATTCCCACCGCCCTGGCCCCGTCGATGAGCGCGTCTATCATCTCGTAGGTGAGGATACCCGGCACGCTCTCGACCTCCTCCTGGACGGGGACGATTCGAGACATCCGCATGCCCGGGGTGCCGAACCCGCGGCTCAGCACAGGCATGTAGACCTTCCAGAGGGCGGCCAGCTTCTCCTGGAGCTCGGAATGCTCGCCCTTCATGAACGGGAACTCGAATATTCCCGGCATTACCGGCAGCAGGGCATAACCTCGCTTCCCTTCCTTTTCCCGGGCGAACACCACCCCGCGATCGGCCAGCGACTCGAGCAAATGTTCCGCTTCCTCCGGCGGGATCCCCGCCCGCCCGGAGACCCATTCGACCGGCCTCGGCACGAAGACCAGCGCGCAGGCCAGGCGTGCCTCCTCCTCGTTGAAAAGCGTGGAGAGTATCTCGAGTATCACCGGGTCGTCGGGGCAACCCGAGGGGTGGGTGTCGAGCAGCCGGCGAAGCTCCCCGAATATTTCATTTTTCCGCTTTGTCATGCGCCCCCCGTGATCCTGGAATCAGCAGACCTGTTTTCAAGTGCGGGACGGACCCGCCCACTCGATGATATCTCATGGGTGCAGGCACTGAACAGGACAGGCGTGCGGCCAGCGATAAAGAAAGGGCGGGCAACGAAGCCCGCCCTTCACCGCGTGGCAACCCTGGTTGCCCGCAAAACATTTCGCTAGTTGTCTATCACCCGGATCGTATCGTGGCCCAGGAAAGGGGTTCCGTTTTTGAACTTCCCCGTTACCGTGAAAAGGACCTCGTCACCCACCGGCACTCCAGCGAGGTCTTTCCGGTCGAGCTTGACTATCAGCTTCTTGCCGCCTGCTATCGTGTACCTTACCGCAGTAGCGTTGAAGCACCCCAGTGACATCGGGTCGATATCTTCCAGTGTGTAGCCGGAAACGAATTCCAGCTCGATGAAGATAGTGAAAACGCCATTACTGCCAAGGTTCAGCGTCTCCGGCTTGATAGTGATCTCGCTGACCAACGCAGCCGGGTCTGGCGGCGGCGGTGTCACGTCACCTGGCGGTGTCACATCACCTGGCGGCGGTGGCGGCGGGTCCTCATCACCGGGCGGTGTCACATCCCCTGGCGGTGTCACATCACCGGGCGGAGTAACGTCGCCGGGTGGAGTAACGTCCCCTGGCGGTGTCACGTCAACCGGCGGAGTCACGTCAACCGGTTTCTCGTCGCCTTTCCAGCCCTCACCGGGGTTTCCGGTCCCGTTCTTCCACTCGAAGTTCCCGTAGTCGGCGACAGCCCCC
>JBBQKJ010000082.1:0-9832 GCA_038326775.1 Candidatus Geothermincolia bacterium
CCACCCTGCTTATATGGGCCGAGGAGGACCGCGCACTCGGCAAGGAGCTCACCTACGGCCTCGAGCCGTATTTCGAGGGAGACCTTCTTCGCATAAGGTATGTGCCCAACTGCAGCCACTGGGTTCAGCAGGAACAGCCCAGGGTTGTCAACCAGTACCTGGACGAGTTCCTGTAGGGTCTAATGAAGAGTCTCCTCTCTTCCAGCATGACATGAGCAAAATCTACAAAGCCTCCTGGGCGATCAGCCCCGCCCCGGCAGGTAAGTACTTTGTCCAGGGATACTTCACCGGACTTCCGGACCTAGAGCCCTGGCTGTAGGTCGAGATATCAAGCCAGTGAACTCCCATTCCCTTGTTCCGCTTTCCTTCTAAAGGCAAGAGCGGTTACAGAATGAGCGGGGAACGTATAGCGCGGCAGGACATCGCCTGAATCCATCCGGACCTCGCGAACGCTCACGACCTCGTCGTTGGCGTAGCTGTTCTCCGAGAGCGGGTCCGTTCCGTTGAGGCTGTACACATCCATCTCGCCGGAAGGCTCGAACCCGTCCAGCCGGATTTCCGCCTCTATATCATCCGTCATATGCCGGTTTATTGAGAAGATGGTCATCGAAGCGGCATCCGCGCTCAAGGTGGCTGAGCAGTCGAGCAAAGGGACATCCCGCATCTTGGGTATCCGCCCCAGCCGCCTCGAGTCGAACGAACCACATTCGAGGCGGAGTGCAACAGTCCTGGACCCGGCCAGCCGTCTGTACATGAGAAACGGGTAGTAAAGGGCCGTTCGGTACGCCCGGCCTCCCGAGACGCGTATCAACCCCATCACGTTGATAAGCATCGATGCGTTGGCCATCTTCAGGAACCCGGAGTTCCTGTGAAATACGTGGAACATGCCGCACGTGAAAAGCGCGTCCCGGAGCGTCCACCGCGGTATGAGCACCTGCGACGGTTTCCACCAGAGGTTCCACTCGTCCAGCGCGACACCCACGCCGCTGTCGGCGCCCATCACCGCCTCGATGTCGCGAGCGGCTATCTTGAGCTTTCTCTCGCACTCCAGCGGAGTCGCCACTATGGCCCCGTACATTTCGGCCGGCCCCCCGATACGGCGCTGCACCGCCACCAGCGGGGCCGTCTCCAGGGTGGGAAGATAGATGTGTATGGAAAGCAGGTCAATTTCCTGGCCGGCCACCTCCAGTACCTGCGTGTTCCACTCCTTGCCGAAAGCAGGTTCCGCCCCCACTGCCACGCTCCTCAAGCCCGGATCCACCTCGCGCATCGCGCGGCGGTATTCCAGGTACCTGCCCGCATACTCCCGCGCTTTCCTGTGGCCCAGAGTCCACGGGCCATACATCTCGTTGCCGATTCCCCACAGCCGCACCCCGTAAGGCTGCTCGCGGCCGTATGAGGCGCGCAGCGCGCCACCGATGGTGCGTGCCGGCCCGTTCATGTACTCGACCCAATTCGCGGCTTCTTCGGGCGAGCCGGTCCCGACGTTCACGTTGATGTACGGTTCGGCGTTAAAATCCCTCACCAGCGCCATGTACTCGTCTGACCCGAAGGCGTGGCAATCGAGCACGCGCGTCAAAGGCCCGAAGTGTGACCAATAAAGGTTCCTGTTCAGAGGCCTCGCGGAAAGGGGGCCCACTCCATCACGCCAGTGGTATCCCTCGACGTAGTTGCCGCCCGGCCACCTTATGACCGGAGGATCGAGGGCCCTTATCATCTCGACTACCTCGCCATTGAGCCTCCACGGTCCGCGCGGGTGGCCGGGACGCTCGTTCCTGAGAAGCCCCCCGTAAATGCATCGTGCCATATTCTCGATGAAATGCCCGTATACGGCCGGGTTGATCTCCCCCGTAACAACGCGCGCGTCAACCTCTATCGCCGCTTTCATCGCGGATCACCTCCCCAGTTCATACGACCTCGCCTCGCCACCGGCATCGCCTCACCGCATGAAGCGTTTACGCCCTTCCTTGAGGAGAAGCCCCTCTCCGATCATGACCAGCTTCATGTCGTTGACCATTATGTCCAGCGGGAAGCCGCCGCTGAGTTTCCTGGCGGCGATAAGGTCGCCCATCCACCGGGCCCACTTCGCATATGAAATGCCGAGGTAGATGACTGTGTCGATGTGGCTCCGCCATCTCTCCGGATCTTCGAAGGCCACCTCCACCAGGCTTTCCGTGAGCTTCCGGTATGCCTGCAGCGCCGACATGTGGTGCATCCAGGAGTACGCCTCGCCTCCCTCGAGCCCGAAGGCGCCCTCCTCGTCTAGAAGGCGATCGGCCGCTTCACCTGCCGCGCTCTCGAACAGGCCCGGGAGCGCGCAAAGGACGAGCGACCGCTCGCGCGCAAACGCCCCTTTGCTGTTCCTCGAGTGCCCCTCTCCGAGGCTGCCAAGCACCTGGTCCTCGCCCAACTCCACGCCCTCGAATGCAAGCTCACCGTGCGGGGATGTCCGCAGGAAGTCGAGGTCCATCCGCTTCGACCCGAAACCGGGCATGCTCGTCTCGACCAGGAACGCTGTAAGCTCGTTGTTTCCGCCTGGCATCTTTCCGGTGACGGCGATGACAACCAGGAGTTCGGCAACCGGCCCGTCCGTGATGTATATCTTCCTGCCGTCCAGAACGAAGCCCGTAGCGGTACGCGAAGCGGTCGTCTGCATCCCGCCGGGGTGCGCGCCGGTCTTCGGCTCGGACACCGCCGCGGCCCCGACCAGCTCGCCGCTCGCAAGCCGGGGAAGGTACTTTATCTTCTGCCCCTCGGTGCCGAAAGCCTCGATCGATTTCACGCACAGCGCCAGGTGAGTTATCCAGCTGAGGGTGAGCCCTAGGTCGCATCCGGCGAGCGCGAACTCCCTGATCGACACCGCGAGATCCAGGCCTGTGCCTCCCGAGCCGCCGTACTCGGGCGGCACGGTGAGCCCCAGCAGGCCCATCTCCCCCATCTCGTTCCAGAGCCCGCGTGAGAAGGAGCCGCTTTCGTACCGCTCCCGGAGCGTGCCGAGCACTCTCTTTGAGGCGAACGCCGTGATTTCGTCCAATGATGCCATGCCGCCGCTCCTGCGAGCCATACGGTTCAGACTATCCTCTCACCGACCATCGGCGGCATGCAAGAGTATGCTTCCTCTATCTTTACAACCCCCAGGTCCAGGCCCATGCGCTTCTCGAACCGCGCCAGCGTGCCCTTGACCTGGTAGGTCATCAAATCCAATGTCAGCACGTTGAGGGCCACCCTGGTGCCCGGCTCCAGCCCGCGCACGCGCGCGTTGTACGAAGAGACCTTGAAACGCAACTCACCAGGCGCGCGAAAGAGGACCCCGAACAGCGGCACCACGTCCGGGTATCCGTCGTCATCCACGAAGGCCAGGACCTTGATGGACATTATGCTGTTGAACTTCGACCGGATGGGAAGCGGCGTATCGGCGCCGTCAAGCGGCTCCCCTCGCCAGATCCTTCCCAGCGTGCGCATCACCACGAACTCAGCGCCGACCTGCAGGAAAGAGAGCTTTTCGGGAAAAGCCAGCAGCTCCCGGACCGTGGTGACCGCCACGTTGTGAATGCCGCCGTAAGCGTTGTAACGGAAGAACTCGATTTCGTTTATACGCTCTACATATGGGCCCGACTGGGTCCAGTAATCGAGCTCGCCTTTAAACCCGGCCATCTCAAGCTTGGCCGTAAGCGCTATGCTCGCGACCCTGGGGTTGGCGGCGAGGTTTGCCTGTGTCTTGACCATCATAAACTCGCCGAACGCTATCTTTCCCGGGTCTACGGGGGTCTGGCTCACTATGAGCGTGACATTGGGAACACCATCGGCGGAGGCGGTAGCCAGGAACTTCGCCACCTCGCCCTGCTCGTAGATGGCGATAGCGCCCGGTGGCAGCTCGACGGCCTTACCCGGTTTCTCTCCTGCGAGCTCCAAGGCAACCTCCTTTATCGGGGAACCGTCTCACTTCTGGTCGCGCCCGACCAGGCTATCTCTTTGACGCCGGATTCGCCAGCCGCGGCGGCCAGGCTCTCCATCTTCGACTTCTCCATGAGGGGCGCCCCCTCGAGGCCCCAGGTGAGGCCCAGGCGTCGGTACTTCGACCCGCAGGTGTTGTTAAAGGCCAGGAGGTCCCAGCGCTCCACAGTGGAAAGCTCGCCGGCTATGAACGAGGCCAATGCCAGGATGTTACTCTCGGAGTCCGTGCATCCCGGGATAACAGGAGTCCTTACCCAGAGCAGCTTTCTCTCACGCGTTATGAGCCGCGCGCTTCTCAGCACCGGCCCGAGCTCGACACCGGTCAGCTCGAGGTGCCGCGACTCGTCCATCAGTTTGAGGTCGAGAAGGACCATGTCTGCATGCCGCACAAGGCGCTCTAGCACCTCGCCAGACGAATAGCCGGAGGTGTCAAGGGCCGTGTGCAGGCCGGCCTCCCGGCTTGCCCTCAGTAGCTCCTCGACGAAGCGGGGCTGCATGCAGGGCTCCCCGCCGGAGACGGTGAGGCCGCCGCCGGAGTTGCGGTAGAACGCCTCGTCCCGCATCACCTCGTCGAGCACCTCATCAGGTGCGTACTCTTTGCCGACCACCTCCAGCGCTCCCGCGGGACATGCCTCGGCGCACTTTCCGCAGGCGTCACAAGCTGCCCTGTCTATCGCCATCCCTCCGCCGGTAAGCTCAAGCGCGTCTCTCGGGCAGGCCGCCAGGCAGTCGCGCGCAGCTATGCAACGAACGTCGAACCACATCAGCTGGGGCTTTTTCTCGATACCCTCCGGGTTGTGGCACCACGCGCAGCCGAGCGGACAACCTTTCATGAAAACGGTGGTGCGTATGCCCGGCCCGTCCTCGATCGAGAACCTCTGGATGTTGAAGACAGTCCCCGCGTCCCCGGCCGCGCGGGCCGGGGCCTCGCTAGAGCTCATGCGTCTCCCGGGCTATTATCTCGTCCTGTATCTCCTTGCCCAGCATCACGAAATAGGCGTTGTAACCGGTCACGCGCACCAGCAGGTTCGAGTACTCCTTCGGGTTCTGCTGGGCCTCCCTGAGCGTCTCCGGGTCTATCACGTTTATCTGCAACGCGGTGCCGCCTTTTTCGCCGTACCCCCTGAGGTAAGACGCAAGCTTTTCGACGCGCTCTTCACCGTGGAGCAGGGACGGGTTGAATGATATGGTGTGTGAGTCGCCGTTGGGGGCGCTCTCAAGCCCCAGCTTTCCAAGCGATGCCGCAACCGCGGTCGGGCCCTTCCTGTCGGTCCCGGCGACCGGGCAGAGCCCGTTTGAAAGGAATGTGCCGCGCCTGCGCCCGTCGGGTGTGGCGGCGGTGCTGGGCGCATAAGCTATCCAGTAGTTCCAGGAGAGGTATCCACCGCGGTACCGCTTGCCGCTGGGGGTATGGTGTTTGAACACCTCTTCGGTCCAGAACCTCGACAGGTACCTGGCCACCCCGTCGGCGTAGTCATCGTCGTTACCGTACTTGGGCGCCTTATTGATGAGAGTCTGCCTGAGCTTTTCGTGCCCCTCGTAGTTGGCCTCGATAGCGCTTATCAGCTCTTCCATCGAGACGGCACCCTCCTCGTAGACCAGCTTCTTCACGGCTGTCAGCGAGTCGGCGGCCGTGGCAAAGGCCACGCCCTCAACTGTCACGAAGTTGTGCACGGGGCCAGCGTTGGTAACGTCCCGCCCGGACTCCGCGCAACCATCGACCAGCGCCGACAGGTAAGGTGTCGGCTCGTATCCCGCGCGGATAGAGTCGCTGAAGTCATAGAACTCTATGAACCGGTTCAGAAGCGCAAGAAGCTGGCCTTCGAACGCCGCGCGGAACTCCTCCCAGGTCTTGAACTTTCGCGGGTCGCCCGTCTTCGGCCCGAGGCGGTCGCCGGTCGCCTGGTCCGTTCCGTTGAACAGCGTCAACTCGACCGCCTTGGCCAGGTTTACGTTCACATCGACGGTGCCGGAACGGTCGTTGCCCTGGAGGGTGTTCTCCAGGCAGCCCACCGGGGCGTAGTCCCATATCATATCCTCGGGCAGGCCCTGCCAGCGCAGCGCTTCCTCGGAGGCTTCGTCGAAGTTGAGCAGGAACGGAGAACCCTGCGCGCTCGCTATCATGCCTGCGACGCGCGTCATCAGGTCGTCGGGGGTTTTCTGGTGCAGCCTGACGTTGGGCTTGGGCTCGAGGAGGTTCATCTCCTCGATGACGTCCAGTATCAGCCAGGTCAGATCGTTTGACGCATCCTCGCCGTCGGGGCCGTGCCCGCCGATAGTGATGAGCTGCCCGTAGCCGCTGGTCACCCCGCGAATACGCATGACCCTCCAGATGAAGTCGTAAGCGTAGTTGGGCTTTATCCACCAGCAGTCGAGGAGTTCCCTCGCCTGCTCACGGGTCATTCGCCCGGAATCGATGTCATCCCGGTAGTACGGGTATAGGTACTGGTCGATTCGGCCCGGTGAGAGGCCGGGCCCCGGGTATGACTCCTGCACCATGACAAGCATGTGAATGAACCAGAGGGCCTGCAGGGCTTCATGGAACGTCTCCGGCGGCTCCCACGGGACTTTCCGACAGATGCGCGCTATCTCTATCAGCTCGGCTTTCCTCGCCGGGTCCGCACAATCGTCGGCGAGCCGGCCAGCCTCACGGGCGTAACGCTCCGCCAGCTCGCGCGCGCCCTCACAACATATTATCAAGGCGGAGAGGAACTCCTTTCGGCCGTCATCAGCCGCCTTGTCGCGCAGCTCCTTGAAGTAACCGGCCAGGCCCTTCAACCCCATCTTCAACGCCCGCGGGTAGTCCGGGATAATGTGACCAGGCGTGGCCCCCGAGTTGCCCATGCCGTGGTTGTTGAGCAGCCCTATGCCCTCGAGCCACTTGTCCGTCTTCTTCCCCCAGGCCTTCGCCTCTGCCCGGTTCTGCGCGCGGGACAGCGCCACGTTGTACTGCCCGCCCACGATCAGCTCCCCGTCGAGAATCTGCACCGGCAAGTGTTTGCTCACCACTTCGCGGAAGAAGGTTGCCACCCGTACGACATGCGGCCTGTCCCAGAAACCGGCCGGAAGCTCGACCCTGGTAGCGAACAGCGGCAGCGACTCCATGAAAGCCTTGTGAAACGCGAGGAGGTCCGGGACGACGCCCCAGAGCGCAGGGGACCACATCGTGTCCCACTCGGTGCCCGTTGTGAAAGGCATGATCTCGTTGTGGAACTCGCGCTCGTGGATGTTCACGTACTCGTCCCTGAGCCTTGTTACCCGCTCCGGGAGCTCACTGGACGGGTTCCACAGCTCCTCGGCACCTAGCGCGCATGAGTCTTTCATGGTAAACCTCCGTTCCAGGGCACGGCTCAAGCTCCACCGTAGAATATATCACACCGCCCACATGCGAACCTTGAGAGTTCTCAAGGCGCGAACGGGTCTTCAGGCCACCGTATTCGCCCCTGTTTGTCCGGCGGTGGCATCGCTGATAAGCTAGCCGTGCAGTCCTGCGTCCCGGCCGGAACCTGGAGGTTTGTCATGGACGAACGAAAGAGGCCGCTTGCGATGAGTGTACTTTCCGGTCTGCTTGCCTTCACGGGGCTCGCCACCGCGCTTTTCTGGATCCTTTTCTTTGCCGGAAAGATCGAGGCTACCGAGACCGAGCAGGACGAGGCGTTCGAAAAGGCTTTCCCGGTCGCCGACTCCTGGATGATAACCTGCGCCCTCATCGCGGCAAGGAACATCCTCAGAATGAACCGCAAAGGGTTTTTCGCCGGCGCGGCCGCGGGAAGCGCCCTTGTGTTTCTGGCCTGCCTCGATATCCTCTACTCGCTTGAGAACAAGAAGTACTGGCCGCTGGACCCCGACCGCGCACAGATGCTGGTGATCAACCTGTGGACGATCGGGCTTGGTAGCATGACGCTTAACCTCCTGTGGAAGCACCGGGATGTGTTTCAGGGAGATTGACCCGGGGCTAACGTTCCCCCATGTAGGAAAGCGCTAGGGGAAGTCTGCCCTGGGGGGTTTTCGCCGTAAGAGCATGCTGAGGACCGCGGTTATGAGTAAAAGGAGCATCGCGTAGGCCCCGCAGGCAACCAGGAAAAGCCATAACGCAGACGCCCCGCCTGCCGTGCCGGTTGCCCCGGAGGCGGGCCCCGGCGCCAGCTTAAGGCTAACCCCGCCAGGGCTTGCCGGGCTTACCCGCGAGGACACAACGGACGATAGGCCGGCCCCTGCGGTCCCGGGACCCCGCTCAGTGCCGTTCTGCGACTCAGGAACAGCCTCGAGCGAAGACGCGAGCGGGAAATATTCCCCCTCAACTGACGGCGTTGCCATTGATGTCGTCATGACGGGCTGAGACTCGACGCCCCCGGAATACTGGAAGTGGCCGTCGCCGGCCTGCAGGGACTCGAGGTAGCCCAGGGAATCGTTGCCCTCAAACGCCCAGTCTTCCGATGAAGGGTCCTCCCCGGCAGCGTTGACAGCGCGAATCACCGTTGAGGTGGCCTGAGCGTCCGAGCCTTTAGCGGCCCCGGAAAAACCGCCGTCGGCGTTGATTCGCCCTCTGAGAAGCTCGAGCGCGCGATCGATGCTTTCCTGAACGTCCTCCTCGACCGCGATGAGCGCCTCTACCGCCAGGGCGGTGTCTTTTACTATCACCGTGTCCGACTCACCCCATCCGCCGTCGGCGCGCTGCTGTCCCACCAGCCACTCCATGCTGCCGGGCGGTACAGTCTCCCCGGACGCGACGAGCGCGATGACTCCCCAGCAGTGCTCCTCGATATCGGCCCCGATCTTCCCATCAGCCGCGGTGCTCGCCTCTATGAGCGCGATGAGGTCCCGCCCGGCAACCGCCCTGGGGTTGCCGCCGGCGGAGGCCAGGGTGAGCGCCACCAGCTCGAAATCGCTCAACGCGCTTGTCGTCGCGGCGTTGCTGTTGATATAGGTGGCGGGATCTTCTCCGGACCTTGACCAGGAAAGGGGTTCTTCACCGGCCGCAACACCCGCCATCACTGCCCAGCAGGTTGTCCTCAAATCGGAAGACGCTCCAGGCTCCGAGAAGCCTCCATCGGCATTCTGCCTCTCTCTTAGGTACGCGACAGCCTCCGCTGACCCGTAACCGGGAACCTGTGCCTGAGCGGCAGCGGGCAGCGCGAGCAGTAACGCTATTAAGCATATGACGCAAGTCTTAATCGACATGCTTACATGTTAGGGCGTGGCGGCCCGCGACACAAACCCGGTCCCCGGCCGGGCCCCAAAACGATATACTGGGCGAGTTGGCTTACCGAAGGGCAGGCACCGCGATATGAAAAACGAACGCTCGGAAAGACATATATGGGCCTTCTATCCTTTGATGATAGTCCCAGGCATCGTCCTGCTTCTGGCTCCCTCGACCGTCGAGACCATAATGGAGTACTTCAACTTCCGAGAGAGCCTCGGCGGGCTTCTGCAGGTCTCTTACTTCGCCGGCGGCGTGCTCGGGATCCTCTTTATCACGCGCCTCATGCAGAAGTTCGACGTAAAGCAGATCGCCCTGTCTCAGGTTGTGTTGCTGTCGGTTTCCCTGCTGGCGGCGTCGTTCTCGCCATGGTATCCGCTGCTGCTCGCGTTCCTGGTGGTGGCCGGCTTTGCCAACGGTATCCTCATTGCCTTCCCTGGAGTGTATGTGACCAGGGTATCCACCGGTCACAGCCACGGCGCCCAGAACGTTCTCTACGGCTTCTTCGCGCTGGGCGTGGTTACCGGGCCTCTTCTGTGCTCCGCGATAATCAACGACAACCCGGAGATGTGGCGTTGGGCCTTCAGGGTTCCCGCCCTGTTGATACTGCCGCTGGCGGTGCCGGTTGCCCATGTGACGTTCGAGCGGCTCAAAAACGTGAAGACGCTTTCGCTCGAT
>JBBQKJ010000083.1:0-9522 GCA_038326775.1 Candidatus Geothermincolia bacterium
GGAAGACCGGCCTTGGTGGCAAACCCATCACGATGAAACAGTACGCGGACGACACAGCCGGCCTGATGGACGCCCTGAAGATAGCCAGGGCCAACGTGCTGGGCTGGTCGATGGGGACCTACGTTGCGCAGGAGTTCGCGCTCGCCTATCCCCGGAAGACAAAAATGATCGTGCTGTACGCGGCGGACTTCGGCGGCGAGAAAGCGGTGATGCCGACCCGGGAGGTCATGGATGCCATGAGCGACCAGTCGGGCTCGCAGCAGGAAGGACAGCAGCGGGTGATGCACACTCTTTTCCCGGCCGACTGGCTCAAAGACCCCGTGAACCAGGAGTACCTGCGCAAGGCCTTTGGGAAGTACGCGGACAAGCCGACCGAAGAGGGCCTGAAGAAGCAGTGGGGCGCATGGACGTCATGGCAGGGGACTTACGACCGGCTCCCCGGGGTGAAGAACATGACTCTGCTCATCTCGGGCGCCTCCGACATCAACACGCCCTGGCAGAACACCCCGCTGATGTTCGAAAGGCTCCCGAATGCGTGGATGACGTCGATAAAAGACGGGGGGCACGGGGTGATGTTCCAGCAGCCTGCCGAGATGGCCAATGTCATCAACGGGTTCCTGGAGTAAGCGGCATCAGCGGTAAAGCGCCCTGCGCTCCGGCTCCATCTTCTCGAAAGCCGCCTCCGCCTGCTCGGGTGGAAGGGCGTAGAGTTCGCCGTCCGGCCGCTGCAGGACGCAGCCCGAACTGTGCAGGAGCCTGACGTTCTCCCTTGTATCCTCCTTGTTGCCCCAGCAGACTATCTGGCAGTTGCCGCAGGTGAGGTGCTGAGTGTAGCCCTGCAGGGCCGGGTGCGGAATGCCGCCGGCCATCGGCGGCCGCCGGTTGTATGAGTCAACGGCCCTGACGAACTCCTTGAACAGCTCATCGTAGTCGTCGGGAAAAGGAATGCGGCCGGGGGACCAGGTTGACCATTTCCCGGACCTGGCCAGACCGCTGAATCCGCCGCAACAAAAATCGCAGAGCAGGTAATTCTTGCGGACGGAATATGAAAAGGTGACCCCGCCCATGGAGACTGATGTCTCTTTCTTCTTATCGAACATCCCCGACGCGCAGGCCGATGCGCACAGCTTGCACATGTCGCAGAAGCTCTCTGCCTCGGGGACGGGCTCGGTAGGTTCGAGCTCCGCGGTGGTTATGGTCGTATCGAGGATAACCGCGGTGCCGCAGCCCTCGACGCCCACGTTTCCCGACCATCCGAAGGAACCCACGCCAGAGCGGACGGCCACATACCGATGGCTTATATCCGGCGGCAGGAAAAGCTCCCAGTCGTTCATCTCCTGACGGTATTTGAGGTTGGCCTTGGTGCCCTTGGAACTGAATCCCTCTTTCTTAAGCATTTCAGCCAGTTCCCACGAGATATCGGTGGCCCCAAGCGCTATTCCAATCGCCAGCACGTCTTCCACAACCCACCCCGTAAGGTCTCGTCAACGGCTCGGGTGAAACTTCTCTGTCTTTCTATCGTCCCGGTCTTCTTCCAACTTAGCTATACTACCGTTCATCTTGAAATCGCTGACCGGCATTTATCCGTGACGCACCTCCGGAAGACCACCGCTCGATGCAGGGTTATTTTATCG
Source organism: Candidatus Geothermincolia bacterium (assembly GCA_038326775.1). Lineage (GTDB taxonomy): Bacteria > Actinomycetota > Geothermincolia > Fen-727 > Anoxymicrobiaceae > DYIU01. The sequence continues at coordinate 1,635 of JBBQKJ010000083.1, forward strand.
CTGTCGGACGCGGCGGGCGGGCGAGGCTTTCCTGCTCAGATAGAAGGATTCGTGATGATTCCCTGTATACTTATGTCAATCGCCCGCTTCGGAAGGGCGCGCAAGAGAGGGGAAGAGAATGCTGAGAAGGCCTCTGCTGATTGTAACGTTCATCGCCCTCCTGGCCTCGATTGCCGCCGCGGGGTGCGGCTCGGCCGAGCCCGTCGTGAAGAAAGTGGACCACGTGATGATAAGCAGCTACGACGCCCCCGCGCTGTTCGCGGTCTTCACCGAGACCCTGGGCTTACCGGTCGCCTGGCCCATGACTGCCTACCCCGGTTACGAGACGGGCGGTTTCCAGGCGGGCAACATCAACGTCGAGGTCCTGCACTACGGATCCACCGGCGCGGCAACCGGTGGCCGGGGGGAGATGGGCTTCTACGGCATCGTCTTCGATCCGTATCCCCTCGACGAGGTCACAGCGGTGTTCGAGGCGCGCGGCGCGAAGCCGTCGAAGCCCCAGGTCCAGGCCAGCGAGGTCGCCGGCAAGAAGGTGCCGCTGTGGACGAACGTCATGCTCGACGCTCTGTGTTCCAGGCAGTACATCGTCTACCTCTGCGAGTACACACCCGCGACGAAGGCGCGCCTGTCAGGCCGGAAGACTTCGGGGCCTCATGGCGGGCTCGGGCTCGAGTCGGTCGCCGAGATGCGAATCACCAGCAAGGACCCCGGTCCGCTGAAAGACAAGTGGCAGAAGATATTCGCGCCGTCGGCCTTTTCAACTGAAGGGGTAATGGCAGTCGGCGACGGCCCGGGCATCCGCATAGACCAGGGCAAGGAGGACCGCATAGAAGGCATGCTCCTCGAAGTATCTTCGCTCGAAAAGGCGAGAGCTTTTCTTCAGACCAGCGGCCTGCTGGGCGAGGCGTCCGGTAGCGAGCTCCGGCTCGACCCGGCGAAGGTACAGGGCCTGGATATCCGGGTAGTCGAGAAGAAGGCCACTTGATCGGAAAGGCGCTTGCGTATGCTTATCGATGATTACGAGATCGCGCTGTCCACCCCTGACTGCGACCTGGCGTCTCCCGTATACGCGGCCAGGGTCACCTTCAACGCGGACATCAGTGAGGTCCTGCCTTACGTCAACGCTACCGTGGAGAAAGGCGAGTTCGTGCCCGGCTTACCCGTGCTGGTCTGGAAAGAGGCCTCGCGCAAGTACGCCCTGCGCCCATCAGAAATCGCCATCAGCAGCATCGCGGACAGGGAAGAGGCCGTCGAGGCGGCACAGGAGCTGGTACGGAGGATAAACGCGATATGGGACGACAGGGAGAACATGGAGCCAAGCTTCACCACATACGAGAGGCCGAAGGTGCTCGACGTCTTCAAGCTCCTGCCCCGCACCAACTGCCGGAAGTGCGGCGTCCCTACCTGTATGGCCTACGCCGACATGCTGATCAAAGAAAAGAGGAAGCTCGAGGATTGCCCGCCTCTCGGTGAAGAGGGGTACGCCGAAAGTGCGGAATCGCTTCGCGACATGGGCCTGTGAGCTGACCGGCGGATGGCGCGTGGCCAGGCCTGTAATCCCGGGCCTCAGGCGTCTCCGCGCTCGCCGTACTCCGCCAGACCGTAGATTATGAGCACATCTATCGCTATGACCAGCACGGACCACACCGGGTGAGCCCAGAGAACCATGAAGTAGAAGATGATACTGAGAGCGCAGAAAATAATCCCGAACCAGCGGGCCCAGGGTGCTTCGCTGAGAACCGCGACCCCCGCGGCCACCAGGAAGACACCGACGATCATGAAGACCACGCCCCAGAAAGTCAGGTTCGCGAAGAGAAGCTTGTTGATCAGCAGCTCATCCCTGGCTATCGCGGTGATCCCCCAGATGAAGTTGCCGATCCCCGCGACGACCAGCATTATCGAAGCGAACGTCAACCATCCGGAACCTTTTTCCTCCAATGTCGTCTCCCCCTTGCCGGGCCTCATGTAGTCGCCCTGGAGGCCACCTGCCGCCCGGGCGTCCTCATGGCGCCGGTTTCCAATCGGTGACGAAGCCGTTCTTGACCGTTATTGTTATCTGCTCCCCGCGCCGGGCTCCGAAGAAAGCGCTGGAGTCACTCGCGGCGCTTCCCGAGAGGTCAGGCTCGTCCACGAAGACGCTCTCCCCGTTCACATCGAGCACAGCGACAGCGCCGGCGCCATCGCTCGAGGGCCGGGTGCCCAGGTACTTCGCTGAGTAACTGCCGTCGGCCAGTCCCGTTCCGCCGTTCGCCTTTCCGGAGCCGGTACTCGCGGGCCACCATATGATGCCCGTGACCATGAAGGGGACGAACAAGAGGAGCGCCACGATCGCAATGATCTCTTCTGTGTGCATTCGCTTCTCTTTTGCGGCCTCTTCGGCCATATGCTCCGTCTGGTGCTCGTGCTTCTTCTTCTGAGCCCTCTTCTTGTCCCTCTTTTTCTTCGTTGCCTCTCTGGTCATTTGACAAACCTTCCTCATCACGTTCAGCGGGCAGGTCCATCATAGACTACTGGCGGACTCGGTGCGTGCAATTCCTCTTCGAGGTCTACCCGTCTGCTCCCCCAGCTGTCTTTTCCATCAGGGCTTACGGCGCGAATCCTATCGATTCGTGGCCCCAGGCCCTGTTGTTCCCGTACATCGCCCGCTCGGCTACGACAGGCTCGTCAGCGGTGAGGGTGATCGAGACCTCCCACGCGTCCGGAACGGTATCGGCCACGAAAAAGGTGGAGCGCGACTGCGGCGGCATTATGGCGGTCGGGCCGGCCCTGGCGCCCTTCGGTGTCATGTAGGTCAGCTTCACTTTGACGTCGTCGCGGTTCGGGTTCTGCACGGTGACCCAAGTCTCCATCCCGCCGCCGGTCGAGCCCTCCGCCAGGTACCATGTTTTCCGGGGTACCGGCACCCCGATGAAGTCGGTCCCCCACGACCGGCCGTTGCCGTACATAGACCGCTCGGCGATGACCGGGTTGTCGCTCGTTACCACGGCCGACAGGCTCGAGGCCCCGTTGATCGTGTCCGCCGCGTAGATGTTCTTCCGGCTGCCGGCTTTGACCTTGAAGCTCGGGCCGGTAACCGGACCCTGAGGGGTCATGTAGTCGATGTGGACATTGGCGTCTGGATGTGTGGGGTTCTGGACCAGGATATAGGTCTCCATCCCCGGGCCGGTAGAGCCCTCCGCCAGGTGCCAGGTCGTCGCCGGAAGGAACGCCCCTGTCGAACAGGTGGCCCAGGCGCGGTCGTTCCCGTAGACTGCTCTCTCGGCTACCACGGGCCTGTCCGCCTGGACCTTCGTCGAGACTCCCCAGTAGCCCCCGACGAAGTCGGACAGGTTGAACGTCTTGCGCGAGCACGCCGGGAGCAGGACGGTGGGCCGCCTGTCAGGCCCCTGTCGGTCATGAATGATAGCGTGACGCTCACCGCCATCCTGTTCGGGTTCTGCACAAGTACCCACGTCTGGATCCCCGGCCCGGTCGAGCCCTCCGCCAGGTACCAGGTCCTGGCCAGGCGCGGAGGAGGAGGTGGCGGTTCCCCACCGGTGAGAATAGTCGCATGGTGATCAGGTGTCTGGCGAAACATATGCCACCCCAAGGGCGAGTCCGCCTGGCTGCCGGGGGCGGGTGCCTTCGGCCCGCAGTCATACACGTAAAACCCGCCGCCCGCGAAGGCACCTCCGGGGGCGTCGCCGGTCGCCACCGCGACCTCGACGGAGTCGTCGCCGTCAAAGTCTCCGACAACAGGGCTGGATACCACGAAGTTGTTCATCTCGAGTGTCCACAGCGGCGTGCCGGAGCCGTCCCACGCGCGGAAGCGCTGGCCCGAGCCCAGGATGATATCGACGACGCCGTCACTGGAGACGTCGCCCAGCGCCGCCGAGCCCATCGTCGGGCCTCCGAGCTTTCCTATCTGGCGCGCGACCACTCCGTTCGGCTCAATGACCGTGACGGAGTCGGCTCCCTGCCCGTTCACCGGTATGGTCCCGATAACCACCTCACGGGTGCCGTCCCCGTCCACGTCGCCGAGCGAGGGCGAGGAGAAGGTGGAGCCCGCGACGGCGGCGGGCCAGCCGGGCACGGGCGAGCCGTCGTGGTTGTACGCGTACACTCGGTGGCTCTCCGTGGTGAGTTTTCCTATCGCCGTGTAGTAGTGGCCGGTGCCGACGATTATCTCGTAGCGGCCGTCTCCGTCGATATCGGCGACCGCCGGTGAGGACCACGTGACCTCGGGAGTCACTTTCGGGAAGCCGGGCAGGACGGAGGCGTCCTCGTCGAGCACGTAAAGGAGTCCGCCTGGCGTGTACGGCCAGTTCGGCCCGCCGGTCGAGTCCGCCCCGATGACGACCTCTTTGACCCCGTCCCAGTCAATGTCGGCCAGCGCGGGCGACGACCAGACGGTGTCCTCGTTGTTGAACGGCCAGCCGGGGAGCATCTGCCCGGTATAGGTCCAGGCGTAGACCCGCTGGCCGTATGTGCCCACCACTATCTCCACCGCGTTGTCGCCGTTGATGTCGCCCACCGCGGGGGACGAGTAGATGCCCGAAATCCCTCCGGTCGAGATGGTCTGCCTCGGCCAGCCCCACTGCGTGAGTGGGCGGCCCCTGCAGTCGAACCCCCACATCCTGCCGGCCATGTCTCCGACCCAGACCTCCCGCGTTCCATCGCCATCGACGTCGGCGCATGCCGGAGTGCCCTGGATAGGCGAGCCGGTCGCGTAGACCCACAGAAGGCCCGCGTTCGCATTGAAGCAATAGAGGCAGCCGTTCTGGTTCCCGACCAGCAGTTCGTCTTTACCGTCATTATTGATGTCCGAGGCGGTTATCCCCGCCTGGTAGAAACTGGACTGCGCATCATAGAAGCCCTGGGAGACGGGCGCGTCGGCCCGCGCCGGGGCGGCACCGAGCGGAACCAGGATGGCCACGGGGACGGCGAGAACGACGGCGAGCCTCACCGCAAGCAACACGTGGTTTTTCTTTCTCCTGGATTTCATGTTCCCACACCTTATCCAGTGCCGAGCAATGCTGCTCCCATGTTACCAGTTGGCCCGCCGGCATTGGGACGGGTCTGTCATGAACAGGCCGGCGTTCACAACGGGTCCGCTCAATTCCATCGGGGCATGTTCCGATAGACAGGTAGAGGAAAGGTTGTCGCATGCGCAAGTGGCTGGAGAGACCAGGCATCAACAGGCGAGCCGGCAGGGGGAAACGGGTCACCCTCCGGCTGGCGATGATAGCGCTGCTTGCAATTACCCTGGCCGGCATGGGAGCGCTGTGCATGGGCCAGTCGCTGGGCAGGACAACGGCCGGACGCACGCCGGAGAGGCTGTGGAAGGCGATGCCGCTCGTCGTGCGGATCCCCGCGCCGGCGCTCAGAGCCGTCAGCTTTTCGCCGGGAGAGACGATCGGCCGGATACTGATACCGCGGATGTCGCTCGACTCCCCGCTCCTGGAGATGGCAAACTGCGACGACCAGGTGAACCTCAACAGGGGGCCCGCGCACATCGGGGGGACGGCCGCTCCCGGGAGCGCCGGCAACTGCGCACTCGCAGGACACCGCAGCACATACTCCAGGCCGTTCGAGCAAATGGGCGCGTTGCAAGCGGGCGACGAGATCATCCTCATCGACAGGTCGGGAGGCAGGTGCGTCTACAGGGTTAGCCGGGTATGGGTGGTCAGCCCCGACGAGGTCTCGGTCCTCGACCCGACACCCGAGCCCAGCGTTACCCTCATCACGTGCCACCCGTTAGGCTCGGCACACAGCAGGCTGATCGTAAGGGCTGTCATGTCGCGCTGAAGCCGGCAGGATGGGGCTCTGGTCCGTCGCGCAATCGCCACTCCATCGACAAGCAGCGCATCCCCGGGAAGCGGAGATTTCGTGCCGAGCAGGCTCCCGTTCGCTATACTGACCGGTACAGGAGTGAAGGAATGAGGATATACAGCCACAGGGGGGGCCGCGGGTTCGGCCCCGACAACACTCTCGAGGCGATGGCGGCGGCGGCTTCGGCCGGCGTGCTCGCCATCGAGACGGACTTGCGTTCCACCGCCGACGGTGAGCTGCTCATCAGCCACGACCCGGTCGTCGGCAGGTTCAAGGTGAAGCATTCCGACTTTGCTGACATCCGCCGGGAGCACCCGGACCGCCCGCTCCTGCGGGAGGTCCTCGGCGCGCTGGCCGGGCGGGTCTCGTTCAACATCGAGATAAAGCGGGCCCCGCCAGTCGCGGTCGCGGAGATGGTCGAATCGTTTAAGATACTGGAAGAGACGGTCTTCACCTCGTTCCGGTACGAGCTCCTGGCGGAGCTCAAGCGGGAACGTCCGTCCGCCCGGGTGGGGCCTCTGCGCTGGACACTGCTGGCCGAACACCTCACGTTGGAGTGGACCGAGAGGACAGGGGCGGAGCTACTGGCGCTCCATTACAAGAACCTGACCCCCGAAAACGTGGAGAAGATGCACGACGCGGGCCTGGAGGTGTACGCCTGGACGGTGAACGAAGAGGCCGAGGTCCGTCGGTTGAATTCCTTTGGTGTCGACGTCCTCATAACCGACCGCTACCTGGACATGGTAGAGTTTCTCGACGGCGGGGGAGACCGCGGCGCACGGGAGTAGCGAAAACCCACGCCGGGTGCGAATAGAATTGGAGCGGACGACAAGACGGTGTTTGCCGGGCAGGCCGGTGCCCGCGGGCCGGAGGGAGCAGGTGGCATGAAGAAGATACTGGTCGTGGCGCTGGCGGCGGCCGTGCTGCTGAGCGCACTCGCCGCAGTGGGCTGCGGTGGCGACACGGGTAAGGCTGGTGCTTACATGGAGGAGGGCGACGCCCTCTCGAAGAAGATGCGCTCTCTGACAGGTAGCGCCGTTTTCGACGCGGTGGCTCTCCTGGCCGAGCTGGGCATCCAGGTCAGCGAGACCGGCGACATCGACCCGCAGGCCATAACCGACACGGCCAGCAAGCAGCTCAATGCCATAGTCGCGAACGGCGAGAAGGCAAAAATCGAGTACGAGAAGATACTCGACCTGAGCGGCGTGGACGACTACAAGGCTTACGCCGAGCAACGAATCAAGGCAATCGACAGCACAATCGTGGTGCTTGAATCCGTCGATGGCCTGCTCGATAAGCTCGGAGACCCGACCAACAAGGATTCGGTGCGCAACACCATCGCCAGGTGGGCGAAGTCGAACCTCGAGGTCACCGTCGACGCCGTCAAGGCGTTCACGAGCTGGCGCAGCGCCGAGAAGATCAAGAACGAGAAGAACCTCGGGCCCGTCGAAGAAGTCGAGGGCGAGCCGGCCGTGAGTTCCCCGGCGGCAAGCTCCCCGAAGTAAGCTTGCGGCCGGCCTGCTCCGCGGGCCCGCGACCTCGTTGAACGCGCGGGCGCACGGTATCTCCGAGGGCCTTACCCCCTGCACCTGGCCGCGGGGTCGGGGGAGACCGAGGCCGCGAAGCTCCTCCTCGGCAGGTGGGCCGATGTGAACGCGCGGGACAACGCCGGCCTTACCCCGCTGGGCATGGCGATGACGAACGGACACGCCGAGACCGCCGACCTCATCAGACAGCACGGCGGCGTCGAGTAGCGCTCAAGGCTTGTTCAGCCTGGTTTGCTGTTCAGGATTCCGCCCCCCGGATGGCGCAACCTGCGGGTCAATGTCAATTGGACCAAAGCATATCGCGAGAGCAATCATTTTGATGGTCAGTCTCTCTCCGGGCTGCCCGTTGCGTCAATGAAAAATGTATCCCGGATCTTCCTCCTGTTTGACAGGACTTTAAGAGATAACCCCCGCCCATAGCTCAAAAACCCCGCAACCAAGCCATTTTTTGGCCTTCCGAAACGTAAGACCCTACGTTCATCACATGATGAAGGCTTGATATACCTTTCATAATGGGCTATTACGCATAT
>JBBQKJ010000084.1:0-9431 GCA_038326775.1 Candidatus Geothermincolia bacterium
CATAAGAATGCTCGCCGTGAGTTCCACGGAGAGGATAAACGGATGTGGAGGCGACGTAAGACCCGTTGACTTCAGCGGGCTGACGCCTGAGAAGCGTCAATCAGAGGCGATGGCGCATTTGTCATCATTCTGAGGAACGGCTTGGCCACCTGGTGAGCCTGCAGCATTCCAGCCAGTTGGGGGCTGATCTGCACCGCCCTCCTGCCGCGCTCGGATTTGGGCTCGGTAAAGCCATAGCTGGGATGATAAGTCCGCCGCACGTACAAGACACCCAGCTTGTAATCAACGTCGCTCTCACGCACCGTCCTCGGTCGTCGGCGCCTACTTCTCGCAGTTGAGCTTCTACCCGGACTCCTTCAGCATGATCATCTTTCAGACGGGAATGGCTTTCCTGTGGTTCGGCACTCTGTTCTACTGCTACGATGTGATCAAGAAAGACAGGACGAAAGCCAGTTCGATCCAGAAGATCTACAACCGCACCAGCCGCTTCACGCTGACGTTCTATGTCCTCCAGTACCTGCTCATCGGCTGGACACTGGGGGTCGTCTGGCTCATCACAGGCCACTACAGGATGTCAGACCTGACGGGCGCTATCCCCGCCCTGTTGTGCGGGTTGGGGGCGGTCGTGTTGCTCGAGGTGCTGATCTACTACTGGCAGAAGGCGGGGAGCAAGTACAGCCTGGAGTGGTTCCTCAAGGAGCTGACGAGGAAGCTGGCAAAGTCGACAAAGGCGGAGGCGCCGGTCGAGGCTGAAGCCGAAGCCTGACCACGACGGCTATCTCCCGGCGCGGCCCCTACTGCCCGGGCGCGTACCTCACGACGTCCGAGCCGCCGGTCCAGCCATGGAAGTCGAAGTACATCGGCCTCTCGACAACGAGCTGCTGACCGGGGTCGCACGTCACGGTGGCTGAGAAGTCATGAGCGCTGTCGTTGCCCGTCCCTAGCACGTCCTCGGGGTGCCGGGTCGCCCGTGAGCGGGCGGCCACCGTGGTGATCTGCACGGCCCTGGTGCCGTTGCCCCTGAGGTAGGTGAGAGAGAGATTTCAGCGTTCAAGCTTGGGGCCTGGAGGTTCAGCCGAGAGGCGCTTGTCCCATGGGGCTCGGGGGAGTCGCTTGCGAATGTCCTACGTTGGAAGAAATGACCACCATCACACGTCCCCAATGCGTCACGACAACCCGATGGGAGCGCTGTCGATGCTCGCCTGCGCAGCAAACCCGAGTCCGCCAGAAAAGCGGGGACGAACTACACTGTGTTAGCCACCGTGCCGATAACCTAGAAAACGGCTACGAACCCTTCCTCCTGAGCAACAGGGGAGCCCAAGGCCGAATTGGGTTAGAGGCGATATGACAAGGTTGGGTAACGAGCCTGCGGCAAGCAGCAGTCAACCGTGCCGGGAAGGCCACGGTCGCGGTAGGATGGCAACATTGGAGGCGGCATATGGGGAAATCCCGGGTTAGTATGTTTGTCGCGAAACCGATATTGGGGGTGTCCCGGGTGGTTTGCACGTGTTACAGGTCCGCCAGGCGTTTCTCATTCAGCGTTATCGCGCCTGTTCTCCTTATCGTGCTTCTTATGGCCTCGTCCGCTCCCGCGGTCGCCGCCGGCACGAGTAAGGGCGAGGATAAGACCCCGCTGCAGCTCCTCGTTGAAAGCAAGGGGGTAAAGGGCGATGGGGTCCACTACCTCGGCGCGCTTCCTTCATCCTCGCAGGACGCCGAGCGGTTCGACAGGGTGGAAGTCACCCCCGCGAGAGCACCGCTGGCAGCTTCGGCCGATGTCTCGGCTTACCTCCCGCCCGTCGGCGACCAGGCGAATCAGGGGAGCTGCGTCGGCTGGTCTACAAGCTACTACTACAAGACCTGGCTCGAGAAACACGAGCACGGCGGTTGGGATCTTACCAGCACCAGAAACCAGTCCAGCCCCGCTTACGTGTATAACCAGATAAACGACGGCGGCACCGACTCGGGATCGTATATCCAGGACGCGCTCGCGCTCATGGAGGAGCGCGGCGATATCGACATGTCGTCGTTCCCATACACGGACTCGGACTGCGCCACCCAGCCGACGCTTGGCCAGCTCAACGCGGCCAGACCGTACCGCATAATGCCGGGCTGGGGGTATTTCTGGTTGAACGATAACATTCCCGCAAACAACCCCATCGAGGACGCCAAGGCTTGGCTCGAAAAGGGCAACGCCTTCGTCTGCGCCATTCCTATCTATAACGACTTCCCCGATATCGGCGGTAACCCCGTGAACAAGTACTACGATTATGATGGGTCTTCCTTGCTCTTGGGGGGACACGCTGTCTGCATCGTCGGCTTCGACGACAACATCAACCCCGGCGGCGCCGACCCGGACCACAAGGGCGGTTTCTACATGGTCAACTCGTGGAGTGACTCATGGAACGGCTCCAACAACGGCTTCGTCTACCTGAGTTACGACTTCATGAGGAGGTACTCCTTTGATGCCTGGAGCGCGGTGGACGCGACGCCGGACTCCCCATCGCTGAATTCGCTATCGAGCCCTTCCGGTAATGTCGGCGCGCCGATCGAACTGTCAGGCGACAACTTCGGGTGGCTCAGGAGGTCGGCTTCCGTCACTTTCAACGGTGTTCCCGCGACTAACCTGTCCTTCACGAACGAAGCAGTGACCGCCTACGTGCCGGCCGGCGCCACGTCGGGCCCGGTCGTTGCACGTGACTGGGAGGGAACCGCGACCGGCTCCGTCCCGTTCACCGTGGGAGCGCCCGTCGGCCCCGCACCGGGTGTGAAATCGGTATCGCCCGACAGTGGTGAAAACCGTGGTGTTTCGAGCATCACGGTGTCAGGCTCGGGGTTCGCGCCGGGGTGCCAGCTCAAGCTGAGCCGCGGAGATATGATCGAGGCAACCGGTGAGGCGGTGAACGGCTCCGGGCAGGTCACCGGTAACGTAAACATCTACAATGCCCCGTTCGGCGGCTGGGACGTCACGGCGACAAACCCGGACGGCCAAAAGGCCACTTTGCCGGGGGGGTTCACAGTCGCTGCGGCGTCGGATACTTACGAGCCCAACGACACGGTCGGCTCGTCCTACGGGCCGGTGGAGCCCGGCACCTATACTTCCTACATCCACTACGGTGACCCGAACGACTACTACAGGACGGTCGAGCTTCTCTCGGGGGGGAACATAACGATCGAGCTGGATAACCCGGCGGGCTGTGATAACGGCCTCTACCTTTACGACCAGTCGGGCTCCCTGGTTGCATTTTCGAAAGAAAAGGCCGGGAATCCGCGCATATCCTTTACGGCCGCTTCTTCCGGCCACTACAGCATCCGCGTAACACCGGAGTGGAACTGGACGCTCACGTACCCGTATGCCCTGTCCTTTTCGATCGATAACCCCGCACCAACCATCACCTCGGTCTGGCCATCCTCCGGTCCGCCGGGGACATCCGTGACCATAGCCGGGAACAGCTTCGGCTCCTCCCGGGGAGCAGGCACAGCCGGAGGCGCGCATCGCGGAAAGGGAGCCTCCCAGGTGTGTTTCAACGGGGTGGCCGCCACTGCGTACAAGACGTGGGCCAACACCAGGATAGTCTGCGCTGTGCCCGAAGGAGCGAGCACGGGGCCGGTGACCGTGACGACCTCTTCGGGAGCCTCCGGGAAGACGAAGACGTTCACCGTTACCTACCCCGCGTGGTACCTGGCAGAGGGCAGCACCGCATGGGGTTTCGGATGCTACATCTCCATCGCCAACCCCAACACCACAGCCGTACACGCGGCCATAACCTACGTGACCTCATCGGGCCCGGTCTCTGGAGGGACCGTAACCCTGCCTTCCAGGAGCCAGGCCACGGTGAACCCCATGGATACCCTGGGCCAGGAGGATTTCAGCACCTGGGTTGTCTGCACCGATGGTGAAACAATTGCGGTGGACCGCACCATGACATGGACAGGCCCCGGTGCAGCCTCCTCAGAGTCCCACTCAAGTGTGGGGGTGACCTCCCCTGCAAAGACCTGGTACCTGCCCGAGGGATCATCTGCCTGGGGCTTTGAGACCTGGCTCCTCATTCAGAACCCGACCGACAGCGCCGCCAACTGCAACATTACCTATATGATCGAAGGCAAGGGTCCGGTGACTGTCAACAAGAAGGTACCTGCTCTATCGCGTAAGATTTTCTTCATGGCTGACGACATCGGCTCAGCGGATGCTTCCATTAAGGTCGTATCCAACCTCCCGATCATTCCAGAACGCGCCATGTACCGCAACAACAAGAGGGAGGGCCACGACTCCATAGGGGCGACCGGACCGGCCTCTGACTACTACCTAGCCGAAGGGACCACCGCCTGGGGCTTCACCACCTATGTTCTGGTCCAGAACCCGAACAACTCAGTAACTTCAGTAACGGTCACGTACATGACTAAGGACGGTCCTGTGACTATGGCGCCATTTGATATGCCGCCAAACTCCCGAAAGACCATCCGCGTCAACGACGTACTTCCCAACGTGGACTTCTCCACGAAGGTGCACGGATCGCAGCCGATCATTGCTGAGAGGGCTATGTACTGGAACAACGGCACTGGTGAGGCCTGCCACGACTCCATAGGGATGGATAAGGCACACACCACCTTCTACCTTCCCGACGGCCAGACCTCAGATGGCTGCGAGACCTGGACGCTCGTCCAGAACCCGAACCCAACTGCTGTCAAGGTCGAGATCTCTTACCTCACCCCCACGGGAACCGGCAACGTGACCAAGACCGAAACAATCGCAGCATCATCCCGCAAGACCTTCAACATGGCCAACCACTCTGGCATAAACGGGCGCGCCGCCATAATGGTCACCTCGAAAACCACCGGCAAACCCATCATGGTCGAGCGTGCCATGTACTGGAACAACAGGGGAGCGGGGACGGATACAATCGGGGGGTATGCTGATTGACTGCCTCGTCGATGAGGTCGGACCTGGGCGCAGGGACCTGCCCTGCAGAAAACGGCGTTTCCAGCTCTTGTAAGCGCCGCTAACCTTATGGCCTATACCCTGGTATGCCTTGAACGCTGTGCTTGCGTCTTAGCGCGTGAAAAGTGCACTCTGCAAATGTTCATAGACATTCCGGCTTAACTCACATACGCCCAGACCGAATTCATAAGGATTGGTGCAAAATAGACGCCGTTCCTCCTCGATACTCTCAAGTATCCACTGCCTGGGGAGGGCCTGTGCGAGAGCACCTGTCTTGAACTTGTGAACGCTGCAAACGCAATCCGGTGGTCGAAAACAAGGGACTACTGTCCCCCGACAATATAAAACCATGCGGCTTGGAGGCGACATGGATAGGCCCGGCGGAGAGTTGGCGCCAAACAACAGTCAACCGCGTCTGAAGGGCTCGAAGGTGATAAAGTAGGGGCGTTGGAGGCGGGAAATGATGGATGGCGGGTAAAAGGAGACGAAAAGATGTCACAAGAACTGAATGCGAACGATGGGTTTGAACTAAGGGAATCGCCTGAAAAGGGCGAAGGGATTTTCGCCACTAAACCTTTTAAGGTTGGTGACATAGTAATGGTTGGAATTATTGAAGAAGTACTGAGTTCGAATGACTCTCATGCTTCACAGATAAGCGAAAATGAGCATGTACTTCACGCCGGACTAATAAGTAAGGTTAATCATTCCTGTGCCCCCAATTGTGGTATCAGAGTAAATGAGACTGGCGCACATGATTTCATCGCAATGAAAGACATCAGCGTTAACGAAGAAGCAACGTTCGATTATGCCATGCGAAACTATACTGTCGACCACTTCCCGCAGCAGTGCATGTGTGGCTCTAAGAGATGTCGCGGTAGGATTACAGGATGGAAAGATTTACCGGACGAGAAGAAAAAAGAGTATGAAGGTTTTGTGGCTCCTTATTTGCTTGAGTTGGATGCCAAGAATTCTTGCGACAAGGGGTAGGATATCCAGAGTAAACCAATTTCCCGGGCTTACAGAAGGGGCGAGGGCGAAAGAGCATATGGAGAGATACCTGCGAGGATAATCTGGATGTCCTTATCCCCTAAGCCGATAGGGTGATTCTATAGGTTATGAGCGCGCGTGATAATTCGTATTAAGGGCGACTCCCGGCGTTAGAATTCGGGCCTCTCACTGAGAGCGTCCTCATGCCGAAGAGCCTTCATTTACGACGAGGCAAACCACCCAATTGGACGACTCCCAACTTCCCGTGCTCCCAAACTGTACAATCCCCAAGAACAACAAGAAACTGGCTGGAAACACCAAGTGCGGATTCGGATAATACAGTGCTATGGTAGAGTTCTTTCTACATATTTTCTACACGGACCTGACGCGCACCATGATAAAGCAAGTGATACCGGCGTTGCGTCACAAACTCAACTATCCGCATGATACAGCCATTTGTTGGCGAACCAGCGGGCACCAAGAGAGACCATGAAACAGTAGCACGCACTGCAGGAGTCGATCTGGGGGACCACGGGTCGCCGGTTCAAATCCGGCCGTCCCGACCATCGATATAGAAAATGACGCAATACCGGCTGGAATTCCTGATTGATAGATCAATTTCTGATCTACCAACAACTATCAGCTACTGCGCACGGCTTGGGGCGCTGGCGGTGAAGCCAGGCAGGACCATCTCCGGCGGCCTTTTGGGCTCGTTCTTATCTTCAGTGACGGTGTCACCTATCTCTCGTTATACTATTGCTATGAGAATGAAACGATTTGCCGGATATTCTGGACTAGGACCTGGTTCTGCCGCCGTGGTCTGCGCCGCCTGGCTGGTGCTGGTTATGTTGGTGACCCTTGCTCCAACGTATTGTTCCGCCGGCACCGGCGTTACCGCCGACGCACCCTCGAGCGAGACGACTTACTCCGACAGGTTCGGAGTCGCAGACCCACACCTGATGTTCCATGACACCGCGACAAGGAACAGCCTCCTGGGACACATGAACGAGGCTGGCATTGGCTGGATCCGAGTGGTCTTCGCGTGGCCTGATATCGAGCCATTGGACGGCACCTGGGTGTTCACCCTCGCGGACCAGGCGGTCCGGGCGGCTCGGGAGCACGGCGTCAAGGTCCTGGGAGTGCTTGGCTTTGCTCCATCCTGGGCGAACGGAGGGCATCTCGACTGGCGATATCCGCCGACGGATACGGATGCCTGGAAGGAATACGTGCGCACCGTCTGCGACCGTTACAGTGAAGACGTTGCCGCCTGGGAGATATGGAACGAGGAGAACATCCACGCTTTCTGGCAGCCCGAACCGGACTACGGCGCTTATGTCGACCTGGTCAAGCAGACCACGCCGTCGATCAGGGCGGCCGACCCCGACGGCACCGTGGTGATGGGCGGCCTGGCGGGCCTCGACCCTGAGTACCTGCACAATTGCCTGGACGCGGGCGTGGCGGACTATGTCGACGCCATCGCGTACCACCCCTACCCGGAGACCATCGGGCCTCCGACCGGCTATACCCCGAAGGAATCTCTTGCGCGTTACCTCGTTACCTGGGTCCGCTCTATGATCATGGAACATACTTCCAGGCCGCTGGAGATATGGCTGACGGAGTTCGGCTGGACGACGTACGAAAGCGCTCCGGATGCCTATCCCCAGGGTGTGGACGAGGCCACACAGGCTTCGTACATGTTGCGCTCGTTGATAAACTACGCGGATACCGGTGCAGACCGCGTTTTCTGGTACTGCCTCTGGGACGAGCAGTACGATTTGTCGAGGTCCGATTACAACTACGGCCTTCTGAGGAACAACGCCGGGCACAGGCCATCCTTCAACTACTACAGCACCTTCGAGCGCGTTTTCGGACGTGCGGTTTCGTCCGCGCCCGGCGCCGCCACGTACAGCTGTGCCACGCCGGCGACGCTCGAAGCGCACGCGTTCACCCTGGATGACGGGAGCCTCGCGTTAGGCCTGTGGAAGTCAGACGACCTCAACGACTCGCTTTCGCTCACGTTGAGCAGCGCCGCGTACCAGCGCCCGGTTTTGATCGACCCCTCCACAGGGCACGAGCAGGCAGTCCGGGCGTTTTCCCGGGACGCCGGCGGGAAGGTCAAGGTCACCGGCATGAAGGTGGGGAAGAAGCCGGTCATAATGAGGTTTGAGAAGACTCTACCGTTGTGGTTCCTGGCCGAAGGGACCACCGACTGGGGTTTCACGACCTACATCACGCTGCAGAACCCCAACGACAGCTCGGTGAGCGCGCGCATCACATACATGACCGGCAGCGGCCTTGTGGCCGGCCCGCTGGTAAAGATGCCTGCGCGGAGCCAGGCGACCTTATTTCCACGCGACACCCTGGGCAACCGTGATTTCTCCACCAGGGTGGAGTGCGTGGAGGGCCTCTCGATAGCGGTCGACAGAACCATGACCTGGAACAGGACAGGGGAGGAGGCCCACTCCTCGGTCGGCGTCACGGCGCCGGCGAAGGCCTGGTACTTCCCCGAGGGTTCCTCGAAGTGGGGCTTCGAAACGTGGCTTCTCATACAGAACCCCGGCAGTTCGCAGGCGACGTGCCAGGTCACTTACATGATAGAAGGCGAGGGGCCAAGGACTTTCACCAAAACCGTGCCGGCGAACTCCCGCGCGTCTTTCGACATGGCCGCGGACATAGGTGCCGGCGACGCCTCCATCAAGGTCTCTTCCAGCGTTCCGGTGATCCCCGAGCGCGCGATGTACCGCAACGGCAGAAGGGAGGGTCACGATTCCATCGGCACGACCGCCCCAGCGGGCGATTACTATCTCGCTGAGGGGACGACGGCATGGGGTTTCACGACTTACGTCCTGGTGCAGAACCCTGACACCGCGGAGGCCCGGGTCACGCTCACCTTCATGACCCCTACGGGTCCGATCCCGCTGCCCGCCTTCACGATGCCCGCTAATTCCCGCAAGACCGTAAAGGTCAACGATGTGCTTGCCGGCACCGATTTCTCCACCAGGGTTTCCGGCTCTCTGCCGGTGATAGCCGAACGCGCCATGTACTGGGACAACGGCACGGGCGAAGCGTGCCACGACTCGATCGGGGTCGACGGTCCGCACATGACGTTCCTTCTGCCGGATGGCGACACGTCGAACGGGCGCGAGACCTGGACGCTGGTGCAGAACCCCAACTCCTTCGACGTTCGGGTCGAGGTTACTTACATGACGCCGAGTGGTACCGAGAACGTGGCTTTCGCCGATACCGTTCCCGCAAACTCGAGAAAGACGTACGGTATGTTCGAGCGCCTGCCCGATGGACGCGCGTCGATACTTGTCAACTGCAAGACGCCCGGCGGTAAGATAATAGTCGAGCGCGCAATGTACTGGAACAACCGCGGCGCCGGCACCGACACCGTCGGAGCGTTCTCTTACTGATAGTTTCTGGTTGGGGTCTGGCTCCATGACATTATTTTGCACGTGAAATCTGATAATGTTGCTGGAAATTCATGTCATGGTGCCTGACC
>JBBQKJ010000085.1:0-9298 GCA_038326775.1 Candidatus Geothermincolia bacterium
GCCCTTATGGGCTACCCCTTTCAGCCGGGGGCAATCCGGGGTACACACACTTTCAATTTAATTCTGGCCATGGTGACTCACCCCAGGATGAATTCTGCAGGTATGCGTCGAAGCGTGCGAGCTTGCCGGGCATGCCTTCGCGGCCGAAGCCTACCCTGAAGTGGCTCATCCCGTAGTCGAATAACGTCGATGGCAGCAGCAGCATGCCCGTCTTGTCAAGAACTCCGGCGCAGAACTCCTTTGAGCTTGCTCCGGTAAGCAGCCGTGGGAAAGTGATACTACCGGCGGCAGGCCGGCTCCACCTGAAGAGGTCCGCGCGCCGCTCGAAGAAAGCGTCCAGCAGCTCCAGGTTACTATTTATCCGCTGGAGGTGCCTGTTTACTATGAGGTCTCCGGCGCGCAGGGCGATAAGCGAGAGCACCTCGCTGGGGGCGCTCGAGCAGATGGTGGTGTAATCCTTTAACGCGGACATCTTCTCATAAAGGTCTTGGTCCCTGGTAGCGAGCCATCCTATGCGAAGGCCGGCCAGGCCGAACGACTTGGACATCCCGAACAGGCTCACCGCGCGGTCGTAGAGATCACACGCGGCCGGAAGCCGCGACGCGGGGTCAAGCTCGAGCAGCCGGTACATCTCGTCGGAGAAGAAGTGGATGCCGCACTCCCTCGCGATATCGACCATCTGAGAGAACTCGTTCCCCGGTGGTAGATAGCCGGTGGGGTTGTGCGGGAAGTTGACGACGATAAGCTTAGTGGCGGGCTTGAGAAGCTCCTTCAGCCGCCCCGGGTCGAAGCGCCAGCCTTCCCGCTCGTCGGGCTCCCACCTGTCCACTTCGCACCCCAGCGACTCCGCGAGCTGGTAAAGAGACTGGTACCCGGGCCAGGTGCATACGACGTGGTCGCCCCGCTCGAGCATGCAGGTCATCGCCAGGAAAATGCACTCCTCCGGCGCGGCAACCAGGACCTCTTCCGGCGATATGCTCTCGTACGTCCTCGCTGCCTCCTCGCGCAGGACGCCGAGGCCCCTGTACTCGGTGTAGCCGAGCACGAGGTTGTCCCAAATCGCCCTCGTTTCGTCGTCGGCAAGGCTTACGAGCTCGGCCTGCGCCAGCGGCTCGCAGTCGGAGCTCGTCAGCGTATCCCCGGCGGTGTGTTCGTGCATTGCAAAGTACCGCTCCAGCCGAAACGGGTCTATCCTCATCCTCAACCTCCTCCGAGCACCGATTCTAGCACTTGCGGCCAGGCTCGACTCGCGCGCCTCCTCGATGCTCCCCCTTACCCGGGGCCGCTCTTTGTTAAACTATGACCTGTAGCGCTCCGGCCTCGAGGGCCGGGGCGGAAAGACGATGCATAAGGAGACATAATGCCGCTTTACGAGTTCGAGGGACGGAAACCGCGGGTCGGCAAGACCTCGTACATACATGATACCGCCGTTGTTATCGGAGATGTCCGCATCGGCGAGACCTGCTTCATCGGGGCGGGGGCCGTGCTGCGGGGCGACTGGGGCACCATCATCGTGGGCGAGGGCTCCAACATCCAGGAGAACGCGGTGGTCCACGCGGGCCCCGAATCCACCACCAGCCTCGGGCCGAACTCCCACGTGGGCCATGGGGCCATCCTGCACGGCTGCACGCTGGACGAACACGTGATGGTGGGCATGGGCGCCATCGTCAACGACGCTTCGCATATCGGCGCCAACTCGGTGATCGCCTCGGGCGCCCTGGTCGCTCCCAGGACGACTGTCCCGCCCGGAAAGCTCGTGTTGGGGGTGCCCGCGCGCGTGGTGAGGGACGTCGGCGAGCAGATGGAGACGTTCACCTGGATGGGCACCCGCCTGTACCAGACCCTGCCCGAGCGATACTCCGCTTCGCAGAACGAGGTCGGCATCGAGGAGTGCCGGGTCTCAGATTGAGGCTTCCCCAGCCGATAACTATACCAGGGGCCGATCAGGAGCCGGCGTAATCGAGGACAACGGGGGAAACCAGATGGCGTTCGAGCTGAAGCCGGGTGACGCGTGCAGGCTTTCAAGGAACCTGGCTGTGGACGGCAAGCAGGTTTTCGAACGAGGCGACGAGGTCGAGGTGCTGGATATCGACCCCGACCCCGAGAGGCCCGGGTTCAAATACGTCGTTTTCTCTTCCGCCCTGGGCTCGAACGTCAAGGTAAGAGGCTCCGACCTCGACCGCGGATTTTGCGGCGATTGCGGCGAGCCGCTCATCCAGTCCGCTTACGAATGTGAAAATTGCGGGTGGGTGGTGCCGGGCCGCGAGGACCAGTGGCGCGAGGCCGACCTGGCGAAGTTCAGGAACAAGAAGTACGAGGATTCGCAAGATCACGGCGTGATAATGTCACCGTGGCTCTGATTCAAGGTATATGCATCACCCCGTCGCCGAGCCTGACCGGAGTCCCCCTCCCCTGAGAAAGCCCCGCCACCTGGGATATCCAGGCGTTGCCCTCGGCGCCCCCCATTAACTGTGGCCGGCCGTTGCTGATATAGACCGGTCGGACCGTGGCGCCCAGGAAGCCTCGCGCGTCCATCTCGAGCTGCGTCAGCACCGTGTAGCGCCCCGCCTCGCTCCCGGGGCTGAACACGAAATTCCCCAGGGAGTTGGCGATCAGCTTGCCGTTGTAGAACTCGAAGCCCTGCACCACGTGGGGGTGGTGCCCCAGCACCAGGTCGGCCCCGCAGTCGATGGCGAGGTGGGCGAACGACGTCTGGCTCGCGTCCGGGGTTGTCTTCCTCTCCGTGCCCCAGTGGAAGGAGGCCACGACCAGGTCCGCCCCCTCCCTGGCGACACGGATATCAGCCGCCAGCCCGCCGGTGTCGGTCGCGTCGCAGACGCCAGGGTAACCCGCGCCCGCGTACCAGCCGGCGTAACCGATGTCGTCGTAAGCAAGGAACGCTATGCGCAGCCCGTTCGCGTCCAGGTACGCCGGCACGTGCGCCGAGGCGTAGTCCGCTCCGGCGCCGCATCTCTTGACCCCGCACCGGTCAAGGTATGCGAGGGATTCCACCAGCGATTGGGGCCCGTAGTCACGCGCGTGGTTATTCGCCTGGGAGACAACGTCCACCCCGCCGTTGTCCCTCATGAACGGGAGCGCCGCCGGGTCGCCCCTGAACGTGAACGTCTTGCCGCCGACCGGAGAGCCGGCATAAGACATGGTGCACTCCAGGTTGGCGAACGTGAGGGTAGTGGAGCGCATCAGGTCGCCCACGGCGGACCACGGCCAGGCGAAGCCGTTTGCCGCCAGGATCGGCGAGACGTCCCCGCCGAGGTTGGTGTCCCCCACCGCGGTCAGCGACCATTTCGCGGTGCTGTAGTAGTTGAAGTACATCGGCCGCTCGGCCACGATGCTCGCCCCGCCGGCCGCCTCCACCTTCGCCGAGAAGTCGTGCGCGGCGTCGCCGCCCTCGCCGAGCACCTGCTTGACCTCTACGGTATAGCGGGAATTCGCGCCGACGGTTAATTGCTGGCTCTTGCTGGTCCCGTCGCCGAGCATGTAGCTGATGTTGACCTCGGCGGGCGCGGCGCCCGGGTTCAGCACGCAGATGTAGGAGTCGAAGCCGGGGCGGCAGGTGCCCTCGGCGAAGTAGAACGAGGTCGCCGGGGCGAGCGCGCCCACAACGTCGTGCCCGCCCGTCCAGCCACCCTTATAGGAGAAGTACATCGGGCGCTCGGCAACAATACTCGTGCCGTTGGTGGTCTCGACCTTCGCGGAGAAGTCGTGAGCCAGGTCGTCGTACTCGCCCAGCACCTGCTTGACCACCACCGTGGAGCGCGAGCGCGGGGCGATCGCCACCGACTGGCCTTTCACCTCGCCCGTCCCCAGCATGTAGGTTATCTTGACCTTCGCGGTTGCCGTTCCAGGGTTCTGGATGCAGAAGTAAGGGTCGAAGCCGGGTCGGCAGGTGCCCTCGGCGAAGTAGAACGCCCGGGCCGGGGCGAGCGCGCCCACCACGTCGTGCCCGCCAGTCCATGCGCCCCTGTAACTGAAGTAAACCGGGCGCTCGGCCACTATGGGCACGCCGTTCGTCGAGGCGACTTCAGCCGAGAAGTCGTGCGCGGCGTCGTCACCCTCCCCCAGCTGCTGCTTCACCACCACGGTCGAGCGCGAGTTCTTCCCCACAGTGAGCGCCTGCGATTTCGCGCCTCCGCTTCCCGGCATGTAGGTTATCTCGACCCGGGCGTCGGAACCTGTTGGGTTCTGGATGCAGATGTAAGGGTCGAAGCCGGGTCGGCAGGTGCCCTCGGCGAAGTACCATTCAAGCTGCGGGCTGGTCGCCCCCACCACGTCGTGGCCACCGGTGATCACCCCGTTGTAACGGAAGTACATCGGGCGCTCGGCGACCACGGGCGCGTCCGCGGTGATTTTGATGGAGACGTCGTGGCTGGCGGCCACCTCGGCGTTCACGTCCACGGTGGTGCGGCTGTTCGGCGGCAGGGTGTATTGTTTCTCGACATTCTCGCCTGTGCCCAACATGTAGGTGAAAGTCGCCGTCGTTGCCGCCGGGTTCGGGTTGAGCAGGCACACCCACTCGTTGAACCCGTTGCGCGTGGTCCCTTCCGCGAAGTACCACGTCTTGCCGGCGCCGGTGCAGCCGACCACGTCGTGCCCGCCGTTCCACGCGGCGAACGCCCGCGGAGCGAGCAGGGCCACACAAAGGACCGCCATGACCACGACGCACGGCGCGCGCCCCGTTCTCTTCATTGTCATCCTCCCGTCGCTAATGATTGCGCAAACACTATTCTAGCAGCAGGGCGGCGGCCTTTCTCACCTACGTACGGTGTTGTCAACGGGTGCCCCGCAAGGCTAACATATCTGTAGCGACGTCGATAACTGAACTGGAGGAGCCATGGTATGCAGCAAGTGCGGTACACAAGTCCCTGACGACAGCCAGTTCTGCACCAACTGCGGCGCGCCCGCAGCGAAGGCCGCGGCGCCGCCTCCGCCTCCGGCATCGCCTCCTCCACCACCGCTTCCCGCGGCGCCTCCACCTCCCGTTGCCCAGGTTCCACCTCCCCCGGCCGCGCAGGCGCCTCCAACGGTTATGCCTCCCCCGGCCGCCGCCCCAAAATCCAAAAAGGCCCTCATGGCTGTCATCGCCGGTCTCGTGGCTCTCCTGGTCGTGGCCGCGGTCGTGCTGGTGCTGATTTTCGTTGTTTTCTCGGGCGATACCGGCAAAGCCAGGGACCTGGTGAAGAAATCGGACGCCCTCATGGCAGAAGTAAAGTCGAAGGGCGAGAAGGTGGGCGAGTCGGTCGACAGCCTGCTCACCGGCTTTGGAGACATCGCGAGCCCCGAGCAGTACGAGCAGACAGCCGACGAGATCAGGGCCATGACCAGGGCGACAAGGGCCGCCCTCGAAAAGGCGCAAAGCGGTTACAAGGAGATTCTGGGGCTCGACGGGGTAGTGAGCTACAAGGAGTACGCAAACGCGGTCATCGACCTCATCGACGTCGACCTGGAGCAGGTCCAACTCGTGGACGAGTACCTGGAATTCATCAGCCAGCAGTTCGCCGCAGCTGCGGCGGGGCAGCAGGTCGAATCGCAGGCTGTCGCTGAAAGGACGTCCGAGTTCATCGCCTCCTTGAACGAAATGAGCCCGCGCGTCGACGAGTTGAAAGCGAAGGCCGAGAAGATAAAGAAAGAGAAGAAACTCTGAGAGACGATAGCAACAAAACTCGCAAGTTTGAACGGCCCCGGGGCGCTCACCCCGGGGTCGGCCCTTTACACCGCTATGTCCCGCCGCTGGAAGAACAGGAGGGCGGCGGCGAAAAACACCGCGGCAAACGCGAGCAACACGAGCACGTCCCGCGCGGGCACCCCGCCGCTGCTCAATACCTTCTGCGGGTTGTAGTAGTGGAATATGCCGAACCAGTCGAACTTTTCCAGCACCTTTGAGTACATGCCGCCGAAATGCAACAGGTAGAAGAAGAGCGTGAGCCCGGACGCGGCCATCGCCACCCGCCTGGGCTCTCTCATGACCGCCGAAAGCAGGACCGAGTAGCCGGCTATGGCGGCCGCGAGGGCGATGCCGAGAGGCAGGAACGCGAGGTACCCCGAGTAGGACAGCTTAACCCCGAACGCCGCGCCGAACGCGAAGGTGGAGACGACGGTGGTGGCGACAAGCCCTATGATGCCCCCCAGCAGGACCGCCCCTTCGCTGGTCATCACCTTCCAGCGGGCGACAGGCTGCGCGAGCAGGAGCTCGAGCGTGCCGTCCTGTATCTCGCCCGCTACCATGTTGCGCGCGAACGAGATGGCGAAGGCGGCCATGACTATCACCCAGAGCAGTCCCAGGAACTGGAGCGTCATGTAGCTGTCGAACGAGGTCACGTCGAATTTCTGCAGGTTGAAGAACTTGATCAATCCCTCCGGGAGGTCCTTCATGTACGCCTTCTTGAAGGTCCCGACCTTCTGGACGGACGGGAACAGGGCCGCGAGCATCAGGACGTAGGCCACCAGCCCGCCCGCATATACGGCGGTGCCGCGCCAGCGGTCGCTGATCGTCTTGCGGATGAGGTTCCAGTTCATCCGCCGCTCCCCTCGTCGCTGCCGTAGAACTCCAGGAACACGTCCTCGAGGCTCGCATGTCCCACGCTGAAGTCCGCGACCTCGTAGCGAGCTACCCTCTTGATGAGCGGGTCTATCTCGCCCTTGAGCTTGAGCTGTACCCGGTTGCCCGCCTGCACCTCCAGGTCGCTCACCCCCGGCAGGCTCTCCAGGCCATCGGGCACCTGACCGGCGAAGATGATCTCCACGTTGCGCAGGCGCACGCTCCGCAGGTCCTCGATCCGCTCCGTCGTCACCAGGCTGCCCTCTCGAATGATGCCCACCCTGTCGCATATGCGCTCGACTTCCGGCAGGTTGTGGGAGGAGAAAAGCAGGGTGGCGCCGCCTTCGCGGTGCTCGTTGAGAAGGTCGTAGAGCGTAAGCTGGACTAGCGGGTCGAGGCCGTTTGTCGGCTCGTCCATTATCAGGACCGGCGGCTTCTTCATCAATGCCAGCACGATGGCGAGTTTTCGCTTCATGCCCTTCGAGTAGCCGCTGACCCTCCGGTCGAGCACCAGCCCGAGACGCGACGCAAGCTCGAACCCGTCCTCGGGGGGGTGGTTGTTGAAGTTCGCGATAAAGCGGATCGTGGCCTCGCCGGTGAGCCTGCCGTAGAGCGCGGTTTCTCCCGGAAGGTAACCCACCAGCTCCCGCACCCCCACGCTCTGGGCCCAGGTTTCCAGGCCCAGCACGGTGGCTCGTCCCGCGGTGGGCTTGAGAAGGCCCATCAGGCAGCGGATGGTCGTGGTCTTGCCGGCGCCGTTGGGACCCAGGAACCCGAACGCCTCTCCCTCTTCCACCTCGAGGTCGAGGCCTTCGACGCCGACGACCTTGCCGTAGTGCTTGCTCAGAGATTCCGCCAGTATCACGCTCTTCACAATAGCTCCCTCGCGGGTTGCCATGGCTCTTTGCGCCCACAGTCACTATTTAGACGTCACGCGCAACCAGACCTCCGGCGGGGCCGGATCGCGCCGTCCCCGGTTGCGAACGCCGGCCTCATGGTGGATTATCTCTACATAGGCAAGTGCCGGAGGGAGTCTTGACATGGAGGAGAAAAAACGGGGGCGCATCCGAGCGTACTCGGGCCAGCACGTCCGGTTCCGGCCCCCGGGGCCGCGAGAAGACCGCCTGCTCCTGGTCCCCAACCTGCGGCTGCGTCCGGACGAGCTCGACGCTTACACCGAGATAGACCCGCTCCTGGAATCCGTCCCACCGCTGCGTGGCGCCAGCAAGCTCGTTTACCCGTTCGTCCACCGCAGGAAGGAGGGGCTCGTCGAGATAGCTCCCGCCCTGCCGGGGCTCATCCGCATGGAGGCGCTCCAGAAAAGAGCGGACCGCCGCCTGGTCTCCGAGGCGGCCTGCGAGGCGCCCGACCCGGTTGAGCTGAAGCGTGACATCCGGCAGTATGCGGCTTCGCTCGGCTGCATCAGCGGGGTGACCCTGCTCGACCGCCGCTTCGTGACCTGTGGGCACGACGGCGCCTTCCCCCACGAAACCGCCGTGGTCCTGGGGATGGAGATGCGCAAGGAGTACCTCCTCGAAGCCCCCGACTTCCGACTGGGCCGCTACCCCGATTACGACGTCTACCGCAGGCTGGGGCGCGCGGTCCATAAGCTGGCCCGGCACATCAGGCGCGGGGGGGTGTCGTGCTCCGCGCGCGTCCCGTTCGACGGCGCGGTCATCTACCCCGTTCACGCCATCACCGCCGGCCTGGGCGAGCTGGGCGCCTTCGGAGGGGTCATTTCCCGCGAGTACGGCCCCCGCCAGCGCTGGTGCCTCGTCACCGTGGACGCGGAGCTGCCGCCGGACGAGCCGGTGGACCTCGGCGTCGCGGCCTTCTGCGAGGAGTGCCTGCTCTGCGTGGCGAAGTGCCCGGCCGGAGCTATCCCCGAGCAGCCTCTCTGGTGGCGCGGGGTGTACAAGCGCAAGGTCAACGACCTTCGGTGCTGGGCGTTCTTCTCCAGCTTCAAGGGGTGCGCGGTCTGCATCAACTCCTGCCCGTTCCACCGCTTCGGTTACGACGAGGTCATGGGGCATCACAGAAGCACGGGTGAGGTCCTGGGCCGCGAGGAGATACTGGCCGAAAAGGCCCGCTTCGGCCCCGACTCGGAACGCCGCGCCTTCCGCGGCTCGGACTGACAGGGAGGCCGGCGTGCCCAAGGAATTTCCACTCCAATCCAGCGGTTTCCACCCGTTCGGGGAGCTCATCGGCCTCGTCTTCGAAGACGTCGGGGGCGGCACGAGCCGCTGCGTGCTGGAGGTCCGGGAGAAGCTGCTCAACCCCCACGGGGTGCTGCACGGGGGAGCCATGTATTCGATGGCCGACACCGGCATGGGCGGCGCTCTCTACTCGGAGCTGGAAGAAGATGAGCTCTGCACCACGGTCGAGATAAAGATAACCTACTTGAAGCCGGTGACCGAGGGCACCCTCACCTGCCAGACCCGGATCGTCAGCAGGACCAGGAGGATAGCGGCCCTGGAATCCGAAATACTCCGCGCCGGCGTCCTCGTCGCGAAAGCCAGCGGCACTTTCTACATATTCACCGCGCGCTGAAGCCCGGAGCGGCTCAAGCCCCGGACCCGGCGGGCCGCGGAATCTTGACCGGCCGTTCCTCAGAATGATGACAAATGCGCCATCGCCTCTGATTGACGCTTCTCAGGCGTCAGCCCGCTGAAGTCAACGGGTCTTACGTCGCCTCCACATCCGTTTATCCTCTCCGTGGAACTCACGGCGAGCATTCTTATG
>JBBQKJ010000086.1:0-9191 GCA_038326775.1 Candidatus Geothermincolia bacterium
GGGGTGGCTCCACGAGCTAGCCGAGGAGGTGAGGACGGAACAGTACTGCCCGAGTCCGGTAAGAAGGGTGATGATAGGAAAGCCGGACGGGGTGAGTGAAAGACCTCTTGGAATACCAACCATCAGGGATCGAGTGGTGCAGACCGCGGCAAAGCTGATCCTGGAACCCGTCTTCGAGGCGGACTTTGATGAGGCGGCCTACGGATACCGCCCTGGGAGAAGCGCTCTCCAGGCGGTTCAGAAGGTACATAAATCCCTCATCGAAGGACACACCCAGGTGCTGGACGCCGACATATCCGGATTCTTCGACAACATTCCCCACGACGCGCTCATGAAGTGCGTGGCAAGGAAGGTGTCAGACGGCAAGATGCTTCATCTCATTAAGATGTGGCTTGCAAGCCCGGTCGAGGAAACGGACGAGAAGGGAAGGAAGAGGTACACAGGGGGGAAGAAGTCAAAGCGGGGCACGCCGCAGGGAGGGGTAATATCACCGCTCCTCGCGAACATCTACATGCACCGCTACATAAGAGCGTTCAAGAGACACGGACTGGACAGGAAGTACGGGGCGGTGCTGGTCTCCTATGCAGACGATTTCGTTGTCCTCTGCCGCCGTGGAGCGGAAGAGGTGCTTGAAATCACAAAGCATTGGATGGATCAAATCGGCCTCGAGCTCAACCTGAACAAGACCGCGGTACTAAACGCGCGAGATGAGCACTTCGACTTCCTCGGGTACACCTTCGGACCCCTCTACTACGAACCAACCGGCAGAAGGTATCTCGGGGCCACGCCCTCGAAAAAGGCGGTGAAACGGCTCAAGACGAACATAAGGACAGTCCTGCGCACCGGGAACATGGATCCCTGGGAGGAAGTGGCGGCGAAGCTCAACAGGAAACTTACGGGCTGGGCCAATTACTTCTCCTACGGGACCATAGCCAAGACGAGGCGTGGGGTAGACTTCTACGTTCAGAGCCGGGTCCGACACTTCCTGAGAAGAAGGATGAAGATTGGCACCACGGGCACCAGACAGATACCGGAAAAAATGGTATTCGGGGAACTGGAGGTCCAGTCCGTCCAGAGGCTCCCTCGCATGGAACATGCGCATGCCTTGTGAGTGAAACTCGTCCGAGAGCCCGGTGCGTTAGTAGCGCACGCCGGGTTCGATGAGCGCTCGCAGGAAACCGGGACGGCTACCGGGATTGAGGCCCCTGCCGAGAGGCGAGGGGATTACATCCACCCGGGGCCTACTGCCACGGCGCCTGCGTTCGACTCTACTGGCTCGACCCCGCTGTGCGCGGCGGCAGGACAAGGCCACGCCAAGACGACAGCGCTCCTCCTCGACAAAGGCGCGGACGTGAACGTGAGGGACAATTATGGCACGACCTCGCTGCACGTGGCGGCAGAGAAAGGCCAGACCGAGACGGCGGCGCTCCTCCTCGACCGGGGAGCCTATGTGACCGCGCGGGACAATGATGGCGTGACCCCGCTGTACATGGTTGCACGGCAAGGCCACACCGAGACGGCGGCGCTCCTCCTCGACAGGGGCGCGGAGGTGAACGTGCGGGACGGCGAAGGCGAGACCCCACTGCACGCGGCGGCAATGCAGGGCAAAGCCGGGGTTGCTGCGCTCCTCTTCGACAGGGGAGCTGACGTGAACGCGCGAGCCGTTAATGGCGCGACCCCGCTTCACTGGGCTGCGGGGGAAGGCCACACCGAGACGGCGGCGCTTCTCCTTGACAGTGAAGCGGACGTGAACGCGCGAGACAATTTTAGTGCCAGTCCGCTGCGCTATGCCGCGTTGCGAGGCAAGACCAGGATGGTGGAGCTCCTCAGGACACGCGGCGGTGTCGAATAGAACCACCGAGCGCCCCATGTGCTTCTCGTAAAAGCAGGTCACTGAGGGATGCGGCTGGACCGGCGGTCATGACGCGGTGGGGTTCTGAATATTTCAATGGGAGGCGCGCCTCTTGAGGCCCGGTTCGGCCAACTTGCGGAAGCGGCGCCGGTATCCTGGAGCGTACGGAGCATCCCGGGCCTCTCTTTCCCTCCCGAGGAAATAGTCGTCAGAGTCCGGGGCGCGGAGAGCGAGGCCGGGCTTGGGTTATCTTTCGACGAGTAGGCATCTCCCTGGGGCAGGATCCCTCCAACAAGACATCCCGCGCCTGGGGCCACGACTCGATCGGCGCATCGAAGATGTCCACTACCTGGTACCTGGCGGAGGGAAGCACGGCCGGGGGCTTCGAGACCTGGGTGCTGGTGCAGAACCCCAACGGCTCGTCGGCCACCGTGAATCTCATCTACATGACCACAGCCGGCCTGATCCCCGGCCCCTCTGTAGACCTTGCCGCCCACTCCAGGATGACTTTCAACGTCGCCGACGAGGTAGCCGATGTCTACGAGGTCTCGACATGCGTCTCGAGCAACATGCCCGTTATAGCCTAGAGGGCGATGTGCGGAAATATGAAATGAGCGCTTAACCGGTTTCAGCGATAAGCGGCTGTCGCTTGCGATTGCAACCCCGCTTGGGGCCACTGCATGCTCGAGGGGCGGTTCAAATCCAGTAACGCCCACCAAGCCCACGACCACCCTGTAAGCCAACCTGCCGCTTGCTGCGCCTGGGCCCGCGGGCTTTCTATGCGCCTTGAATGTACTTGGAGCGAAGATCCTTCTTGATTATCTTCCCTGTGGAAGTGCGCGGCAGGTCGTCAACAAATATGAATTTTCGTGGAGTCTTATAGTGAGCGAGCCTTGCCTGGCAGTACTCTGCCAGCTCCTTCTCCTCCAGATCCTCACCCGTTTTTCGTATCAAGACCGCGAGCGGCACTTCACCCCACTTCTCATCAGGCATTCCCACAACTCCGACGTCAGCGATTTTGGGGTGGGTGCGTATGACGTTTTCCACTTCTGCCGGGTAGATGTTCTCGCCTCCGGAGATTATCATGTCCTTCTTACGGTCCGTGATGTACAGATAACCTTCCGAGTCGAAGTAACCGATGTCACCGGTGTGCAACCACCCGTATTTAAGTGCTTCTTCCGTTTCCTCTGGCATGTTCCAATATCCCCTGAAGACGTTTGGCCCCTTGATCTGGATCTCTCCAACCTCGCCGGGGGGCACCACCATCTGGTCCTCGTCGACGATCTCCACGTCAACGTAGAAGAGTGGTTTCCCCGCGGAACCCCTTTTGCGGAGGGCATCCTCTTCCGGTAGGGCCGTAACACCCGGGGCCGTCTCGGTCAGGCCGTATCCCTGGTCGAATGCAACACCCTTGGCCAGGTATTTCTCTATCAGCGGGACAGGGCACGGGGCGCCCCCGGCGATCAGAAAGCGGACTGAAGAGAAGTCTGTCTTGTCAAAACGCTCAGACATCGACATCATCCGGAACATCGACGGGATCCCGAACATGGTCGTGACCCTGTGGTTTTCGATCATCTCGAGAACCTGGTCGGGCTCGAAGAACCGACAGAGAATGACCCTGCCACCGCTGAATATCGTGGGCGTCGCACCCGCCGAAAGCCCCGCGATGTGATATAGAGGCGCCGCAACCAGGTTTGTTTCCTTCTTGGACAGCATGTACGCGAGCAGAGCGTTGATAGCATTCCAATGTGTATTGTCTTGAGTGATTATGGCACCTTTTGGTGTGCCGGTAGTGCCTGCGGTGTACATGAGGAAGTGGGAGTCGTCCATGGTTACCTCAACCCCGGTAGCGGGCTCACTCTCCAGGGAACCGGAAATCCATTCCTCGTAGTCGATGGAACCTTCCACCTCTCCCGCTCCCACACTGACATATTTTTCCACGCCTTTCACCATGTTCTTGAGGGCCTGCACTTGTTCGGAGAACTCCGGGGTGTATGCAAGGGCCCTGGCGCCGCAGTCATCCAGGATGTAGGCAAGTTCAGATGGCGAGAGGCGATAATTCAAGGGAACCATTATTGCGCCCGTCTTCGCGGTGGCAAACAGGACTTCGAGGAACTCCGGGTTGTTTGGGAAGAGTACCGCGATGCGCTCGCCCCTTGTTACACCTATGCCGGGCAGGGCGTTGGCCACGCGGTTCACCCTCCTGTTGAATTCTTCATAGGTGTAGGCGCGACCATCGTCGCTGATGATAATAGTGGAATCCGGCTGAAGCATTGCTCTTTTCGTCGTCCAGTCACCGATGTTCATCGCAACCTCCCGTCAGTTCTCGCACCGCATCGCCGAGGGACACTAGCCCAACCTGTTTATAAACAGTACTCCGGAATGTTTCGGATTCCTCCTCTCTGAATCGAGTCGAATGGGACAATCGCATAGTGGACGCAACCGGATGACGCGGTTTTCTCCATGAGCCCTCAAGCCTGAACCCACCGGCTGACCTGCGCGTGGGAGGTCAGTGTGTAAGGCGCAGTATTAGAACCGCCCAGTAGCCAATTCACTACCCCGCGCATGAAGGCGTCGCTCGATGAATCGTCCGCCAGCGCGAGGGAGCCGCGGAAACGGGCGAACCGCGAGGGCGACCCGCCGGCCAGTAACAGCGCGGTGAGGTTAAGCCCGGGGCGGTTCCTTCCCGCGGGGCGTTCTGGGTGGGCCTGGCAGGTCAGCACGTACTCTCCATATGCCAGCACCTGTACCCGGCAGTTCTCGCTCGTTCCCAGCAACCGGGCCTCCTTGGGAAGTTCACTCACCTCATCAGTGTTCAGGCACAGGGCGGTGAAGCTGTTCATGCCCACGAGCGACCGGTGCTCTCCATGAAGCCGTATGTGCTCGAAGCCAAGCAGCCTCTTGCGGCGGCGCTCTACCCTGCCACCCCGCTGCAGGGCGATGAGCTGGTGCGAGAAGCAAGAAGCGTAAACCCTGCGCCCCGCCACTTTCTCGAGCAGGTCCAGCTCGCGGCGGTGATAATCCATGAGACCGTCGGTGATGTTGTGGAGGTCGCCGGTGAGGATATACGCGCCGCAGTCGGTGGGCAGTCGCGCGCCGCGCCAGGCACGCACTATCCGGTAGGTGACGTCGAGCTCCTCCAGGTACGCGGCGAACTTCCGGCCCAGGAAAGGCATGTTCTCGATTATGCCGACTTGCGGCGATTCTCTCGTTGCCACCCGGCCTCCTCCCTTCCCCAATAATACATGGGGCCTGATCTGATTTCATTAGTGGTGTCAGCAAATTGCTCGCGGGCCTCGCACTAACCCGCATTACTTCTTCGGCGGCCCCGGAGAGGACGCGGTGAAGATACTGGACCGCGCCTTTGAATACAACACGGTGATCCGGTTATACCGGACTGCAGGGAGGCGGGAACATTCATACGCCGGAAGGTATAATCATCCTGAGGGGGTTCGCGCGAAGCGCGATTCGCGCTCGAGGAGTCATGAGAACTTGAATCGGGTGGTGGAGTGAAGATGGGAAGCAAGCGAAGAGTGCTGCCTCCGGTCGAGAGGAAGAGAGAGATACTGGAGGCCTCGGCAGAGGTGTTCTCGGCCAAAGGCTACAGGGTTGCGTCGATAAACGATATCCTGGAGCTGGCCGGTATCGCCAGGGGCACCTTCTACCACTATTTCAAATCGAAGAAAGACATCTTCCTGGAGCTGGTCGAGCTGTACTTCTCGGAGTTCGAGCTGGTCCTGCAGGAGTGTCACAGGCGGCTGGTCGAAGACCTTGATAGAGGAGCCACCCCGTTCGAGGCCTGGAGGGAGTACGCGCTGGGCGTCTTCCGCTTTCACAGCGAGAACCCCAAGCTTACCCTGCTGGTCTACAGGGAGGCGATGAGCCTCGACGAGCATTTCTCCTACAGGGTGGACGAGCTCTCGGACCTGGGGACGAGGTACATCGCGAAGGACCTGCGTGTTATGGAGGAGCGCGGACTGATCAACAAATGCGACGTCGAGCTGGCCGCGACCATCATAACCGGAGCGATGGTGTTCCTCACCCTCGAGTATGTTGTCCGCAGGGGCAGCAACGACCTCGAGGCGCTCGCTGAAGAGATCGCGAAGAACCAGGTAAAAGCACTGGCGCCGCTGGACGTTATGTTCGGCCAGCTCTCGAAGCCTGAATCCTCCTAGGTGAAAAACCTGTACGGAACGCAGGCGACCTGCCCGCCCGGGTGCCTGCGGGAACGCTTGCTGGACCCGGTGATGCGGTTGGCGAAGCTCTCCCTCTTACTTAACACTTCTATTAACGCTGTTTGGATTCTACATGCCGCCATGCTATGATTTAAATACGATTACCTGACAAAGGAAGGCTGGCAGTCTCCCGTTTTCGCTGGAAGGCTCAGGGGTGAAGAGGGGGCAGTGAGTGATAAGGATGAAGCGCAGGCCTCGGGCCGCGGCAAAGGGCCGGAGGTCCGGTTCTCAGGAGAACAAGAGCACAGGTGGCACGCATGTGAGCGGCACCAATCCGCCAGTAGGTTTCAGGCAGCGGCTTCTGACACGCCTGCTCACGCCTATCGCTCCCGCGCTGGTCGGGAGTTCCGACGGACTACCCGAGGTCGACCCCGGCGGTGCGGCGGTGGGCGCCGCTCAACTGATTTGCGGCGGGCCTTTAGAGGTTCTATTTACCGTTATCTCAGGCGTTTTCATGCTGAATACTCTTTCCCTGCTTACTACGGGCAAGCTGCTGAAATCTCTCGAACCGGACAGGCAGGCCGACGTCCTCGCGCGAGCGTTCAACAGCCGCCTCTTTTTGATGAGGGGCGCCAGCGTGATTGTCGGGCTGCCGCTTAAGATAGCCCACTACAACCGGGATGAAGTATGCAGGGAGCTTGGCTACGACCGGGGCCAACTCATCGAAGACGCCTTGAAGCACCAGGTGACCCGGGCCAGGTAGGGCAACACGGATATTCCTGGAGAGGAAAGCATGCTGCACACATGGGAAAGCCTTGGCCTTTCCGGCAAGAAGGGTGAAGTCGAGCTCGAATCGGACGTGGTGGTAGTGGGCTCGGGCGCGGGCGGGGCGCCCCTGGCTTATGAGCTCAGCGGCGAGGGCCACTCGGTGACAGTGCTGGAAGAGGGAGGATACTTCCCGACGGAATCTTTCAGGTTCGACTGCCGCGAGGCCGTGATGCGCATGTACCGGGACCAGGGCCTGACTTTCGCGGTTGGCGCGCCGATAGCGCTCTGCCCGGTGGGCAGGACCATCGGTGGCACCACGACCATCAACCAGGGCACGGCGTTGCGGATGCCGCCCGGTGTGCTTGCCGAATGGAGGACCGGATACGGGCTGAGGGACCTGTTACGTGATGAGCTTAACCTCTACTACGCCGCTGTGGAGGAGTTCCTCTACGTGTCGAAGCCCGACCCCGAGGTTGCGGGGCGCAACGCCGCGAAGTTTCTGGAGGGGTCTCGAAGGTTGGGGTTAAAGGGAGAATACCTTCCCCGCAACGCCAAGGATTGCGAGGGTTACGGTGTCTGTTCCTTCGGGTGTCCCAGCGGGGCAAAGCAAAGCACCAACGTGTCCTACATACCCGAAGCGGTAAAGAAAGGGGCGGAGGTCTACGCGGACTGTACCGTTGAGAGGGTTCTAACCGACGACGGGCGTGCGACCGGGGTCGTAGGCAGGTTCGTGAAACACGATACCGGCCAGAAAGGGCCGCGCGTGACCGTGCACGCCGACGCGGTGGTGCTGGCCTGCGGCACGCTGGGCACGCCTCTGGTGCTGGCCAGGAGCCGCCTCGGCAACTCCAGCGGCCAGGTGGGAAGGAACTTCCGGATGCACCCCGCCACCCAGGTCGTGCCCGTCTTCGAGGATAGGATCGATCCCCACCGGGGCATATCGCAGAGCGCCTGGGTGCACGATTTCCTGGGCCAGGGCATCAGCCTCGAGACCACCGTCCTGCCGCCTGACATGCTGTCGATGACGATTCCCCACGCCTCGAGAGAACACGCCGCGATAATGGCAAGCTATCCGTACAGCGGGCTGTTCGGGGTGATGATAAAGGACTCCTCCCACGGGCGCATAATCCCCCGTCCGGGGCGCCGCAGCGCGCTGGCGTACCAGACGGGCGGAGAGGACCTCAAGCGTATGACGCTGGGGAACGTCGCCGCCGCCGAGATAGCGTTCGCGGCCGGGGCCAAAAGTGTCTTCACCATGATAGCCGGCCACAGCAACCTGCGGGGTTTGAAAGACCTCAACCGGCTGAAGGCCGCCAGGGTCAACGCCCGGCAGTACTTTGCGATGACCGGCTGGCACCCGATGGGCACCTGCCGGATGGGAGGAGACCCCGAGTGGTCCGTTGCCAGGCACACGGGGGAAACGTGGGACGTAGAAAACCTCTTTATCTGTGACGGCAGCATCTTTCCCACCTCGCTCGGGGTCAATCCCCAGCTCACCAT
The DNA here is from genome assembly GCA_038326775.1 of Candidatus Geothermincolia bacterium. Classification (GTDB taxonomy): domain Bacteria; phylum Actinomycetota; class Geothermincolia; order Fen-727; family Anoxymicrobiaceae; genus DYIU01. The sequence continues at coordinate 8,296 of JBBQKJ010000086.1, forward strand.
CATGGCGCTTTCAGTCCGCTGCGCGGGTTTCATCGACGAGAAGCTTCGCGGTGCAGGGGAGCGCGAACAGCGTGCTGACGAGGCGGACCTGGCAGGTTCCAGCGGAGCCGCGGCCGCGGCTTGAATTCTCCAGGGTTAACTTGAGCCGAAAAAAGCCACGAGCACTGTGCCGGACAGCAACGTTGCCTTGTTCGAGGTCTGGTCGCGGGGCCTGCGCCATAATAGAATCCTAAACGGCACGGCGTGGTTCGGTCCCCTATTCCGTTGGAGGTAATGCAGGTGGAGCTCGATGACGATACCAGGGAATCTTTCAGGCGGGCCCTGAACGGCTCTCCCATGTACAGGCACATGCGCATGGAAGTGCGTGACGCGGGCGAGGGTCGCTCGATGGTCACCATGGAGGTCGGGGACCAGCTCCACAGCCTGTACGGCATGCTCCATGGAGGAGCGGCCGCGACGATCCTGGACTCGGCCTGCGGGATAGCTCTCGGGACGATGCTCGAGCCGGGCGAGATATGCGTGACAGTCGACCTTCGCATCAATTACATCTCGAACCTAAAGGAAGGCACCCTTACGGGCGAGGGCCGCGTGATCCACCGTGGGAAGCAGACCGGCGTGACCGAAGCGGAGATAACAGACCAAGGCGGCAACCTCATCGCCGTGGGCATGACCACTCATCTCATCTGCGCTCCCGGAGAAGTGCGGATGGCGGATTACCCGAAGACAGACAAGGAGCGGGAATAACTCCAGCCCGGCCCGGTGGTCGTCATCGAGCAAGGCCGATTCATGTTGGGGTGGGGGGGCCAGGCGAGAATTTTTTTAGGGATACAAAACGGGGGCCGGCCCAAAAAAATGAGTTGAGGGGAGCCCAACACCACAAAAAAAAAACAGGCGGA
>JBBQKJ010000087.1:0-8891 GCA_038326775.1 Candidatus Geothermincolia bacterium
AAGCCCCGGAGGGAATGCCCGCCGGCCCTCCGGTCAACCAGGGCCAGTAAGCGGGTCAGAGGAGGCGACCAGAGGAGATGCATGAGAACGAGGGAACTGGAAGGGGTCCTGTCCCGCACGGATATCCCGGACAGGGGGGGCACCCGCCAGTGCAGGGTGGGTATCCGCCGTACCAGGCGCAGCAACCCCCCCGCCGTCCTCTTTGTGGCGCCGCAAGGAGACAAGGGGGCACGGGCCGGACCGTGGTGGCCGCACTGACGGCCGGCGTAGTCCGGGCGCTGATAGTGCTTCTGGCAATGCCGGCGGCCTTCGGGGTCAATCCCTTTGATCTCATCAGGGGCAAGCTCGAGAAAGTGGTGGTCCGGCAAACCAGCCAGAAAGAAAAGATCGTGACCGTCAGCAGCCCTTCTGACGGAAAGATGAGTGTCGCGGCCATCTCGAAGAGCGTCATCCCGTCGATAGTAAATATCGACGTAAGGACGGCCCCCCAGCGGAGCCCGTTCTTCACTATCGAAGGACAGGAGGGGACCGGCTCCGGCGTTACCTACAGGCAGGATGTCTATATCATCACGAACAACCACGTCGTCGAGGGCGCCCAGGATATCACGGTGTCGCTCGCCAGCGGCGAGGAGCTCAAGGGAAGCATCGTGGGGACGGATCCCCAGAACGATATCGCGGTTGTGAAGGTCAACAAGACCGGCCTGCCGGCGATTTCCACAGGAGACTCGAGCGGCCTGGCCGTGGGCCAGTTGGCGGTTGTCATAGGCAGCCCGTTCGGGTTCGAGCAGACCGTGACCTCGGGCATAGTCAGCGCTCTCGACAGGAGCGTGTCAGCCGATAGCCGGCAGGGCGGACAGGCCGAGACGCTGAGCAGCCTCATACAGACCGACGCCGCGATAAACCCCGGTAACTCGGGAGGGGCGCTCTGCGACAGCAGCGCGAAGCTCATCGGTATCAACACCGTCATAGCAAGCTCGTCTGGAGGCTCGGAGGGGATAGGCTTCGCCATCCCTGTGAATACCGCCAGGAAGATCGCTGACGGCTTGATCACGGGCCGGGCTGTCCAGGGCTAGCTCGCTCTCAGTTGTTTCTCAGCAGGAAGGATTAGTATCAGTTGCATAGTGCCCGACCACGCGGGCTTGATAAAGGAGAGGTGGTAACAGATGGACTCAACGGAATCGGGTGGCAAGAAGCCGGAGGAAAATGCGGCACAGACCGCACCGGTCGAGGAGAAGGCGGCCGAGGAAAAGCCGCCACGCAAGGAGCGCAACTGGACGCTCATCGCGCTGATAGCGGTCTCCATAATCGCAGTGCTGCTGCTCGCCGCGACCATCGGGCTGGCAGTGACGGGTGACTGCGACCATCACGGGCGATGCGACAGGTTTGAGAGACCTGGCGGCCCAGGCCCCATGATGCGCTGGAGAGACAACGCCCAAAGGCAGGGTGGGCCCCCCTGGCAGCAGCAGGGCCAGCCTCAGCAGCCGGGACAACCTCAGCAGTCGGCCCCGACCGCGCCCCAGGGCGGACAGACCCCCTAAGACGAATACGGGCGTAAGTCGAAACATCAACAAGTCGGGCTCCTCGATGGAGCCCGACTTTAGTTTCGGCTTCAGGTCTATAATGCATATTAAGGGTCTGGAGCCTGTTGAATAAACCTTAGACAATTGTGGACACGGGGCAGGAATCCAGCTTGTATTGCTTTAACCCCTGCCTGAACAACGTGACCCTCGCGGACGGGGCGTTGATCGTGCCGGTCTTCCGGGGCGGGCTCATCGGCCTTCCCGGGTCACCATCAGAGGTTACGGAATCCATTACTGCGAGGGCGTGAAAGATGACTAACGGACAGTCGTTCGAGGAGGCGGCGGGGCTCATAAGCGGGTCGGAACGCCTGGTCGCCTTTACCGGGGCAGGGGTGTCCGAGGAGAGCGGGATCCCTACCTTCCGGGACCCGGGCGGGCTCTGGGACCGGTACGACCCCGACGAACTGGCCGGCGGCGACATCTTCTCAGGCCTGATGAACGGCTCGGCCGTCCCCGGGGCCACCTTCCAGTTTATCTCGGAGTTCCTCTCCTGTTACGAGAAGGCCGCCCCGAACCCCGGACACCTTGCGATGGGGGAGCTTGAGGAGATGGGGATACTGAGGTCGGTCATCACCCAGAACATCGATAACCTGCACCGCGAGGCAGGCAACTCAAACGTGATCGAAGTGCACGGGAACGTCTGCCGGCTGGCATGCATGGCCTGCGGGGGCAAGGTCCACCTCGAAAGGGAAGAGCTGCTATCGATGGGCCGCGTCCTGCTGGAGCTACTCGGCGCGGGCGACATCGCGGGGCTGATACAACTGGTCTCGAGGTGCTCCTGCGGTGGAGCATGCCGGCTGGACGTAGTTGGTTTCGGTGAGGCCGTCCAGGATATGCCCCAGGCGGCTTATGAGGCAAAGACATGCGACCTCATGCTCATACTCGGTACCTCGGGCGTTGTCTGGCCCGCGGCATCCCTTCCCGGCCGCGCGAAACAGGAGGGCGCGAAGCTCATCGAGATAAACGCCTCCGGTTGCTGTTTTGGTGACATCATCGATATTGGCATCGTTGGAAAGACGGGAGAGGTCCTTCCCCGGATAGTGGAGCTCGCGCGCGGCATGCGCTGAGGGGGGCCTGCGCCGACCCCGCCAGGCAAATAGACCCACGTTTCAGCTAGGCCGACTGGGATCGGCATCTCATGGCAATGATAGACCCACGTTGTAGTAAGATACCCGTGTTAAAGGCATGAGAGACAACGGATCCGGGAGGTTTTGATGAGAAGCGAATCGGCGAGATCGGTCGGACTCATGGGAATGCTCGCGCACCTGCGCATTTTTCAATCCCTGTTCATCGGCTACATCGGCGCCGGGACCGGCAGCCTTATCATCCAGGTGGTCATCGCCGCTTTCGTGGGCGGGCTGTTCGTCCTGAAGGTCTACTGGAGAAGGATAACGGGCTTCTTCAAGAGAGGTAAGGAGTGCGAGGAGGTCGAGGAATAGAATTGGTGAGCAACAGCGCCGGCATCGTGCCGGGCTCCTTCCGCGACCCCAGCGGCTTCCTGTTCCGCCACGCGGGGGTCCTGTACCGGCAGGTGAACCGCGTGTACCGGGATCACTACGAGGCCCTTATGGGCTCAGGGCTTTATGATGACCTCACAGGCGCGGGCCTTCTCATCCCTCACGAGGATACCGGACTCGAGGGGCCCCGGCCGGACGTTTCTCTGACGGTCATAAAGCCGGAGGCCGTACCGTTCGTTTCCTATCCTTACGAATGGTGCTTCAGCCAGCTCAAGGACGCCGCGCTCGCCACCCTGGAGATACAGAGAAGGGCGCTCACTTTCGGGATGTGCCTCAAGGACGCGAGCGCCTACAACATGCAGTTCCTGCGGGGCAGGCCGGTGATGATAGACACGCTCTCGTTCGAGAGGTACGAGGAAGGCCGCCCCTGGGTCGCCTACAGCCAGTTCTGCAGGCATTTCCTCGCGCCGCTCATGCTCATGTCCTACGAGGACGTGCGCCTGGGCCAGCTTTCCAGGGTGCACATCGACGGCATCCCCCTCGACCTGGTCGCCTCCCTGCTGCCGTTCCGCACGCGCCTCAAGCTTTCCTCGCTCATGCACATACACATGCACGCGAGGAGCGACAGGCGGTACGCTCACAAGCAGGTCGACCCCGAGCGGCTGCGGGGTGTAAGCCCGCGCTCCTTTGAGGGCCTCATTGACAACCTGCGAACGGCCGTGAACAGGCTGCGCTGGAATCCGGGCGGCACCGAGTGGGCCGACTACTACGGGGAGACCAACTATTCGGATGCCGCGTTCGAGCACAAGTCGGGGGTCGTGGCGGGCTTCCTCGAGCGCCTCGGGCCGGAGCGCACGTGGGACATAGGGGCCAACACAGGGGTGTTCAGCAGGCTGGCAGCGGAACACGGCGCTTTCACGATCTCGATGGACGTTGACCCCGCCTGCGTAGAGAAGAACTACCTGGCATGCTCGAGGGACGGCGCCCGGGACGTCCTGCCACTGCTGGTCGACCTGTTCAACCCGAGCCCGGCGATAGGCTGGGATCTGAGCGAGAGGATGTCTATCCTGGAGCGGGGGCCCGCCGGCACCGTGCTGGCCCTGGCGCTCGTTCACCACCTGGTGATCTCGAACAACGTTCCGCTGGACAAGGTCGCGCGGTTTTTCAGCGACATCTGCAGGCACCTCATCATCGAGTTCGTGCCGAAGTCCGATTCCCAGGTGCAGTGGATGCTCGCCACCAGGGAAGATATCTTCACCGACTACGACCGGGCCGGCTTCGAGGAGGCTTTCGGCACGCGCTTCGAGTTCCTGGACCGTGTTGATATCAAGTCCTCGGACAGGACGGTCTATCTCATGAAGAAGAGGTAGGCATTATGCCGGTAATCCACCCGTTGCTGCTGGCTGTTATCCCAATCCTGCACATTCTCGCTTCCAGCACAGGCGAAGCGGGCCTGGGGGACGCAATGCTGCCTATGCTTATCAGCATGGGCTTCGCGCTGGTGGCTTTCGTGGTTCTGCGCCTGGTCCTGAAAAACTGGGAGGCCTCGGGGGTCATCGTCTCCCTCTTCCTGGTGTTGTTCTTCTCGTTCGGGCACTTTGCCGGCTTTATTAAGGCAAGCCCCGTGGCCGACTATATCGTCTGGCTGCCGGTAACCGGTGTAATCCTGGTAGCCGGGATAATCCTGGTGGTGAAATACAGGGACAGCCTGGGAAACCTCACCCGCGTCCTGAACGTGGTGGCGGTGGCGTTGCTCGTGATGACCCTCGTAAGCGTGGTCATCAATGAGAGGGGCGGGGAAGCGCCCGTCAAGCCGGACGAGGTCAGCAAGGCCGCCGATGACACCCTCCGCGAGCACGCGAAGGCGTCAGGCCTTCCGGACATCTATTACATCATCCTGGACGCCTACGCGAGCGAGGGCGCGCTGCGGGACTTCTACGGTTACGATAACGGGGGCTTCACACGCTGGCTCGAGCAGCGCGGCTTCTACGTCGCTTCGGACAGCCACAGCAACTACTCGCAGACGTATCTTTCCCTCGCCTCCTCGTTGAACCTGAAGCACGTGGACTACCTCGCCGGGGAACTGGGGGAGCGCTCCACAACCAGGAAGCCACTGCGCCGCATGATAGAAGATAACTCCCTGGTCCGGTTCCTGAAGTCGATGGGGTATAGTTACGCTTTCTTCGGCAGCGGTTGGGCAGGCACCCTGAGAAACCGGCACGCGGACCTTGAGCAGTCCGACTACACCTGGCTCAACAACGAGTTCACGACAGCCCTCCTGCGCACCACCGCGTTGCGGGATACTGTCTCGAGCCGGGTGCTCTTCACCAGGGAAGGAGTGCTCAGCACGTTCTCGCGCCTGCCGCGCGTCAGGGATGAGGTCAAGGGGCCACTGTTTGTATTCGCCCACATCATACCGCCCCACCGACCGTTTATTTTTGACCGGAACGGCGAGAGTCCGAAGGGCGGCGCCGACATCAACGCCTGGAGTTCGCGCGACCTCTATATCGAACAGCTCGAGTTTGTGAACAAGAAGGTGAAAGAGATGGTAGACGGCATCCTGGCGGCGAGCGAAAGACCACCGGTCATCATCCTGCAGGCGGACCACGGGCCCCTGGCCGAAGGGACGGCGGCCTGGCTGGAAGACCCCGGCAGGGAAGACGCGGAACTCAGGATGGGCATCCTAAACGCTTACTATCTCCCGGGCGGCAGCGACGCGCTGTACGAGTCGATTACACCGGTCAACTCTTTCAGGGTCGTGCTCAACGCCGTCTTCGGCACGGGGTTCTCGCGTCTCGAGGACACCAGCAACTTCTCCAGCTACAAGACCCCCTACCTGTTCAAGGACGTGACCGAGATGCTCGGAGTCAATAGCCAGGGCGAAAAGGGGGCCGGCGCTCCGGCAACTCCGTGAAGCCGGCCGAGAACCGTGCGTTGATCCACAGGGCCACGAGATAGAAGACAACAGCGCCCGCTCCAATACATGATACTGACAAAGGCCAGTATCGAAAGCGCAATCGCGATGTCAACGCATAGAAGAAAACCGCTGATGATGCCCCCCGGAGCCCAGGCAATCCACGCGCCTCATTCTACCGGCGCTAGTCCTGCTCTCGCAGGATCTCCCGGACGACGCCAGTGACCTTCACTTCCGATACCCTGGCCGGCTCCTGCCCGGCCCCGGCGAGGGCAAGGAGGCCGTCAATGAGGTCACAGCACTTGCCGATGTTCCTCTGGATGACCCCGGTTGCGTCCTCGATCTCTTCGCGAAGATAGTCGAGGTCCGGGTCGCCCAAAGCGTCGCGCAGGACCTCGTTCGCGAGGGCCGCCGCACAGAGCGGGCCACGCAGGTCGTGGACACGGCGCGCACGTAACCGTCGGGCTCCCCGTCCACCCGGATCAGCTGCCACTCTCCTTCGTTCCTCGCTAGGGCGTACAGGTGGTTGTTCAACAACTCGATGACATCCGAAGCGCTGCACCTGTCGAGCGGGTACGTGCAGACGGCCAGCATCCTGCAGCCGCCGATCATCTCCCCGAACAGTTCCTCGTGCTCGTTGAAGCCGGCCAGGCTTGCCCCCTCCAGCCCGGCGGTAATGCCCGCTGCCCGGATGCCCTCGAGTCCCCGCTCGAGCGCGCCCTCCAGCCTGCCTGCCAACCCTTCGAGGACCGCCCTGGGGTCTAAGCAGCCGTCCTTCATGCACCACGTGGCGTGAGGGGCTATCTCTATCCGGCCGCGGCTCTTCAGTGTGTCGTAGTCGAAAACCGCCTCCCGAAGGGCGTTCTCAGCGTCCCGGACTCCCAGGGGGTCCGATGCAACCCATATGCAGAGCTCGTTGCTCTCTAGCCCTGCCTTGAAGTAGGGAACGAGAAGGTCGAGGAGGTCATCCCTGGTCTTGTAAAGCTGGCAGAGGTGCGTACCCCAGGGAACGTCACCGACGATTTCGATGCCACTCTTTCTGAGAAGGTCAGTCATAGAAGTCGCCTGCGCAAGGTATCTCTCAGCCATGTCACGAAGTTGCGTGGCTAACTCTATCACTATTCAGGCACTTTTCAAGCACGACCCACGGATGTGCGAAACGCGGGTCGAGTATCACCCCGATGTCGCAGTGCGGTCCGCGACCGCGTCGACCGAAGGGCCGGGCATCCTGAGTGTGTAGATCAAAACGGGGGTATTGAAAATGGATTAAACCGGTGGTGGAAGCTCGATTGCAACGATGGTTTTCGTCGTTGTTATTGGCGTTCAGCGACAGGGGCTACGTGGTCCAGAGGAAGCAGGACATCGTAGAGCCTGTCAATCGCGGGCAGTAGCAGCTTCGCGAAGGCCTGGAGAAAGCCGCTACAGAGGTTCATGGGCTATCCTGCTCTCCTCACCGGGAGCCACTCCGCTTGTGAAAGCCATCATGTATTGGCCGTCTGCCTGCCGAAGCAAACGAACCCGCCATGGCGGCTCCCCCATTCTTTTGATGCCCGGCGCTGATACCCGAGGTTTGTGCTCGAGGCCGGGTGTGGTTGTAATATAGGCTGGAGACTATTCGACAGGGGGGGTCTTGTGAGGATTCAAGAAGTGTTTGTGGCAGGTGCCGGGTACATGGGAAACGGCATCGCCCAGATGGCCGCGCTGGCGGGCTACTCGGTGACGATGAGCGACATCGGCGCGGGACGCCTCGAGGCGGGCATGAAGGAGATTAGAAGCTCGCTCGACAAGCTCCTCGCAAAAGAGAAGATAAGCCGGGAGCAAAGCGACCTGGCCCTTTCCAACCTCGAGACGACCGAAGCGCTCGAGGATGCATGCGGCGCGGACCTGGTCCTGGAGGCGGTCCCCGAGAACCTCGAGCTTAAGAAGGACATATTCGGCAGGCTCGACGCTGTCTGCCCTCCTCACGCAATACTCGCCACGAACACCTCGGCCATATCGATATCGTCGATAGCCTCGGCTACCGCCCGCCCCGACCGGGTGGTCGGCGCCCACTTCTTCGGCCCGGTCCCGCTCATGCGGCTGTGCGAGATCATCGGGGGCGTGCTTACCTCCGAAGAGACCTTCGACGCAACTGACGCCTGGGCTCGAAGCATCGGCAAGGAGACGGTCCTGGTCCGCAGTGACATAGCGGGCTTCATAGCGAACAGGGTGACTATCCCCGGGTCGCTCGAGGCGGTGCGCATGGTGGATGAGGGCTTCGCCACTCCGGAAGAGGTCGACGGCGCGGCGACGTTCGGCGTACCGGGCGTGCCGGGGCCGCTGCAGATAATAGACAACGCCGGGATAGACGTCTCCTGCAGCGCCTCGATGGCCGTTTACGAGGATACCGGCGACCCCAGGTTCTACCCGCCGCCGATAATGCGCCGCATGAAGGCCGCGAACCTTCTCGGCAGGAAGACCGGCCGGGGCTTTTACGACTACTCGTCGGGCAAGAGACAGGTTCACAGTATCACCGGCGCGCGGGAACGTGCCGCCGGGCAGCCGGAAGACCCGGGGGCGAGGTCCGCGATCATGATGAAAAGGGTTATGCTGCCGATGATTCTCGAATCGGCGCGCCTGGTGGAGACCGGGATTGCCGCGCCCGCCGATATAGACAAGGCGGCTCGCCTCGGTTTCAACTTCCCCATGGGGCCGCTGGAGCTTGCCGACAGCATGGGCCTTGATGATGTCCTGGGCTGGGCCAACGAGATATTCGGTGATACCGGCAACCACAACTTCTTCCCCCCCGCTCTCCTGAAGCGCATGGTGAAGGTCGGCCGCCTCGGCCGCAAGACCGGCGCCGGTTTCTACAACTACTGATTCATGCTGGGGTCAGGCACCATGACATGAATTTGCTGCGGCATGCGGATGTTTCGGATACAAATTCATGTCATGGTGCCT
>JBBQKJ010000088.1:0-8216 GCA_038326775.1 Candidatus Geothermincolia bacterium
TAACCAAGTGGAACTCCATCGTCTTCCACCGGGAGCGCATACCGCAGATGGTCGACCGCGCCTTCCGCGAGGCGCTGACCGGCATCCCGGGGCCGACGCACCTGGACATCCCGGTGGACATCCTGTTCAAGCGCGGGCTGTGGAGCGAGAAAAGACAGCGCAGGCTGATGGTGCCGACGGCGAGGTCACGCTACGGCGGCCCGATAAAAGGTGAGGCCGGCCGCGTCGCGAAGGCGGCCGAAGCGCTGGCGGCGGCTGTTCGGCCGGTGGCTCTGGTAGGGCAGGGTGTTGGCAGGCCGGGGAGGTCCCCCGAGGCCGGCGCGCTCCTCGAGGAACTCGGCGTGCCGGTCCTGACGACCATGAAAAGCTCGGGAATCATGCCGGCTGCCAGTGAGTGCTTCGCGGGCGACCTCGGTTTGACCTCGGGCTCTGCGAACGCCTTCGAGGTGCTCGCACGGGCCGACCTCATCCTTCTACTCGGCATCGACCGCTACTCTCGCGATTTTCTCTCGATGTTCGACTCGCCGCCCGCCGTTATCCAGGTGGAGGCCGACCAGCGCGCGTTCGCGCCCGGCCTGCTACGCAACCACGCGCTGCGAGCCGACCCGGCGTCCGCCCTGGCGGGCCTGCGAGAAGGGTGCTCCGCCGATTTGAAGGCATGGCGTAACGAGGTGGTAAGCTCGGCTGGTGAGGTCGCCAGGAGCGCGGCCGCCGGCGATATGCTGGTGAACAGGGTGGTGACAGCGCTGAGCGATGGGGCCGGCGACAGCAACATAATCGTGGCCGACGGTGAGAAGGCGGTGCTCGCGGGCGCTTGCCTGCCCGGCGGGGCCGCGTACCGGGGCCTATACCTCATGGATGGGCGAGACATCCGCGGCGCGTGCCTTCCGTTCGCGCTGGGCGCTGCCATCGCCAACCCCGACGCTCACGTTGTCCTCGTCACCGATAAAAACTCGCTCTTCTACCACGTGCGCGAGCTGCAGCCGGCGGCCTGCGAGGGCATCGGCATCTCGCTCCTGGTCGTCGAAGACGGCGACCCGGCTTTGAACGTGGCCGACACCGAAAGCGTCCTCGAAGGCCTGGGCTGCCGGGTCTTGAGCCCCGCCGACGACTCCTTCTTCTCCAGAAACGCGGCACCCGGGGCCGTACTCTTCAAAGAGCGCGAGCCCGCGAGAGCTTCCTGAACCGATGTCATCGAGCAAGAGGGGTGAGACTATGGACGATAATCACAAGGTCGGCTTCATCGAAGCTGTCCGGCAGATTCTCGGAATGGCGTTCAGCAAGGAGAACCTGTGGGACAACGCCCGCTTCATCTTCGCCGATGTCCCGGTCGATGCCGGGCGAGCCTCGAGCATCCTGCCCTGGGGCTTGAAGCTGGTCGAACCGGCCAGGGCGACCCTGTTCATAGTGGACTATACGAAGACGGCCTTCACTATCCCGTACCATGAAGCCGCCCTGCTCCTGCACGTGCGGCACCCGCTCGGCCCCGGCCTGCACTGCCCGTGGATGATTGTGGACGACGACACTGCCCTCATCTACGGCCGCGAGCTGCTCGGATACCCGAAGAAGATGGGAGTATTCGAGTTCGAGGAGGACGACACCAGTGTGAGCGCGAGCGTCACCAGGCGGGGAGTCAGAGTTCTGAGCATGAAGGGCGAGAAGGGCGAGAAGCAACAGAACCCGGCACCGGCCTTCGATGTGAAAACCTATAACGTCGGTGGCCCCGGCAGCCTGTTCGCCATCAACCCCATCTGGATGTTCCGTCCCAGGGAGGTCATCCACGAGTCTCTGCAAATGGAAGTCGAGCTGAAGGTCGAGACCTCCGAGTTCGACCCCATCGCCGACATCATCGCCGGAGACCCCGTCAGCAGCCGCTTCGTGGTCATGGATATCGTTGGCTCGAGGTACAACGTAATGGTGGGGTTCGCCGGCATACGGCACCTCGCCAGCAACCACGACTTGAGATTCCGGTAATGCCCGGGTGCAACCGGAACGAGGACCCCGGGATGAGCGAGCTGCAAAGCGGAGGCGAGCAGGTCGTCAGAAGCTCGTGCAGGATGTGCCACGGCGGCTGCGGGGTGCTTGTCCACGTCGAAGATGGGGAGGTCGTCAAGGTCGAAGGCGACCCCGAGTCACCTGTGAACCGTGGGAGGTTGTGCCCGAAGGGCGCGGCGAGCCTTGAGCTGCTCTACCACCCGGACCGTCTTAAATTCCCGCTGAGGCGCCTCGGCGAGCGCGGCGAGGGCCGGTGGGAGAGAATATCCTGGGACGAGGCGCTGGGCGCGATCGCCTGCAAGCTTGAGGAAATAGGGGACGAGTACGGCGCCGAGTCGATAGGCATCGGCCAGGGAACGGGAAGGCGGCACTTCGACCACGTCGTCAGGTTCGCCAACGCCCTCGGCACGCCCAACTGGTGCGAGCCGGGCTGCGCCCAGTGCTTCATCCCCCGTCTCAACGTGAACCTGCTCACCTTCGGGCAGAACTTCGTGCCCGACTATTACGGAGAGGTCCACCCCGAGTGCGTCCTGGCATGGGGGCACAACCCGCTCGTCAGCGGTCCGGACGGCGAGGTCCAGTTCACGCTGAGAGACAGCTTGAAGAAAGGCTCCCGGCTCATCGTGGTGGACCCCCGCCTGTCGGAGACGGCAGAGCGGGCAGAGGTCTGGCTTCAACTGAGGCCGGGCACGGACGACGCCCTGGCCCTGAGCATGCTCAACGTCATAATCACCGAAGGTCTCTACGACCGCGAGTTCGTGGAGAGCTGGACGAGCGGGTTCGACAGCCTTGCCGAACGCGTCGAGCCGTACAGCCCCGAATGGGCCGAGGATATAACCTGGGTCCCGGCCGAGAAGATAGAGCTGGCGGCGCGCACCTTTGCCTCCGCGAACCCCGCCACGCTGGACTGGGGAGTCGCCTTCGAGCATACCCCCAACTGCTTCCAGACCGCCCGCGCCATCGCCATGCTCCCCGCCCTGACCGGCAACATCGATATCCCCGGCGGCTTCATAACCGGGATGCTCCCCCTCGGGCTCTTCCCGTACCTTGCCGAGTGTCTCTCCGAGGAGGCCAGGGCGAAGCGACTGGGCGCCGACACCTTCAAGGTGCTCGGTGGGAACGGGGTGACGCTTCCGATGCCGGCCGCGCACATACCGAGCATGCTCCGGGCGATGCGCACCGGAGACCCCTACGAGATAAAGGCGTTCCTCCTCTTCGGGAGCAATGCTCTCCTCACATACGCTAACCCCGGGGAAGTCTACGAATCGCTGATGAAGCTCGACCTGCTGGTGGCCATGGATATCTTCATGACCCCCACGGCCGAGCTCGCCGATATCGTGCTTCCCGCCGCGACCTGGCTCGAGGCCGACGGGGTCCAGGGCTACCCTATAGGGGTCGACCTGAACATCCTGGCCCAGCGGAAAGTCCTGAGGTTGTGGGAATCCAGGCAGGACGAGGAGGTGCTGATCGAGCTGGCCCGCAGGATGGGCCTCGCGGCGGGCACCGAGGCGCTCGAAGATGTCTTGAACGGGCGGTTGAAGGGGCTTGGGCTCACCTTCGAGGAGCTGAAGGAGAAAGGCTCCGTTACGCCGCCTCTCGTGTACGGGAAGCACGAGATGATGAAGATGTTCCTGACACCCTCGGGCAAGGTTGAGCTTTACTCCAGCGTGCTGGAGGGGCTCGGGTACGACCCGCTTCCCTACTACGAGGAGCCGCCGGAGAGCCCCCTCAGCACACCCGGGCTGCTGGACGAATACCCGTTTATTCTGATCACCGGGGGCAGGGTCCCTTACTTCTTCCACTCCGAGCACAGGCAGGTCCCGTCGCTGCGCAAGAGGCATCCCGACCCGCTGGTGCAGGTGCACCCTGAGACCGCGAGCAGGCTCGGCATCGAGAAAGGCGACTGGGTCTGGATCGAAACCCGCCGTGGAAAAATCCAGCAGAGAGCGAGCCTTACCGAGGGCATCGACCCGCGCGTGGTGCACGTGGAACACGGCTGGTGGTTCCCGGAGGAAAAAGGCCCCGAGCACGGGGTCTGGAGGTCGAACGCCAACCTCCTCACTGACAACGGCCCGCCCTACGACCCGGCCATGGGGACCTACCAGCTGAGGGCGCTGCTCTGCAGGATATACAAGTCCGAGGAGTGAACAATCCGCTCCCCATAGATCCGTACACGGGAAGCACGCCTCGCGGGATAGGTTGTGTGAAGACAGGCACATGAAATAGCCCTATGTGAGTGACGTATCATTCCAAGGTCCGAAGGGAGGGGCTACGCATGCCAGACACGGTCGACCTCGCGACGAGACGACGTTCGGAAATACTCGGTGCCGCCTTGAAGATAGTCTCCGAGAAGGGGTACCAGAACACCGGTATCGCCGACATCGCCGCCGAACCGGGCATCAGGCACGGCACCTTCTACCGCTACTTCAAGAACGGCGTCGAGAAAGGTTTCCTTAAAGACAGGAGGCGGCCAGGCAGGATTCCCTGGCTCCGAAGCTCGGAGAAGAAGCCGGACAGGTATGGTCCGAAACCATCATCAGCTTGATGCAGGGACCCGGCGGATGACCTTGTCCTTGCCTGCGCGCAAGCCGCTGAAGCGGACTGCCTGCTGACCGGTGACGAAGACCTGCTTGTCTCAAAGGAGTTCCCTGGCTATCATCATCCGTCCCGCCGAGTTCTGGAAGTTCGAAAAGCGGAGGCTCGGGTAAGTCGTCTTTCGTCCTTGCCTGCCCCCCGGTATCCGCCGTGCCAGAACCCACGTCGACCCTAACCTCGCCCGCGAAGAGCACGGCGACGGCTCACGGGTGGAAAGCGCCTGAATAGTGGTAGAATCTCCATACCGGCAGTAGCCCCTGGAGGACAACAATATGAAGGTGTTTGCCATCAACTCCAGCCCGAGGCCGGAGGGCCACAGCAAGACCGCCCTCCTGCTGAACCGCCTGGTGAAGGGGATGCGCGACGCGGAGGCTGATGTCTACGAGGTGGCGCTGCGCGAGAAGAAGATCAACCCTTGCCTTGGCTGCTACACCTGCTGGACGGTGACCCCCGGAAAGTGCAAGCTCGATGATGACATGAGCAACGAGCTCTACCCGAGGTGGCTCGAGTGCGATATGGCCATATACGCGACTCCTCTTTACAACATGACGATGTCTTCTCACATGAAGGCGTTCATCGAGCGCCTCATGCCGATGGCCGAACCCTATATCCTCGAGAAGGACGGCGCGTTCTATCACCCCAGGCGGACCCGGTACCCCGGAACGGTGCTGCTGTCGGTCTGCGGCTTCCCCGATGTGTCCCAGTTCGACGTACTGTCGGCCAATTTCAAGAACTTGTTCGGCATCTCGTTTCGAGGGGAGATATTAAGGACCGGCTCGGAGGGGCTTACGGTCATGGGACCGAAGCTCGAGGAGATACTCGAGGCTACCGAGAGAGCCGGCTCCGAGCTGATCAAGAGGAAGAGGATAGCGAAGAAAACCCTGGACACCATTACCCAGCCGCTCCCGGAGCCCGAGCTTATCGGGCAGCTCGCCAATCTGATGTGGAAGACCTGCATCGACGAAGGCATCACTCCGCAGGAGTTCTGGGAGCGGCGGCTCATACCCAGGCCGGATTCTATCGAGACGTTCCTGTCCATCATGAGGCACGGTTTCAATCCCGGGGGCGCCGCAGGGGCCGACGCGGTCATTCAATTTGATTTCACGGGCGAGAACCCGGGCGCCTGCCAGATAAAGGTGAAGGACGGGACCATAGAAACGGTTCTAAGCGCGAAGTACGAGCCCGGTATCGTGGTCGAGTCGCCGTTCGAGGTCTGGATGGACGTCATTACCGGCAAGCTCGACCCACAGAAGGCGTTCGTGGAGCAGAAGTGCAAGGCCACGGGCGACTTCGAACTCCTGCTGAAACTGGAAGACTGGTTCGCCCGGCAAGATTGAAAGGCGGTGATACCCATGCCCCTGGAAAACAAGGTGCTGAGCGTCGGAGGCATAGCTCCCGATTTCACCCTGATAGACGCCTCCAGCGGCGAAACGGTGAGTTTGGGCGACCTGCTGGGTCAGCCCCTGTACATCAACTTCGGGCGGGGGACCTGGTGACCGCACTGCCGCAAGTATATGGGTCATATACGCGAAATCTATCCTGAGTTCGAAAAGCGGAACGCGCGAGCGGTGGTCATACTTGCCGAGAGCCTGGCCCGCATTCAGGAGTTCCTGCACGAGCACAGCTATCCGTTCCCCTTGCTGTCTGACGTCAGGCGTACCGCCAGCAAGGATTACGGTGTGTACGTTCGGGTCAACTTCGAGTCCGTCAACATCGCCCGGCCCGCATGCTTCATCCTCGATGCGCACGGCACCATCAAATACATCTACGTGGGAAGGATCCAGACCGACTTCCCTGCCGACGAGGAGATCCTCGCGGTCCTCGACAGCCTCGAGGATTAGGCGCCTGCCCAAACGTATATTGGGTTCAAACCCCAAATCACTCGGGCATCGCCTGGCCGCAACCGGTGCAGAACCTGGCACCAGGTTTTTGCGATGATCCACAGTTGGGGCACTGTATCGACGCCGGAGCCTGCTCGGGCGTTGCCGCCGGAGCCTGCTGGCCCTGCTGCTGGTCCCCTGCAGCATGTCCAGCCTGTGCGAGAACGCCCTGCACTTCGGCAAACAGCCTGTCGATGTTCCGCTTGTTCTTTCCAAAGTCGAACAGGGCGAAGAAGGATGAAGAGAGCGCGTTTATCGATGGTTGGCCCGGCTGCGGCTCCGTAACCTGGATTGTGATGTTCTCCCCGTACGACCAGAAATTGAAGCTGACAGACGCCGTTACGTACCAGTTCGGCTGGTTTACCTCTTTGAGCTTCCAGCCCGACAGGTTCTGCACGGCCTGGGCAGCCGCGTTGAACACCGCGCCCGCGGGGTACGGATACCTCTCTTGTCTTTCGAATTTCGGCATTCTCATTACCTCTTTCGGCTCAGCGCAAGGCTTTCAGGCCCGACCTGATTATATACGCAGAACCGGTAACCATAACAAGGCTTGGAGCTGATTCGCTTCGAGCGAGCCAGCCTGGTCTCTCCACGTATTTCGCCATCGTAGGCCTTGATTCACTTCGTATGAAATGGCCACTGACTTATTTCGCGGAACTCACTCGGAGGTAAAGGCGTCAAGCAGTTGAAAGTAATTGGCAGCGTGGCAGCGTGGCCCGGTTGGCCAACGGAGCAGGCAAGGATCGTCAGCGAGAAGGCAGGTCCGTCCAGGAGGCCGGAGACAGCCAGTGGGCAGGACCTGAAAGGGGAGAAATGAGAAAACACGCAGGTACGGTGGTACTGCTGCTGACGGTGCTCCTGGTCGTGGGAGTGGCCGCGGGCTGCGGCAGCAGCTCGACCAGCAACGGCAGCGCGACGACCAGCCCGGCATCGGAATCCGGCGGAATGAAGGTCTACGCGAAAGCGGACAAGAGCATCTCGGCAAAAGTCGGCGAACAGTTCGCGATCGAGCTGGAGTCCAACGCCTCGACCGGCTACTCGTGGCAGCTGACCGGCCCGCTCAGCCCCGCGGTGGAGAAGGTGAGCAACACGTATGTCCCGGGCCCCAACGCACAGAAGCTGAATGGCGCCCCCGGCACTGAGAAGTGGGTGTTCAAAGGCGTGAGCAAGGGAGACTCTCTCATCCAGATGGAGTACGTGCCCCCGGGCACGGGCGGCCAGCCGGGTGAAACCGCCAGCTTCAACGTCACCGTCATCTAGCCCGAACGCGATCAAAAGGAAGCCCCTTCGGGGGCTTTCTTCTTGAAGACCGCATAACGATGGCGTAACAGGGGGAATGACTTGGTGGTGCGCGCCAAACGCCAGGTGACAATTCCAAGAGAAATATGCTACCAACTCGGGATCGGTCCGGGAGATACCCTTGAGCTTATCGTCGAGGAATCCGTTCTAAAGACAACACCCAGGAAACGCAAAGCGCTGGATGCCTTGAATGAAATCCAGGAGACGTTCAAGCGTTACGGGATCGATGAAGAGGAAATGCTCGAGGAGGCCCGCAGGACCGGGCAGGAGATAAGCGTTGAGCGCCGCGGCAAGAAGAGATAGGTCAACCGTTCCTCAGAATGATGACAAATGCGCCATCGCCTCTGATTGACGCTTCTCAGGCGTCAGCCCGCTGAAGTCAACGGGTCTTACGTCGCCTCCACATCCGTTTATCCTCTCCGTGGAACTCACGGCGAGCATTCTTAT
>JBBQKJ010000089.1:0-8119 GCA_038326775.1 Candidatus Geothermincolia bacterium
GGGACCTTCGAAAGGTGAGGAAGCTCGAGTTCGCCAGGACCGCCGGCGGCTGGACGTTCGAGAAGCAGGAGCCGAAAGGCTGCGCTATAGGCCAGAAAGTGGCGGAGCTCCTTTTCGGCGGAAGCAAAGACGTCATCGGCAAGACCGTCAAGATAGGCAACGCCGATTTCACGGTCAAGGCCCTCATCACCACGCGGGAGAAGTCGATGTTCGTCGACCCCAACAAGGAGATATACATCCCTATCCAGGACGCTCGTGACACTTTCGGCGCCCCCGGCACCGACAAGGTCCGCGAGATCAACGCGACCATGAAAGACCCCGGCCAGAGCAGCCGCATCAAGAAGGACATAGAGAGAGCGCTGATGCCGGAGCACAGGAAGCGTTTCGAGCAGGCAAACCCCGGCAAGGAGTACCAGAAAGACTTCTACGTGGCGACGCAGGACGACCTGATGAAGTCATACAAGAAAATCCTGAGCATTCTGAGCGCCCTTGTCATAGGGGTCGCGCTGGTGGCTCTCACGGAAAGCGGTATCGGTGTATCAAACATCATGTATATCGCGGTCAAGGAGCGCACGCGTGAGATCGGCGTGCGCCTCGCGCAAGGGGCGTCAAAAAGGGCCATCCTGGCGCAGTTCCTGTTCGAGTCGGTGACCCTGTGCATACTGGGTGCGGCGGTAGGCGTACCGATGGGGTGGCTGGTGTCAATCGTGGTCAACTCCCAGACCGTCCTGCCCGCGCAGACACCTCTCTGGGGGGTGCTTGTCGCATTCGGCGCCGCGGCAATCGTCGGGGTGGGCGCCGGGGTCTACCCGGCCTGGAAGGCCACGCAGGCGGACATAGCGGTCGCCCTTCGCTCCGAGTGATGAACCGGGTCGTTAAAGGAGGCAGTGGAAGTGAAAAGATGCGCACATTGTGGGGTCGATAACATAGACGACGCGCGCTTCTGCGACAACTGCGGCAAGGCGTTCGAGGTTTGGCAGAGGCCCCCGACCATAAACCGGAGGGCACCCGGAGCCGTGCTTGTATCGGTCAGCTCCGGAATGATATTCAAACTCGCGCCTGACAGGGAGATGCTGATCGGCCGGGGGAACCGGGGTGAGGGGGTAGGGGCGGACATCGCCCTGACCGACGAGGCGGCCGTTGCGGACGGTGTGTCCCGCCTTCACGCGAAGGTCTTCTGCAAGGACGACGTCTACTACCTTTCAGACCTGAACAGCACCAACTCCACTTATTTGAACAAGCAGAAGCTGGCGCCACAGCATCCCACCAGGCTCAATGACGGCGACGAGATACAACTGGGACGATACCTGCTCAGGATGCGCCTCGCGTGACTACTCACCGCGCCGCGCTCCCGCAGACGCGTGGCAGGGCCGGGAGGACAGCTCTGATGGAAGACAGCGAACATCCGGACATCGAGAAAACCGGCAGGGATGCGCCCGTCGAAAGTGAATCCGCCGAACCGGGCGTCGCCGCGCTTTCGAGCGACACTGTCTGCTTCGACGGCCGCCGCGGCGGCGATCCCACCATCGTCCCCGGTCCGAAGAGCCCCGCGACATCGCCACCCGGGGCGGCCGGCACCGTCATGATATCGTCATCTTCCAAAGCGCGGGCGCGCATAAAGGTCTGCGACAACTGCCATTTCGACAACAGCCTCGCCAGCAGGTTCTGCGAAGGATGCGGCGCGGACCTCCTCTCAAAGGAAAAGGAGCGCTCGGCACGAGAGCATAGAGAGAATATGGGAGAGCTTCGTCCCGCGTCGCGCGGCGCCGCGCCGGTGGTTGGCGCGGCAACGCTTCGCGAAGGGGCGCGGCCGGCGCAGCGGGCGGGAATGCCATTGGAAAAGAAAAGCGTTCACTCCCGGTACGTGCCCTCCGGCGAGGAGATCACCGGCGCGGGGCCACCGGGCGCCCGGCTTCCGGGTGAAGCGCGCCGGGTCAGGGCACCCTCCGCGCCGATCTATGTCCGGGCCGAGCCGCAGCGCCGGCAGCCGGCCGAGGCAGGCCAGACCTCTACCCTGGTGGGGATCGTGGTTGCCAGCGCCCTCCTGGTGGTCTTCGCGGGCCTGGTGGCGACTCTGATAATAGTGATATTGAAATGAACGAGCGTTGCCTGCGGCTGAACGTCCTTCATCAAAACTGCGAGAACGCCGCGACGGACCATGGGAGGACTCGAGATGAACGAGACCTATAGCGCGGGAAGTGAGTTCGTTGTCGACAGCGGCCCCCAGACCGGGGTGCGTTTTCCTATCGACAAGCCGCTCATAACGATCGGCCGGGGCCCTGAAAACGACATCACCCTCAACGACGAGATGGTCTCCAAGCACCACGCGCGAGTGATAGTCCAGGGCAACAACTGCCTGATCGAGGACCTGTCAAGCTCGAACGGAACCCTGGTCAACGGCCGGCAGGTGAACAGCCATATCCTCGCTGAGGGCGACCGCCTGTATCTCGGGCAGACGAATATCACATTCGTCGCGGGTGCTCATTCCGCGGCGGCCCGGCCGATGCAGGCGGGCGCTGCCTTCCCGGCGGGGGCGATGCCCATCCCGGCGGGGGCACCAGCGCCCGCGGCAGGGGCAAGGAAAAAGGCGATCTGGATAGCGGTCGCCGTTGCCGGAGGCCTCGTCGTGCTGGCCGGGCTGGCGTTACTCCTGGTGCTGGTGTTGAAGGGCGGCCAGGACGGCATAAAGCCCCTGATAAAACTCAGTTCGCCCGCTTCGGGCCTCCAGGTTCCCCTGGGCCTTCCGGTGGGAACGCCCGGCGATGTCGAGATCATCGTTTCCGCGTCTGACAACAAGGGGCTGGACAAGGTCGAGGTGATGGTAAACGACAAGGTCGTGGAGACGCTGAAGGCGACAAAGGCCACGAGGGATTCGAAGACCGGCGGCAAGCTCAAGGAGGAGGACTTCAAATACAAATGGAGCGCCAACGCACCGGGCTCTTACACCTTGCGGGCGAAGGCGTACGACTGGAAGGGCAACACGGGCGACAGCGATCCGGTAACCGTCAATGTCGTCAACGGGCCCGAGATCGAACAGGCTCACAAGTTCTGCCAGCAGCTCGACGGCCTGATAACAGAGTACGTCAAGTACAGAAGTGACTTCAACAGGGCCTACGACGCGGCGAAGAACGGGTCCGAGGCGACCAGGTACGCGCAGGCGGCACTGGTGTTCAACCAGGTCCGCCAGGAGAGGATATCCGTGCAGACCCGCCTGGCGAGCCTCCCGCCGCCGCCCCCGTTCGCGCAGGCGCACGCCACGTTCAACCAGCAGGTGGCCGCCGCGATACAGGCCGACGAGCTGGCGATACTCTGGGCGCGGGACATGCAGACGAACTATCCGTACTACGAATCCGGGTTCATGTCCGACCCCGACCCCAACAACTACGAGGGCAAGATGCTCGCCGCGAGCGGCGCGTCACAGAGCGCCGGGCAGGCCTTCAAGGAATTGTACAACGGGGCCAGGGCGGCCCAGTTGAAGATCGGGCCGGGACCGGACCCGACGCAGTAGATCGACCAGATGTTGCCTCTATCGAACGAGCACGGCCCGGCGGTACCAAGGAGTGAGATGCATTCATGAGATGCCCTGAGTGCGGCGAGGAGACCGCGGGCTACGCCGTTTTCTGCGAGAAGTGCGGCGCCAGTCTGGAGGCCGCCGGTGAGGGTGCCGGTGAGGGCCGGGCGGGCGACACCGTGCTTGTGGGGGAAGCCTCCCCGGGGGCCGGGGCCTCACCAGGCGGGCAGGAGCCCTCGTCTCCAACCATCCTGGTGTCGGGCAAGACCGCGGGGGCCGGCTCCTTCGGGCGCTACCGTGTCTTACGCGAGGTGGGCAGGGGGGCCATGGGCGTCGTCTTCCTTGCCCGGGACGACAGGATAGGCCGCAACGTGGCCATCAAAGCCCTGAGGATAGACGCGAACCTCCCCGAAGAGGACAAGGCGCAGGTAGCCGAGCGCTTCGAGAGGGAGGCGAGGGCCGCTGGCATGCTCTCCCACCCCAACATCGTCACGGTGCACGACGTCGGGGAGCAGGACGGTGTCCCCTACATCGCCATGGAGTACCTGGAGGGGGCAACCCTCGCGGAGAAAGCATCCGAGGGCCCTCTCTCCATCGAGCAGGCGAGCCGGATAATCTCCCAGGTCCTCTCCGCGCTCGCTTACGCCCACGCCCGCGACGTGGTGCACCGTGACATAAAGCCCGACAACGCGTTCATTCTGCCCGACGGCAGGGTGAAGGTGGCCGACTTCGGAATAGCGCGCATATCCTCCTCGGTCACCATGACCCAGGTGGGGCAGGTGATGGGCACCCCCGGCTACATGAGCCCCGAGCAGGTCAGGGGCGAGACGGTGGGCCCGCCCAGCGACATCTTCTCGGCCGGCGTGCTCCTGTACGAGCTTCTTACCGGTGCAGCCGCTTTCGGCTCCACCTCGGCCACGAGCATCATGTACAAGATAGTGCACGAGGAGCCCACGGCCGCGCACCTCGTCAACCCGGCAGTGCCTCTCCACCTGGAGGCGGTCATCGCGAAAGCTACCGCCAAGGACCCGCAGGCGAGGTACTGCGGCGCCGCCGAGATGAGAGACGACATAGAGTCGGGTAGAGCCCCCGAGGTGCCGGCCGGCGCCGGTGAGGGCACCATCCTGCGCTCTGAGCCCGTACCTCTGGCGACGCAAGCCCCCCTCGATGCCGCCGCGGCCGCTACCCCGAACAAGAAGCGCACCGCGCTCCTGGTGGGCCTGGGGGGCGGGGGGGCGCTGCTTGTCGTGGTCCTGCTTATCCTGCTCGTGGTCTTGCTGCCTCAATCCGGGGCGGTCGTGAAAATAGTGAATCCCGCCGGCGGCAGCGACATCAAGGAGCCCACGGTGAAGGTCTCTCTGGATGTCAAGAACCCAGGGAAGGTCTCATCGATCACCGTGTTCGTCGATCAAAAACAGGAAAGAACACTGGACGCCGGCTCGAGAGAGGTAGAAATACCGAACCCGGCGCCGGGTTCTCATACGATCACCGTGACGGCCTATGACCGCTTGGGAGTCGCGCTCTCAACCGCGATGAACAGGTTCAACAGCGGGTACCGGGCGGACGCCGACCTTGTCAACCAGTACCTGGCGTCCGTCACCGCATCGACTTCGACCCGGGATACCGTCAACGGGTTCGATTACCCGCCCGACAACGTCCGGGACAACAACGAGGCCACCTGCTGGGCCACGAACCTGCGAACAGACCCCGCGCCGGTGCTCGTTTTCACTTTTAATCAGCCTGTCGTCCTGAGCAGTGTCTATGCGATACCGGGCTATAAGAAGTTCAGAGACGTGGACCGGTACCTCCAGAACCCCAAACCGAACCAGGTCGTATTGACCTTCGATGACCAGACAACAGAAGTCGTCACATTCGACCCCGCGCCCGGGTACGCCGCCCTGGCATGGCAGACAAAGCCTTTAACAAAACCGGTTACGACGAGCGCCGTCAAGGTGACGGTCGCAAATACGTACCCGGGACAGAACATGGGTGGAGGCCACACCGCGAGCAGCGACCTGAGCATATCGGAGTTTCATTTCCTGGGTCACCCGGCGGCTCCCTAGCCCGCGAGCCCCAGCTCCAGCATCATCTGTGTCGGGTCGAGCAGGTTGGCCGGCCGGTCCCCGTGCCAGCCTCGTGTCCAATCCCTGGTGCCGGCAGTGTATTTCTCGAAATGAAGCTGCACGGTGCCGCTGATGGCCCCTATGACCTGGCCCTGCTTCACCGCCGCTCCCGCGCTGAAAGCGGGGGGCTTCAATTCGGCATAGTTGGCGACGAAGTCCCCGTGGTCTATGAGGACGCCGTACGTGACCTCGCCGCTAGCCCGCGTGTAAAAAGGCGCGACCTTTATCACCGTTCCGTCCTTCATCGCTTTCACCGGGGCACCTACTCCACCAGGTGGGTAGATGTCTATACCGGCGTGGGTCCTGGAGTTCCCGTCGCGCGGGGCTCCGAAGTAAGGATAATCCTGCGAGTTCGCTTCCCAGTGCCCGCAGGCTACGGAAGCGTCCCTGGTAAAGGGGTATACGGCTGACCCGTCCAGGGGCGCAACCAGGGCTGGAGGCGGCGGTGGGGTTGGTGGGGGTGGCTGGGCGGGTTGAGTGTTTCCGGGCTGCGTCGGCGTGGTGTCCACGTTCTCTTCTTCGACGACAACCTTGTCGGGAACCCCTTTCAGGCTGACAGTGACCAGCGTGCCCTCCTCGGCTTCTTCGCCCTCCTCGGGGTCCTGCTCGATCACTTCTCTCCCGGCAAAGCCCTTGACCTTCGAAACGTCCTGTTCCGGGCTTGGCTCGATTTTAAGCTCGGCAGACTCGACACGCTTTTTCGCTTCCGTGTAACTGAGCCCGACGACGTTCGGGACCTTCGGCATGCCGCCGCCCGATCTCGCAAGAAGCAATACGGCCACCGCTATCCCCGCCGCGAGGAGACAGCCCGCAAGCACCAGCGTCATGTTGCGTCGCTTCATTCGACGCCTGTTGGCCGCCCTTACAACCCGACCCGTCGAATCGTAGCTGTATCGTGCGATCCCTGACTCCTTCGTCGTTCTTTAAATCCCTTGTTAAGGATTCGGATCCAAGCCCGGAAGTTCCTGCCGAATCGCTTATCGGAACGTGGGGCGCGAAGCTTGAAGCCGGCCGGGAAAGCGGCGGGTGCCAGACAGCGGACGGGCGGTGGACAACAGGCGCCTCTCCACGCGGCCCTCACCAGGTCAACTCACCGCGAGCGGCCTTTTCTACCTTGCGACCGCGGCGTTGCAGTACGTGTCGTCCAGCCCCAGGACGTAACCGCGCAGCAGGTCGACCAGCTCCGACACCAGGCCCGGTGACGCCTGGGCCATGTTGTCCGACGAGGTGTGCAGCGCTGGGTCGGGCTCGCCTCCGGGAAGCGTGCGCTCCATCCAAAC
The DNA here is from genome assembly GCA_038326775.1 of Candidatus Geothermincolia bacterium. Classification (GTDB taxonomy): domain Bacteria; phylum Actinomycetota; class Geothermincolia; order Fen-727; family Anoxymicrobiaceae; genus DYIU01. The sequence continues at coordinate 6,915 of JBBQKJ010000089.1, forward strand.
GGCGGGAATGCCGGCCAGGCCGAACGGCTCGTGGTCGCTTTGCTCGTTCGGGTCCTGGAACGCGTTCAAGCCCCTGGACTGCGCGGCCGCCGCCAGGCCCTGGGCCAGCCCCGGCGAGTTGGGACCCCAATCCCGGAAGTGGACCTCGGGCCCGACCGCTATCATATCCGCCGATACCATGCCGACCATCTTTGCCCTCTCGGCGGGAAGCTGCGTGCCCAGGTAATAGGTCGAGCCTATCCTACTGGGGGTGCGCCTGGGGCCGAAGTCCTCCTCCGAACCGAAGAGCAGGTACCTGATCTCCGTCAAGTGCCTGGTCCCCCTGGTGGTACGTGCCATCTCGAGCACCGCCGCGCAGCCGGACGCGTTGTCGTTGGCTCCGGGCGAACCAGAGCGCGAGTCGATATGGCCGCTCACCAGGAAGGTGTACTTATTGGTTGTGCCCGGGTCGGCGGTCACCAGGTTGACCGACTTGGAGCCGTTGGGCAGGGTAAACTCCTGCCAGCCAACCGAATAACCCAGCTTCTCCAGCTCACCCTTGAGATAGGTCGCCGCGGTGAGTTCGGCGGAAGTGCCTTCGACCCTGACACCGATCTGGTCGCTGAGATAAGACATGATGCCCCGGATCCAGGCCGGGTCGGCAGGCAGGGGCTTCTTGTACTTCTTCTCCTGCTTCGAAACCCGAGAGCCCCCGCTCTTTGACGCGGTCTCCTTCGATTCGGCCTCCGACTTTTTCGATGGATTGAGGACGTAGTAATGCAGGTAGAACCCCGCGGCGGCGCCGATGATGAGCCCGAGTATGAACAGACCGGCCATTATCCACTTTGAGCGCCTGCTGTTCGCGCGTCTCTTTCTGACTTTTGTTTTCTTCGCCATGCCTCGATCCCTGTGTAGAACAGCTTCATTATAAGGTTATTCCAAAGGCAGGCGGCATCCTTCATCAGCGATTATCACGGCAATAAGTAATACCACTTTCCCCACCAGGATCTAACCACAAACCCTCTTGATTCCCCGTGTTTATGCTATTTGCGACAGGTCCTCCCTCCTGGCCGGTAGTATGTGATAGTGCCAATATCGAGAGCCGTTCTGATGGCAGAATCTAGAAATAGCTGTGTTTAACCCAGAATAGGCATGATTAGGTAATACGAAAGAAGGACTATAGATAACCCATGTAGTACCATTATGTAAGATGAACGAGAGAGATT
>JBBQKJ010000090.1:0-7984 GCA_038326775.1 Candidatus Geothermincolia bacterium
TTCACTTTAATTGGGGGGGGGGGGGGTATTTTCGTGCTATTTATTCTTTTTGGGTTCTGCCACCCTTAAATTATTTCGGGGGGGGGGGGTTTTTTTTCGTATATTAATCCATGTCTGGGTGCCTGACCCCAACATGACACATCCACCGCCCGGCGTTCAGCTCCTCGAAGACAGGGACACTATGCCCAGGGCGAGCGCGACTACCGAAGCCCCGGCGAAAAGCCAGAGCCCCACTCCCGGCGAGGATTCCATCTTGGCAAAGACCATCGTGATGTTTATCGCCGCGAGTGCCGCGGCCGCGAGCGCGAAGATCAGGGTGAGGACTCCCCCGGGGCGCCTCCTTACCATGGTGAGGATGCCTCCCGTCACCACCAGCGCGCCCAGCAACAGCGAGAAGAACCCGGTGAAGAAGATGGCTCCCTGTTCCGTAAGCAGAACGCTGAAGCCGCCGCCTGCCTGGGACCCTCCGCGCATCACGAACCAGCCGGTGCTGCTCACCCCCGCGGTGAGGCCACCCACTGGAGAAAGGTCGAGCCCGCGACAGCGGCGCCGAAGAGCATCGTCAGAAGGCCGAGAAGTAAGGAGCCACCCGGAGCGGCGAGGGTGTAACCGGGCGCGTAAGGCTGGCCGGCGGGCGCGTAAGGCATCTGTTGATACTGCTGGTACTGTTGTGCCGGCATCGCCCGTGTGGGCCCCGGCGGTGGCTGATAGCCGAGGGCCGGGGTTGGGGGCTGCAGGGCTCCCTGCGCGGCCGGGACAGGGATCCGCGCGGTGGTCCCCCCATCGGCCAACCCGGCCTTGAGGTCCACACCGCAGCCCGGGCAAACATGCCATCCTCCATCGCCGAGGTCACGGCCGCAGCTGTGACACCGCATCGCCTCTCCTTCGTTGCCGGCACAGGCACGCTTCCGTTATTGGAACTCGAGCTCGTCCAAGAGATCAACGGCTTCCCCGTTGAGCTTCTCGATCTCCTTCGTCAGCCTGTTGCGCTCTTCGGCGATCGGCGCAAGGGAGTTGGCCAGCGCCGCCTCATCGACGACCTGGCCTGACAGAAACGTATCGAGCGCCGCGTCGTAGATCGCCGCGAAGTCCCTGGCCAGCCTGGCCCTCCTGTCGGCGAGGCCGAGCGTCTTCAGCCTGTTTCGCGCGTAACGCTTGTACTTGTCGAGTCCGTTCAAGTCGAGGATCTTCTCGTACTCGACGCGGGTGTCCTGCGCCGCCTTGTTAGTGGCTTCGACCATGGTGAACAGGTCGGCGAGGATTTTCTTGATGGCCGACACGGCCTCGGGAGTCAAAATCTTGACGCTGCCGACGAAGCTGTTGAGCACCTCGCCCTGCTTCTGGAGCTTGTCCTGGTTCTGCGCTACGATCCTGCCCTTGTCGCGGGCATCCTCGATGTATTCGCGCGCCTTCTTATCGTCACCTCCACAGCCGGCGAGCGCCGCCAGGGCCATGAACGCTGTCAGGAGCGCGGCTACTATGGTGATGGTCTTCCTCAAGCTCTTCCCTTCACTCAAGGCCGCCCGTCTCGCCACAGATTATATTGCATGTGCGTACCCCGGGGTAACCTGATTCTTTCGTGAGACGCGCAAGGCGCCGGCGGGGTTCTCCACGCCCGGCGGCCGCACGGCGCGGGCTCGCGGACGGAGGTCTTGATTTTCGGTATTTGTTCGGTTATAATAATGTCACGGCAAAGTAACGAGGCGGGCGACATGCAAGAGCTGACACCGACCAGGAGACAGGTGGAGACACTCGAGTTCGTGCGCGATTTCCGGCGCGGGTCGGGATATTCCCCCACCATCCGCGAGGTCGCCGCGGGGCTCGGGCTCTCCTCGGTGGCCACGGTGGCCGAGCATCTCGACTCCCTTGAGACAATGGGCCTCATACGCCGCCAGCGCGACCGGGCTCGGTCGGTTGTCCTCACCGGCAGGGGCAAGTCGCTCCTGGGCGGGCGCGGGGCGGCGGGCGCCCGGGGCGGCGCAGCGGTCATCCCGCTGCTCGGCACCATCGCTGCGGGCGAGCCGATAGAGGCGCTCATCGTCGGCGAAGAGCTCGAGGTCCCCGCCGGGCTCGCGACGGGCAAGAGATGTTACGCGCTCAAGGTTCGGGGCATGTCGATGATAGACGAGGGCATCTTCGACGGAGACTACGTGGTCGTCGAGGAAAAGCCCGCCCCGGATAACGGCGAGACCGTGGTCGCGCTGATCAACGGACACGAGGCGACGCTAAAGAAGTTCTACCGCGAAAGGGCAGGCGGGGGCTCCAGGATAAGGCTCCAGCCCGCCAACCCCGACATGCGTCCGATAATCCTGGGGCCTGACGACCGGGTCGAGATACAGGGCAGAGTGCGGGGGGTCCTCCGCATGCTTTGAGGCCGGGCTCTCGGCCCGACAGGCTGCGCGACTGAGAATCACGCCCCCGGGCGATGGCTCTTGAGACCGGGCTCCAATCACCCACAGAGGTTGTGATGGGCAAGAAAACGCGGGCGATAATGCACATAGACATGGACACCTTCTTCTGCTCGGTGGAGCGCCTGCTCGACCCCGAGCTGGAGGGCCGGCCCGTAATAGTCGGGGGTGTCCCGTCACAGCGCGGGGTGGTCTCCGCCTGCTCGTACGAGGCACGCGCCTTCGGGGTGCACTCCGCCATGCCGCTCGCGAAGGCCGGCAGGCTCTGCCCCCGGGCGGTCTACCTGCCGGGCAACTTCAAGGCCTACGTCCACTACTCCGGCCTGGCGCGCGACATCCTGGAGGAGTACACCCCACTCATAGAGCACGCCGGCATCGACGAGTCGTACCTCGACCTGACCGGCTCCCGGCTGGTGTTCGGCGAGCCGGCGGGGGTGGCTCAGGAGATACGCCGGCGCATCTATGACGAGCTGGGCCTGCCCGCCTCCGCGGGCCTTGCCAGCGCGAAGGTGGTCAGCAAGGTCGCCTCCGCGGCGGCCAAGCCCCGCGGCTTCCTCGAGATACACCCGGGCGGCGAGCTGGCCTTCCTTGCCCCGCTCCCGGTCGAAAAGCTTCCCGGCGTGGGGCCGGTGTGCCGGGCCACGCTCGCCGACCTCGGAATCGGCACGGTGGGCGACCTGGCCCTCCTGCCGGTGGAGGCGCTCGAGAGCGTCCTGGGGTCCTGGGGCAGGGTGCTTCATGAGCACGCCCGCGGCGTCGACCGCCGGAGGCTGGAGGGCGGGCGGGCGCCCAGGTCGGTCAGCCGCGAGACCACGTACGAGACCGATACCATCGACTACGACCTTGTCCGCTCGACTCTGCTGCTTCTCTCCGAGAAGTGCTGCCGGGCGCTGCGCTCCGAAGGCCTGGCCGCCACCCGCATCGCGGTGAAGCTGCGCCACTCCGACTTCCGCACCTGCATGAAGTTCCGCACGCTCGAGGTCCCCACCGACCAGGAGCAGGTCGTCTACGGGTTCGCCTCCGAGCTGTTCGAGAGGCTGCTCGACCGCGGCGTGCGCATCAGGCTTGTGGGCGTGGCACTGTCGGGGCTGACGAGCGCGGGTTGCCAGGGCGAGCTCTTCGCCGCCGCTGGGGCGGCGACCAGCCTGCGGCGCGACAGCCTTAACGAGAGCCTCGACCGCATACGCGAGCGTTACGGCTTCGCGTCCATAGTCAGGGGGAGCACCGCCCGGCTGGTGCCTGGCTTCGGCGGCCCGGCCGAGGGGCGGGAGTGCAAGTGAGACTTAGTGCTCCCTTCCATAAATACGCTGGCATTCGATCGTCCCTGCGAGACCGTATTTATGGAAGGGAGCACTAAAAGGAGGCCGTCGTGGGCGGCTGGGCCGGTAGCGGGGTCAAGCAATATGAAAAGGTTTGTGCACCTTAACTGCCACAGCAACTTCAGCCTCCTCTACGGAGGCAGCTCGATCGACGAACTCGTCGGGCGCTGCTCGGAGCTCGAGATGGACTCGCTCGCCCTCACCGACCACGACGGCCTCTACGGCGCGGTCCAGTTCTACGAAAAAGCGCTCGCCGCAGGCATAAAGCCCATAATCGGTTGCGACCTGTCCGTGGAAGCCACTCCCCCGCCTCGATCCTCGCCCCCCGCGCTTGAGGGCAGGCCCTCCAGCCCGCCCGGGGTCGCCGCGCGCGGAGGGCCGCGGCCCGAACGAGATTCCCGCGTAATCCTTCTGGCCCGCGACGACGATGGCTATCGCAACCTCTGCCGCGCGGTGACCGAGCGCCGCCTGGGCGAAGCGCCTATACCCCTCGAGAAGCTGGCCGGGCTCTCCGCCGGGCTCTTCGCGCTGTGCGGCGAGGCCAACCTGCTCGAGCCGCTGAGCGCCATCTTCGGCGAGGCGCTGTTCGCGGAGCTGGCCGACGACGGCACCCGCGAGGGCCACCTCGCCGCCGAGCGCCTCATCGGCTCGGCGAGGCGCCTGGGCATCCGCTGCGCGGCCAGCAACCGCGTGGCGTTCGCCCGCCCTGAAGACCACCACCTTCACCAGGTCCTCTGCGCGATCCGGGTCACGTGCCCGGTAACGCGCATCCCGCCCGGCTCCTCGGCGGAAACCGAGTGCTACCTCAAGCCCTCCGCCGCGGTCGAGCGTCTCTTCTCCGCCTACCCCTACAGCGAGGCGCCGGAGGCCGTCGAAAGCGCCCGCGAGATTGCCGACGCCTGCGAGTTCCGCTTCCACCTGGGCTCCTGGCTGTTCCCCTCGCCTGACCTGCCCCCCGGCGAGACCGCATTCTCCCACCTGACCAAGCTCTGCTTCGAGGGCGCCGCCCGGCGCTACTGCCCGCTCCCCGCGGCCACACTCGAGCGGCTGCACTTCGAGCTCGAGACCATCGAGACGATGGGCTTCACCCCCTACTTCCTGGTGGTCTACGATATCGCGAAGTTCTGCCGCGAGCGCGGCATCCCGGCGGCGGGACGGGGCTCGGCCGCGGGCAGCCTGGTCGCCTACGTGCTCGGCATCACCTACATCGACCCGCTGGAGCACGACCTCTACTTCGAGCGCTTCCTGTCGCCCGCGCGCGACGACCCCCCCGACATCGACCTCGACGTGAGCGCCTCGCGGCGCGACGAGGTGCTCGACTACATCTACCGCCGGTTCGGCGCCGACCGGGTGGCGATGATATGCACTTACGCCACCATGAAAGCGCGCATGGCGGTGCGCGACGTCTCTAAGGCGATGGGGCTTTCGCCCGAGGAGGTCGACGCGTTCGGCCGCAACATCCCACACTGCCGCGCGAGCCAGATCGAGAGGGTCGCCGAGGCCATACCCTCGTACCGGGGCCTGCCCGCCGACCGCGAGCCGTACCGCACCATCCTCGACACCTGCGAGCGCCTCGACGGCTTCCCCCGCCACCTGTCTATACATGTGGGCGGCGTGGTCATAGCCGACAGGCCGCTCACCGACATGGTCCCACTCGAGCGCGCCACCAAGGGGCTGGTCATAACCCAGTACGACATGGGCCCGATCGAGCGGCTCGGCCTCATCAAGATGGACATCCTGGGCCAGAAGGGGCTCTCGGTCATCGAGGACGCCTCCACCTCGGCGGCGAAGAACCACGGCGCGCGGCTCGACACCGACGCCCTGCGACGCGACGACCCGGATACCTTCCGCCTCCTGCGCGAGGGGCGCACGCTGGGCGTCTTCCAGATAGAGAGCCCGGCGATGCGCTCGCTGCTACAGGCCATGAGGCCGCGCAGCATCGAAGACCTGACGCTCTCGATCGCGCTCATCCGCCCGGGCGCCTCCGGCAGCGGCATGAAAGAGCTCTTCCTTCTACGCCGCGCGGGCCGCGAGCCGCCTGTCTACCTCCACCCCGACCTCGAGCCCATCCTCTCCGAGTCGCTGGGCACGTTCGTATACCAGGAGCAGGTCATGCGCGCCGCGGTCGCGCTGGCCGGTTTCACCCCGGCTCAAGCCGACGGGCTCCGCCGCGCCATGACACACCAGCGCTCGGGCGAGCAGATGGAGGCCATCCGCTCCCGCTTCATGGAGGGAGCCGCCGCCAGGGGCATGAGCGCCGGCGGCGCGCGGGCCGTCTTCGAGAGCCTGGCGAAGTTCTCCGGCTACGGCTTCTGCAAGGCGCACTCGGCGACTTACGGCGAGTTCTCCTACCAGGCCGCCTACCTGAAGGCCCACTTCCCAGCCGAGTTCATGGCGGCGGTGCTGGCGAACGAGGCGGGCTTCTACCAGCACTCCGTCTACATCGAGGAGGCCAAGCGCCTGGGCGTGCGGGTGGCGCTCCCCGACGTGAACCGCGGCGAGCCCGACTTCCGGGTCGTCGGCGGCGCCCTCAACTTCGGCCTCTGCCGCGTCAAGGGCGTCACCCGCCGCACGGTCGACGGCATAATGGCCGCCCGCGCCGAGTTCCCTTTCACCTCGCTCTCCGATTTCCTCTCCCGCGTAGAGACCACCGAGGGCGAGGTCTCCACCCTGATAAAGTGCGGGGCGTTCGACTCGCTCGAGAACACGCGCCCCGAGCTCCTCTGGAAGCTCGCCATGCTCTTCCCCCAGACCCGCGCAAATAGAGGGGTCAGGGCTCAAATCCTGCGTTCCGGTGACACTGCGGCGGCAGGCAACGCACCGCCTGACCCGACTCTCCCGCTGGCCATCCCCAAGGTCAGCCCGCCGACGGCCCTGCCCCGCCTGCCGGACTACGCTCGCGCGCAGAAGCTGCGCATGGAGCTCGAGTACCTCGAGGCGAGCGTCTCCGCGCACCCGCTGGAGATACTCATACCAGGCGAGCTCGCCCGCCAGCGCGTCAACAGCTCCGAGCTCGGGCGGCACCTCGGCGAGACGGTGACGCTCACCGGGTGGGTCATCGCACAGCGGCGCGCCGTTACCAGGAAGCGCGAGTACATGCAGTTCCTCACCCTCGAGGACCCCTTCGGCACCTTCGAGGCCACCATCTTCCCGGCCGACTACGAGCGCCTCGGCGCCGCGGTGCGCGCCTCGCGCATACTGCGCGTGACCGGCCAGGTAACAGACCGCGCCGGCAGCGTCTCGCTCAACGCCTCCGGCATCGAGCCCATCGAGCCGGCCCTGCTTGCCGGCGATGACGAGCCCGACCGCGGCGTCGCGACCCGGGACCGCGGCTGACGCCTGCCCGGAACGCCCATCTGATAAAATGCGTCTATATATGCGGCACGGGCAACCGGACGCGAACGGGGCAACCGGATGAAGAAAGTGCTCTCCATAGCTCTCGCGTTATTGCTTTTCCTCGCGCTCGCCGGATGCGGGCGGAAAACGGGCGGCAAAGAAAAGAAATACACCCTCGACCAGTTCAAGACGCTCGTGCGGATACGCGCGCGCATCGAGGCATTCGAAAGCGACATGAGCGCGGCGACCGGGTCCATCAAGCCTACGAACGAATGCCTGGCGAGGATAAGGAAGGTAATCGCTAAACACAGAGGCGAACTGCCGCCGGTCGCGCTCTCGACCCCCGACGACCAGCCTTCCACAGCGCCGGAGTTCAGGTACACGCCGTCGATAAAGGGCACCGAAACGGGAACGCTTCTAAACCTGTATCAGCACGGAATCAGCCCGGCCGGGGACTACCTCCAGGCGTTGATGTGCCTGTACGGCGTCGAGGACTTCGTCAGCTTCGTGAAGCAGCACCTGGTCGATTACATGGCGCCGGACGGCAACTACGCCGAGACGATCAACCCGAAAGACCCGCCTCATGAATCCTACGGCAACTGGTACTATTACTGGCCGGCTCATGAAGAAGCACAGGAAGGGCCGATGGTCCGGGAGTTCGGCAAGCCGACTAACCCTACCGGGATAACGATAAAGATGGTGCGCGAGGTCACCGGGGTCCTGACCTACTACTTCGGTGCCGACACCTACACTCAGTACAACGCGCCCTCTCCCAGCCACCTCTGGATGGCCGAGAACGCTTTCAGCCTCGCCGCCGAAAGTAAGATCTCTTCGGGCGACCGCGTTCTGCTGGATAACCTGTCTATCTGAGAACGCTGCAACATTGGGGTCAGGTCACTTTGTTGCATTCGCTGCGATTTT
>JBBQKJ010000091.1:0-7310 GCA_038326775.1 Candidatus Geothermincolia bacterium
TGAGCCCTTCGAGGAGAAGATGGAGCGCCTGACTACCGCTCTACGTGAGCAGATGGAGGAGTCAGCCAGACTCGACAAAACCATCCTGGCTAACCTGAAGGAGCTGGGGCATGGCGGATGAATGGTCGGAAGTGCGGTTCCAAACTCTCTTTTCAGAACCACTACGAAATGGTCTGACAAGACCCAAGGCTGTGCGTGGAGCAGGAACACAGATGATAAACATGGGCGAGGTTTTCGCGCACTCTAGGATTGCAGATATTCAAATGGAGAGGGTCCCTCTATCTGAGAAAGAGGCTGAGCGATACTTATTGCAGTCGGGAGACCTGTTGTTTGCACGCCAATCGCTGGTCCTTTCTGGCGCAGGTAAATGCTGTTATGTGCTTAATGCTGAAGAGTCTAGGACTTTTGAATCGCACATTATTCGAGCTAGGCTCAATAGTAGCCTTGCTGACCCACTTTTCTACTACTATTTTTTCAACTCGCCAATAGGTAGACAGCGAATGGAATCCATTGTCGAGCAGGTAGCCGCAGCTGGAATTAGAGGCAGTGACCTGGCTGTACTTGATGTACCTCTTCCCAATCTTAAGGAGCAGTGGGCAATCGCTCGCATCCTCGGTACCCTTGACGACAAGATAGAGCTCAACCGGCGGACGAACGAAACCTTACAGTCTGTAGCCCGCGCCATCTTCAAATCGTGGTTCGTAGACTTCGACCCGGTGCGCCTCAAGATGGAAGGCCGCCAGCCGGAAGGCATGGACGCCGAAACCGCCGCTCTCTTCCCCGATTCGTTCGAGGGCTCAGATGTCGGGCGAATACCGAGAGGGTGGAAATCCGGTATTCTTGGAGACATCGCACAGAATTCACGGACTTCGATTCGCGCAGAAGACCTTTCAGGGGATATGCCTTACATCGGGCTTGAGCACATACCAAGGAGAAGTATCGCCCTTTCGGCCTGGGGTTACGCACATGAAGTGAAAAGCAACAAGTATGTGTTCTCGAAAGGTGACTTCCTGTTCGGAAAGCTCCGTCCATACTTCCATAAAGTAGGAGTTACTGCCGTTGACGGGGTATGTTCAACGGATATTCTAGTGGTTCAACCTAGGGAAGCGGTCTTCAACAGTCTTGTGCTGATGACCATAGCCAGCGACGACTTCATCGCGCACACGGATAGCTCATCTACTGGAACAAAGATGCCGAGGACTAACTGGGCAGATATGTCGAGATACCAAATCGCAATACCTACCGTCGAGGTTACGAAGGCCTTCTACGAGATCACCATGCCATTGGTAGACAGGATTCAGAGTAGCGTTTCCATGTCTCGAACATTGATTAAGATTCGGGATACGCTGTTGCCGAAGCTGATCTCTGGCGAGTTGCGGGTGCCAGCTATGGAAAAGATTGTTGAGGAGATGGCTGATGGCTGATTTGACCCTAACACAAGCGGAGGCCGACGCTTTGATTCAAATGGAGAAGTACCGCGCCAATGAGGAGCAGTACAATTTTCCATGGGCCGGACAGTCGCTCAGTGTTCCACTGCAATCATCTGATCGGCACGAGCATTTCTTGTTGGACATCAGCCGTGGCCGTATTGACCTATTGCGTGGCAAGTATCAGAATCGCGCTCGTCAGGTGGTAGTGCTGGTGCGGTTGGACTTCGGCGGACAACCTCATCGCAACCCGGACGATGGTGAGATTTCCTCGCCGCACCTACACGTGTACCGGGAAGGTTATGGAGACAAGTGGGCGGTACCTGTTCCGATAGAGCATTTCCCAAGGACCAACGACCTGTGGGGTACATTGGATGATTTCATGCGGTTCTGCAACATCACGCAACCCCCGCACATTGAGAGAGGGCTGTTCACATGATACAGGACATTCAAAAACTGTTGGACGAATACCTGGCTTGGCTAAAGGATAAGACCCAGCTTCGTCAGATCGAACAATGGGTTGAGATTACCACGCCGTACCTCGACCGGCACAACGACTACATTCAGATATATGCCCGAAAGGCCAACGGCGACTACACACTGACCGATGATGGCTACACCATTGGCGACCTGGAGCAGTCCGGCTGCAAGCTAAGTAGCCCCAAGCGGCAGGATTTACTGAAGATGACGCTGAACGGGTTCGGGGTGCAAATGGTCGATCAGCGGCTAGAGGTTCGCGCCTCTAACGACAATTTCGCGTTACGCAAGCACAACCTAGTGCAGGCAATCCTCGCGGTAAACGACATGTTCTATCTGGCGGTACCGATGGTTGCCAGTTTATTTTACGAAGATGTTGTGGCATGGCTAGACCTGCATGAAATTCGCTATACACCCAAGGTTAAGTTTACCGGCAAGTCGGGATATGATCACCTCTTCGACTTCGTGATTCCGAAATCACGATATCAGCCCGAGCGCATTCTCCAGGCAATCAACCGACCGAATCGAGACACTGCCCAGGTAGTCGCGTTTTCTTGGATTGATACGAAAGAGGTTCGACCGACGGATTCAAAGGCTTACGCCGTTCTAAATGATTCAGAACAGAAGATTTCCGCCGCCGTAACGGACGCACTGCGGAACTATGATGTGCAACCTATTCCTTGGAGAGACCGCGATCAGGTCTTGGAGGAGTTGGCCGCATGACAGCGACTGGCGGGCGGACACTGAAAGGTTAGAACTCGGCACGTGCCAGGATCTTCGTGCGGAATTAGTGAGAGTGCAGAACAAGGAGCTTCTGGAGGAACATGCCGGTTAGATTCGCGGAATCCGACGTCGAAGAGGCGGCGCTGTCCTGGTTCGAGTCCCTCGGCTATATGGTCCAGTTCGGCCCTGAGATGGCTCAGGGAGAGCTGTTCTCCGAGCGTGGAAGCTATCAGGATATCATCCTCGAACGCCGTCTTGCTGATGCCATCGCACGTCTGAACATCGACCTTCCCCTTGAAGCCCACGAAGAGGCATTCCGCAAGGTCCTGCGCCCGGATACGCCGTCCCTTATCTCGAACAACCGTGCGTTCCACCGAATGCTTGTAGACGGCGTGAACGTCGAATACCGCAAGGCCAACGGTTCTATAGTTGGTGACCAGGTCCGGCTCGTAGACTTCGACAATCCCGACGAGAACGACTGGCTCGCCGTGAACCAGTTCACGGTCATCGAGGGTCAGCACGAAAGGCGCCCCGACATCGTGGTGTTCGTCAACGGCCTGCCGCTCGCCGTCATCGAGCTGAAGAACCCGGCTGATGAGAGCGCCACGATATGGTCGGCCTTCAACCAGCTCCAGACCTACAAGCAGCAGATTCCGTCTCTCTTCACGTTCAACGAGCTGCTGGTCGTATCGGACGGCGTGGAGGCACGCATCGGCTCGCTCACCGCCAACAAGGAATGGTTCCTCCCCTGGCGCACCATCGAGGGAGACGAGGTAGCACCTCCAACTGTCTCCCAGCTCGGCGTCCTCATCAAGGGCGTGTTCGAGAGAGAGCGGCTGCTAGAGATGCTCAGGTACTGCATAGTCTTCGAGGACACGGAGACCGGCGCGGTCGCCAAGAAGATAGCGGGATACCACCAGTTCCACGCGGTGAGGGAGGCCGTTAACGCCGCAGTCCTCGCCGCGCGACCGGATGGCGATAGGCGTGTAGGGGTGGTGTGGCACACCCAGGGCTCGGGAAAGAGCCTCACCATGGCGTTCTTCGCCGGGCGCATCGTGCTCCACCCGGCTCTGGAGAATCCCACCATCGTCGTCATCACAGACCGCAACGACCTCGACGACCAGCTGTTCGGCACGTTCTCGCGCTGCCAGGAGCTGCTGCGCCAGAAGCCCGTCCAGGCGCAGAGCAGGGAGGACCTGAAGGGGCTCTTGAACGTGGCCTCGGGAGGAGTTGTCTTCACCACCATCCAGAAGTTCTTCCCCGAGGAATCGGGCGACCGCCAGGAGCTGCTCTCCGACAGGCGTAACATCGTGGTAATTGCCGACGAGGCGCACCGCAGCCAGTACGACTTCATCGACGGCTTCGCCCGGCACATGCGGGACGCCCTGCCTAACGCCTCCTTCATAGGTTTTACGGGCACGCCCATCGAGATGACAGACAAGAACACCCGGGCGGTCTTCGGTGAGTACATAAGCGTCTACGATATCCAACAGGCAGTCGCGGACGGGGCGACCGTTCCCATCTACTACGAGAGCCGCATCGTGAAGCTGGATATCGACCCTGACGAGAGGGAGTTGCTCGACCAGGAATTTGAGTTTGTCACAGAGGGCGAGGAGGAGTACCGACGAGAGAAGCTCAAGACGAAGTGGGCGGCCGTAGAAGCAGTGGTGGGTACAGAAAGCCGTGTGGAGGTCATAGCCGCCGACCTGGTCGAGCACTTCAGCGAGAGGCTCGAGGCGATGGACGGGAAGGCGATGGTCGTATGCATGAGCCGCCGCATCTGCGTCGAGCTCTACGACGAGATAGTGAAACTAAGGCCCGAGTGGGACTCCGATGACGACAACGCTGGGATAATCAAGATAGTGATGACGGGCTCAGCGTCAGACCCGCTGGAGTGGCAGAGGCACATCAGGAACAAGCCCAGGCGGGAGGCCCTGCGATTGCGATTCCAGGACCCTGCCGACCCGTTCAAGGTTGTCATCGTGCGCGATATGTGGCTTACGGGTTTCGACGCGCCGTGCCTTCACACTATGTACGTGGACAAGCCTATGCGCGGACATGGACTGATGCAGGCTATCGCCCGTGTGAACCGCGTGTTCCGCGACAAGCCTGGCGGACTGGTGGTCGACTACCTCGGGCTTGCGGACAGCTTAAAGAAAGCACTGGCGGTCTACACTGAGAGCGGCGGCGAGGGTAAGACAGCCATCGACCAGGCGGAAGCGGTCGCGGTGATGCTCGAGAAGTACGAAGTATGCCTGGGGCTCTTTCACGGGTTCGATTGGTCGGTCTGGGTCGGAGGTTCCCCCGCAGAGCGGCTAGACCTCCTTCCCGCGGCTCAGGAGCACATACTCGCCCAGGAAGAAGGGAAGGACCGACTTCTCAAGGTCGTTACCGAGCTATCGCAGGCGTTTGCGTTGTCTGTGCCGGACGAGCGGGCCATCGAGATTCGTGACGACGTGGCTTTCTTCCAGGTGGTCCGCTCGGCGCTCGCGAAGACCGCCGGGACGGTGAGGCCGGGTGATGAGCTTGACCACGCCATCAGGCAGCTTGTCGACAAGGCGATAGCGCCTGACCAGGTGATAGATATTTTTGATGCGGCAGGGCTCAAGAAGCCCGACATCTCTATACTGTCAGATGAGTTCCTGGCAGAGGTGCGCGGCATGCCCCAGAGAAACCTGGCGGTCGAGCTGCTTCGAAAGCTTCTGAATGATGAAATACGGACGCGCAAGAGGAAGAGCTTGGTTCAGGCGCGGTCGTTTGCAGAGATGCTCGAGAAGTCGCTGCGCGCCTACCAGAATCGTGGAATAGAGACCGCCGCCGTCATCGAGGAGCTCATAGAACTCGCCAGGGAGATGCGCGAGGCCGACCGCCGGGGTGAGGACCTGGGGCTCTCCGACGATGAGCTCGCCTTCTACGATGCTCTCGAGACTAACGACAGCGCCGTCAAGGTGCTGGGCGACGAGACGCTCAAGACCATCGCGCGGGAGCTCGTGGACACGGTCCGCAAGAACGCCAGCATCGACTGGACTGTCAGGGAGAACGTCCGTGCCAAGATGCGGGTCATGGTCAAGCGCGTTCTGCGCAAGTACGGCTATCCCCCTGATAAACAAGACGCAGCAACCAAGACTGTACTCGAGCAGGCTGAGTTGCTCTGTTCCGACATCTCGAACGATTCCCACTGAAAGGGTGTTCCTAGATGGCATGGACGTTCTCAAAACGTTGTAAGCAGGCTCTTGATTCCAATAAGTTAAAAGTGTCTATTCCACTGCCAGTAAGGAATCGAATTTGGAAGGCGCTTCAGGATTTCGATAAGACATATTCAAAGACGCCAGCGAATGCAGCTCATATTCCGCAGATAGAAACCGGTCCCAATTGAATTATCGCACACCGCTCAGACTGCCGCTGAATGTTTATCCGTAGTCCCGAACCGGGATATTCAGCAGGTCCAGTACCTTCTTCTGGAGGTCACTCATTTCCAGCGGAAAGCAGATGATCTCCTCACCCCGCCTGAACTCGTGCCAGCCTACTGAGGCGAAGGCCTCCAGGACACGCTGGGCGGTCGGGGCCTCGGTGGGCCTTCCCTCCGGGTAGAGTGGAAGTTCATTGATTCCCGCCTCGCGCATCGCTTTGCGGATGTCCCTCTCTATGAGAGATGAGACCGCTATTGCGATGAAGTAGACGTCGAGCAGTGCCGCCGCCCTCGAGGGGGTTTTCAGGAACACCGGCGATATGGCGAGGTCTGACTTTACCTGGCTGAATCGCTTCTCCAGGTATGGCTGGTACTTGTAGATCTCGAGTATTTCTTTCCGGCCTCGCTTCTCCAGGCCGTGCGACACCAGCGGGAACACCCCGTCTGTCTTTTGCGCGCGCGCAAGCGCCTCCTCGTCCGTCTCGAAGGTGAGCGTCCAGGAGTGCTTGATCTCCAGGCGCACCGGGTCCCCCTCGCGCGGCCTTCCCGGGCGCAGACGCCTGGGCACGGCGGTCTTACGTTCGCGCAGGTCGATTCTTATGAAGTCGGCCACGCCATATCGCCTGCATATGGAGACCGCCCTGCGCTTTGCCTCAGCCCGGGAACTCGCCTTCTTCCTGGGGATATCCAGCTTGAGGGCGAGCTGGTCGAGTTCCGTGAGCGCTTTTTGAAGGTTGCGCTTCCTCGAGCTCTCATCAATGCGGGCCTTGCCCGAGCTCCGGTACCAGATGAGCCGGTAGCCCTCCCTGGTCCGGGGCTCCTCACCCACGGGACAGGAGAAGACATCCTCGGGCTCGCACGCCCTGCCCGGGACCGTGAGGACCGCCCTCCAGCGCACGCTCCCGCCTGTTGAGAGCCGCCTGCGGAACTCCTTGTCCTCGGCCCGGGTGCGGGGCAGCACCGTCACGAAGCTCCCCCCGTAGCGGGCCACGTGCGCCATGTTCTCAGTAGTGGCAAGCTTGGAGTCGGCGACATAGATGAAGTCTGATGTTCCAAGGAGGGCGCGCAGACGATCGAAGTTGCCCCGGTGCAGGGTGTCGTCCGTTCTGTTGCCGCTTGCACTCCGGTGCAGGAGGGGGACCGCCCCGTCGCTTGTCACGTTGAGCCCGAACACCAGTTGCCTTAAGTCGGGGCGGTGGTCCTTGTTGTGGCCGTGGGTGATCCTCGGCTCGGAGACCGAGCCCCGGTACTCCCCGAAGAAGGTGACCGAGGTG
>JBBQKJ010000092.1:0-7166 GCA_038326775.1 Candidatus Geothermincolia bacterium
ACAGCCCGCGCTTGAACAGGATGTCCACCGGGATGTCCAGGTGCGTCGGCCCCGGGATGCCGGTCAGCGCCTCGCGGAAGGCGCGGTCGACCATCTGCGGTATGCGCTCCCGGTGGAAGACGATGGAGTTCCACTTGGTTACGGGATAGAAGATCTCGTCCTGGTTGCAGGCCTGCAGGCTCTCCTGGTGGGGCTTCACGCGGTAGCTCTGCACCTGCGGCGCGATGCTCACGACCGGCAGGTAGTCGAACCACGCCTTGGACAGCCCCGCTACCTCGTACACCACGCCGGCGCCCACCGTCGCCATCGAGACACACGGCCGCCCGCTGGTCGCCGTGTAGCCACACGCCATGAGCGCCGCCGCAGTCTCGTTGCGCGGAGTGACGACCTCGATGTCGGGCGACAGGCCTATGGCTTCGTAGATGCTCCCCATCTGTCCGCCGATTATCGAGAACACGTGGCTGACGCCCTGGCCGATGAGGCACTCCACGAGCAGCTCTCCACCTGTTGGGTACTTCATCGTGAACCTCCGAGCTTGGCAAGAGGGTTGATCCTCAGGAACGCCTTCCTTATGTAGGTGATGGTGTGCACCATTCGGTGGATGCCAGCATCTCTCATCATCCACATGCTGCGTGCGAACTTCAGCGGGTTGATGCCACCGAAGGTGCCCTCGAACTCGACGAGGGTGAAGCTCAGCAGGCTGTCGGGGATGTTGCTCGAGTCGGTGATGGCGTCGATGAGCGCCGGTCCGCCGGACGCGACCGCCCTCTCGTACGCGGGCGCGATCTCATCCGAGTCCGTGACGCGCTCGGCATGCAGACCGAACCCCGCGGCTATCTTCGCGTAGTCCACGTCGGGCAGGCAGGTCCCGACGAAGTTCCTGGCGTAGAGCATGTCCTGCATCGCCTTTATCATGTTCCAGGCCGAGTCGTTGTTGACGGCGATGAGGATGGGCAGGTCGAGCCTCTTGATGGTCTCCAGCTCCTGGATGTTGTACATGAACGAACCATCACCGGTAGCCAGCATCACGCGCTTGTCGGGAGACGCCAGCTGGACCCCTATGGCATAAGGTATCCCGCCGCCCAGCGCGGCCATCCCGTACGGGAAGAAGACCTGCCTCGGGCCGACCGCCGGGGCGTACATCGCCCCGTAGAGGGGGGTGTTGCCGCCGTCGATCACCATCAGCATGTCGTCACGTTTTATCACCTTGCCAAGCTCCTGCGCGAACCTCCCCTGGTGGCCTTTGGGCCAGCGCCTGTTGGCGAGCTTCGCCAGGCGGCTCGCCCTGTCGCGCTTGAGCTTTGCCAGGTGGGCCCTCCAAGCGCCCCATTCCGCTTTGCCCCTGAAGCCGTTCACCCCCACCGCGTAGACGAGCTGGCGGAGGGCCGTCCTGGCGTCGCCCAGGACGGGCACGTCCGGCTTGACGTTCAGCCCGAACTGGAGCGGGGCGATGTCGATATGGATAAACTTGATGGCATCGGACCAGAGCGGCGGGAGCCCGAACCCCTCGAGCCCGCTGAAGCTGACGCCCACCGCGATGACGACGTCGGCCTCCTTTATCGCGACGTGGAAGGTCTCGCCCCCGGTGTAGCTGGGCGGGCCAAGCGACAGGTCGTGGTCGGTGGGGAAGGAACCGATGCCGGCCATCGATGTCGCCACCGGGATGCCGAGCTTCTCCGCGAGCTCCCTCAGCTCCTCGTGCGCGTCAGACGCGTGCACCCCGCCGCCCGCGAATATCAGCGGCCGCTCGGCGCCCCTTATGATCGTTGCCGCGTGCTCGACCGCCTGGTCGTCGGCGGCCATGCGAACCGGCTCGACGCGCTTTTCTTCCGCGGCTCTCGCTTCGTTTTCGCTCGGGCACAGCGAGGACTCCACCAACTGGTCCAGGAGCCCGCGGGGAATGTCCAGGTGGACCGGCCCCATCTTGTCGCTGAGGCTGTGGTTGATCACTTCGGCGAGCGCCGAGGGCAGCTCCTCGAGCGAGGAGACCTTCTTCCTCAACTGGGTCACGGCCTGGAAGACCTCGCCCTGGTCGAAGGCGAACCGGTCGAACCCCTTGCCGTAGTCGGGCTCGCCTTCGGCGCACAGCGAAAGCGACAGCAGTGGTATCTTGTCGGCCCAGGTGTTGGTCACGCCGCTGATCTGCGAGAGCGCAGAGCCGTTGTCGTCGGTCAGTACGGCAGCCAGTCTCCGACCGCGCCTTATGTAGCCGTCGGCCATGACGGCGGCCGCCGTCTCGTTGCGGGCCTTGATGACCCGGCACGAGCCGAAGCCATCGAACGATTCCAGGATGGGCCCCAGGCGCTCGGAATCCACGCTGAAAAGAAACCGGATACCCTGTGCCGCCAGGCACCTTGAAATAAACTCGCCACCAGAAACGACCGCGTTGTCCAACGGAGTCCGCCTCCTTCAGTTGAGCGAAGAGTTCTTTCTGTCGGACCCATCTTTTCTTCACAGCACCCTGTCGAAAAGCTTTACCATTGCTTTGAGGGTCCGGTCCCAGGCGGTCGGGCTCAGCCTGTAAGACACCTCACCAAGATATGTTTCTGGGCCGACTATGATAAGGGCCTTGTTCTTTTCCACACCCCGGACTATGGCCGCGGCCCTCCCTGAGTTGCCTGCCCGACCTCTATGCCCTTGCCTGTGAGGCTAACCGCTTTGACCCGACGCGCGATGCTGGTACTCGGAGTACTCGGCCATGGCGCGGATGGCGGAGCAGCACGACTCGACTTCCTTGTAAGACATCGGGGGGACCCCGTTCATCGAGTCGAGTGCGGAGCCCAGCCTGCCGGAGTCGATGTTGGCGGTGATGTAGAGCGGCACGCCGATTTCCATTGCCACCTCGTACAAGCCGCCTATCTCCACGCTGATCCGCCGCATCGCCTCGACCCAGAACCTGCGTATGTCAACCCCCCCGCCGGCGGACTCCTCACCGCCGGCCGGCCCGTTCCCGCCTGGGCCCCGCTTGCGCGTGGACTCTATATAGATGAACATCACCGAGTCCACCTCGCCGCTCCGCATGAGTATCTCGATGACGGGCTTTATGATTGCGGGGTTGAGCCCCGCGACCAGGTCTATGGGGTTGCCGGGCACGAAGTAGTCGGGCAGATACCCCGAGACCTTCGCGAGGGTCTCCACCGAAAGGAAAGGGAGGTCGAGGCCGTACTCGCTGCAGGCGTCGGCCGCGATGACCCCCAGCCCGCCGCCCCCGGTGACCACCCCTACACGCTTTCCCCGGGGCAGCGGGCGGCTCACGAACGACGAAGCCGTTATGCCGGCCTCCCTGATGGTCCTGGCCAGCACGATTCCCGCCTGCCTGCACGCCGACTCGAAAACATCGCCTGCTACCGCCATCGCGCCCGTGTGCGACAGGGCTGCTCGCATCCCTGTTTTCGTGCGGCCCCCCTTGAGCATCACCACCGGCTTCCTGCGAGTCGCCGCGCGCGCCTTTTCGAACAGCCGGCGCCCGTTTTCCAAACCTTCTATGTAGGAGATGATTATGTCGGTGTCTGGGTCGCCCGCGAGATAGGAGAGGTAGTCCTCCGTCTTGAGCTGCGCTTCGTTGCCGCTCGATACGCCCTTCGCCACCCCGAACCCGCAGTTGTGCGCGTGTCCGATGAGCATGTTCAGGATATTGCCGCTTTGCGCGACGACGCTCACGGGCCCGGGCTCCGGGTGGTGTGTGGGCATCCAGGGGAAGAAGCTCGCGGCCGGGCAGCAGATCCCCTCGCAGTTCGGGCCTACCAGCAGTATCCCCGCGGCGTTCGCCTTCGCCACCATCTCGGCCTCGAGGGCGGCCCCCTCTTCGCCCATCTCCTTGTAACCCGCGCTTACGACAACGGCAGCTTTTACGCCCTTGGCCACGCAGTCGTCGAGTGCGCTGACGACCGCTTTCGCGGGGACCGTGAAGACGGCCAGGTCCACATCGCCCGGGATGTCCATGACGGAACGGTAGCACTTCAACCCCAGGACTGTCTCCCTGCCGGGGTTGACGGGATACACCTTGCCCTCGTAGCCGCCGGCCAGCAGGTTGTTGAAGATGACGAAGCCCCACTTGGCCTGGCCCTCCGTGGCCCCTATGAAAGCCACCGACTCGGGCTTGAACAACGAATCCATGTTTCCTTTACGCGTTTCAAAAACCGGAGACTGCATCACTCCACCCTTGCTATAAGACCACCGGAGGTTGCCCCTCCACGTTACCGGCGCGCGGGTTCGCGGGCAGCCGCGCTATTTCCCGGCGGACGGCGCTCGTCCGCTCCAGGAGGTAAGACTTGTACCGGGCTTCGACCTCGTCGTATTGAACGGTGCCCGCGATGATCTGCCGGTCGAGCTCCCGCTGCCAGGTTATGTGCCCGCGCACGTCGATCGTCTCGAAAAACATCTGTACTATCCGTTTGCGAAGAGCGCGCGTGGAATTCGACAGCAACCTCAACATAGTGCTCCCGACAGACGTCACGAGAGCGTCCTGGAGGGCGACTTCCATCCCGGCGACATCTTCGATGCTCGAGCCGGCGTCGAGCATCTCGAGCTGCCGGGCGAAAAACGTGTCCAAAAGGGCAAAGTCGGAAGGAGTCGCGCCCTTCATGGCCCGTGAGATGACCTCGGGCATCAAGTCGATCCAGCTGTCGAGAAGCTCGAGATAGAAGGCGCTACCGAGCTCGAGCCCCTCGATCGCGAAGACGGCGGATAGAAAATCGAGGCCGGCGTGCTCCCTGTAGTCGAGGACCTCGTTGCCCGAGCCGCGGACCGGCCTGACCACGTTCATGCTGGCCAGCTGGTTGATGGCCGTTCGAAGTGAGGTCCGGTCGACCCCGAGCTGTCCGGCCAGGGCGCGCTCCGGGGGCAGCCTGTCTCCCGGCTTCAGCTCTCCGATGAAGATGCGGGTTATGAGAAGGTCGGCGATACGGCGCGGCAGGGTCTTATCGTGAGGGAGCCGGGTGAGTTCTTCGGATTGGACTATCAATGACACAACCCCGTATGATAAATTGGTTTAACCAATATATACATGATAATCTCCCCGGGCGTCAACCCCTGTCGGCCCTTAGAGAGATCGAAAAGGTCTGTTGGCATGCGCCTTCGAGCCGGCGTAAGCAGCTGATTGCCGCAACACCGACCATGGCCGGCGGTTGCACAAGGAGGATCAGATGGGCAGAAGAGCGGAAGAAAGGCTTGTCTGGAATGCCGAGGGCTACAGCATGTCCTCGCCGATGCAGAAGAGATATCGGCTGATTGGTTGGGCCTGTCTGTTATGATCGAAAAGCCTCACAGCATCACGGGGCTCGGGAAAGGCGGTTCTGGTGTCTGGATTCCTTAAGCCCGCATAAATCATATGAACCAGGAAGGGTTCTCCCCTTGCTTTGCTTAAGTATCCATTAGAAAGCCATTTGTTGGCTATTCAGTACTTCAGGGGGCGAGAATCCATTGGGTGCAGGCAAAAACGAGGCTATTAAGCTGCTTTTCGACCGCCGCTTGAGGCTGGAATTCCGGGGAGCGAAGATAACTACAGACGCGGGTCTGCTGGAGGTTCGAGAGCTTGACGAGGTGATGGGTCTTGCCGACATGGCCACTGACTTCATAGCAGACAAGAGGACGGGGAAGAACATACAGCACCAGGTCACCGGCCTTCTTCGCCAGTCAGTCTATGCTCGTCTCGCCGGATACGAGGACGCATGAGACCACGAGGGGCTTTCACGAGACCCGGCGATGAGGGCCCTCATCGGCAAGAGGGCTCTCGATAGAACGGCGGCAAGCTCGGGAACGGTGTCCCGCTTCGAGACGGACATACTTACCCAGGATGAGAACATGGAGTCCCTCTCCTCGCTGAACAGCGCTTGGGTCTCCAAAGCCGTGTCGCTCTCAAAGACGAAGAAGATGATACTGGACATCGACAGCTCCGAGTCCCCCGTCCACGGCAGCCTGGAGGGCTCGGCCCACAACGGCTTCTTTGAATCCACCTGCTATCACCCGCTCTTCTGCTTCAACAACTACGGTGATTGCGAGGGTGCGGTCCTTCGCCCCGGGAACGTCCACTCGGCAAAAGGGTGGAAGCAGTTTCTCACCCCCATCGTGGACAGGTACAAGGAGATGGACAAGAAGCTCTACCTGCGGGGGGACGCGGCCTTCGCCTCCCCGGATATCTACGAGTACCTGGAGGATAACTCCATTCTCTACGCAATCAGGCTCAAGGCGAACAACAACCTCTACCAGGAGATAGACCACCTGATGACCCGACCGGTGGGAAGGCCACCCAGGAAGCCGGTGGTATTCTTCCACTCCTTCTCCTACCGGGCGGCATCATGGGACAGGCCCAGAAGGGTTGTGGCCAGGGTGGAGTGGCACGCATGTGAGCTGTTCCCCTGGTAGGCTTCATCGTCACCAACATGTCGTCCTCACCTGATGCCGTCGTGCATTTCTACAACAAGCGAGGAACCTGCGAACAACATATCAAGGAAGGCAAGCTCGCCATCACCTGGACAAGGTTATCGTGTGTCCGCTACGCATCCAACCGGGTGCGCCTCGCCCTGTTCGTGCTGGCCTACAACCTGGGTAACTTCATGCGCCGGTTCGCGCTACCCGGTCAGGTGGCCCACTGGTCGCTTACCAGCATCCAGCTGAAGCTCATAAAGATAGGAGCCAGGATAGTCTCCCACTCGCGTGATGACAATCTTTCAGTGTGCCGAGGTTGCGGTGCCTGAGAAGCTGTTCAGGTCGATACTGTCCCGAATCCAACGCCTGGGGAAGGCGTGCGCGAGGGCACCTGCCCTAAACTTGTGAACGCTACAACGGCGCAATTAGGTGGTCGAAAACAAGGGACAACTGTCGCCGGACGACGGGAAATCACGAGGCTTGGAGGCGATATGACAAGGTCGGGTAACGAACTGGCTCCAAACAGCAGTCAACCGTGCCCGAAAGGCCAGAATCGTGGTAGGATGGCAGCATTGGAGGCGGCATAGGATGGATATCGGGATAGACTCCAATCCACTCTCTACCGCTGCAAACGTCTTAACCGGTATCCCTCATATGATGCCTCCAACGCCCGCATTCTATCATCTTTCGAGCCCTTCAGACCCGGTTGTCCGGATTCTGCGGCATGCTCGCCGGCTTGGAGCGACATGGAGGGACCCGGCGACGAGAAAACGACAGAGTCCGGTCAGCCGCGTTGGAAA
>JBBQKJ010000093.1:0-7142 GCA_038326775.1 Candidatus Geothermincolia bacterium
GGACTTCTCGCCGGGGTTTTCCCTGTGGGCCACTGCGCCGCCTTCCTGGTGGGGTTCAGGCACCATGACTTGAATTCTTCCGTTCTTGGTCCCTGACCCGAGGCAACCAGTTTAATATAGAAGCATGCTGGAGGTATCGGAGTTCGAGGAAGTCACCAGGATAAAGATGAGCCTGGAGGTAGAAGGCAAGCCTCTCTACTGGGTGGCCGCCTACCTCGTAGACGGGCTCTTGATCGATACAGGCTGCGCCCACACCGCCGGAGAGCTCGCGCAGTTCCTCGAGGATAAAGAGCTCGATCTCGTGGTCAACACCCATTACCACGAAGACCATGTCGGCGCCGATCGCATCGCACGGGAGCGCTTCGGCGTGCCGGTGTTCGCCCACGGGGACTCCGTTCCCCTCATCAACACGGTCCCTGAGCTCAATCCTTACCAGGAGTATGTCTGGGGATATCCCGAGCCGGCCGAGGTCGCCGTCCTGGGCGAATTCGTGGAGACGCGCGGGTTTCGCTTTGATGTCGTTGAGACCGGTGGTCACAGCGAAGGCCACGTCGCGCTCGTGGAGATGGAGAAAGGCTGGTGCTTCTCCGGGGACATCTTCGTTACCGAGAGGCCGAAGGTCATAAGGGCGGACGAGGACGCGCGGGGCCTGATGGAATCGATGAGAAGGCTCGCGGCCCTGCCGACCGAGCGCCTGGTCCTGTTCACCTCGATGGGGCAGATAATCCCGGACGGGCGGCGGGCCCTGCTCTCCTGCGCGGAGTACTTCGAAGGCATAGGGGCCGAGGCGACCGCCCTGGCCGCCCGGGGGCTCGACCTGGAGGAGATACGCGAGCGCATCTTCGGGGCCGGCAGCTCGCTGGCCGCTCTCACCGGCGGGCACTTCTCCTCGGACAACCTGGTCGCCTCGCTGCTGAAGCCGGAGTAGAGAGGGACCGCTTCGGACGGTTCGCGGTCAGTCTTTCTCGACCAGTCTCGCCAACCTGTACCGCAGCGCTCTTGGAAGGGCGAGCATAAAAGTGACCATCAAGCGGTTCTTTCCACCGGGGATGAAAACGACCTTCCCCTTTTCGAGAGCCGCCAGCGACTCGTCCGCGACCTCTTCGGAAGTCATCCACATCCTCTCTGACACCTCCCGCGTCGCGCCGGCCGTTTCGTGGAAACCGGAATGTGTGTAGCCGGGGCACAATGCCTGAACGCGGACACCCCGGACACCGTTGGCCACCAGCTCCTGGTGAAGACCCTCGGTAAGGGCGACCAGGAACGACTTGGTCGCGTTGTACGTCGCGTTATACGGAGTGGGAAGCATGCCTGCAAGAGAGGCCACGTTAATGATGGCTCCAGCGCTTCGGGCCCGCATGCCGGGGAGCGCCGCGTGGATTAGCCGTAGTGTCGCGACGTCGTGGACCCTGATCATGCCGGGCAGTAAAGATGCTGGAGGCGATTGCCTCAAATGACAACACCCGCGGCGGGCCGGGTGTTGCTGTCTGCCCACGCGGTTTCCAGTTTCTTACCGGAGCAGCTCGAGCACGGCCAGGTATACCAGCAGCACCATCGCGGTGATGATAACCACCAGCCCGGAGACCGTCGGAAGAGCGACAAGGGCTATCACCGCCACGGCGACGCCACCCACGCGGAACCACCAAGCGTACCTGTCCAGGAAAGCGGAGAAGGGGGTCTTGCCTTTTTCGCCCCCACGCCGCGCCCTCCAGTTCCCAAAGAAGTCGGTGACGTGCTCCCTCGTCCAGACCGCCCAGCCGGACGGCCCCGCGACTTGACCTGATCAAGCAAGGGCGCGAGGTCAAGGACTACCGTGTCTCCCTGGCTGGTGAGAACCTTGTCGCTATTGCCCTTGATTATGTTCACGGCCGCGGTATGGGAGAGGCGCAGCGCCTCCGACCACACCTTGTAGAACGCGTCGCTCTGCAGTACCTTCCTGGCGGCGGTCGCGGCGAAATCCTGCAGCCCGTTCGAGATAGGCTCGGCGATGAAGGACAGACTGATGTCCGGTATGGGGAGGTCCTTTGGCGCCGCCTGCTCGATCACCTTTGAGAAGTTGTCGAGGCCGGTCTTCAACCTTCCGCTGACGTCGTATTTGGCGAACAACTCCTGGGCCGCGACTTTGCTCACCGCCTTGGCGACGGCGTCGTTTTTGACCAGGGGCGCCACGGTTCCGACAAAGGTGCTGGTGTCCAGCGTGGTGGTCTTCACCCAGATAGAGAGAACTCCCAATATGGAGAATACGCACGCAAGTATTATGAGAAGCCATACCACGAAGCTCCGCCAGAAGTGGTGTCCCCTGGCGGACGCCGGCGCGGCCTCCAGTTTCTTCTTCAAGGCCGCGTTCTCCGCCCGGAGCTTCTCGAGCTCGTTGCCGGAAACGTCCCTGGTCTCGCTGTCATCGGCCATCAGTCAACCTCCGTATCTTCCCCGCAACCTATTGCGCCCCGCCGCCGATTATCATCACTAACCATGGCGACCGACCCTCCGAGCCTTCTCCACAGCCTTTTTCAGCCTGCGCTTGTAGCGCGCGGCCTGGTAGATAGACCGGGGTTCCAGGCCGAAGTAGTGCCGATGCCAGAGCAGTGCCGTGGCCGCGGTGTCTTTCACCTTCTTCATCGTGCCGACCCTCGGGGGGTATCGCTTCTTGAGCTCCCTGGCTTCCTCCAGGGTTTCCACGCGGGTCATCCGCCCGCCCTCGCCCGGCACAACGAAGCCGGAGGCGAGCAGGGTCTTGTACCTCCGGTCGGTCTCCTCGAGAGTAGGGCCGCAAACCAGCGCGCACTGACCGCATATCATGGGGACGGGGTAGTCGTCGATGCCTTTGACACCGACCCTGCCGGCGAAATCCGCCAACACGCGGTAGCGCCCCGGCTCGTCCTCCGGCAGCTCTCCCGGTTTTGGTATCCCGACGAACAGCTCCTCGGGGTAAAGGATGCTGCAGATCCTTCTCAGTATCTCGAAGCGTGGAGCGGAGTTTCCGGTGGTCAGGCCTCTCTGCAGCATTGCCCACAGCGTGAGCATCTTCCTGGAAGGGTCCGGCTCTGTCTCGACCCAGTCTTCTATCCAGTTCAGCCCCCAGTTGGTGGACTTCCGGTCCAGGCTCAGTGAATGAAGCCCGAAGCAGGAGATGTTGCACAGGTCGATGTTCCGCCGCCGCCCTCTCCGGTGCAGCCGCCCGCTGGAGAGGACGAACTCGTCCTCTTTACCTTCAAACATGCGCGAAGGGCAGGCGTTTACGCAGCGCCTGCACCGGGCGCAGTGCTCCTCGATGAAGTAGTCGGGCTCAAGCATTGGATCGCTCTCGAGGACCGCGTCGGTGAGGACCGCGCCCAGGTAGATTGCCGCGCCGTACTCCTTTGTCATGACGTTTCCCGACCACCCCTGCGCCCCGACGCCGGCGGCGATGGCCGCGAAGCGAAGGGAGAGGGCGGGCCGGGTCGAGAAAACATATGGCGAGCGACGGTAGTCGGCGCTCAGCGGCGCCGCTTTCGCGCGGAGCCCCAGGGACTCGAGGTGGTCGGCCAGCTCCTTCTCTATCCTCTGCATGCGCTGGTATTTCAGGAACTGGTCGAGGTTGTGGGGCGCGGGCGACTTCTTGGAAAGGAAGTCGTAGATGGGAGGGATGTCCATCGGCAGTGCCATCGACACGACGGACCTCGCACCACGCATGGTGTAATCGAGGTCGAGAGACGGCGGCCCGTCCAGCCGCTCCGGGCCGGCAATGCCCACGACCTCCACTCCGCGGTCGCGAACGAACTCTTTGATCTCACCTTCCACCCCCCGCACACCACCACCACCATCCGTTCGCCAGAAAACGCAACATTGGGGTCAGGTCACTTTCTTGCATTTTTTCACAAGGCCGCGGAACAACTCAAGAAGGCGTTCGCTCGCGGGACAACCAGTGCCACCGTGTCAGCGCCTTCAGCGCGCTCGCCATCTTCTCGGCGCGGTTGAAGGTCACAACACCCCCGGACTGCGCGTCTGTCATCTCGGCCGCGAATATCGCCGGCGCGGTCAGGCACAGGAACACCGGCTTGCCGTGCTTCCGCCCGAGGGCGGCGTACTCCTTCGCGGGGAACGTGATACCCGAGCCCATCCCGGACTGGAAGATCGCCACGGCGCAGTGGATGTCTTCCTGGCGCAGGGCCAGATCGGTCGCCTTCAGGTAAAGCGAGGTGTCGGTCCAGGCGAACGCGAACATGTCCAGCGGGTTGCCCGGCGAGGAGTGGGGAGGAAGGAACTCGCCGATGCGGTGAGCTATCTCGCCTCTCAGTTCGGGGAACCGCACCCCCGCCCGCTCGCACGTATCTGTTATCAATATCGCCGGCCCCGCGGTATGGGTTGAGAGAAAGACGCCGTTGCCTTCCAGCTTCGCGCCCATCGACAGGGCCTTGGCGGCCACCACCATCTCCAGGACGCTGTCCACCTGGAGGACGCCCGCCTGCCGGAAAGCCCCGCGGTAGACCGCCTCGGAACTCGCCACGGACCCGGTGTGAGAGAGCGCCGTCCTCGAGGAGTGTTCGGTGTACCCCGTGTTGTACACGATGACGGGCTTTCGCCCTGAGGCCTCCCGCGACCGTTCGAGGAAGTCGCGCGCATCGTCGAGCCCTTCGATGAACAGGCAGATGACCTGGGTGTCCGGGTCCACGGACAGGTACTCGACAAGGTCGGCGAACTCGACGTTGGCGCGGTTGCCGATACTTATGAACTTCCCCATGTTGACGAGCTCGTCGGTCAGCCCGCTGACGACGCACGAGCCCACTCCGCCGCTCTGGCTGACCACGGAGATGCCGCCAGCCTCGAGGTAGCCGAGAGGCGCCGCGAAGGTCGCGTTCAGCTTCGCGCGGGTGTTGAGGACGCCGATGCAGTTGGGCCCTATCAACTTCATCCCGCCGCTGTCGGCGGCCTGGACCAGCTCCCGCTGGCGCGCAGCGCCCTCGGGGCCCGTTTCCCTGAAGCCCCCGGCGAATATGACCCCCGCCCGCCCGCCCCTTGCCACGGACTCGCGAACGGCGGTTATCACTTTTTCGTCCGGGATGGCGTATACGAAGAGGTCGATTCCCGCAGGAAGCTCGTCGATGCTCCGGTAGGCGGGGAGGCCCTGCACTTGGGCCCCGGCGTTCGGGTTCACCGGGAAAACGTCTCCCGGGAAGCCGGCGGTCGTAACCGCCAGTAAAGAGTGGAAACCGAGCTTGAAGGGGTTGTCGCTCGCCCCTACCACCGCCACGGAACGCGGGTAGAAAAGGGGCCGGTACGCCTCCAGGATTTCGGGGTTGTCAGCAAGCATCGCAGCTCATCAATATTCCCGGTTTCATTTCCAGGGCCTCACGTCGATCTCGAGCCGGCGGTCCTCCGAGAGCTTCCATTCGACCTTTCCTTCCTCCCCGGTGGCAAGCTCGTAGAGACCCTGTGTAAGACCTACCGTCATAAGGTGCAGCGTAGCGTTCTCGAGGACCGCGTGCACGCCACCTCGCCCCAGATCGAGGTCCCTGATCAAGCCTAGCCCTCTCCGGGCGAACTGCTCGCTCATCCGGTCGATGCCCCGGATCTCCGAGACCGCGTAGAAGCCGTTCCTGACGAACCGGCGCTGCGCCTCGACGACGACCTCGGGGATCGCCTTTCCGAGCTCGTTCTCCAGCTCCTCGAAGACCGCGTCGACCATGGGAGGGCCGATCAACGCGAACCGCCTGCCGGTGGTCTTGCTTCGGATGATCCCGTTGCCGGTGTCCCAGTCGTAGCGGCTGAGATTCGCCGGCCCCCCGCACGTCGCGCACCTGGCGTGGTCGAAATAGCCTTCCGCAGGCTGGTATTTTCTCAACCGGAGCCTGTTCTTCAACTCGGCCGGGTGCTCCGCTTCGAAGACGGTCACCTCGATGGCGTCCGGCGGGGCCTCCTTGTAAGTCACTCCGCGGGGGTGTTCCAGGTAAGCCTCGACGGTTCCCGCGACTGCTCCCGTGATCACCGGCCTGGAGATCGGGTTGCGGAAGAGGATGGTGACGAAGTCATCATCTTTGTGCTCGTATCGCATATCCAGGAGGGAGGGATTGCCGTAGCCCATGATGCGTCCGACCCCGAACATAGTGGCGAAGACCAGGTCCAGGTCTGCTTCCCCGTTCACAACCGCCCGCCTTGTCTCATCGGAAACCATCAGGTTCATGTAAGCCAGGGTAGATCTTCGTGCCGAGTCCGTAAGAATATGCCCTATCGGCAAACCGATGAGGTTGCTGATGCCCTGGTAGAGAGGGTCGAAGTTCTCGGTTTCCACGAAAGCCATCCGTTGCTCCGGGTTACCGGCCAGCACGATCGAGCCGTCGCTCAGCCAGGAGTGCTCACTGGTTATGTAGCGGGGAACCCCACATTCCGGGCACAACCGCACTTCAAACATCCACGTACCCCCCGGAGCGTTCATTCCGCTGGAAGCAACTGCGTCGCCGTCGTTGCCCGCACCTCTATAGGATATTACGAATCGGCCTCCGAAGCCATTATCGGCAGGCATAAGGTGATGCTGACCTTCAGCAGGCCGCCTTTTTCAAGAAGAAAACCCGCCCCCATCCAACCGGAACCTCGCCAGTTCGCGCTGGATTATCGTGGTGGGGAGCATAAGAATAAGTCGTATCGCAGGTTCCCGGCATAAGGAGGGGTTCGATGAACGGTTTCTGGCAGGGGTTTTTCCTGATCCTGATATTCTTGCCACTGGCTTTTCTATGGGGTTCACCCTGGTCGACCTTTTCCGGCGTGACGATCTGTCCGGCTGGGCGGTAGCCCTCTGGCTGATACTAGCTGGGATGCATCTGGAATTGGCAAATCGCCAACATCTTGCCAACATGCGAGATGTGAATCAGTACGCGCTCATGTTTCTGCCATTCATCGAAATGGGCTTTGCGGTGGCGAACGTCCAATACCGGATGTCGCACATCTCGCCTGCGCCGTCTGCAGTCCAGGACTGCCGGGCGGCACTCCGCTGGATCAAATACAACGCAGATAGATACGGTTTGGATGAGGAGAAACTGGTGGTGTTCGGGCACTCCGCTGGTGCCCACCTTGCGCTGATGACAGGCATGCTGGAGCGCTCGGCGGGCCTCGACTGGGAGATACCCGGTGGCAGCGACCTTGAGCGTGGGGAAGCGATGCAACGCTAT
>JBBQKJ010000094.1:0-6896 GCA_038326775.1 Candidatus Geothermincolia bacterium
GGCATCATGGGACAGGCCGAGAAGGGTAGTGGCCAAGGTGGAGTGGCATCAGGGTGAGCTGTTCCCCCGGATCGGCTTCATCGTCACCAACATGTCATCTGCCCCTGATGCTGTCGTCCACTTCTACAACAGGCGGGGCACGTGCGAACAATGGATTCGTGAGGGTAAGCTCGCCATCACCTGGACGAGGTTATCGTGTGTCCGCTACGCATCTAACAAGGTCAGGCTCGCCCTGTTCGTGCTGGCCTACAATTTGGGCAACTTCATGCGCCGGTTCGCGCTCCCGAGCCAGGTGGCCCACTGGTCGCTTACCAGCATCCAGCTGAAGCTCATAAAGATTGGCGCCAAGATTATCAGTCACTCAAGGCTGATGATCTTTCAGATGGCAGAGGTTGCGGTATCCGAGAAGTTGTTCCGGTCGATGCTGTCTAGAATCCACCGCCTGGGGAAAACATGCGCGAGGGCTCCTGCCTTGTGCTTGTGAACGTTACAACGGCGCAATTCGATGGTCGAAAAGACGGGACAACTGTCGCCAAACGACGGAAAATCACGAGGCTTGGAGGCAGGATGACAAGGTCGGGTGACAAGTTGGCGGCAAACAGCAGTCAACTGGGCCTGAAAGGCCAGACCCGTGGTAGGATGGCAGCATTGGAGGAGGCATATGGGGAAATCCCGGTAGTAACTGCTTTCCAGCGTTTCAACTTGGATTCCCTTTCCGTTGCCTTGCTGTCCGCACCAAGATTCTATGCCCACCCACAACCAGAGACAAACAAAGGGGAAGGCGGTCCCGGCTCCCTCAAACCTTAATGCGGCAACTCTTGGGGATATTTGGATGGTCCAAGTTCAACGCCGGGCCGCCTGTTGGGGTGAGGGTATCAAAGCAAGGTAGCAGGTGGTCAAGCCTAGTGATAGGATTTGCCTTGGCAATAGGTGGTTGGCGCAGGAGACAAAAGTGAACCCACGACCCGACGAATACTACTTGGCAATGCAGGCAAGGCGGGCCGCGTGGTCGCTTGGGGCCGTTGTCATCCTCGAGGAACAAATCAGCGGGAGGCTTTCCCCTTACAGTCAGGTCTTGAAGGCGCTTGGCGAGGACTCGACCGAGAAGCCCCGGCCACCTATGCCAGACCGCAGGCAAGTCACGAACGCCTATGACGAGATAAAGCAAATCGAGCCTGACGAGGCTTTGCTTGGGGAACACCCGGACATCCGAGTCTTGATAGTGGCCGCTTCCGACGCCATCGGGTACTTATACGCCAACAGGGATTGGTTGCCTGAAGCGAACTCGGGTAACCCGTACCAGCCCTACCCGCTTTGAGGCAAGGACGACCCCGCCTCCGCCAACCTCGCCAGCGTCGTCTCCACCGCCTCCGCGTCAATCTCCACACCGATGAACCGACGGCCAAGAGTAAGGGTCAAATCGTGGTAGAATTGCGACGTTGAGGGGCGGAAATGAGAAACGTAAGTTGAATGGAATGATGTGGGATGAACCGTAAGAAACACCTACCGCCTGTTACGTTTGTGCTGTCCTTGCTTTTCACCCCCGGCCTGATAGTTCTCTACGCGGCCTTGTTCGGCTTACTTGTTATTATGTGCTGGGCTTTGGTCAAGGCTTTCGAGACTTCGGAAACTGTACCCATCTATCCGTTTGTGGTCATCGCCATAGTTGGTTACGTACTATTACGGGCTATGGTAGCGTCGTTTCGACGTAAGCCTATGTTTGAAC
This sequence comes from Candidatus Geothermincolia bacterium, assembly GCA_038326775.1. Classification (GTDB taxonomy): domain Bacteria; phylum Actinomycetota; class Geothermincolia; order Fen-727; family Anoxymicrobiaceae; genus DYIU01. The sequence continues at coordinate 1,727 of JBBQKJ010000094.1, forward strand.
TGACATTGAAGGCAGACAAGGCAAAATTGGGTGTTATGAGCGACGTGGTGGATAGAATATGCAGCGGTCTCGGTTCCAAGAAACCCGACAACGTGCTTCTGGGCTTTTCCAGTTCTTTCTATGTTACCAACAGCAAAGTTCAGACTATTGATAACAAGGTTCTGAAAGGAAGAACCCTCCATGTCAGCCTTCCCTTGCTGATGGTGTTGTATCCCAATTATATCGGATATCACGCCCGACACGGGGCGCGTAAAAAAGGGGTGGCGCTAAAAAAACACCACCCCTCGTCATGGCATTAACGGACTAAACCGATACGACTTCCTTGATCTCCGGGATCTCTTCCTTGAGCTTAGCCTCGATGCCGCGCTTGAGAGTCATAGTAGCCATCGGGCAGCCGCCACACGCGCCCACCAGGCGCACCTTCACGACGCCGTCCTCGACATCGAGCAGCTCAACATCCCCACCGTCCGCCTGCAACATGGGCCGCACCTTGTCAAGCACGCCCTGTACTTCTTCCCTGGTCATCTGGAACCCCTTTCACCTGCTTAAAGCACGAGCACGTATTTAACCTTCACCGTTACTGATCCTAACCCTACCGTAAGGCTAGAAAAATGACAAATGTCAAAGGAGCGCCGGGCAGGCGATGTGAGCGATTCCTGATAGAATATCCCTATCCGAGCCGGGCTGCGAAACGGGAGTTGCCGTGGAAGATGCACTGTTCCAGTGGCTGGGGACCGCCGGGTTCCGAATAGAGCACGCGGGCAAGGTCATCCTCATCGACCCTTACCTGACCAGGAACGAGCGGGCCCGGCCCGCGCAAAGCCTGCGACCGGCCGACATGTCGGATGCCGATCTCATCTTCTTGTCACACGGGCACTTCGACCACATCTTCGACGTGCCCGCGATTGTCGAGGCGTCAGGCGCCGGCGTTTACTGCAGCAAGGTCGCATCCGAGACGCTGGGGCGGATGGGGGTCGACCGGTCGAACATCAACGAGCTTGCGGGCGGGGAGTCGCTCGACTTCGGTACCTTTGCGGTCGAGGTCACACCCAGCAAGCACATACGCTTCGACGCCAGGCTCGTTCTCTCGACACTTCCCGGAGCGCTTCGCGACGGGAGGTCTCTCCGTGCGCTAAGGCACATGCCCGCCGGCCCCGTGCTCGTCTCGTCTTTTGTCTTCGGCGAGCTGAGGGTAACGCACATGGGGAGCCTGGGGCTGAGTCCTGAAAAGGCCCTGGCGCTAGGGCTCGCGAAGCCGCGGGCCGACATCCTGATGCCCCCGCTGCAGGGCCACACCGACATCTGCCGCCGGGCGGCGCTGCTGACCGCCGCGCTCCGCCCCCGCGCCGTAGTGCCCCAGCACTTCGACGACTTCTTCCCGCCGGTGAGCCGGATGATAGACCTCGAGCCGTTCCGTCGCGAGGTGGGCGAGCTGCTTCCCTCGTGCGTCTACTATGAGCCTGAGATGAACCGGAAGTTCACGGCGGCGGACGTGCTCGATGGCGACTAGAGCCTGAACTGCCGCAAAAGCAGGTGAGATCCCTCGTCGATGAACGACCTGGCAACCGATGAAGGCTGCACTTCGATCGGCCTCCCCTCGCTACTCAGGCATATCTCCTGCGATCCTCGAATCCTCTGATAATAAATGCTCAACCGTGCCGTTCAGTTGCATGTCTGCCATATGTATCCGTATTTGTATTACAATATTGTATACTTATTAGTATACTTCCGAGTGGAGGTGAGTACTGTGTCCGACAAATCATCGACGGTGCGCATTTCGAGCTCGAGTAAGAAAGCTCTCCAGGAAGTCGCGAAGATGACGGGGGCTTCCCAGGTAGAGGCGCTGGCGGAAGCGATCGAGGAATATCGAAGAAAGGTTTTTCTCAAAGAAGTCGCGGAATCGTTCGCCCGTATGAGCGAAGAGGAACTCGCGGACTATAAGAGAGAGTTCGAGGAGTGGGACGTCACCCTGCTTGATGGGTTGGAGGAATACCCATATGAATGAGTTTTCGAGGGGCGACATATGGCTCGCCACGCTGGACCCGGTCCGTGGCAGGGAGCAAGCGGGGACAAGGCCCGTGGTAATAATATCCGAGGACGAGTTCAACGACTGTCCCGCCGGTCTCGTCGTCATAGTTCCCTTCACTACGCGGGACCGCGGCGTCCCCTCACACGTCCCGGTTGAGAAAGGCGGGTCAGGATTGAAACGTAGGAGTTTCATCATGTGCGAGCAGGTACGAAGCACGTCAAAGAAACGGCTTCTCAAACGATTGGGAAACGTTAGCGATAATACCATGTCCGAGGTCGAGAACACCCTGCGACATCTCCTCGACCTCTGACACCGCTTCTTACGGGAAAAGTGAACAAGGCCTCAAGTGGCAGCCAGGTATCGGTCACCGTCGCGGGCGACGAGGCCCTGGCGCTCGAGGCGGGCGATGTGCTTGCCGGCCATCATCCATTCAAAGAGGTCGAAAAGCTGGGGCGGGTCCCAGCGCGTCTGGTAGATAAGGGTCGCGGCGACTATCTCTTCGCGGGTCCGCGGCTGTTCGAGAAAACTCAGGATGCGCTCGTCGCGGTCGTAGATGATTTTCGCGAACGCGTCGAGCCTTTCGCGGATATCGCCTCGCAGCACGCCCTTGCCGTGCGAGGTGTACCAGGTGTCGGCCTCTATTGTCTTGAGACGCTGGATCGAAGTGAGGAAGGCGTCCACGTCGGAGCCCCGGTTGGCGTACCACGGCCCGAACCTGCCCAAATCGATGTCGCCGAGGAAGACCGCTCTCTTCTCGACGAACTCAACGCAGGTGTGGCCGGCCGTGTGGCCGGGGGTGTGGATGAACCGCAGGGTGTTCTCCCCCAGGCACAGCTCGTCGCCGTCGCCGACTTTTCGCGCGACGTGCTTCTCCTGCCACTTCCAACGCTCGCGCACGGTGCGCTTCCAGGCGGGCAGCCAGGGGACTTCGTCCACCCCGGTGGCGCGCGCCAGCTCGTCGAGGTCCTCGATCGCGGGGGCATCGATAGCGTTAGCCACTATCTCGGCTCCGTCGAACAGGCTGTCGTAACGGGTGTGGTCGATGTGGTAGTGGGAGTTGACGATCAGCTTGATCTCTTTCTCGCGGTGAAGGGCCTCGAGCTCCTCCCGCTTCGTCGCGGGGTCGACTACGGCCGGTATCTCGTCGTCGATGAACAGGCAGTTGGAGTCCGGAAAACGCGCGCGGTTCTCCCCTTCTATGAATACGATCTCACCTGTCGGTGTCATTTCAGAGGCCGAGCTTGCCGGGGTTCATGATGCCGGCGGGGTCCAGCGCGTTCTTCATGCCGCGCAGCAGCTCCATCCCCTGCGGGCCGTACTCCAGCTCGAAGAACGGCGCGTGCTCGTAGCCGACTCCGTGGTGATGAGTAATGGTGCCCCCGTTGGCTGAAATCGCGTCGCCCGCCCTGCGCTTGAGGTGCTCCCACTGCTCCATCTCGCGCCCCTCGGCAATCTTGCCCAGGAAGATGAAGTAGAGGCTCGAGCCGGTCATGTACGAGTGCGACAGGTGGCATGTGACGACGGATTTCGAGTCGTAATCGGCCAGCGCTTCGCGTATCTCCCGTGTCACGGCGCGATAAAGAGGCATGATGTTGTCCCAGGTGGTTGCGGTTTCCAGCGTATCGGTCATGACCCCCCAGCCGAACATTATGTCGCGCAGGTACGGGTGATCGTAGCGCCCGTGGTACCACTCCATGCCGGCGCTCTTGCCCAGGGGCACAGCGCCGTTCTTGCGGCAGATGGTCTGGATGTGCTTCATGCGACCGGAGACTTCCGTCTTGTTGCCTTCGCATCCGAGTATGGCGAAGGCGCCCGTGTAAAAGGAGTACCCCAGCCTGGCAAGTCCCCCGAGCGCTGCCTGGATGGCCTTCTCCTTGCTGGGGTTGCTGGAGGGCTTGCGAACGTGCATGGCGAAGGCGCTCTCCTCGGCGTCGGATATGCGGATGGTTTCGGGGATGTGCCCGCTCTGCAGCATCTGGCGCACCGCCTGCACGCCACCCTCGAACTCCTTGAAGAGCATGCCGCGGTAGTCGTAAGCCTGCGGCAGCGGACGCACCTTCATCGTAGCCTCGGTGATGACGCCGAGCGTCCCCTCGGAGCCGCAGATGATCCTGTCAAGGTCCGGGCCGGTCGCCTCGGCCGGAACCGTGCGGGTGTTTATGATGCCCCGTGGGGTGACCAGGCGCACCGACTCTATCATCTCCTCTATCTTGCCGTAGCCGGTCGACTGGCGTCCGGCGCCGCGGCTGGCTATCCAGCCACCGAGGCCGCTGAAGAGGAACGACTCGGGTGCGTGCCCCATATAAAGGCCTCGCCGGGCGAGCTCATCCTCGAGCTCGGGGCCCCGGATGCCGGCCTCGAAAGTCGCGGTGCGGCTCTCGGGGTTGACGCGCAGGAGCCTGTTCATGCGGCGCAGGTCGACGGTGATTGCGCCCGCCATACCGTTCCGTTCGAGCGGTTCCACGCCTCCCACAACGCTCGAGCCGCCGCAAAACGGGATTACGGCCAGAGACTCGGCCTCGGCGGCCTTAAGTATCTGTACAACCTCGTCCTCCGAGCCCGGAAAGAGCACCGCGTCCGGCGGGTTCGCTATCTGGCCCTTTCGGGCAAGCAGGCAGTCCCGGTAGCTCTTGCCGACGGCGTGGTAGACCCGGTCCTTGCGGGAGGTGGATATATTTTCCTGGCCCACCGTCTTTGCCAGCGCCTCGAGCACCTCAGGGTTGAGCCGCGTGCCCCGCAGGTCGACCGCCTCGATATCGGGATCCGGCTCCCGGACCCTCTCGACCTTGATGTCGAGCTTCTCCTCGAGGAACGGGATATAGGTAGGGCGCGCCTCTACCGGATACGTCTTTTCGACGTCACCCCATCCCCACCAGCGCGTCTCCGTCTCGTACGATTTCGGCATGGCCGCTCTCCCTTTTACCGATAGCCAACGAGCCCGGGCCCCGACCCGACCCGATCATCTTAAACCGTCGCTCAGATTCATGCTGGGGTCAGGCACCATGACATGAATTAAAGTCAAGGTGCCAGACCCCAGCATGAATCTGTGCGACGGTTTAATATGATCGGGTCGGGTCGGGGCCCGGGGTGGTTGGCGATCGGTAATAGGGAGAGCGGCCCTGCCGAATTCGTACGTGACGG
>JBBQKJ010000095.1:0-6885 GCA_038326775.1 Candidatus Geothermincolia bacterium
CGCCTCAGAGGCATCGCTCATCTCGACAAAGCCGAATCCCTTCGACCTGCCGGTTGCGCGATCCATGATAACGTCAGCCGAATCTACCGTACCGAACTGCGCGAAAGCCGTCCTGAGGTCCTCGTCTCCTACGGAATAACTAAGATTCCCTGCATAGATTTTCATTTACTTACACCTCCTCATCGTATAAAAAAAAGCCCCGAGAATCGCTCCTCGGGACTAACTGCACTCACCTAAGAACACTAACTCAACGGAATCATAGCACATCCGGATCTCTTTGGATAGAGCGGGGCACCGCACCGCGTTCCGGCAGCAGTTGGAGCCGGTACCTCGGGCCGTCTTTGTAGCTCTTGCCGAGGAACGGGATGCTGAGGACGCGCCAGTTCCGCAGCAGCAGGTAAGTGAGCGCCAGGCCACCGATCATCGCGATGAGAAACGCCGAGGCGACCCTGGCCCATCCCTGGCCGAACGACCATTGGATCAGAATCCCGTGTGACACGTAGATATCAAGGGTTGCAAGCCCCAGCCATCCGAAGGAAGCTTCCACCCTCCTGGCCCCGAGCGCCTTCACAGCGGCCAGCAACGCGTATGCAGTCAGAATCCCCAGTATCGCGAGGACGAACCTCTCGACGAATAAGCCGGGCGCCTTCAGGATCTCCCTGAGCGGAAGCGGGGCCATCACGTACCTTAGGCTATAGTATGACGCGAAGAACAGCACCAGCAGCAGCACGGGCGAGGCGGCCAGTATCGTCGTCTTGACCGCTGGGTTCAGCCCCGCGATCTCGTCCTTGTATTTTGCCGCCAGGTAACCGAGGGAGAAGAAAGCGAAGTAATACTGCACCTGCGGGATGCCCAGCGTGGTGGCCGGGATGAGGTTGACAAGCACGAACAGCACCAGAAATCCGAGCTCCTCGCCGTACTTCCAGAACTTGCCGCCGTACTGCACCGCGATGAGCAGCAGGTAGCAGAAGAACAGCGTCCAGAGGAACCATAGCGCCGCGTTATCCATGCGCCACACTCCCCCGCCGACGTAGCGGCTGATCTCACCGTAGTTGGGCACGAAGATGAAGAACCTCACCAGCATCCATGTGAAGAACGGCACTATCAGGCGCACGAAGCTCCTGCCCACGCGCACCGTCTTGCCGGACATCACGTACCCGGCCAGGAAGATGAAGAGCGGCATGTGAAACGTGTAGATGAACGTGGCGAGATGGTGCCGGAACGAAGCGTTTGGAACGAAGAGGCCCGGGTCCGCGATCTCGAAGCAGTGGCCGAGGACCACGAGCAGGATAGCGAACCCCTTGAGGGCGTCGATTCCGAGGTCCCGGCCGGAGCCGGCGCCAGGAAGCCCGATTGCTTTGACCCGCAGCCTCGATAACCAGTCCAAATCCCTGCGCAACTCCGATCCTCAAAACAAGGCCGCGGCCCACCACGGCCGTGCGCGGCACCGGCAATGTATTACCTGCCAGGGTCCATGATCAACGTCAAGTGCGTTTGGACGTACACGTCGGTTCCGACTTCTTGCGCCCGCTCCAGCTCCTGCACTATATATGGCTACGGCCGCATTCGGCAACGCGTTGGCTGCTCGATCGTCCTTCGGGCCTTTCGGCCGGGGGCCACTGCCGTATCCCAAGGCGCCTTGCCAGGGGCTGCGAACGAGCCGGCCCGATCTGCTCAAAAGACGGCCCCCTGCAGGTGCTTTCCAGGAGGTGCGGCAACTGGGCGAATTTCGTCGCTATCCCGGCCTGCCAGGAGGGCATGATCGAGATGATGATGGTCTCGCTCGCCAATCCCGGTTCCCCTGAGAGCTCGACTATCCTGCACATCAAGAGAAGAGATGCCGACCTGGAATTCTTAATGGGTGTGCCCGAGTTCGAGCCGTTCGTCGACGCGCTCCGGCTGGCCAGAATCCGCAGGCAGAGACGCGAGACGTACGAGCATTTCGAAGAGGTAAGCCTCGACGAGGGTGGGCCCGGCACCCGGGAGGTGCCGTCTTAGTGCTCCCTTCCATAAATACGCTGGCGTTCGAGCCCCTGCATCCACTCCGAGGGCGTTGTGCTCCTTCGCCGTACTCCCGAGTACGACTCGGTCGCGAGCCTTGTCGGGCGCGGCGCACGGACGCTCTTTAGTACGTAACCGTATTTATGGAAGGGAGCACTTAAGAAACGCTCAAAGCTTTGTGAGGTCCCCGCGGATCGCGTAGCCGACGTTGTTGGCGAGGTCCCCGATCCTCTCCAGGTTTGTGAGGATATCGATAAACACAACGGCTGTTTGCGGGGTCATGAGGTCGTTGTTCAACCTCACGATGTTGTTGCTGCGGAACTGGCTCGCCATCTCGTCCACGCTGTGCTCGTGGTACTGGTACTGCTCCGCTTTCTCGACGTCCTCGTCCTCGAACGCCTGGATGATACCACTGAACATCTCCTGTGCGGCGGATGAGATCTTCGCCAGTTCCTCCTTTGAGCTGTTCGGGAATTCGAGCTTGCTCTCGGACTTGCTCTGCGCGAGGTACATGATGTTCTCGGCGTGGTCCGCGGCCCGCTCGATGTCGTTAACCGCGTGCATCAGCGAGACAAGCTTCCTCGACTCCGTGTCGTCAAGCTCCTCCCGGGAAAGCTTCGAGAGGTAGATGGTGATGGACTCGGCGAGGTTGTCGACTATCCGTTCCTTCTGGAGCAGGTCCTGCTTGACACCGCGGTTCATCTTCTGCACCAGGTCGAGCGATTGGGCGATCATGTCGGAGGCGATCCTGCCCATGTACGCGGTTTCCTTGTTTGCGGCGAGGAGCGCGACCCAGGGGCTGTGCAGGGTGTGAGGGTCGATGGCCAGGGGGTCCCTGTGGGCCGGCGGGTCGTCTCCCCTGACCACGAGCTTGACCAGCTTGATGAACGGGTTGAGCAGGGGAAGGCCGATCAACGTGATGATGATGGCAAAGCAGGTGTGAGACATCGCTATCTGGCGGGCCAGGGAGAGGCTGCCGAACGCCCAGTTGATAAACCTCTCGTAAAGCGGCAGGAACGGGATGAAGATCATCACCCCGATCGTCTTGAAAAGGACGTTGGCCACCGCGGTGCGCCTGGCGGGCCGGCTGGTGCCTATCGAGGCCAGCATGGCGGTGACGGTCGTCCCGATGTTGGCCCCCAGCACGAACGGTATCGCTACCTTCAGCCCGGCCATCCCGCCGGGAATAACGCCGGCCAGCGCCATCGCGACCATCATGCCGGTAGTCGCGGAGCTGCTCTGCACGATACCGGTCAGGACGATGCCGATAGCTATGCCCAGGAACGGGTTCTGGATCGCCGCGTGGAGCAGGCTCCTGAACCAGGCCATGTCCTTGAGGGGCGCGACGGCGTCCTTCATCAGGACCAGCCCCAGGAAGATGAGGCCCAGCCCCAGCAGGCCCTCCCCGGTGAACTTGTACTTGCGGCCGCTGGAGAAGAAGTAGAGGCTGAATCCGAATATTATCAGCAGGGACGCCCAGTTTCCGATGTCGAAGGCCACTATCTGCGCGGTGATCGTGGTCCCGACGGCGGTGCCCATGGTAACCGCCACGGACGCGGTGAAGGTCATGAGGCCGGCGCTCACGAAACCCACCAGCATCGTGGTGGTCACAGAGCTGCTCTGGATGATCGAGGTGACGCCGGTGCCGACGAGGGCGCCGATCCACCTGTTGCTGGTCAGCGCCTCGAGGACCCTCTGGAACCGCCCTCCGGCAAGTGTCTGGAAACCGTCGCTCATGAGGGTCATGCCGAAGATGAAAACCGCTAGCCCACCGAGGATTCTGACGAGTGTCCACACTGTGAATCCTACCCCTCTTCGACAGCCCCGTGCCTGCCTGCCCGGCAGACCGACAATGCGAAAGCAAATACCAACCGAAAGGATATAGACAAATCGTCACAATTTCCATCAACAGGACGATTTCGAACTGCAGGCCTGGATCAAGATACACATTTCGCGCATCAACCGGGCTCTCGCGTTCCACCGGTTAGACTTCGTTCCCCATGAGACAGCCATAGACTCGGGGTGTCCCGCGGCGGTGGTTACGTGCGGGAGGGCGCGCAAGGACGTGAACATCCTGCCGCACAGCCTCGGGATCGACCCTCTTGTCACCCGAGAACCGCGGTGCCGCGCGCACGCTTCGGTGATAGAATAATGCGAGGAACCACACCAGATACGAGGGGAGAAACGGCATGACAAACGGTCTAACACCTCCACCGCCGGGCTCAAACCAACCCCCACAGCCTCCTCCTCCACCTCTGCCACCACCACCTCCGCCACAACAAGGGCAGCCGCCGGCTCCGCCTCCGACCCCGGGGCAGCCGCCGCAGACTCCCCAGCCGCCTCCAATGCCACCGCCCGGCTACCAGCAGGGCCCGCAGTTGGCGCCCGTCCCGAAGAAATCGGGCAGCACGGCGAAGGGGTGCCTGATCGCCGCGGCAATAGTGGTCGCCGTGATTATCGTGATCGTCGTTCTGCTGGTCGCCGTGATAGGCGTGGGTGTCCACAAGGCCGTCAAGGAAATAGAGAAGATTACGGACAAGAAGGTGATCGACGTCGGCGTGGGGCAGGTCGGCGAGAACGGCCCGCTGGCGATCAAGGTTGTCAACTGGACGCCCTCCGCCGGTGACGAATTCAACAAACCGACAGCGGGAACGCAGTTCATCGTGGTAGACGTCGAGATCAAGAACATCTCCGCGACTACAAGGACCGTCTCCACGATGCTGGCGATGTCGATCAAGACCCCCGGCGGTTTCGAGTACGACCAGGCGGCCTATTATCCCGAGCCGTCGTTCCCCGACGGGGACATACAGCCGGGGCAGACGGGAAGGGGCAACGTCGCGTTCGAGGTCCCTGCTGACATCGGTGCGATGACCTTCGTATACGAGCCTTCTCTGCAGGTGGGGGACATAGTCCAGGTCAAGCTGAAATGAAGAAGCGGGGCTTGTTTATGGCGCCGCACCGACCAGAGCGTGTAGAATAGCAGGCGTTGGATCCAACCGTAAGACATGGGAGGCGTGTGCCATGAGCCAGAAAGACAGGCCGGAGAACCTCGTTGAGATGTTCGAGCGCAGCGTCGCGCGTTTCGGCGACAACAAGCTGTTCGGGAGGAAGAACGCCGCGGGCGAGTACGAGTGGGTCACCTACAGGCAGGTGGGCAAGCGGGTCGACGACCTGCGCGCCGGGCTCGCCGCCGAGGGCGTCGGCAAAGGCGACTGCATCGGGCTCATCGCCAACAACCGCACCGAGTGGGCCGTCGCCGCCTACGCGGCCTACAGCCTGGGCTGTCGGTTCATCCCGATGTACGAGGCCGAGCTAACCAGCACGTGGCAGTACATAATCAAAGACAGTGGTATCAAGGCGCTGTTCGTCTCAAAGCCCGAGATACTGGAGAAGGTCAACAGTTTCCGCGACAGCGTCCCCGAACTCGAGAAGATCTACCTCATCGACGGCGAGGGCCCCGACACGATGGCGGCGCTCGAGGCGAAGGGCAGTGAGAAACCCGTACCCTCCGTGAAGCCCGAGAGCCCCGACGAGATAGCGGTGCTCATCTACACTTCGGGGACCACCGGAGAGCCCAAGGGGGTCCTCCTGTCGCACGGCAACCTCACCTCCAACGTGGTCGACGCCGGACGCTGCTTCCCGGACCTCTCCGACGAGGACCGCAGCCTCGCCATCCTCCCGTGGGCGCACTCCTTCGGTCAGACCGCCGACCTCAACAACTTCGTCAACATAGGGGGCTCCATCGCCTTCGTGGGGAGCATCGAGACGATAGTGGAGGACCTGGGCAAGGCCCAGCCGACGTTCCTCATCGCGGTGCCCCGCATCTTCAACAGGGTGTACGACGGCCTGTGGGCCAAGATGGACGATGAGGGCGGCCTGCCCCGCAAGCTGTTCGTGATGGGTGTCGAGGCGGCCAAGGCAAAGCGCGAGCTGGCCGCCAAGGGAAAGAGCAGCTTCGGTGTCAATCTCAAGTACAAGATAGCCGACGCCATCGTCTTCAAGAAGATACGCGCCAGGTTCGGCGGCAGGCTCAAGGGCGCCATCACGGGCAGCGCGATGATGAACCCGGAGATCGCCCAGTTCTTCTCCGACCTCGGCATCCCCACCTACGACTGCTACGGGCTGACCGAGACCTCGCCAGCGGCCACCATGAACCGCCCCGGGAAGCTCAAGATCGGCACTGTGGGCGCCGCCATTCCCAACTGCAGGATAGAGATAGACTCCTCGGTGGTGGAGCCCGAAGCTGTGGACGGCGAGATAATCGTGTACGGCCCCATGGTTATGAAGGGTTACCACAACAAGCCCGACGCCACGGCGGCTGTCATGACCCCTGACGGCGGCTTCCGCACCGGCGACCGCGGCAGGCTGGACGAGGACGGCTTCCTCAAGATCACCGGCAGGATAAAGGAGCAGTTCAAGCTGCTCAACGGCAAGTACGTCTTCCCGGCTTCCATCGAGGAGGACATAAAGCTCCTGCCGCTCGTCGCGAACGCGATGATCTACGGCGAGGGCAAGGACTACAACATCTGCCTGATCGTCCCCGACTTCGAGGTCTGCGCCAGGCAGACAGGCAAGGGCGCGGACCCGGCGGCGATGGTGGCCGACGAGGCCGTGCGGAAGATGATAGTCGACCGCATCACCGAGGCGCTGAAAGGCAAGTACGGCAGCTACGAGATACCCAGGGAGTTCGTGCTCCTTTCCGAGGACTTCACGCTCGAGAACGGGATGCTGACCCAGACCCTGAAGCTCAAGCGCAAGGCCGTCATCGACAGCTTCAGCGAAGATATCGCCGCCGCGTATAAGTAATTCATCCTGGGGTCTAATTCATCCTGGGGTCAGGCACCATGACATGAATTCCAGGCATTGTTGGCAGCGGCCTCTACC
>JBBQKJ010000096.1:0-6630 GCA_038326775.1 Candidatus Geothermincolia bacterium
CAGGCGTAGTAGAGTTGAGATGCGCATTTCTCCCTCCTGTACTCTGGTCATGTTTACAGCAACCAGAAGATAGAGGGAGAATGCCGTTATGACAAGGTTTGCGGGGGTTCAGCTACCCACAGATTCTTGTGAGGACCCATAATATGGAGGCCGTTCTCCTGCCGGGCTATTGGAGGGTGAGGATGATGGAAGAGGCGAAGAAGCTCACTGTTGCGGCGGTGCAGATGGTCTCGAAAAACGGTGATATCGACGGCAACCTCGAGCGTGCAACCGGCCACGTGGAAGAGGCGGTACGGCGGGGCGCCAGGTTGATAGTGCTGCCCGAGTTCATGCCCACCGGCTACGTCTTCACCAGGCAGATCTGGGATGCCGCCGAGCCCGCCGAAGGGCCGACGGTCAGGTGGCTTCGAGAGAACTCCCGCGCTCACGGCGTCTGGCTCGGCACCTCGTTCCTGGAGGCGGAAGGAGAGGACTTCTTCAATACCTTCCTGATAACAAACCCGGACGGGGATATCGACGGGCGGGTGCGGAAGCAGACGCCCGCGGCGGCCGAGGCTTACTTCACGAAAGGCGAAGCCGGGCCGCATGTAATAAACACGGCGCTGGGCAAGCTCGGGGTGGGCATCTGTTACGAGAACATGCTCGCATACACGCCGAGGCTCATGACCTCGCAGTCCGTCGACCTGCTTCTCATGCCCCACTCCGCTCCGACCCCCATGGTCAGCCCCATCTTTCCGGCATCCGCGGCCCGGATGTTCAACGAGTATCTCGGTAACGTTGCCTCCTATTACGCGTCGATGCTCGGCGTACCTGCCGTCTATGTCAACAAGTCCGGCCCCTGGGTGACGACGCTTCCGTTCATGCCGCTCCTCACCCAGAGGTCCAGCTTCCCGGGGCTTTCGACCATAGCGGACTCCGACGGAACGGTTAAGGCCCAATTGGGAAATGAGGAGGGTGTGATAGTCGAAGAGGTGACGCTTGATCCGTCGCGCAAAACCGGGGCATGCCCGGCGTGTTACGGCCGGTGGGTGCGCAAAGTGCCGTTGGCCATCAACCAGTGGCGCCTTCTGGAAGCCATGGGGGCCATTTACTACAGGCTCAGCGGGGAGCGCAGGCGCAGGGCCGAAGAGATATCCCGGACCGCGGCGTAGTCACCGGCGCTGTCCGTGTGCCGGGGCGCGGAGCATGTGCTGGAAGGGGTGTTCCGGATGCTCGGATTGAAAAGAAGCCAGAGTGCGGCGATCTGTATCGCTGCGGCGTTGTTGATGGTGATAGTGGGGGGGTGCGGAGCCAGCAAGCCTGTCATCAAGTCAGTGAAGCCCAACCAGGGGCTGATTCGCACCGGGTTCAAGGTATCGGGAACGTCCTTCGGCAAGACCCGGGAAAAAAGCACAGTGACCGTTGGTGGCAAGAAGTCGACCGTAACCTACTGGTCTGATATATCTATAACCGCAACCGTACCCATTACACTCCATGCAGGGAGCTGCCCCGTGGTCGTGACGACCAAAGGGGGACCCAGCAACAAGTTCACCTATACAGTGTTCGCCACCTTCACCGGCTCCACACCGCTGCCGGCGATGCTCGAGTTCCTGAAGAACAGGAAAATAGACTCGAAAGGCATGACATTCTCCGTTGTGGCCACGAGCAAGATGGACCCCGCCTGGAAGCTGGACAAGGCGGAGAAGGCAGACGGGCCGACCTACTACTTCCTCTTCCACAAGACAGCCGACGGCTGGACACTTGTCGACTTCGGGACCGGCTTCACAGCGGAACAGATGAAGATCGACGGCGCCCCAAGCGACCTCAAACCGCCGACATAGCAGCACACCGGGCTTCTGTGCCCGCGAATTCGTACTGAATATGCAATAGCAGCGATTATCTCGCTCTTTCTCAAATCATGCTTATGATCACGATAATTTCTCTTATCGTGTGCAAAGATGGTCAACTCCCAGAGGTGGCCTGAATTAAAGCGAACTTGAAAACCGTTGAGAGTGAATCAGGCTGCGGCTCCACGCCACGGCTTGATCTTTTCAAGTGTTTGGGCAAGAGCACCTTCAGCTACCTCTGTGTCGTAGGCAACCTGCGCACGCAGCCAGTAACCATTGGAGAGACCGAAAAACCGACACAGGCGCAGGTCTGTATCGGCAGTGATGGAACGCTTTCCGGCAACGATCTCGCTGATCCGCTGGGCGGGCACATCTATCTCCTTCGCGAGGCGGTACTGGGAGAGCCCCATTGGCTTCAGGAATTCCTCGAGCAGCAACTCCCCTGGAGTCACCGGATTTAGCTTCGTCATGATGTCACTCCTCTTAATGGTAATCAACTATCTCGACATCTTCCGCGCCCGCGGCAGTCCAGCGGAAGCACAAACGGTACTGATCGTTTACGCGGATGCTGTACTGCCCCTCACGATCGCCACTGAGCGCTTCCAGCCGATTGCCCGGTGGGACACGGAGATCTTCGAGCCTGGCCGCAACCTGGAGTTGCCTCAACTTGCGGCGTGCGACTACCTCTATGTTCACAAATCTCTTGACTCGTCGGCCGCCAGCAAGAGCCTCCGTGTCGGCGCTCTTGAACGATACGATCATATGAAAAGCATAACGCAGCGCGTGAGTAACGTCAAGCGTGACTATTTTGGAAACACAACGAGCTTTCGTGTCGCTGTACTAAGTCCAGAACTTCTCGCGTCTTTCGGCAATCTCAATTACGACGTCGTGGAAATTGTTCTGGCAGACCAGGACAGCTGGGACAGATACGAGGCGACCAAGTGGCTCACCATGCGCCGATGGCTTGAAGCTAATCCCGACGACGAGTTTGCGAAAGATGTTCGAGCCAAACTAACCTCGGAACCCGGGCGCTATGCCGCTTACACACGTGAATACCTTGGCTGGGGTGTGTTCGCGCTGATGACGCGGTGATTACTGGTCGAGCGCAGCACGGGGGACGGACACCATCGGAGGGTATTCGGACTAGAAGATGCAAACTAGTTGCAAACAAGAGGCCCGGGTTGAACCCGGGCCTCGAGGTAGTTTCGTCCGTCTCTATCAGTCTGAGAACGCCCCCACCGTGCCCGTACCCGTACCCCGGTTGTCCTTGTACATGGATCGCTCGACTATGATGTTGCTGTTCGAGACGACCATGATGGAGGCCCGCCCGGACGGGATCTTGTCCGCCATGGAGTAGGAGCGCCTGGAAGAAGCAGGTATCGTATCGGTGAAGGTGATGGTCTTTCCACCGCCCTGGGGCAGGTAGTGGATGACCACCTCTGCCGGGGCCGAGTTGGGGTTCTCCACGAGCGTCCAGGTCTCGAAGCCGCCCGAGGTCTGTCCGTCGGGGAGCATGAACACTGCCTGCGGTGAGGCAAGCCCGATGGAGGCGTGGAAGGCAGGGCCTGTCCCGTTGTCCCAGTACATGGCCCGCTCTGCCACCAAGGGCTTTGTACCTGTCACCACCGTTGAGACATCTGTGTTTGCAGGCATCGCCTCTCCTATGTTCACCGTCTTACGGGAGTTTGGTGCCATGGTGAAGTGGGGACCCAGGACTGCTCCGCCTGATGTCTGGTAGGTGAGCTTGACGTCGTTGGCGCTGTCGTTCGGATTCTGGATGAGCACGTAGGTCTTGAATCCCACGCCATAGCCCACCGCTCCTTCTGCAAGATAGAAGTCGGTGGAAGGTGCTGTGGCGCCGATGGAGCAGGAGCCCTCCCTTCTTCCCTGGTTGTACATGGAGCGCTCGGCCACTACGCCTATGTCGCTCTGTACCTTGATGGAGGCATCGGCTATCCCTATGTCGTCTTTCATGTTGTAGGTGGCTCTGCAGTTGGCGGGAATCGCCTTCTCCTTCGCGATCGGGCCATTCGCAGTCATGTAGGTGAGGGTGACCTTGGCATCTGTGGGGTTGGGATTGAGCACCAACGTCCAGGTCTCAAAACCCCAGGCCGCAGAGCCTTCCGGAAGGAACCAGCTCTTCGACGGGGTGGTGGTCCCAATTGACGAGTGGTAGCCCATCGTCTCTCCCACCCCGTTCCAGAACATGGTCCTGTCTACCGCTATCTGGCCTGATGATTCCACATTGGTGGAGAAGTCCACCTCTCCTATGTCCTCCATCGAGGAGACGGTGGTCTGGGACAGGGCCGGGAGCGTTATTGTTCGGGTCTTGAGGATTCCGCCTCCCGCATTCGAAGGGGTGGGGTCCATGTAGGTGAGCTTGGCCTGGACGGGAGTCCCCTCGATGTTCTCCAGCGTGATGTAGGTGCTGAAGCCCCAGGCGTTGGTGCCTTCGGCAAGGTACCAGGCGTTGGAGGGAGGCGGGGGTGGATCCGACTTCTCAACGGAGATCTCATCCAGGCTGGCGTAATGCATGCCGTCGGTCGAGTTCAAGAAAGCCTTGACGAAGAGCTTCGAGGTCGCGATGTCGTTGAACCCGGCGATCTGGCCGTCTACTTCCGAAGCGGTGTTGGATTTCGCAGCGTCGTCCCCCGCGTTCGCCCAGCCGGCTCCGTCGTAGTAATAGAAGGTCGAGCCGTCGGGTGATAGCTGGTAGGTGATATTGCCCACGTTTCCAGCGCCGGTCTTCTCTGAGAAGCCGATAAGCTCCCCGCCCGCAAGGTCGGCGCCGGTCCTGGTAGTTACCGAGGGGGACAGGGCGTAGTCACCCGGCGGGTACTTTCGTACCCAGATGTCGTAGGTGCTGCCGGCGTCGAAAGTACCCGACACCGTCGGATTGCCGTCCATGTCACATGACACGCCATCAGCCCAGGAGTCGCCATCGACGCTGTGCCAGGTCTTACTCCAGAGAAGCGATCCGTCCGTGTTTCCCGCCAGTTTGCCCACCCAGATGTCGTAGCCACCGCCGTTGTAGCATCTTCCCGCCACGACAGGGTTGCCGTTCCTGTCGCAGGAGACGGAGTTGCCCTGGTCCCAGTCTCCGACATCGAAGGTCTGAGTCCACAGGTCATCACCGTTAGTCCCATCGTACTTTCGCACCCAGATATCGGTGTGTCCTGTGGCGCTGCCGACATATCCCGCCACGACCGGGTTGCCGCCCGCGTCACACGAAATGCCGAAGGATTCGTCTGCGTACCCACTGTCGTAGAGCTTGCTCCAGAGCAAAGAGCCATCGCTGCTCCTGAACTTGCCCGTCCAGATATCATAGTTGCTGCCGACCCAGGCGGCACCCGTGAACAGCGCGTTGCCGTCTGCATCACACGATACGCCCCGGCCGTATTCAGTAGAACTGACATTATAGGTCTGGGTCCATATCGCAACGCCGTCCGCCCCGTTGTACTTTCGCACCCAGAAGTCTGTGGACCCTGGAGCAATGGTGACATATCCGGCAACAACGGGGTTGCCGCTCGGGTCGCAGGAAACTGCGCTGGGAATACAGTCTTGTCCCGCGTCGTAAACATCGGTCCATATTGTGGCGCCGTCCGTTCCGCTGTACTTTCGCACCCACACATTGCAGTGGCTGCCGCTCCAGACGTTCGCCGCGACCACCGGGTTGCCGCTCGCGTCGCACGAAACCCCGACTGCATAACCATTTCCAGTCGCATGATGGTACGTCTTTTCCCAGAGGGTAGAGCTGTCGGAACCATTGTACTTGCGCACCCAGACGTCCAATCCGCCGCCTGCGATGGTCACACACCCTGCGACCACGGAGTTGCCGCTCCCGTCACAGGAGACAGCGTAGGCCTCGTCGTCTCCGTACCCGCCATTGTAAGTATTCGTCCACCAGCCGTTCTCGAGGTCGAGCGTCGTGGAATGCGCCGCCCCGGAGGACACCTGGGCAAGGGCCGGGTTGTACGCGTAATCCGAAGGGTTTGAGAAGTCCCATGTGCTCGTCGATGCCGATATGGTACCGGCCGGCAGGAGCAGGAGCACCAGCGAGAGTAGAAGGCCGATGGATACTGCCGTCCTGGAAATTGTGACTCCGCGCATTGTTTACCTCCGTGTTAGCCGGGATTTCCCCATATGCCTCCTCCAATGCTGCCATTCTACCACGGGTCTGGCCTTTCTGGTACGGTTGACCGGCGTTTGCCGCCAGTTCGTCGCCCGACCTTGTCATCTTGCCTCCAAGCCTCGTGGTTTTCCGTTGCCCGGAGATAGCTGTACCTTGTTTTCGACCACCGGATTGCGCCGTTGCAGCGTTCACAGGTTCAAGGCAGGTGCTCTCGCGCATTTCCTCTCCAGGCGGTGGATTCTAGACAGTATCGAACGGAATAGCTTCTCAGATACCGCAACCTCTGCCATTTGAAAGATGGTCAGCCTTGAGTGACTGATAATCTTGGCTCCTATCTTTATGAGCTTCAGCTGGATGCTGGTAAGCGACCAGTGGGCCACCTGGCTCGGCAGCGCGAACCGGCGCATGAAGTTGCCCAAATTGTAGGCCAGCACGAACAGGGCGAGCCTGACCTTGTTAGATGCGTAGCGGACACACGATAACCTCGTCCAGGTAATGGCTAGCTTGCCCTCCTTGATGTGTTGTTCACATGTGCCCCGCCTGTTGTAGAAGTGGACGACAGCATCAGGGGCAGATGACATGTTGGTGACGATGAAGCCGATCCGGGGGAACAGCTCACCCTGATGCCACTCCACCTTGGCCACTACCCTTCTCGGCCTGTCCCATGATGCC
>JBBQKJ010000097.1:0-6173 GCA_038326775.1 Candidatus Geothermincolia bacterium
AAAGACGCACAACCAGGCGATCAGGTGCCTGGGTAGGCAACTGGTAAGGGTGATGTGGTCAATGAACAGAGATGGAAGGGAGTACGAGCTTAGGGAAATTGGATAAACTTGTTGCAAATTCAAGAAGGATGTTCAGGCACCCTGACATGAATTTGCAGCGGCATTCTGGCATTTCGGATAATAATTCATGTCAGGGTGCCTGACCCCAACATGAATTCTACGTCTATCTGCACTTGTACAAAGCTGAGAGGCGGCGGGCGGCGGCGTCCCAGGTGAAGCGCTTCTGTACGACGGAGCGCATCTCCTCTCCCCTGGCCCGGAGTACCTCATCGGGCATCTCCAGGACGCACCCGCAGGCCGCCGCTATGCGGAACACCAGCTTCTCCGTGGTGCCGAGCAGGAAACACCCGGCGTCCCGGCCCCAGACCACCTTAACCGGGTCGAGCGCCGACTCCAGCCCGCTGTGAAACGACGCGATGGGGACGACACCGGCAGCCATTGCCTCGGTGGCGACCAGCCCGAACGCCTCCTGGGCGAGCGACGGTATCAGAAGCGCCCTGGCGTGGGGAAGTATGTAGCGGTGCTCCTCGGGCGGGAGGTAACCGGCGAAGACGACCGCGCCGCGCAGGTCTCTTGTCAGACAGAGCCGCAGGTACTCGTCGAGCGTCCCCTCCCCCGCGAGCTCGTCCAGGAACGCCAGCACCGGGGCAAACGGCCTGCCGGTCCTCGTCGAGTATGCGGCGTTCCCGTACTCGCAGAGGACCTTGAACGTCATTATATCGCCCTTGTCGAGGGCGTCGATCATAAGCTCGAGGATGCCCCGCAGCTCCCCGAACCCCACCACAACCAGCTTCGCGGTGGGATGGTCCCGCATGATCAGCGGCAGCGCGGGAATGACGCATTGGATGCCCTTCGTCTCGAGCAGCTTGCCCAGGTACATCACGAAGGGGCAGCCCCCCGCGGCCAGCCCCCTCATGCTCGCCTCGATGTCCGGGTCGGGAAGCCACTCGGGGTGGAGCCCGTTTATCCGGTGTATCTCGTACTCGACCTGCATCTGCTCACTGGCCGGCGGCGGGTGCTCGCCGGCGCGCCCTATGAAGTCACCTACCGCCACGCCTTCGGTCCGCTTCTCCACCGCGGCGAGCATCTGCTCGACCGACTCGGCAAGGCTCTCCCCGGCAGGCTTGAACAGCTCCGTGTCGACGCCCGGGGGGAGGAGGGTAAGCTTTTCCTCCAGCCCCTCCACGCGCCCGCCGAACACCTCTATGACCTGCGACGCGGTGTGCTCGCTCGGCACCAGTATCGCCCGGGCGCCCTCGAGCCCCTCCGCTCCGTAGGTCAGGTACCTCGAGTCCTTCTTGACCGTAAACTCGATGGCCGAGCCGTGGATGCTCACGAAATAGGGAATCCCGTGCTCGGCGGCGACCGGGCGCACGATGTAGGGAAGCATCACGGCGTGGTTTGCGTGTATCGCCTCCGGCGTGAACTGCCGCACCAGCCTTTGCAGCGAGCGGCGGTTCATATCCACGTAACGGTCCAGCTCGAGCTCGCTGAGCTCTGTGAACTCCTTGACCTTGAACCCGGCGTAGCTGTCCAGGACGTAAACCGGCAACAGGCCGCCGATGTCAGGCTTGAAAACCATGCAGTTGCCGGGATAGCCGGTCTTCTCTTCCCACAGCACCTCGGGTGTGAACGAGCCGTCCTGCTCGCGCAAAAAGGCCGAGACGAAGTCGAGCCGGGGGTCGTCGTCCTGGCACATCACGAGCACGTGGTGCCCCTGGGCGCAGAGAGCGCGAGCGAGCGACTGAACGTACTGGTTGCTCCCCGTGCCCCGCAACAGGTACCCGTGGCAGATGAGTATCCGCAAGCTTCCCCCCGCTGGCCTATCCGTCTTCCGGAAATGCTTCGGCACGTCTGCGAAAGAGCCTCTGCATGTAGGCGCGTCTCGGCGACAGCGCAACCCCGATAAGGAAAAACGCGAAGAGGACCAGCACGATGGTGGCCCCGCTCGCCACGTCGTAGTAGAAGGATAGGAGCAGGCCGGCCGCAACGGACGCAAGCCCCGCGCCCAGGGATATGACCAGCACCCCCCGGTAGTTCCGGGAAAGCTGCAGGCCCGTCGCCCCCGGTATCACGATGAGCGCTGACACCAGGATGATTCCGACCAGCTTTATGGAAACGACGATTGTGAGCGCCATGGTGATGAGCAGCCCGTAATAGACGAACCTTACCGGGATGCCGCTCGCCGCTGCCGTCTCCTCGTCGAACGAAAAGAACAGAAGCTCCTTGAAGAACAGGACCAGAAAGGCGATCGCAAGCACAGAGAGCACCGCCAGTATCACGACGTCGGTCCAGCTCATGGCCAGGATGCTGCCGAAGAGGTAGCTCAGAAGGTCCTGGTTATAGGCGTTCGCAACCCTTATGAGCAGCACCCCCATTGCCATAGAGGCCGTGAAGAGGATACCGATGACAGCGTCCTCGTGCAGCCGGCCCTTTCGGGAAAACCACCCGATGCCGGTCGCCACCAGCACGCAGAAGCCCCCGGCGGTCACTATGGGGTTCACGCCCGCCGCGATGCCTATGGCCACCCCGCCGAACGCCGCGTGGGAGATGCCCATCCCGGCAAAGGCGAGGCGCCTCACTATCACGAAGAAAGACATGATCGAGCAAGTCGCCGCTATGAGCAGCCCGCCCACCAGTGCCCTTTGCGCGAAACCATACGCGAGCATCAGCCCCGACCCTCCCCCGCGCCGCCGCGGTGCGCGCCCGCGCCGATGAGGAAATCGAACTCGCAGCGGTAGGCTTCCTTGAGCCGCTCCGAGTCCAGGACCTCCTGCGGTTTTCCATGCAGGTGCATGGTGCGGTTGATGCAGACCATCTCGTCCGCGAAGCGCGCGAGCACATTGACGTCGTGGGAAACGAAGATGACCGAGAGGCCCAGCCTCTCCTTGAGGTCGGTCAGAAGCTCCATGAACTGGTCCTGGGCGGGCAGGTCAAGCCCCGAGGTAGGCTCGTCGAGCAGCAGTATCCTGGTCTCCATGCACAGGGCGCGGGCCAGGAACGCCCGCTTCTGCTGTCCGCCCGACAACTCACCGATGAGGCGCTTCTCGAGGCCCTCCAGCCCCACTATCCTGATGCTGTCGAGCACCGCCTCCCTGTCTTTCCTGGCGGCGAAGCGGAATGTTCCGATGCAGCAGATACGGCCCATCATCACAACGTCGAAGACGGACACAGGGAACATGGGGTCGAACATGACATTCTGGGGCACGTAGCCGATGTGGTGAAGCTCGCGCTTGAGCTCGCCGGGGCTCATGCCCATCACGCGGACCTCGCCGCTGTCGGGCTTGAGCAGGCCCAGCATTACCCTCAGCAAGGTGGTCTTGCCCGCGCCGTTGGGCCCTATGACTCCCAGGAACATCTTCTCCTTGAGGGAGAAGGTTATGTCCTCGAGGACTGCCTGCCCGCCGAGGCTCACGCAAACGTGTTCCAGCTCGATGAGGGTGCGTGGGCCACCGTCACCGCTGAAGAAGTCCGCGACCTTGCAGGAGCGCTTCATCTCATCGCCTCCACCACAGCCCTAACGGGCGGCGCGCCGGCCGCGGCCGCCGACGGTGGCCTGTGCCTCCTCGAAGAGCCGGGCAAGTTCATTCCAGTGAGTCGCTATGCGCCGCTCTTGGGCCGGATGACGACCTCCTGGATGATATCGCCCGGCACTATGCTGTTCACGACCTCCATGCCAGAGACCGTCTCGCCAAATACCGTGTACTTGCCGTCGAGAGCAGGCTGGTCGCCCAGGCAGATGTAGAACTGGCTCCCGCCCGAGTTGGGGTGCTGAGACCGTGCCATGGAGAGAGTGCCGGTCTTGTGCTGCCGGTCGCTGAACTCCGCCGGGAGGTAGTAATCGGGCCCGCCGGTTCCCGCGTCCGGGGCGTTGGCGTCCCTGCTCTTGGGGTCGCCCCCCTGGATGACGAACCCCGGCTCCACCCTGTGGAACCGGACCCCGTTGTAGAACCCGGTCCGCGCAAGGTGGAGGAAGCTCGCCACCGTGACCGGCGCCACGTCCGGGAAAAACCTGAGCACTATGTCGCCCTTGTCGGTCTTGAGGACCGCCTCGACGCTCGCCCCGTCCTGTCCGTCGGGGAAATCGGCGAGGGCCTTCACTGGCTTTCCGTCAGGCCCGGACTGCTGCCCGGCGGACGGGGTTGATGCTGTAGGTGCTGACATCGCGCTTTCTCCTTCCTCTGCTGGTTTCTTCGAACTGCCGCAGCCCCCCCCCGCTAACGCGACAGAAAGCATGATGACAATAATTGCCGTGATAACTGCGGTTCGCCTCATCATCCTGGTCCCTTTCCCTGAAAGTATCACACGCGACAAGCAGCCGCTCGTTGCGCCCTTCTCACACAGAAGAAAGTATATCAGGAGTTCGCTTGCCTGCCCGCGCCATGCTCGCCCCCGGGCCGTGGTTCCAACCTCGGGCAGAAGACGCGGAACGCGCTCGAAATCCTGCTGAAGGAGAACGTTGCACGAAAGAAGAACTAATCGGCAAATGCCAGGATTGCTTAACCGTGGGAGGAGATTTGGGACTGGAACATAATTCGAGCAGATGTCTGTTCGAGAGCACGGGCTGGCTCGCGGCGCACCGGCGCAAGCAGGTCACCCAGAAGCAGAACCAGGTTCACTTCCATCTCGACAGCCTCACCGGACAGGTCACCCCGGCTACATCGCTGCCGAACCCCCTCCAGGGCTGGCGCTCCTGCAGCCTGACGCTTCCCGGACGCGCGCCACTCCTCAGCGAGGACACCCCCGGCCTTGGCGACGCCTAGCGTCGCGATTTGACAGAACCGGGCCGAACCATTCTCATCATGCGTGGTCATCGCGTGTTTGCCTGCGCTATCATGAGCAGGCAATGCAAAACCAGGAGGGCGGCCGATGGCGAAGAAGGCGTTTATAGAGCGCGGCATAGGCAAACCGCCGCGGTTCATCCGCATGGGCCTCGAGTTCCAGCGATGGGTGTTCAAGCTCTCGAGGATTCCCGGCGTCGGCGCGAGGCACCCGTGGGTCCGCCCCGACAAGACCGACGTGCGCTGGGTGCCGATAAACACCGACATCAGGAAGCCGGACGACGCGCCCCTGCCCATCACAATGGTCGACAGGCTTATCGAGGAGGCCTCCCACCGGGTCATCGTGTACAACTGCGGCTGCCGCACGGGGTACGAGTGTAGAAACTACCCCGCCGAGATAGGCTGCCTGCACCTGGGGGACGGGGCGCTGGACATACCGAAAACGGTTTGCCGCGAGGTCGGCATCGCTGAAGCGAAAGAACACGCCCACAGGGCGATAGAGGCGGGCCTGGTACCGATAGTGGGCAAGGCCCACGTCGACGACTTCATCTACAGCATCCCCCATACCGGAACCATGATGACCATCTGCTTCTGCTGCGAGTGCTGCTGCCTGACCCGCTTCTACAACGAGGTGCCGGAAAAATACCGCGATGCGGCTTTCACGCGCTTCGAGGGCATCGAGGTTCGCGTTACCGACGAGTGCAAGGGCTGCGGGAAGTGCGAGAAGCGATGCTTCATCGAAGCCATCACGGTCGTGGACGGCCGCGCGGTCATCTCCGAGCAGTGCCGCGCCTGCGGCCGCTGCTCCATTACCTGCCCCGACGATGCCATAGAGATATCCGTGGACGAGGGCTCGTTCGAACGCACGTACGAGCGCATCCGGGCAAACGTGAAGTATTATTAGGGAGCCGACGCGTCAAATTACAGCCGTTCGGTGGACGGTGGTTCTAAAGGAGGAGGAGCAATGGCCGAATTCAGCAGAGAGGAAGCAGCCCGCATACTCGCGGACATGGGCATGGCCGACAAGTACGATGCCAACGAGTTCTACATGGGCATCAACGTCGAGCTCGAGCACGGCACCGTCGATACGGCAACCAACGTGACCAACGACGACCCGGTTGTGACCGGGAAGATCGCCCTCGCCCACCTGAACGAGCTCCCCAACTATTACACTCTGCTCGAGGAGATGGAGGAAAAAGGCGAGGCGATGCTCGAGTAGCCCCAGCCATTCATGATGGGGTCGGACACCCAGGCATAAAATGAAGTGAAGGTGGGTGTCCCCCACAAGAATATTTCGTCTATAAGTTATAGATCAAGGTGGGTAATACCAAA
>JBBQKJ010000098.1:0-6169 GCA_038326775.1 Candidatus Geothermincolia bacterium
GGCAGTACTGTTCCGTCCTCACCTCCTCGGCTAGCTCGTGGAGCCACCCCTCTACCCCGTGCTCCTCGATGTCCGAAAAGGTCTGTCCATCCACCCCCGGTGCCCCGCCGTTTGAGCGGGCTAGCCGGTAGGCGAACTCCAATCTCCCTTCCTCCCTTTGCTCACTCGTGAAGCGTACCCGAACCAGGGCCCCTTCCCTCCACCGGCATTACCCGGTTTCAACAGTACTATGAGCCCCTCCGACTCCTGCAGTGGCCGGGCCCCTTATCGTGTCCGTTGCCCGGGGGATTCCGGGCACCCCTGCAGGTCTCCCGTGTTGCGCGTCGCCCTGTGTGTACATGCCATGCCCATTACCCCGGCGAGCGGTCCGGTCTTCATCTGTCGGTTTATCCGACCGGCCCTGTCAGCCTTCGCCCATATCGGGGAGGCTCGGCGCTCGCATCGTGATTTTCGAGGCCTTCTCGGACTTCACTCGCGTTACGGCCTGCACACTTGCAAGCCCTCCTTAAGAGGACAATTGTCCCTGGAGCTTCGACGGGTCGGTCACCCTTCCCACCGTCCAGGTAGCTACCGGGGTGAATCGACTATTCCCCGGGCCGGACTTTCACCGGCTAGGACGGCGCACCTTTGCACGGCGCCCCCGATATCCTTCATATCAGGCAGTTGGCAATTGTTTGGCAAACCCGGAATCCAAGCCAAGACCAATACCTGCCGGAACCCTAAGAAATGGCTTAAACAAGCCATACGCTGGCGGAGGGAGGGGGATTCGAACCCCCGGAGCCTTGCGGCTCAACGGTTTTCAAGACCGTCGCAATCGTCCACTCTGCCATCCCTCCGGTTCATATTTTATATCATCGTATAGAGGCGGGCTGTTCTGATACGATTGTTGTGGACGGCAGTATGGCTACCGGAGGCGGGAAATGGACGATGAGAGCCATTCGGCAGGCGCCGGCGCATCGACCGCGATGAGTTGCAGGACCTTGTTCTTAATAGCGGCGGTCCCGCTGGTGCTGGCACTCGCTGGATTGGCCGTCCTGGCAGTAATGCTGGTCGGTGCCTCCAACGGCAGCGTTCTTCAACTTCGAGAAAGCGCACTGTACTGAGATGATATAACCCGGCGCAAGGGGGATGACTATGAGCGGCTCGACCAGGAAGCAGTTTTTCCTAGATGATGAGCAGATGGACTTCGAGATACAGTGCGTCCTCGGAGGCTGTTACTACGGGTCGGCGGACGCGGGAGAGGTGCTGGCCACGGCTGTGCGCCTGAAGGAAGGCGACTGCGAGAGCTGGTACCAGGAGTGGCTGGTAACCGCCGAGCGGGTCCAGAAGTACGCCAGGCAGTCGGCTGCCGCGGGCAACCGCGTGAGCGCGCGCCGCGCCTACCTGCGGGCGGCAAGCTACTACGGGGCCTCCATAAGCATGATAGACGGCACCGACGACCCCTCGCGGGGCGTCCCCACCTGGAAGCGCCACTTGAAGTGCTTCGACGAGTTCTGTTCGCTGCTGGACCCGCCGGCCGAAAAGGTGAAAATCCCTTACGAGAAGACTCCAATGCCCGGGTACCTCTTCAAGCCCGACGAGTCGGGCGGCCCGTGGCCAACCATCATCTTCAACAACGGCAGCGACGGGCCGACATGCGCCATGTGGGGCTCCGGCGTTGCCGGGGCGCTGGAGCGGGGGTATGCCGCCCTCGTCTTCGACGGGCCGGGTCAGAACTCGATGTTGTGGCTCCACGACGTCGGGTTCCGTTACGACTGGGAGAAGGTCATTACGCCGGTGGTCGATTACCTGCTGGGGCGCGGCGAGGTCGACGCGAAGCGCATCGCGCTCTCCGGCATCAGCCAGGGCGGATACTGGGTCCTCCGAGCGCTCGCCTTCGAGAAGCGAATCGCGGCCGGTATCGCCGACCCGGGAGTGATGGATGTATCTACCGTGATGAAGTCCAAGTTCCCCAAGGAGATGCTACAGCTGCTGGATGAGGGGAAGGAAAAGGATTTCAACGACTTCATGGAGATGGTCATGAAGCAGCAGGGAGCCCGCAAGCGCCAGGAGCTCGAGTGGCGGATGAAGCCTTACGGCACTAAGATCTACTCGGAGTGGTTGAAATCGGCCTTGAAGTTCAATGCGCGCGACGTCATCAAGCAGGTCGAATGCCCCATGTTCATCGCCGACCCTGACGACGAGCAGTTCTGGCCGGGCCAACCCCGGGAGGTGTATGACGCCCTGGAGTGCCCCAAGACCATCGCGCGTTTCACCGCGGCGGAGGGCGCCAGCTGGCACTGCGAGCCCAAGGCCCGGAGCCTTTACGACCAGCGGATGTTTGACTGGCTGGCGACGGTCATGCCCGCGGGCTGAGCCCGACGGAAAGAACGCGTATTGAGGTCTGATTCTTAGTTTACGCCCAGGATGCACCGACCGGGAGGTTCGCAATGAGGCTTACCGGAGGGGAGATAGTTGTCGAGTCGCTCATCGCGCACGGGGTGCCTTACGCGATGGGGATACCGGGTCACGGGTGCCTGGGGCTCGCCGATGCTTTTCTGGGGCGCGAGGATCGTATCCGGGTCATCCAGGTTATGCAGGAGATGAGCGGAGTGCACATGGCCGACGGCTACTACCGTGCCTCGCGCAGGCCGCTTGCCGTCTTCACCAGCATCGGGCCGGGCGCCATCAACACCGCCATCGGCGCGGCGACCGCGTTCGTAGATTCGACCCCCGTTCTCGTCATCACGGGCTCGGCCCATACTCACATGCGCGGCAAAGGCCTCCTCCAGGAGATAGAGCGCACGCGCGACGATAGCTTCGAGCGCGTGCTGGAGCCGGTGGTCAAGCGCTCGATGCGGGTGGATACAGTGGAGCAGGTCACGTCCATCATGAAGCGCGCCTTCAACGTGATGATGACCGGGCGGCGCGGGCCGGTGAACGTGGTGCTGCCGATGGACGTGCAGAGCGCCACGGCCGACGTGAGCATACCGAAGCCCGCGGGTTCGGCGCCCACGGGGAAGGTGATGGGAGACCCTGACGAGATCGCGCGCGCGGCAAAGCTCCTTGCCGGGGCGAAGCGGCCGGTCATCCTGGCGGGCGGCGGCGTTGCGGCGGCCGGGGCGGAGGAAGCTCTGCGCCGGTTGGCCGAGCTGAAGGGCGCGGCCGTCGTAACCACTATGGCGGGCAAGAGTTGTTTCCCCGAGGACCACCCGCTCTACGCCTGGCACACCGGCTCGAAAGGCACCACGGTCGGCCTTCGCATGACCTCGACCGCCGACGTGCTGCTGGCGGTAGGCTGCCGGTTCGCCGACGAGACGGCATGCTCTTTCCGGCCGGGGGTGGCGTTCAGCATCCCACCTACTAAGCTCGTCCACGTGGACATAGACCCCTACGAGATAGGCAAGAACTACCCTGTAGAGGTCGGTATCGTCGGGGACGCGGCATCGGTGCTCGACGCCCTGACATCGGAGCTCGAAGGCATCGCGGCCAGGAGAGATATTCAGAACCCGGCGTTCCTGCGCGAGCTCGCCCGCGAGCAGAAGAAGTGGGCGCGCCAGGTGGAAAAGCAGCAGTCCGTGAAGACGAAGCTGCCGACCATCTCACAGCTGCTGGGCGAGCTGCGCGGCGCGATGAAGCGCGACGCGTACCTCGTCACCTCGTCGGGCAACACCCAGGCGCAGGCGATGCAGGAGTTCCCGTTTTACGTGCCCGGCACCTGCATAACCACGGGCGGGTTTTCGACGATGGGGTTCACCCTTCCGGCGGCCATCGGGGTCAAGCTGGCCAAACCTGACAGGCAGGTGGTCGGGCTCACGGGCGACGGCGATTTCCTGATGACCATGCAGGAGATGGCGACGGCGGTCCAGTTGGGGACACCGGTGGTCATCGTTGTCGCGAACAACCAGGGGTGGCTGGCCATCAAGGACCTTCAGATGGACGCCTACGGGAAAAAGCGCGGTGTCGCGGTGGACTTCACCACCCCGGACGGAAAGATCTATTCGCCCGACATCGCCGCCGCGGCGAAGGCGTTCGGCCTGCACGCCCAGAAGGTCAACACCCGCGCAGGGATTGGCCCCGCGGTGAAGAAGGCGCTTGCGGCGAGGAAGCCCGCGCTCGTGGAGGTGGTCGTGCACCGGGACTACCCGCACTCCGGGAGCCCCGCCCTTGGCTGGTGGGACGTGCCGGTGCCCGCGTACCTGAAGGACCGGCGCGCCGCCTACGAGAAGGCGCGCGGCGAGGAAAAGCTCTATTAGACAAACCGGACACAAGGAAGGCGGCAGATGGCAAAGCTCCCCGTTGTCTCGTCGAAGCCGAAGCTGGCGGTCCAGTACATCCTGGACGCGGAGAAGCTCAAGAGCGTCCCGGGCCTGCGCGGTTTCGTGGGCAGGGTGCGCAAGACAATTCGCTCCCTGGGGTTCGAGCTCACCGAGTTCGGGCCCGACATCGACTCCGACGCGATAGCCGCGAACGCGCGGTCGTGCGCGGGTCAGCACGCCGGGTTCCTGGGCATCACTTTCACCGGGACCAGCGCGAGGCAGACCGCGGCTATCGGGGCGTTCCGCGGGCCGGTGGCTGTCTGGTACTTCCCAGAGACCGAGTGGTGGAGCATGGCCTCCGCCGGCTCGGGGCTCGGCTACCTGCAAGACGAGGCCGACGAAAACCCGGCCCTGAGCGTCGCGGCCGTCTGGGGCGACCCGGAGGACCCGGCTGCGCTCGAGCGCCTGGAGCGGTTCGCGCGGGCGGCCCACACCGTCTTCGCGATGCGGCGCGAGAAGATAGGCCTCGTCGGCGGCTCCTACTGCGAGGTGATGCCGGCGAGCAACTGGCATCCCGATACCCTGACAAGCCGTCTCGGGCCTGCCTACACCGAGCTCGACATCTCGCTCCTGGTGCGGGAGCTCGACACGGTGGGCAACGCGGCGGCCAACGGGCTGGTGCGAAGGCTCGCAGGCGCCGGCATGAAGCTCCCCGATGACGATGCGTCGCTAGAGGTGATAAGGAGGTCGGCTCGCGTGTCGTTAGCGCTTGAGCGCCTGCAGGAGAGGTTCGGGCTGACCGGTGTCGCCATGAACTGCTACGGCGGGCCCGACCCCGAAGGCTACACAGGGGTGCTGGGCTGCTGCGGGGCGAGCGGCTGCCTCAAGGGGCACGCGCTGGGCTCGGTGGTGGTCGGCTGCGAGAGCGACGTGGTCCAGACCGCGCAGCAGATGATGTTCCGCCACCTGCTGGGCACCGTCCCGTGCATGGCGGACCCGTGGATGGTGGACAAGGGCGTGCTTCTCGCCGGCACGTGCGGAGGGCCGGCCGGGCTGGCTCCGGGGCCGGAGAGCGTTTCAATCGAGGCGGGCACCTTGATGAGCCTCTACAAGGTCGGTGTGTTGGGGGTGTGCTTCCCGAAGATAGAGAAGGCGGGCGCGATAGTGGCGCGCCTCAAGGGGCGGTGGCTCGACAGCATGGTCGTGTCGACCGGCGCGTTCCTGGGCTCCGACAGCACCACGATCCCGGGAAGGCTGTGCCTGAAGGTGAAGCTCGACGCCCCCGAGGCGTTCCTGGCGCGCGGCGCGGTGGGCAACCACTTCACTTTCCTTCCCACGGAGAACCCGGCGCGCGACATGGGGCGCCTGGAGATGCTCTGCGACCTCATGGATATTGAGCTCGATTACTGTTAGAGGAGGCGGCTATGCCGTACGTAGACGCAGACCAGCTGCCGGCAGCTAGCGTTCCAAAGCCGTTCGAGCGCGAACTCAAGGTCGTGATGTCACCCGAGACCCACCCCGATGTCGATGGGTTCACCCTGCTTTTCTCGACGCTGGCCCCCGGAGGGGGTTGCACGGATGTCCACGCGCACGAGGATTCGGGAGAGCTGATGGTGGTCGCTTCAGGGCGCGGGCGGGCGTGGCTCGCCGGTGATGAATACGAGCTGAAGCCGGGGGCGGCGTTGTACGCGCCGCCGGGCGCCGAGCACAGGACGCTGAACGATAGCGCCGAGCCGCTCGAGCTCATCTGCGTCTTCGTCCCGCCGGCTCCCGCCGGCTACGTCGAGAAGATGATCGCCGGTTCATCATGGGGTCAGGGCCCATGACCAGTAATAAATTAAAGGTGGCGGGACCCCAGATGAACCCCCCGCAGTAAGGATTGACGTTGAGCACCGAGTTATGGGGATAGACGACGCGGGGCGCCCCCGGGA
>JBBQKJ010000099.1:0-5557 GCA_038326775.1 Candidatus Geothermincolia bacterium
GCGTCTCGGGGGCGCCCGCTGTTCCTTTCCGGTCCCCAAGGCCCGCTTGTAGCACCTGGTATGCGTAAATACTGGCGGGGTTCCATACTTGCGGGGGACAGGCACCATGACATTATTTAATGTAATGGTGCCTGACCCCAACATGAATTACGCGGCGGAAGAGGCCTGGCCTTTGTAAACTTTCTTGGAGGCTCCACCTTCTCTCCTCACCGAGAGCAGGATCGCTCCGCCGATGATGAGGAATATGGAGCTCATGCGCATGATGACCATGACCCGGCTGGTCGGAAAAGGCTCACGGAAGGCTACCAGGCCGACGATTATCGGTATCAGGTTGCTGAAGCCGGTCACCAGCGGTACCACCACGATGGCCGATCCCCTCTGGAGCGCGGTCTGGAAGAGGACCATCGCTATCAGGGTCAGGACGATGGCCATCCAGAAGTAAGAGGAGAAGACAAAACCGGCCACCCTGTACTCTCCCCACCGGTTTCCGACGTCCGTCCAGGCCATCTTGGTAAATATCGCGGTCAAGCCCACCAGCATGCCGACGCCGATACCGACGAACGAAGATGTGCGGTCGTCCTTGCGGGTGAACGCGACGAACAGGCTTGTTATCGAAACGCCCAGCATTAGTATGATGAAAAGCCAGAGTATTACCGGCCGGTACGATAAGGTTTTCTCGGTCGTCTGCACCAGAGTAAATCCGAGCATGAGCACCCCGGCGACAACGAAGATTATTCCGATCCAGTCCACCAGCGATGCCTTCTCCTTCAGCCTTGTGACAGCGAGGATCACCAGCAGGCAGATCCCGGCGGCGTTTATTGGCTGGACCACGGACAGGGGCGCGAGGCCGACCGCGATGTTGTGGCTCCAGGCACCCGTTATCTGGAGGCCCTGCGCTTTGAGCCACGGCCGGCAGTTAAGGAACGCCCGGATGGTGCTTTTGGTTGACTCGGAGCCGATTCGGGGCAGGGAGTCAAGCTCCCTCTTAATGAGGAAGTTGCTGTAGTTGATCAGGATAGTGCCAGCCAATGCGAGCAGCACGCCGACCGCTAGCGCCATAGGGCTCCCCCGTTTAAGCGGGCCTCCCCGACCTCTTCACGGCAGCCGGGACGTGTAGAGAGTATAACGTGAAAGGAGCATTGTGAGAGTGCTTGAGGACCCGTCACCGCTGCCGGGATCAAGAAGTGTGCTGCTCCACTGCCTTGAATATGAGCTCGAAGTCGCACGGCTTTGTGAAGAACTCGTCGGCGCCCGCCTGGAGCATCTCTCTACGGGCCTTGGAGTCGCTCAAAGCGGTCAACGCTATGACCGCTGTCTTGCTGTCGCCCATCTTCTCCCTGATAAACCGGCAGACCTCAACGCCGTCGATGTCCGGCATCGCCATGTCGAGTATCACCGCCGAAGGAGAGGTTATCCGCATCTCTTCCAACGCTCCCATGCCGCAGAAAGCACAGGATACGTCCAATCCCGAAAGCTTGAGGTAGAGCTCCAGGATCCTGACGAAGTCGCTGTCATCGTCCACAACGAGCACGCGCTTCGAAACTTCTTCTTCACCCATCAACCACACCCCGAAATCTTCGCCAACCGCAATGTCGACCCAATTTCACATTTATTCTACACCCTCGCACCGGGCCAATCAACGGACGGGCGTCTGCATTATCCTGCGCTCTGAAACGGGAGAGGCCTCGCGCTCTTAACACACGAGGCCTCAACCTTATCCTGCCTACAAAGCTGATGTCCTGTTTATTAATACACGTGCGCGTCGAGGAAAGACGACCCGGACTCAGCAGAAGTGAAGTGCTCGACGATCGCCGAAATACGCTTCGGGTCGCACGGCTTGGTCAGGAACTCGTTCGCCCCCTCCATCAACAGGTCCATTCGCGAGCTCTGGTCGCTCAGCGCGGAGAGGACTATGACCGGCGTGTCGTAGTCTTTCAGCTTTTCCCTCATGTAGCGCACTATCTTCCGCCCGTCGATGTCGGGCATCATCACGTCAAGGATTACCGCGCTCGGGTTGGTGATTCGCAGCTCTTCCAGCGCGCCAATGCCACCGTAAGCGCATGTGACCTCGTAGCCCTCATATTTCAGGTACACCTCGAGTGCCTGCACGAAGTCACGGTCGTCATCGACTACGAGCACGCGCTTGGGTCCGAGTTCGTTCTGCATATTTGCCTTTCCTTCCAGAATCACTTCCGCTTGCATCGTGCACATTATAGTCCGTCGCCGCGGGTTTATCCATCCCCTTTAGGTTGCACTGCTTTCCCTGAAACACGAACTCGAGCGCATGATAACGCAATCGGCGAATCACCCGCCTGGTTGTACTGCTGGCGCGTCCCGGCCGGCTATCAGCCGCTCCGCCGCGCGGAGAGCTTCTCCCGCGCTTCTTTCACCATGTCATCGCAGACGTACTCACGGCACACGGTGGGCTGGAATCGAACCCTGAGCATGCAGTGGCCCGACTCCGTGTCGCGCCATCGGCACGGCTCGGCCCACATCCAGTCGCGCTTGAAGCCGAAGCGCTCTTTCTCGTCGTCCAGCAGGGCGATGCGCCCCTCCTCGTTAGGACGTTCGCAGCACCAGCCCCCACACTCGGCGCAGGCGTCCTTGCCCAGGCTCTGGCAGGACCTGCAGAGGTGCGGTGT
This sequence comes from Candidatus Geothermincolia bacterium, assembly GCA_038326775.1. GTDB lineage: Bacteria > Actinomycetota > Geothermincolia > Fen-727 > Anoxymicrobiaceae > DYIU01. The sequence continues at coordinate 2,643 of JBBQKJ010000099.1, forward strand.
CATGTCGTCGTAGACCTTGCTGAACTCACGCCCGCAGGCGTCGCAATTGACCTTGGCCACGCTCATCTCGCTTTCGGGGTTTCACGGAACAAAACGCCTGCGCATTTCTGACTTACTTCGGCGGGAAGTGATTCTACCCTATTTCGCGAGGGCTTGGAATGTTTTTCGTCCACGCACTTGAGCGGTGGTGTAAGACGTTCTTCAGGCTCACCTCGACAGGTACTGCGACCTCAGCCGCGAGACCTGCTTCACCGTCATCGGCGCGGACATGCCTCCGCCCGACCCGCCCGCGCTCCCACCGGCCTGGATGTAGGAAGCCAGCAGCCCCAGCGAGCAGGTGGCGCCCGCCTTGCCGTCACCCGTGCGTACGTACATCGACCTCTCACAGACTACGTAACCGTCGCTCTCCACCATCGTGGAAACGTCGCCGGTCACGTATTCGTTCACGTGGAAAGTCTTGCGCGAAGCGGGAGGAACAGTCGCGTACGGCCCGTTCACCAGCCCGCCCGGCGTCATGAACGTGAGCCGAACCCCGGCGGACTCTTCCTTTTCGGGGTTCATGACCAGCACCCATTCGTCAAAACCCGGTGAGGTGCATCCCTCCGGCAGGTACCAACCTGTGCTCCCGTATATGCTGCCCACGGAGTTGTGCGAGCCGAGTTTCCCCCCGGCCGCCCGGATATACATCGCCCGCTCGACCACGACAGCCTGGTCATCCCGGTCGGTCAGCACCATTGTCGAGACGTCGGAGCCGGGCAGATAGTCGTTGACGCGCACCGAGACTCGCCGGCCCGGGGCCACGGACATCACCGGGCCCTGCTTGACGCCCTCCGGGGTAAGGAAAAAGAAATTGACGCCCGCGGCGGTACGGGTGGGGTTCTGTACCAGGACCCATTCCTCGTAGCCCGGCCAGGTCGCACCCTCGGCCATGCCCCACCCCTGCGAGGGCTCCGTCGCCCCGATGGAGTTATGGCAATCGACCTTGCCGTCCGCGGTGCGGACGTACATCGAGCGCTCTGCCACAACTCCCCTGCCGGAAGTGAGGGAGCGGACCTCAGTGGAGACATCGCCCGCGGGGATGTAGTCGTTCACCCGCACGCTCCACCTGGTGAACGGCTCCAGCGTGCGCTTTGGCCCGGCGACCTGCCCTGCCGGGGTCTGGAAGGTCAAGCCGGCCTGCACCGGCTCCTCGTTAGGGTTGAGCACCAGCACCCACTCCTCGTAACCGGGCCAGGTCGCGCCCTCGGCCATATACCAGGTCTCCGAGGCGTTCCGGGCGCCGATGGAGTCGTGAGAGCCCCACTTGCCGTCCTGGGCGTTCACGTACACGGCCCTTTCGGCGCAGACCTCCGGGCCGCCGGTCACGTAGACCGCGGTAGCCACATCACGGTTTGGGACGTAGTCGTTCACGTGCACGGAGACGCGGCTCTGCGCGGGGACCGTGATGTCCGGCCCCGGGACCCGCCCTTCGGGCGTCATGAAGGTGACGGTCACCGAGGACGGGCTGTCGTTGGGGTTCTGCAGCAGGACCCACTCGTCGAACCCGGGCCAGGTCGCGCCCTCGGCGAACAGCCAGCTCGCGCCGGGCGTGGAGCTGGCGCTAAACAGCTTGCCGTTGGACTTTTCGCCGTTCCAATCGTATAGATATACGTTCCCGTCACTGGCATCGTCGGGCACGCGGACCTTGACCTGCGCGTTGCTCCAGGACACGACCGAGCCGTTCACTCCGCCCTGAAAACCGACTCTCGCGGAGCGTCTGTTCGCGCCGAAGTTGCTGCCGCTGATAGTGACCAGGGCGTCAGGGCCGCCATTCGCCGGGCTCATGGATGCCACGGTCGGGCTGCTGTCCAGGTCGTCGAAGTACCATGCCTCGGGCACCCACTTCTTGACGAACTTGTAGCTTAAAAACACCTGGCCGTTGCCGTTCCAGGTGGGGCCCCAGGAGTTGATCGCCTTGAAGCCGCCGAGACCTCCTCCCGCGCTGTCGTCATATCCCACGATGAAGACGGCGTGACCACCTTTGAAGTCGCCGGAGGAGTAGTAGTCGGCGGAGGAGTAAAAGCTCGAGTCGGGGTTCCCGCCATAATCGGGGAAATCGTCGTAGATCGGGATGCCCAGCACCACGGGCTTACCCGCGTTGAGCCTGGCCTTGATCTGCGAGATATCATTCGCGGGGGCGTACCCTGTGGGCGGCGCCCATGCCGGTTGGGAAAAGAAGTAGCCCCAGCTGGAAGAGATCTTGTACTGCCTGGCCGCCTCGGTGTCGGTCGAGTCAGGCTGCTTGACGTAATTGCCGTCGTACGGGAACTCGCTCCAGTCGCAGGCGCCGGTGTTCTCCATGAGCTGAAAAGCGTCGTATATCGACGCCCCGTCATCCTCACCGCCGTTGATCTTGTTGTAGATGAACGCGGGGCTGGTCTGGTAGCGGTTGTCCGTGATGTCCCAGGCTGGGTGCTCCTGCTTTTCCCACCACGTCTTGCCGTAGTACCCCGTCGCGAAGCCAACACAGCTCGCGTGGGTGCCCTGGTCGCTGATGGGAGGCACGTCGGCGGACAGGTCGACAGAAGCGGCCATGGGGAGGCCCGCTCCGACGCTGCCTGAATCAAACTTGCGGGATGCGTCGGGCCTGCTGAGATTCATGCCCATGCCCCGGGCCGTGGCGGCCGAACGGGCGGCTGCGGCCTGGGGGCAGGAGGGCCTGAATGCCCCTATCGCGAAGATAATCGCTATCGCCACGGCTAACGCGGCCGTGGTTGTCCTACGCATCACTTTGTCCTTCCAGCGCGGTCCCACCCAGAAACATCCTACTCCATTATCGGCAATTCATGCTGGGGTCAGGCACCAATAAAATTAATTAAGATAAGTATGCAGTCCCCCGAAATAAAAAAAAAAGTAGAGGGGTTTAAATGGAGAGG
>JBBQKJ010000100.1:0-5514 GCA_038326775.1 Candidatus Geothermincolia bacterium
CCAACCCCCCCCCCCCAAAAAAAACCACTCTCACCATTTTTCTCCCGGGGGGGCCCCTCACCCTTAAATTTTTTACTGTGCGGGCCCCCCCACCCCAGGATGAATCCGGGATGCTTCAAATGTTGTGGGCATGGGTATAGCATGACCTTTGGAGAGAACCTGCCGTCCACGAAGGGGGTAGACGTGATGAGTAAAAGGGTCGTCAACATCCTGCTGGCCGCCCTGGTCATGAGCGCCGTGCCCGGCTCTCAAGCGTTCGCCCAGGCAAGACCCACGCCCCCGGGCCGGCCGGCGCGGGGCTACGGGTCCACGCAGAAGTACATTTGCGACGGTTACCAGAGGATAAAGTCCGGGTGGTACTGGGACGGGACTGCAGTGAACGTGTTTGTCCCCAACCGGCTTAAGTACGGCCGCAGGGCGCCGGTGGTCTTCTTCTTGCACGGCTTCCTCCAGGTCGCGCCGCAGATCTATCTCGACGCTATCAAGCACCTGACAGACCAGGGCTACATAGTCATCTATCCCACCATGAACCCGGGCAACCCGTTCGCCATCCTGACAGACATGGACCAGAACGTGATGCTACAGCGGGCGATTGACAACGCCAGGAAAGGGCTCGCGATTGCGGGCAGGAGGGCCGACACCTCGAAGATGTTCGTCTTCGGGCACTCGCTTGGAGGTCTGTTCTCGGTTTGCTGGAACGGCGCCGGAGGCCCCAGGGCCAGGGCGATAGTATCATGCAACCTCGCAACCGACTCGATGCAGGGAATGCCCGACTTCCTGAAGCAGTTCGTGAAGATAACCCCGGTCGATTGGCGGGGTTACGCCGCGAAGGTCGATGTCCCGGTGACGATATTGACGGGCGACGAGGACAACATCTCGGGGGCCCAGCAGGCCACCGACATGTACAACGTGCTCACGGTGGCACCGTCGCGGGCGCTCCACTGCCTGCAGACCGACAACTACGGCGACCCCCGGCTGGCAGCCGACCACAACGCGGTGATGTGCAGTTCCGGGTGGATACCCCCGCTGCTCATGCGCTTCGTCGGCGGGGACGCGGAGGTTGACGCGACTGACTACCGATACTACTGGGCGGCTTTCGACGGGGTGCTGGAGGGCAAGACGGCGCTGACCTTCGACATGGGCGCCTGGAGCGACGGGACGCCGGTCGAGCCGGTGCTCCAGCTCGCCCCGTAACGCAAGATCGGGGTCAGGTCGCTTTTCTGCACTAACAAAAGTGACCTGACCCTGATCTGCGTTACGTTACGAGGCCGTTCCTCAATGCTGTTGCGACCGTCTCGGTGCGGTCCGAGGTGCCAAGCTTGTCGAAGATGTGCGACACGTGCGTCTTCACGGTCTGCTCGCTTATCCAGAGGGTCTTCGCGATCTCTTTGTTCGTGTTGCCCAGGGACAGCTGCTCCAGAACCTCCATCTCTCGCCCGGAGAGCCCGTAGTCCTTGGCCTTGTTGTCGGCCAGTGACACGAACTCCTTCAGGAGTTGCGCCGTAGCGTCAGGGTGGAGCAGGGCCTTGCCATCGTTAACGGTCTGGATCGCGTGCACAAGGTCGTCCGATGAGGTGTTCTTCAGCATGTAGCCGGTAGCTCCCGCCTTCACCGCCTCGTACACGTAACCCTCCTGGTCAAGCATGGTTAGCATAACTATCTTGGAGCCAGGATATCTCTCACGAATCAGCTTGGTTGCCTGGATGCCGTTCATCCCGGGCATGCTGATGTCCATGAGAATAACTTCGGGCTCGACCTCGCCCACCATCTCCAACGCCTCTTCGCCGGACCCCGCTTCTCCGACGATCTCAACCTCGTCCCCTTGCTCGAAGACCGCTTTCAGGCCTTCCCGGACCAGGTTGTGGTCGTCAACGATAAGCACTTTTATCGCGGACATGATGCTCCCTCCAGTATGGGTCTCAAGGGCACGTCGCAAGTGATATTGGTCCCGCGCCCGGGTTCCGATTTTATCTTCAGGTTTCCGCCAAGCAGCTCAGTGCGCTCGCGCATGCTGGCGATACCGAGGTTCCTGGTCTTGCCCCGCGCCTTTTGCGTGGAGAACCCCTTGCCGTCGTCGCGGACGCTCACGCGGAGCTTCTGCGGCGTCGTCTCTATCTCGATGGTCACGTGGGACGCTTTCGCGTGTTTCTCGATGTTGTTAAGCGCCTCCTGGATGATGCGGAAGAGGTTGATCTGAGCGTCGCGGGAAATCACCGGCCGGTCCTCCGGCATCCGCAGGATGGCCTGGATGCTGTTGGAGAGCCCGAAGTTCTTCAGGTGCGTCTCCAGCGCCGCGTAGAGGCCCATGTCGTCGAGCATCGGCGGGCGCAGGCCCAGCAGCAGGTCGCGCAGCTCCTTGATATTGGTGTTGAGCTGCTGACCCAGCATCTTGAGGTCGGCCATGAGCTCTCCGTCGGTCTGGGGACCGATCTTCTTCTCGATAGCCTGGAGTCGGTAGGATATGCCGACCAGTGACTGCACCACGCTGTCGTGGATCTCCGCGGCAAGGCGCCTGCGCTCGGACTCCTGCGCGGTGATGGTCTGGTGGAGGAGGCGCCGGTGCACGACCTCGTCTTCCTTCAGGTTGTCGTGCAGGCGCGCCCGGGCCACCGCCGCGGCGACCTGGTTGGCGATGGTGGCCAGAAGGTCCTGCTCGTCCTGGCTGATGGTCACGTCCGCCTTGCCGGCTATCACGATGGAGCCCAGAAAAGTGTTGCGCTCGAAGAGCGGAAGGATGTAGCCGTCCTCCGCGGCCAGCGAGCCGGGGAAGACGAGGCCGAGGTCGAAGCCCTCGAGCTCGCCCGCCCGGAGCGGCCTCCGCTTGGCGGCGAAAGCCTGTTTGAGCAGCCACACCATGTCGCGCGAGATCGAGCTGCGACTCACCGTCTTGCCCTTGCCCAGGTGCCCGTTGCCCTGTTTGAAGGTGTAGACCTCGGGCTCCTCCACATCCGTGAGTATCAACGCGCAGGAGGGCAGGTCGAAGAGCGCAACAAGCTTGTCGGCCACGCCCTCGAGGAGGTCGTCCAGGACCGGCGCCGATATCAGGATGTCGGATATCTTGTACATGGTGGAGAGCTGCAGCCGCTCGATGGTCTCGCGCCGCTCGCGCGCCACCGTTTCCTGCGTCTGGGGTTTGAGGACGCTCTTTATAGTCTCGGTGAGGGTCACCGGGCTGAACGGCTTGGTCATGTACTTGACCGCTCCCGCCCCAAGGCCGCGCAGCTGGTCCTTCTCGGCTACCTGTGCGGTGACCATGACCACCGGGGTGTCCGCGGTCGCGGGGTTGGCCTTTATGAACTTGAGGATATCCCAACCGCTGATCCGGGGGAGCATCACGTCGAGGACCACGCAGTCGTATTTGGACTCCTTGATCTTCTCCAGCGCGCTCGGGCCGTCGTAGGCGACGATGACTTCCATGCCCTCGATCTTGAGGTTTATCGAGATGACCTTAGAGACATCCCGCTCGTCCTCGACCACTAGTATCCTTGGCTTCTCCATCCGTCCTCCCGGTACTTTCTAAAAGGTATATCGGCAGGTGCGCACTCTTTTCTTAACCCGATTGGGGGACCAACTTATTCGGGGGCAGCTTCGGAGCCGCAAAAAAATGACCAGAAGGGTGACACAGGAGCGGGCGGCCGGCTCTGTGGCTGGCGGGTCTTTTCGGAGCGCGGTTTCCGCTTCCGGACCTTACGGATGCCCGTCGGCCCGAGCAAGGGCCTGCTGATGGTGAAGCTGGAACAGGGCTACCTTCCCCCCCGCTGATGCTCGCGGCGCCTGCTCTGCGCGATGGAACCGCCGCTCAGCCAGTAGCGCTCACTGCTGATGTACGATGGCAGGCCGCACTCCTCGCACCGTGGTATCTCGATTGTCAACCGCTTACGTTCCTACTGTCTCCGGCCCAACTCGCGCCCCACATTCGACCTCTCGCATCGAGGACTAAAAGCCGGCACCCCGCGGCCCGCGGCGGCGGGCTCGGAGAGTGCGGGCGATGGTGAGCGCTGCGCCGGCGTACAGCAGCGGAACCGACATGATTAGACGAGCGCGCATAGTCCCGCCCGGGCTCCTGTCCGCGGGCGGGGGCATCTCTCCCATCGGGGCGTGCGGCTCGGACTGGTACCAGTAGGCTGTGGCGTCGTTGCGCGCCGGCAGAACGTTGTTAAGCCCGTGGTCGATTGCGACCTTGATGTTTTCCTTGAACGCGACCGGCATCTCGGCGTGGAAACGGTAGCAGGAGACCCGCCGCGTCAGGTAGCTGCGCATGGTCACCCCGTGGGTGGGCCACGTGGAAGGCACCTTCGTGAAGTACCAGGCGCCGTTGAAGTAATCCTCGCCCCCGGTCCCGTGCACGTTGGGCTCGGCCTCGGGCGCCCCGTCGATCCAGATGCGCTCCCAACCCTCGAGCATGCCCATGCCGAAACCTTCCGGCATCTGCCAGCGCAGCGGGTTGAGCCTCCAGGGGAAACCCGCTCCCTGCATGTCCATGTGGCAGCCCATGAAAAACCCGAGCCCCCGCGCCTCCAGCACCGTGAACGGCGGGTCGCCCCGGCCCAGGTTCTCGCGCCGCCAGCCGCAGTGGAAGTAAGGGATGTCGGCCGCCGGCTCACCGGCGAGCTTCACGTAAGTGACCTGGTAGAAGAAGAGCCTGACCTTGCCGCGGCCCTGGTTCTCGAAGACCACCCTCGCCCGCTCGCGGAACGGCATCGGGAAGAAGCACAGGTACGCGCCGGACGTCATAGACACGTACGCCGATGAGTACTGCTTCGGGCGGGCGAACGTGGCACCGAACAGGTCGCCCAGCGGCGCCAGGACGGACGGCTCTTCCTCGCCGTCCCAGTACATCTTCACCACGACGTCCCGCAGGGCCCCGCGGTTAAGGAACGCGGGTTGGGTGACCCAGACGCGGGTTATCATTCCAGGGCCCTCGAGGTCCGCCGCTTCCAGTGCCTCGCCGGGGGCCAGGTCAACGCACTTCTCCTGGAACTCGCCCGCGACACCGGGGCGAGCGCCCCCGCGCCGCCCGAAGCTCGAGACCTGGTACGTGATCCCGTCGTGCGGTCCGATGCCGAGGATATCCTTGCTGATGTTGAAGAACACGAGTCACCCCTTAGAGTGGACGGCTCCATTATAGCCCGTTCTATAATGGACCGAGCCTGTTTTTCGGATGGAGGTGGGCCGGGCGTGGACGAGCATGTGATAGTGGTTGATTTCGGCACCGACTCGGTCCGCTCGATAGTTGTGAACGCGCGCACCGGGGAAGAGGTGGCCCGGGCGTCGCTGGGGTTTCCCAGGTGGGAGGAAGGCCTTCACTGCGACCCGCGCGCCGACATGTACCGACAGCACCCGCGCGATCACATCGAGAGCCTGGAGGCGTCTCTCAGGGCCGCGCTGGAGTCATGCCCCTCCCGAGCCGCCGCGTCCGTGAAGGGAATCTCGGTCGACGCGACCGGGTCCACCCCGGGGCGCGCCTCCTGAATTGACATCTCGACATCGGATACCGAATCTTCCACCGCCGCG
>JBBQKJ010000101.1:0-4948 GCA_038326775.1 Candidatus Geothermincolia bacterium
TTCATGCCTTCCGAGGTCCTCCATGCCAACACCGTAGCCGGTAACGGGTCTCGGTATCCCCTCGCGGCGGCTCCCAGCCCTGCGCTGAGAATATGACGAGCACACTATGTGCTATCTTCCTGAGGTGATGGAATAATCGTAATATGCAATGGTCTTCAAGTTCTAACTGAGTTCGTGCAGTCCTGTGTTGTCCAGTCCATGGCTTCGTGTCACCTGGTACATCTGGTGTCGTCTATTATCATCTGGCTTTGTTTGTAACGCGTTTGCGAAGCTTTCCTTTCTACTGTATTGTTCATGGTACACGTGTTCCACTATTGGTACAGAGGAGAATCTGAGATGCGCATCAATAATCCACTGGACGATATTCTCGGCAACAAGAGCCACGTGCGGGTTCTAAGGCACCTGACACGATACCCTTCTCCCGTCATCACCGGAAGGGGCATTGCGAGGGAGCTGGGCATGAGCCACGTGTCCTGTCTCAGGTCGCTGAACGCACTGGTTGATCTAAGCGTTCTGACAAGGAAAACCGTCGGCACGAGCACTACCTATGAGATCCCCCCTGAATCAACTATCTATTCCAAGATGTTGGAGCCGCTTTTCGCAGAGGAGTCAAGGTTGCCGGAAGGTCTAGTGAAGTGCCTGCTGGCTGGCATCAGGGAGGAGATCCATGCGGCATACCTCTTCGGGAGCGTCGCAAGGGGTATAGATACGCCACAGAGCGATGTGGACATACTCCTGGTTCTGAAGGAGGGCGTTAAGAAGAGGAACATCGAAAAGAGGCTCAGCGATAATAAATACAGAGCTTATGTGCTCTATAGAGTGGGCATTAATGTCATTGCTTACGGCTACAATGAATGCCTGAGGAAAAAGCGACAAGGACTTCCGCTCGTTAGAGAGGTGCTGTCGGAGGGTCGCTTGCTTGCAGGAAAAGAGGTCTAGGAGTTGGTCAAGAACTACAGGACGCGCCGAGTTACAGAAGCTGACTCCAGACGGTTCGCTTCCAAAGCGCAGCAGTATCGCGCCGCAATGCAGGCGGCTTATACACAGGGGCTCTGGGACGTAGCGGTATCCAATAGCGTTCACGCCGTGATTCTCATGGCAAACGCTTTGACCATCAGGAAATGCGGCGAGTATTACATCGGACAGGACCACGGTCAGGCCTCCGACTATCTGGAGCACGTTCTGGGGTCAACCGCTGCTAAACACGCAAGTCAGATGGGATTAGTACTTAGCCAGAAGGGATTGGTCGAATACGAGTCGCGGGCATGCACGGAGAAAGAAGCCACATCCGCGCTAAAACGGGCTGAAAGAAATTTGCCTTAATCCATTGCCGCCGGCGGAGGGAGGGGGATTCGAACCCCCGGAGCCCACCGCGGTCAATGACCGGTCAAGCAGCTTGGATTCAAGCAACTGACCGGCTGATCGACCTGCGTGCTCAACAGTTTTCAAGACCGCCGCAATCGTCCACTCTGCCATCCCTGCGGAGACAAATACCTCTCAAGGCGTTGCGCCTGGCGGGAGAGCTTGTCCGGAGAACGTTGTTACGACATGGACCGGCGCGGGACCGGCCTTTTTGTGGGAGAATTACTGTTGCGGGGTCATGAAACACAAGCGCACGGGGAGTTGAGATGGAGAAGATAGACACGGGGATATTCAAGGCGTATGACATCAGGGGGACGTACCCGGACCAGGTAGACGAGGACATAGCCTACAAGGTCGGGCGGGCGTTCGTGGCGTTCCTGGGAGAGCCGAAGGTGCTGGTGGGGAGGGACATGCGCCTGTCCGGGCCGCAGCTCTCCGCCGCGTTCATCGACGGGGCGAGCGACCAGGGCGCGGACGTGGTGTACATCGGGCTCTGCTCGACCGACATGCTCTACTATGCCTCGGGGGTCCTCGACCTCCCGGGGGTTATGTTCACCGCTAGCCACAACCCCAGGGAGTACAACGGGCTCAAGATGTGCAGGCGCCTTGCGCGGCCCATCAGCATCGACACCGGCCTTGCCGATATGCGCGACATGGTGCTCTCGGGCGAGTTCCCGCCGTCGGAGCGCAAGGGCTCGGTTGCAGAGGTGTCCATGCTGGGCCGGTACGTGGACCACGTCCTCGGCTTTATCGACGTCTCGACAATAAAGCCTCTCAAGGTGGTGGTGGATGCCGGGAACGGGATGGCCGGGATGACAGTGCCTCCCGTCTTCGACCGGCTTCCGTGCGAGTTGGTCCCGCACTGCTTCGAGCTGGACGGATCCTTTCCCGACCACCAGCCGAGCCCCATCGAGCCGGAGAACATCGAGCTGCTCTCGCGGTGGGTGCTCGAGGCGGGAGCCGACCTGGGGATGGCGTTCGACGGCGACGCCGACAGGGTCTTCCTTGTGGACGAGCTGGGGGAGCCCCTCAGCGGGTCGCTCACCAACGCCATACTGGTGAAGCAGATACTCGGCAAGGACCCCGGTCAGAAGGTCATCTACAACGTCATCAACAGCTGGGTGGTCCCCGAGACCATCAGGGAGTACGGCGGCGAGCCGATAAGGGAGCGCGTCGGGCACTCCTTCATCAAGCAGACGATGCTCGAGACAGGGGCGATATGCGCCGGGGAGCACTCGGGCCATTACTACTTCAGGGACAACTACAACGCGGACTCGGGGATAATCGCGGCGATGATAGTACTCGAGATAATCAGTGTCGAGGACAAGCCGCTTTCGGCGATACTGGAGCCGTTCAAGAAGTACTACGACTCGGGTGAGATAAACAGCCACGTGAAGGACAGCCCGGGGAAGCTTGCGGAGATCGCCGAACGGTACTCCGACGGCAAGGTGGACCACCTGGACGGCGTGACCGTGGAGTACGACGACTGGTGGTTCAACGTTCGCCCATCCAACACCGAGCCGCTCATCAGGCTCAACCTGGAGGCGAAGACCCCCGTGCTGATGGAGGAGAAGCGCGACGAGGTCCTGGGGGTCATCAGGTCCTAGGCTCGCGGGCGGCCCCGCGTTCGCATTACCCGCTCAGGCGCTGACAGCACGCGCTTCCCTATCAAGGAGAAAGCTATGTCCGCATACAAGTGGGACGCGGAGGGCTACAGCCGCTCGTCTTCCCAGCAGAAGAAGTGGGGGCGCGAGCTCATCGCTTTGCTCGACCTTTCAGCAGGTGAGCGAGTCCTCGACATCGGCTGCGGGGACGGGCTCCTGTCGGTGGAGATTGCGGCGATGGTCCCGGTAGGCTCGGTGGTGGGCATCGACAGCTCCGAGGAGATGATACGCCACGCCAGGGAGCGCTTCCCGGCCGACGAATACCCGAACGTCTCATGGAAGCACGTCGATGCACGGGAGCTCGACTACGATCGCGAGTTCGACCTGGTTTTCTCGAACGCGGTGCTCCACTGGGTGAAGGACCACCGGCCGGTTCTCGCCGGGGTGGCGAGAAGCCTGGTCCCGGGTGGGAAGATATTGTTCCAGATGGGCGGGAGGGGCAACTTCGAGGGCATCGTCGATGCCCTGAAGAGCATCCTGTCGCAGCCGGAGTGGGCGCAGTACTTCGCGGGGTTTTCGACGCCGTACGGCTTCTACGGACCGGAGGAGTACCTTGTGTGGCTGGAGGCGGCCGGGCTCGAGCCCCTCAGGCTGGAGCTGGTCCACAAGGACATGGTGCAGGAGGGGAGGGAGGGCCTCGCGGGGTGGATAAGGACGACCTGGCTCCCGTTCACCCAGAGGGTGCCGGATGCTCTCAGGGAGGAGTTCGTGTACGCGTTTGCCGATGCTTTCGTCGAGGAGAACCCTCCCGACGAGCATGGGAACGTCCACGCGGAGGGGGTCAGGCTGGAGGTGGAGGCGGTAAAGCCGCGTTGCTGAGCCAGATTGGCGTAGAATGAATGCGGGGCGGATGGTGCCGACCCGCTCTCTTCATCTCGTAATGCTTTCCCGGTTTCAATATGACAATCGCGGCATTTCAGGGGAGCTTTCATAAGAGGGAAAGAGGGTTGCCCCCTCCTCGGTGCACCTGACACTCAGGGCAGAGGAGGGCTCCAGAACGTGTCATAGCCGGCGGGTATGCTGATGTTGGCAGCTGGGAACGACCTTCCTGACGCAAGAGCTCAGTGCGCAGGCTGGCGACCGCGCCGATAGAGATGACCACCCCCTGGAACCAGGGCAAGAGGCAGGGAGAAGAAGAAATGGGTAATGAGCAGAAGAGAATGGACATTTTCATCCTGCTGGACCGCACCGGTTCGATGGCTCCCCAGTGGGTGGAGGCTGTTTCATCGGTCAACACGTATGTCAGGGAGCTGGCAAAGGAAGGGGCCGGCGACCGCATCACCCTCGCCGCATTTGACGCTTATGAAAGCGGAATGCAGTTCGACATCCTGCGGGACGCGATGCCGATTACCGAATGGAAGGAAGTCGGCGATGACGAGGTTCTGCCCAGGGGAAGGACTGGCAGGTCAACTTCCTGGGAGCGAACTTCGACGGCACCGCCCAGGCGGGCGAGCTGGGTGTCGACCGACACCGTTCGATGAATTTCACGCAGGGGCGCGCCGGCGCGGCGATGTCCTCAACGGCTCAGCTTCATGGCCGTTACAGGCACAACCCGGAAGCGGTGGTTTACTGTGACCAGGACAGGGAGAACGCCGGAGAGGATCAGGTCAGATAAGAGTAGAGGGCCTAGTAGTATGGACGTTAGAGACAGGTACCGGGGTTGTCTCCTGGGGCTCGCGACTGGAGACGCCCTGGGATCACCGGTCCAGTTCAAGCCTCCCGGGACGTTTGAGCCCGTTGTTGACATGATAGGCGGTGGCGCGTTCGATACGGAGCCCGGGCAGTGGACCGATGATACCTCGATGGCTCTCTGCCTGGCCGAAAGCCTCATCGAAAAAGAGGGCTTCGACCCCACCGACCAGATGGAACGATACTTGATGTGGCTTAACGAGGGTCACTTGAGCAGCATCGGTCATGCGTTC
>JBBQKJ010000102.1:0-4797 GCA_038326775.1 Candidatus Geothermincolia bacterium
AAAGACGCACAACCAGGCGATCAGGTGCCTGGGTAGGCAACTGGTAAGGGTGATGTGGTCAATGAACAGAGATGGAAGGGAGTACGAGCTTAGGGAAATTGGATAAACTTGTTGCAAATTCAAGAAGGATGTTCAGGCACCATGACATGAATTTGCATCTTGAGATTTTACTTGAGAGTACCGCTTTCTGCTGCCCTTCGGCTTAGGCGATGAGCCGAATACCCTCTGCTCTTTCGAGGTCAATCCTATCACGCAGGAATTTCGTCCAGATAGGGGCATTTTCGTCAGCTGAGAGAAATTCCGGGAGTGTGTTTCTGAGCGCGATGGCCACGACCTGCTCGGAGGGGGCCAATCCGGGCCGGATGGTTCGAATCCAAGAGCCGAATGATCGCCAGGTCAATTCCGGGACACTGGCCGATAGAATCTGAAGCAGGCCCTGTGCGATAAGACCGAGCTGGATGTGACGATGGTAGGCCTCAAGTTTCCGCCGTACGGCGGCGCGGTAGGCGTCGGTTTTCATATGCAGGTGCTGGTCTCCGCTTCTCCGCCTGATCGGAGTCATGGCGGCCATCCAGAAGTGGTAGGCGAAAGTCCCGATGACCCGCAGGGCCTGTTTGAAGGACACCTCGATCTTGAATCGGAGTCCGTAGATTTCGATGATATCCGGCGGCGACAGATCGAGATCCGTGCACATCAGAAAGATCGACCCGCGCGTGGGATGCCGGACGACCACGAAGCGGACGAGGACGCCGACCGGCCGCCACAACAGATCAACCGAACGGTAGCGGAGCTCGACACCCTTCTCTCCGTAGATGGGGCTTTTCGCGCTCGAGAAGGCTTCTTCGTCGTCAAGCAAACTGGCGAGCTGGACCTTCTCCCCGTACTTCCTTCCGCCTTCCTCTCTTTCTCGGCGCGTTCGCATCCGGCCCGGGGGGAATCTCATATGCCACGGCATTGTTCCTGACCCTCGTGATCAGGTGGTTCCCTTTATCGAGCAATCCGCGAACGATCTTGCCCGAAGATGTACTCAGGCTTGGTGTTGGATTCAGACTGCTGGTGTAGTTTTTTGACGGCCGGCATCTTTTTCCCCGATTTGGCGACCTTGATGCCGTCGCCCACGATCACGGGCCTGCCGTTGAAGCGCAGTACGCCTGGCTGCCTGAACACAAGACCGCGCCAGAGACGGGTGAGCTTGTCGAGATCCAGGGCCGGGCTGTGCAAGAAGTCAAGAATCCGGTCGTAACACACCGGAATGAGCCCCAGGGCGCGGACAATGCTGGTCACTCCCAGAAGGTCGACCCGCACCGTCATCCCCGCCAGGCAGACAATCATCCACTGGAAGGTGCGCGTCCGTGCGCAGGCGCCGCGCAGCTCTCTTGCCAGTCTCCACCACTGTTTCCACAACATGCCCTCCTCCTTTCTCCCTATAGCATATATATGCTATTGATGGTAGAATATCCTTGGAGGAGGAGGAAATTGAGCGAGAATCGACTCAGGCAGATCGAGGCACGGATCGAGAGGATAAAGGCCGAACTAGTGAAGCTGCCGCCCGTGTTGCGGCCCGGGTCGCTCACTCGCCAGTACGCCAATCCCTCCGAAAAGAAGGGGGCTTACTGGCAGGTCAGCTACACGCGTAACATGAAGAGCAAGACCGAATACGTTAAGCCCGACTGCGTCTCGTCCGTCCGCAACCAGATAGCCGCATACAAGGAGTTCAAGAAACTCGTGGATGAGTGGGTTGAGCTCGGACTAGAGGCATCCAGACTCAGCATGAAGAGCAACGAGGAGTAATCGGGGTAGGATAGAAGTCGGTACTCTCAAGTGATATATTTGATGTTATTAATAATGGCATAGTCTGGGGGGCGATTGAATCCAAAGATCCTGATGTCACGTCTTTGTCCTTGAATCTGCTGCCATATCCTGGCAAGAGAATCAAAAATAAGGATACGACCCCCCGGTTAATCCGCGCCGGGGCCCTGCTTGGCGAGTATGTCGACGAGGGCTTGGTAGCGCTGCCGCACGTCATCGACGTCGTTCGGCTCGGGTAGCGAGTCGGTGCTCGCACGCAAGATCATATCGGCCTGGCGCAGTATCGCCTCCCGCTGCTCTCGGGTGCGGGTCTGGACGGCGATTATCTCCAGCGTTTCCATGAGCCGGTTAGTCACCGCGGCGCTCGCGCGGCCGTACTGCCGGATCTGGTCAAAGGCTGCGTTGATGATCCCCGTAAAGGTCACTGACTTGTAGATGACCAGCAACCTACCCTGGTCGTCGTAGCGGTAAGGTAGGGGAAATTCCCTCCCGCACAGAAAACAGAGCGCCGACCCGAGCCGGTCAATACAGGAGACTGCCGTATAGGGGTCGTTTATCCCCGGAGAAAGGGCGCGTATCGCGACTTCGACCAACTGATGGAAGGTGAACTCGGCATCCTGCTCCGGGGTGCGCTGAGAACCCACGATCACCTTGTTTCCCAGCTGACGGGCAACGCTCTCATCGAGCTCCTCCTTGCTCTTTACCGTGATGAGCGTGATACCGGCTATGATGAAATCCCCCGGACGATGCGGCAGCATAACCAGCACGTCATTCCTGGCGGCGATCTCGAGCAGGGCACCGAGATCGACGGCCTGCAGATAGCCGCTGCGGGCAGCCGCGATATCAAGGCTTTGGGAATAGCCCTCCTCCTCGACCTGCCGCATGGCCTCTCCATCCACGCTCTGACCCAAAGTGTCCCTCCAGTCCTCGGGGAACAGCCGCGGCATCTTCTCCTCCAGGTCGCGGTAGACCGCCGTGATCACCTGTTCGGCCTGCATGGACCAGGAGATGTGGTGGATGAAGTAGATGAGCACGGCGATGCCCGCCAGCGCGAGGACGATGGCTACCGCCACCGAGATGCTGGGCACGAAATCCTCCCCCTCCACGGTATGGACCGTGCGCAGGACGATCAGGCAGTAGGCGAAGGCAGCAATATACGTCCCCAGCATGACCTGGTTGCCCGTATCGTGCATGAAGTTGCGCAGCAAGCGCGGTCCGAACTGCGAGGAAGCCAGGGCCAGGGCGACGATGGTGATGGAGAAGGTCACGCCCGCCACCGTGATCATGGAGCTGGCGACGGTCGAGAGCACCAGGCGCGCGCTCTCGGGTCCCCCGCTGAAGATGAAACCGAAGATATTGGCGTCCGAGCCTATCCTTCGGTCTATAAAGACGGTGAGAAAGGACAGTGCCACGGCCAAGACGGTCATCAAGGCAGGGAGGAACCAGAAGCTGGTCCGCAGCGATTCCCATAGAATGAGCAGCCTTACCTTCATAATTATCTTTATACGACACTTAAGATTCCATATCCTGCAACAACTGACCCTGAAGAGCTTTTCCGTCGTTACGACGAAGCTAAAGACTTTGATGGAATGAAGGTTGTATTCTCAACTTACCAGTCTATTCAGCTTTGAAGGATTCAAAACAAGCAAGCTGCACAAGGAGCAGGAGCCAGGCCGCGCTTTATCTCATCATTCGGTGACCTCCGGTCGCGCGGGCGCGAGCACGAAGAGCCGATCTCCTCTCCGCAGGGTCAGCTTCTCGGGATTGGTCGAGGTCTCCCCGTCCCTCTCGACCGCGATGAGAGTCTGACCCCTCTCGCGCTGAAGCAGCCCCACTGCTTCCCCGTATGGGACGCCCTCGAGGAGTTCTGGAAGCGGAGTGGTGTAGATCTGCCTGCCCCTCTGAGCAGACAGCAGTTGGGACACGACGCTTATGGTGCCGTATTCGAAAGCCGAGCGGGCGAGCGCATGCCCCATCAGCCTGTTGGATACGAGGACTTCCGTGACCCCGGCGTTCCTCATGTGCACCAGGTTGTCCTTGACCAGCACTTCGGCCACGATCTTCGCCGACTGGTTCAGTTGCCTTATCGAGAAGGCTGCGAGCACAGTCCTCGCGTCCGCGTCCCCTGGGCGCTCGACCTGCGCCTCATCGGCGAGGAGCAGCACGCTGGAGGCCCCGGCCGCGTTCGCCCGATCGAGGTCCTCGAAGCTCGTCTGCTCTCCCCTCACGAACAGCACCCGGTCGTCTTCGCTCGGCGGTCCCGCCAGCTGCGCGAGCACCACGACGGGACAGTCCCGCGGGACTTCTCTCGACAGCTCCTCGAGCAGGTAGCTCCCTCGCGGGCTCCAGCCGCAGATCAGGACATGACCCTCACACTTAAACGCGCTCAAACCCAGACCTCCCTTCAGGACGAGCTCGACGAGGCCCGTGGCGAGAGTCGCGGTGAAGAGGCCGAGGAACCCGATCCCCAGCACTATTCCCATGACGCTTATCAAACGGCCGAGGACGGACAGCGGAGCGACCGCCCGCGACGCCGCCGGGACGATGACGACGAACGACATCCAGAGCGCGTCCCAGTAGCTCCGTACGTTCGGGTTCATCCCGATCTCGAAGTAGTAGAAGCCGACCGAGGCGAGCATTACGAAGAAGGTGGTGACCAGGAAGAGGAACGGGAGGACCGTGCGTGTCAGCTTCCTGCGGGCCCGTGTCGCGTAGAAGCAGGCACGGTTCCTCAGCTTCCTCTTTGCAGGAGTCCCGGGTCGTTGAGCCACTCACAAATCTCGCTTCCGGACGCGCCTTCCCTTTACAGTCTTCCTGATTCAATGCGAGGACAGCGCTTCCTCTAAACCTACATTTCCCCATATCCGCCTCTCGATGCAGCAATTGTACCACGTGGCAAACACCCTCCTTTCACTTTTCGCCGGGCTTTGGCCAAACTCGTCCGTTGCCGGACATTGTTCGCCGTCAGCCGTCGTTGCTGACGTTCTA
>JBBQKJ010000103.1:0-4741 GCA_038326775.1 Candidatus Geothermincolia bacterium
TGTCAATGGGGAACGTCTTGCTGATTACCCCCAGGCTGACGTAGTCGGTAATCCTCGAACCCTTTGGCAGTTCGGCAATCGTCCGTGCCATTGGCATTCTCCTTTCCAGTAAAGGGTGATTCTGGAAAGGATTATACCATAGATATTACCTTAAGTGAACTGTATTTGGTTTAGAACTAGACAGGCATGAGGACAAGTGACTCGGGAAGAACGTCGCTAGGAGGCTTTGGTACCTGCCGTAGTGTCAACCCCAACACTCTTCTCCCGGCAATGGCCATGGTGACCTTTATGGATGATTAGTTGCATTGCTCTTCCCATTTGAGTTGCCAATCTAATGCACAATTCCATTCGACATCTGGCAGGTCCACCCTGCGGAGCCGTAGAGCCTTAGACGAGCAAGCACGCCAAGGCTACTTGACCGATTCGAGCTCCGTGAACGCCGTGCCCTCAACCTTCTTCCCGTCGACAATGCCCGTGACCGTGCCCAGACCCTCGTAGATGTACCTGTCGTCAGGGGTGTAGATCTCCTGGTCGGGTCGTACCATTTTCATGGTGATGGTCGACTGGTTGTTCGGCCCGAATCTCAGGCGGTATTGCATGTCATATTTGATGTGCGAGGCAGGGCTCTCCCAGATGTCGCCGATCCCCTCTATCGAAACGCTGTCCCATGTGTATGCCGCGTTGTGCGAACCGTTGCGCTGCGTCTCCTGGCCGACCCTGTAGAGCTTGGCCATCTGCATGACGCCCGTCTTGCTGTAGATCCTGATGGCCATGATCGCCGCGTTCTCGCTCGGGAGCATTATCGAGAAGAACTTCCACGAAGCAGGATATGTGATCACGTTTTCGATAGCCTGTGTGTCGTAGCTGGCCACGGTGTAGTCCGTCCAGAGCGTGCCGCTGTTACCGCTGGAGAACGGGACCCCGTCGCGAGTCATGCTGAAGCTCTGCACGTCCATCAGGGGGAACGAGTTGTAGTAATCGCCCTGGCCAGTCATCGGGTCTCCAGTCGCATTCAGGTAAGCGCCTGGAGAGTTGTTGAACGACTTGGCCATCTCCTGCTGCTGCGCCGCGGTGAAAAACTCGGTGAAGAACGAAGTCGTCCCGTAGCCGTGGTTCACGGTGCCGAGCCTGTCCTTCACCAGCACCGTACCCTGGAACCTCTTGCCCTCGTTGTCGGGCGTATCCCAGGTCAGGCGGTACACGACACCTGGCACCCCCATGGTGCCCGACGCCACGCCCATCGTTATGGTCGGCTGAGTCTGAATGGAGGGGTTGTAGATCTCTACCAGCCAGGGGTCGGTATTGACCTTCACAAACGGCTCCATGTCGAGCGTGCCCGTGTAACCGTATACGTACTTCCCTACCGACGGTGCGTTGTACGCGACCATGGCAGGGACTATCTCCCAGTTTATGCCTCCCTTGGGCGTCCTTATCCTCTGTACCTCGATGGCAAACGCCCCAGGTTGGCCTGTAGCGCCGTCAGTCAGGCCTCCGAAAAAGAACCAGCCGTCGAGGTCGTACTCCATGTGTTCCGAGCCCAGCCACCTGGCGAGGTCCTGCGGGCTCCTCGACAGCGGCATCTCGTAGTCGGTGGAATAGTAAGGATCTCCGTTGGGAGGCTTTGGCCAGTTGCGGGTTCCCATTCCGCCGCTGCCCACCGTGTCGGTGCCTGCACCCCTCTTGTCCCAGTACATGGACCGCTCGGCGATAACGTCGCCCACTCCACCGTCGACGCTCACGAGGATGGCCGCTCGTCCGTCGGCAATCTCATCCGCCATATTGAAGGTCCGCCTGGAGTTCGCGGGGATGGTGGCCTTCCTAGACACGGGGTCGTCGCCATTCTCGGGCAGGTAAGTCACGTCGACAGGTATGGCGCTGCTGGTCGGGTTCTGCACCAGCGCGTAGGTCTCCCGCCCCCCTGAGGTCTGGCCGTCGGGAAGGAGAAACGACTTCGAGCCCCCAGGGACGCCGATCGAGGCGTGGCAGGCTTCGACTCCGTCGGGTCCGCCTTTCCAGTACATCGCGCGCTCGGCGACGATCGGCACGTCAGCATGCACTTTCGTCGAGAGGTCCGTGCTCGAGAGGCCCGCCACGTCGTTGACCTTTATCGTCTTGCGGCTGGCGGGGGGCAGCGCGAACGGCGGCTGGGCCACGGGGCCCTCGGGCGTCATGTAAGTGATTGTGACGTTCGCGGCCGATTCGTTGGGATTCTGGATGAGGACGAACGTGCTGAACCCCCACGCGGTCGTTCCCTCCGCAAGGAAGTAATCGTTCGATGCAGTGGTGGCGCCCATCGAGCATGAGCCCTCCCGCCTGTTGTTCCTGTACATGCTCCGCTCCGCTATGACATCGACATCGGACGTCACTCGCACGGATGCGTCCCTGGCGCCGATGTCCGCGAGCATCGAGTAGGACGCACGAGAGTAAGCGGGCAGCTTCGTCTTCACGATCTTCTGCCACGCGTCAGGTGTCATGTAGGTGAGCGTCAGGTCAGCCTCGGCACCCGACGGGTTCTGCACCAGGGTCCACGTCTCGAAACCCCAGGCCGAGCTGCCCTCTGGAAGGTACCAGGTCTTCGCGGGAGCATCCACTGCCATCGCATTGTGACCCTCGCCGACGGTGGCCCCCGCGCCAGTCCAGAACATTGTCCTGTCAACCGTGATGGGCAGTCCGTCGGACGACTTCACGATGGTCGAGAAGTCCATGTCCTTGACGTCCACGCGCGGGTCGACGGTTATCTGGCTCTGTGGGGCGAGCGATACGTCGCGCCCATCGAGCTTGCCGCCGCCGCTTCCACCTGCCACGTTCAGGTACGTGATCTTCGCCGTTACGCTCTCGGGGTTCGGATTGCCAATAGTGATGTAAGTTGAAAATCCCCACGCGGTCGTACCCTCAGCGAGGTACCAGGTCACGTCGGGGTCGCGGACGATGGCGCCCTTGGTGGCCACCGCGGGAAGAACGGTTGCCAGGAGGACGGCCACGACGACGATCGCGAATCGAGAAAGGGGACGCGTCTTGCGCATTATGCTCACCTGCTGTTTGTGGCGTTTTAACCGGTATTCCCCATATGCCTCCTCCAACGTCGTGATTCTACCACGAATCGCTCCTTTCCAGCACTGTTGACCGGGTTCTGTCGTTTTCTCGTCGCCCGGCCTTGCCATGTCGCCTCCAAGCCGTCAGATTTGCCCTTGTCCGGGGACAGGAGTCCCGCATGTGAATCCATCTCGCTTCTAAAGCCCTCGTCTTTCAGCAGCTCAAGGCAGGAGCCCTCGCGCATGCCTTCCCCAGGCGGTGGATTCTAGACAGCATCGACCGGAACAGCTTCTCGGACACCGCGACCTCTGCCATCTGAAAGATGGTCAGCCTTGAGTGGGAGACTATCCTGGCGCCAATCTTTATGAGCTTCAGCTGGATGCTGGAGAGCGACCAGTGGGCCACCTCACCGGGGAGCGCGAAGCGGCGCATGAAGTTCCCCAAATTGTAGGCCAGCACGAACAGGGCGAGCCTGACCTTGTTAGATGCGTAGCGGACACACGACAGCCTCGTCCAGGTGATGGCGAGCTTGCCCTCCTTGATATGTTGTTCGCATGTGCCCCGCCTGTTGTAGAAGCTGACGACGGTATCAGGTGAGGACGACATGTTGGTGACGATGAAGCCGATTCGGGGGAAAAGCTCACCCTGATGCCACTCCACCCTGGCTACGACCCTTCTGGGCCTGTCCCATGATGCCGCCCGGTAGGAGAAGGAGTGGAAGAATACCACCGGCTTCCTGGGTGGCCTTCCCACCGGTCGGGTCATCAGGTGTTCTATCTCGCGGGAGAGGTTGTTGTTCGCCTTGAGCCTGATGGCGTAGAGGATGGAGTTATCCTCCAGGTATTCGTAGATGTCCGGTGAGGCGAAGGCCGCATCCCCTCTCAGGTAGAGCTTCTTGTCCATCTCCTTGTATCTGTCCACTATGGGTGAGAGGAACTGCTTCTATCCTTTTGCCGAGTGGACGTTGCCGTGTCTTAAGACCGCCCCCTCGCAATCACCGAAGTTGTTGAAGCAGAAGAGAGGATGATAGCAGGTGGACTCAAAGAAGCCGTTGTAGGCAGAGCCCTCCTGGTTGCCGTGGACCGGCGATTCCGAGCTGTCGATGCCGAGGATTATCTTCTTCGCTTTGGACAGCGATACGGCTTTGGAGACCCAAGCGCTGTTCAGCGAGGAGAGGGCCTCGATGTTCTCATCCTGGGTGAGTATGTCCGTCTCGAAGCGGGATACGGTGCCCGGGCTTGCCGCCGTTCTATCGAGAGCCCTCTTGCCGATGACCGCCCTCATCGCCGGGTCGCGGGAAAGCCCCTCGTGGTCATTGGTGTCTTCGTATCCCGCGAGCCTCGCATAGACAGACTGGCGAAGAAGTCCGGTGACCTGGTGTTGGATGTTCTTGCCCGTCCTCTTGTCTGCGATGAAGTCTCCTGCCATGTCGGCAAGACCCATCACCTCGTCCAGCTCTCTTACCGCCAGCAGACCCGCGTCTGTAGTTATCTTTGCTCCCCGGAATTCCAGCCTCAAACGGCGGTCGAAAAGCAGCTTGATAGCCTCGGTTTTGTCTGCACCCAATGGATTCTCGCCCCCTGAAGTACTGAATAGCCAATAAATGGCTTTCTAATGCATGCTTAAGCAAAGCAAGGGGAAAATCCTTCCTGTTTCAAATGATTTATGCGGGTCAAGTGCTAAAATTGGATGAGGAGGAGTTCAGCGC
>JBBQKJ010000104.1:0-4420 GCA_038326775.1 Candidatus Geothermincolia bacterium
GACGACCTGGGAGATCTGTCAAGCCAGGTGAAGAGACACGCCCGTCACGTGAGAGGACGTCCTGACCTGCCTCGTTCCTTCCTCAAACACTCGGGTCTTTTCTGATGCCTAAACTCTCAATGTATTATACGAGATTCAATAGATAAGCGATATAACGCTACTCTACAGGGGTTACAAAGAGAACCACTGCGGGAGTTATGAAGCACGAAAACGCTCTCGAGGAAGTGGTGCGCGAGCTCGACCGCAGAGGGCTCAAAGTCTCCGAGATCGAGCGCGTTCTGGGATGCGATTACACGACCATCTTGCGAAACATGCCCCCACCGGGAAGCCCGGAGCACAACCTCTCAGTGCCCTTGACGGACACTCTCAGTCAGATGGAATTATTAACGAATTACTCTCTCCCCTTGCTGCCTCAAAGGCTCTCACTGCTTTCTCGTCAATAGCCCATTTGTTCTTTATCTTCTCGGTGGCTGCTTGATCAAGCCTTTTTATCTCTTTGGGGACTGTTGCTGGCCATTCAGGCGTCTCTGCAAGAACGCGGGGAGTCCCCTTCTCATTTGGCTTTATGCTTGGCTCCAAAAGGTTTGGTTCTATGATTGCACCAGCCATTTTCGCGTCAGTTAGTCTCCACCCGTTTCCCTTCCGCGCGAAAGTGTAGTAGCGCTCGCCTCCATCATTAAAATACTGCACGGCGGGGTCATTGTTAGCTGGAATATAGTGGTAAAAGCTTGTGTCAGCGATATCGAGTACCACATCAGCACCCTGCTGGGGAATATCTAATACCTGAGTAAACGTGGCAAAGTCATCAGTGAAAGGATATCCGTAGATTCCCGTTCTTAACTTTTTCACGTCTTCTTTCTGGCGTGCGGCAAGCTCTGGTGACATCTCAGAGGGGTCAATCACAGGAGCGCCGTCTACGTTTGGATTGCTCTGCGGGTCATGGGAGACAGCCACGCGGTTTCTCTCATTCAAGTATTTGTGGACCAGTGTTTTCATCTCTGCGAGATCATCTACGGAGATGGTGACTTTTGGCCTGTGCGTTGGCTTATGCGTTGTTCCAACCGCCACAAGGACTACCACAAGCGTGATCAGGACAAGTGCCGCTATTGTGAAAGCCGCGATAGCGATTCTCTTCTTTGAGGGCAACTTCATTTTAGTCGACATCCTTCATATGACTCCCCCAACGCCGATATTCTACTACCAGAACGTCCTTTCCGGCGCACGAAACTCGGTACCGCCGCCTTCAAGGCATACAACCTTCGCAACTTCCTGCGCCGGTTCGCGCTCCCGAAAGAGGTCTCGCACTGGTCTCTCTCAAGCATCCAGTTGAAGCTCATAAAGATTGGGGCCAAGATTATCAGTCACTCCAGGATGACCGTTTTCCATATGGCGGAAGTCTCTGTTCCGGAAGAGCTGTTCGGGTCGATGCTCTCAAGAATTCACCGCCTGGGCAGGGCGAACAGAAGGGCACCCGGGCTGGGTATGTCATCGCTGGAATAAAGTCGTTCTTCAACGGGTCTAAAAGCCCTTACGTACACATCAAGATATTTGACAATATAGAAGATGCCCTCATATGGCTAAGGAGTGAAAAGAAAAGTACACGTTTCGGATTCTAATTAGCCCAAGTGGCTTTGAAGACCATGCGCAAACCGAGCATGTCAACTCCGTCTGTCAACTCCATCATCAATCGATCTCGTAGAAATGGGCTATATGCTGTTCAGGACCCCGATACAGTTGGGGGCGTAAACGGGGTTCGGGTTGTACTTGCTGAATATGGCAAAGGCGTTCCGCCCGAATCCGTAGCTCGCAATCGTCTGGTAGTAGCGCTCCACGGCCTCCTGATAACTGCCGAAGGTGTACTGGCCGAGGCCGAACGGGTTGAACGGATGGAAGTTAGCCCTGCCCCCCGAGGACTCCACGAATGCGGCGACAAGGGCCATGCGCCAGTCCATGCCGTAGCGGTTGGCGCACTCCACGTTGAAGGAGGCCAAAAAGATGAGTCCCGCCTCGAAATTGTAGCGCTGCATGAATTTGGTGGCGCGTTCGGTGGGGTCGCCCGACACCGATTGTGCCTCCCAGCGCTTCAAGATCGGATAGGGGTTCACCGGCCCGCCACCCCCGGGGTGGACCTCGAAATGCACGTGGCACCCCGTTCCACGCGCGTCGCCGGTGTCCCCGTTATAGCCGATGACCTGGCCGGCGCTCACCCATACGTTCTCAGGGGTGGCGTAGGCGTCAAGGTGTATGAAGTTGTACCTGGTGTGCTCGGCGTCGTTGGAGACGAGCCGGCAGTTGAGCGAGCCCCACCGGGTCGTGGCGTGCTGGATCAGGCCGGAATAACAGGCCACCACCGGCTCTCCTCTTGGAGCGAAGATGTCTGTGCCCTGGTGGTGGCCGGTGGTGCCGGGACGTGAGGCCCCCCAGTCGTTTGAGTACTGGTAGCACTTGCGGCGGAACGGAAAACAATGCCCGTCGTCGGTGAAGGACATGCCCTCATCGGGGTAGATGACGGTGATGGGCATCAACGTCCCGGAGTTCCAGGGGCTCCCGCCCGGATCGCTATAAGCCCTGGCCTGGGGGCACACTGTTTTAAGCTCCGAGAAGAACTTGGCGGCTTGGGCACTTCCGCTCATGGCGAGATCCAGACGCCTCGGGTCCGTTACGCATGTTGCGAAATGGTCGTGGATCTCAGCCTGGCTGTCGTAGGCCGGTATCATGAGCTTGATCTGGTCCTTCATGGACCAGGGCAGGACCGGATTGTGCTGGTCCTGCACCGTTGCCACCACCCCCTGTATGACACGTCCGTCCGGGGTCCTGGCGAACAGGTTTCGCTCGGGGGGCACGTTGGGGTCGCGCCAGTAGCGGGTGCCGTCGGCGCAGGTGTCGTTGCCTCCGAGCGGGTCCTCATCTGAGTCCGGGAAGTAGGTCGTCACGACGAAATCCATCACCACGGCGTTGCCCATCAGGGAAGGGTCGAGTGGGGCGTCGGGGTCGAACATCTCGGCGGTAAAGGTGCTCTCGTCGGCCCCCTCGCGAGCTTTCGTTGCGAAGTTCAGTCCCGCGAGAATGGTCATGAAACCTATCAGCGCGGCGAGCGCGAATGCGGTCAGCGCGAGCGCGACCACCTTAACCATCGACCGAGCTCTTTGAGTAGACCAGGGCCGGGGAAGTCGAGAGGAAGCTCTCGAACTCCGGGGCTGAGATCACGCGCAGGCTTACGTGCGAGTTCTCGGCGTATAGCAGCCCCTCGCCGGGAGAGCCCCCCAGTATAGCCATCTGCTCGCCGTCGGTGAGGTCGAAAGCCCGCGACAGCGCGTCGATGGCGCTCGGCTCCTGGGAGAACAGGAGTTTGGTCGCCGAGTTGGTGAGAACCGTCTTCATGACGTCGCTGTTGAGCAGGGTCTCCACCTCGTGGTCGTTGAGCGAGAAACCCGCCCAGTGCTTGCGGGAGCGTTTGTAGGCGGCCGCGAACCAGTCCCCCGCGCTTTTCAAGAGGCACCACGCCTCATCTACGTAGATGAGCCTGGGCTTGGGGTTGGAGAATATGTTGCGCCACAGCCAGCTCAACACAACCTGCATGGCGATCGGCCGTAGGTCCTCGTCCATCTCGCTTATGTCGAAGACGAGGTAGTCGCTGGAAAGATCCACGTCGGTGGGCTGGGAGAATATGTGGCGGAATGATCCCTGGTGCCACGGGTATAGGGCTTCGGCGAGCTCCTCGAGCCCGCGCTCTTTGGAAAGCCTGTAGAGGTCGCCTATCAAGGGGGCGTTCTTCTCCTTGAACATCGAGTAGAGCAGCTCCTCCAGCTGGGCCTTGCCGATGTCCGCCTCGGTCGCCATGAGCCTTATCAAAACCTGGGCGTCGGCCACCTGGCGGTCGATGCCGCGCATGCCCTCTACGTTGTCGATGTAGGGATCGAACGGGTTTATATGCTGGGTGGGGTTGCGCGAGATCGTTACGTACTGGCCCCCCACCGCCTCGCAGATGGCCTCGTACTCCCGCTCGGGGTCAATTATCACGATGCTCACCGGCTGGCGCTTGCCGCCGGCGCAGGTGCCCTGCAGGAGCGCCAGAAGGCTCTCCTGCTTGGTGTACCAGCTCTTCCCCGAGCCCGAGGACCCCAGGACCACGGAGTTGGAGTTCCTCGCGCTGAAGCGG
Organism: Candidatus Geothermincolia bacterium; assembly: GCA_038326775.1. Lineage (GTDB taxonomy): Bacteria > Actinomycetota > Geothermincolia > Fen-727 > Anoxymicrobiaceae > DYIU01. The sequence goes on from JBBQKJ010000104.1 coordinate 4,160, forward strand.
TCGTACATCACGAGGGAATGGTTGTCGGTGTTGATGCCGTAGAGCATGTGGCCCGAGCTCGAGAGGTCCGCGCTGGTGAGCGGCATGCCGTCGGCCAGCCCGTCGGACTCGATGTTTCTCAAGCAACAGAGGCGGTCCTGGGCCAGCGGCAGCACCGTGGTGATGGCGCTGGCCATCTGGTATTTGGCGACCGCGGGCACCACCTGCATGCTCTCTAAAGTCGCCATGACTGTATCGGTCTTCCCGTCGAGCTCCTCCGGT
>JBBQKJ010000105.1:0-4122 GCA_038326775.1 Candidatus Geothermincolia bacterium
GCCGATAAGCTCGAGAAAGCGAACGGCCGAAGCCTCGCTGAGGCGCTTCTTGCGTTCCGCGACGAGCAACACGTTGCCTACCTCGAGAGGCCAGATGCCGGGGACGAAACCTTCTCCGTCCGTGAGGCTCTCGAGAACGGCCCCGGCGTAAGGGTTGCCCTCGTCCTCGAAACACCACGACATCACAACAGAGTTGTCGACGACGAACCGCTGGAATGTCAAAGCCTTCCTTCCTCGATCATCTCTCGAATCGAGAGCCCGTCGAGGCGGCGCCCCTCGCGAAACTGTTTCAGCTGGTCGATGGTCTCCCGCGTGGTCATTTTCTTCGTGGAACCGGCGGGTTGCAGGGTGGCCACGGGGACCCCATGTTTGGTTATCGTGATCTTCTCGCCCCTGGCGACACGCTCCAGGAGCTGGGGAAGATGCGTCTTTGCTTCGTAAGAACCGACGGTCTTGATGGGACACCTCCATATAAACCAGTCTAACACCAGTCTATTATCAATATAGATTTATCCCGGGATGGGAGTCAAGACATTCCTTCTAAACCGTCACGCTTCACGTTGATCACGCGGCGCACGGACGCTCTTCCTACTTCATCCCTGCGCGGAAGAGCGTCCACGGCCGCACCGGCCTGTTCTCGAGGCACTCCTTCAGATACGCGTACTGGGGGTGCTCTGCCATGAACTGGTCGACATCGAACGCGAGCCCGCCCGAGCTTCCCCAGCGGGCCTCGAACGACAGGGTGAGCGCCTGGGCGCTGTCCATCGCCTTGCCGTCCACGGCCCCCGCCGGGTAGAAGGGGCTGCCCCGTGTGTATTCCTTCCTGTCCATGTCACCGCGCCCCTCGACGGTACGGTTACCGGGCTTATCCTCCTCGAGGTAGACATCGAAGTGGTCCGAGATGACGGCGCGGGCGCCTGCCACGTCGAGCTTGCCTTTGTACTGCTCCATCAGCTGCTCGAGCCCCAGCTCGAAGCGCATTATCTCGCCGGTGCGCGCGTCGGCCAGGAGCCAGGAGTTAGCGTAGGCGCCGTTGTTGTTCTCCTTCAGCAGCGCCACGAACTCGTCGAGCGAGCCCGCGTACTGCATGGCGCGCCGCGCCCGTACGAACTCAGGCGTGCCGTCAGGGTCGAAGCCCTCCATGCCCGAGATGGTAGTCTCCGTGCCCATTATCTTCGCGCCGGTGACGAAGAAGTCGGTCATGCTGTGGACGAGCCCGGGAGCGCTCTGCATGAACACGCGGTGCCCTGTGGCGGGCACGAGGTCGACCAGCAAGTTGGTCTTCTGCGTGTCGGGGTACGCCCCCCAGGTGTTGTGGGCCATCACCACTCGCCCGTCGCTCGTGTACTCACCGGTGGCGACGAAGGCGCTGCACCTGGTCGGCCTCTCCACGTCCTGTAGCTTTCCCGACTGCACGTTCGGCCACCAGTTGCCGGCGAGCTCGATTATTCCGTTCAGCGCCAGCACGTCAGCCACCGGGAAATCGACGCCGGCGGCCTTCGCCCCCTCCGAGATGCCCTTTATCTCCTCGGTGAGTTCGGGGCCGAGCTTGTCGGTGAAGAGTTCGGCGGCGGCGAGGGAGAAGTGCGACCATTCGACACCCATTTCTTCCATGTAGTACTTCTCGATCGTGCGCCTGCAGGCTTTCATATCCCCGGCCATCAGCTTCCCGCTCTGGTAGCCAAGCTCGTAGGACCCGCCCTCGAGGTGCAGGTACGTCCAGCCGTTGCTCTCGAGGCGGTACCCCTTACCCTCGGCCTTGAAGGTGCCGCCCGCCGGCTTCGCCTGCCGACTTACGCCGCTCGAGCCGCAGGAGAGGGCCGACAGCAACAGGAGCGCCGCGAGCAGGAGAGCCGCGATGTGTGATATGGCAGGCCTTGCCTTCATTTCTTCTCCTTCGCGTCTTCATCGAGCGTGGTCAAACGGTGGACTGCCTCCGGAGAGCCGGACCCCCGAGCGGCGCTCCTTGAATATGCGCCCGGCCAGGCGTGACACCTCCACGGCCCCGTCGGCGGGGTCCCTGGCGCCGCGGTTGATGCCGCAGACGGCGGTGGTCCTCGAGTGCTCGAGCGAGGTGCTCCAGCGGGGCCTGTCCGCTTCGTCGTAGCCGTAAGTAAGGTAGGCGGACATGGTGTCGAGACCGGTCCCCGGCCTCTCGCCTATGAGGTGCACCACCAGCCGGGCGCCGGTCAGCTCGCCCGCGTGGTAACCTGCCCGCACCCGCCCGTTCTCCACGACCACGTCGGTCGCGCCCGTGCTCCAACCCGATTCGAGGAGCATCCGCTTGAGCGGCGGGAGGAAGGAGCGCAGGTTCTCGTTGACGGCGTTGGCGTTGAGCCCGTCGGAGATGACCAGGAGCACCTCCGGGCGCGTCGTGTATAAAGAGGCGACGCGGGCCGCGTCCACGGGGCGGAGCTCTTCGCCGGACCGGGGGGTGGAGAGGTACTCCTCCCGGTCGGCGGCCGTGGTGCGGACCCGAACGCAGCCGGGAGACGCGTCCCTCAAGACCTCTTCCCGGATGGACGAGTACAGCGCGGCGCGGGCGTTTCTGTATATCGATCCCATGCGCTCTTCCATCTCGGGTGGCGACGCGAACCCGGGCCCGTGCCCGTACCCCAGGTCGAAGCCCCGCCCGGCAAGCTCGCCGAGCTTCTTCTCGCCCTCCCGGCGCAGCGCCTCGAAAGAGCGCACCTCCCCGCGAGCCTTGACGTACGCGGCGTACAGGGAGTCGGCGCGCGGCCTGCCGTTTGCGAGCCCGCCCCCGGGCCCCACCACGCCAAGCTCGGTAAACCTCTTGAGCATCGGCGTCGCAACGGCCCTGCCCGTCCGCTCCCGGTAAGCCGGGTGCTCGCGGAACGAGGTCGTCATCAGGCCGAGCATCGGGTCGGCGTTTCCCGCAATCGCCATCAGGTATGCCGGGGCCGCCTTCTCGACCACCAACCCTGTCAGGCGCTTGAGAGCGGCGGGCTCGATACCCATGTGGAACGTCGAGCACACGTCGAGGCCTGCCGGAAGGCCATGCAGCTTGGCCATCACGATGTCCTCGAGGCAGGCGCGCAGGAGCTGTTCTTCCGTGCGGAATACCTCCGGACCGATAAAGCCGGAGACGTCGTTCACTATCGTCCAGGCACCCGTCTCGCGGCGCAGGTACCTCGCGAGCCCGTAGGTGCGCGACTCCAGCGTCACCATGTCCACGCCCGCGGCGTTGCCGCCTGCGACCTCGGAGCCCTGCCCCGTCTCAAAGTACAGCCCGGGGAACTCGCGGGCGAGCTCCAGGATTTCGACGGCGTCGAGCCCCACCATGCCGCGCAAAGCCGCCGAAGTCCCCGCCAGGCTCTGGAACGCCACCTCAACCGCGGCCCGCTCTCGCGCCGCCGCCTGTTTGATGATGTCCGAGAGGACGCAGTAGCGGGTCGGCAGCGCCAGCCTGTCCCTCACCCATCGCAGCAGCTCTTCGAGCCTGGCGATGGTCTCGACGTCGTCGCTTGCCGGGTTGACGCCGATAAGGACGTCGCCGCAACCGTAGCTCAGCCCTTCCATGATGGTGAGGAGTATCTCTTCCTCGTCGTCACCCGGGCTGTTCGGCTGGATGCGTGAGCCGAAATGCCCTCTCGAGCCGATTGTCACGCCCCCGCCGGGGAGCGGGTTGAACAGGGAAAGAGAGAGCGCGGACAGCTCGTCGTTCGTCATCAGCTTGACGGCGGCGGCGATGGCCTCGCTGGAGAGCCCGGGCGAGTGGTGGCTCGCCCATGCCGCGCCTTTCGGCCCGAGCAGCCTGGCCTTGAGTTTCGCGACCGTCAACCGCGAGAGCCCTACGGCGAGCTCCCGGTCGAGCGATGAGGCGAGCGCCTCGCTCACGCCGTCGTCCACGAGCGCCGTCGGGCCGAGATTACCCAGCCGCACCCCGGAGAGCGCCGAGCGCGCCTCCATGCGCTCCTCCCCGTCGCGCGTGCCCCCCGTTTCCAGGTCGCCTTCCTTGAACTCGTTCGCCCTGGCCAGCATCAGGGCGAGGCCGTCGGCTTCCATTTGAGCCCCCCGCGTCCACAGCTGTCGCTTCTTTGTCACTCGCCTTTCGATTCTACCACCATCGGGGGCAGCGAATAATTCATGCTGGGGTCTACC
>JBBQKJ010000106.1:0-3976 GCA_038326775.1 Candidatus Geothermincolia bacterium
CGGAATGTTTCTGAACATTCCGGACAAAACCCTTCAAGTAATTGTTAGTGTTTCCCACCTTTGACCGCGCTCCCGAGGACCGGGGTAAGATACCCCGTGAGCGGAAAGGAGCGAGGCAATGGAAGAGCCGGGAAGGAAGAGAAGAAGGATTACCGCCGAGGAGAAGCTCGAGATCTTCCGGGAGGCCCAGAGGGGGGAGATCACCAAGGCCGAGATAATGAGGAGACACGGTATCCACTCGGCCGAGCTCGCAAGGATAGAGAAAAGGGGGCTGGAGGGGGCGCTCGCAGCTCTCAAGGAGGACAGGAGGAAGAAGAAGCCGGATCCCGAGAAGGTGGCCCTGGCCACCGAGGTGGACAGGCTCAAAGAAGCGCTCACCGAGCAGAGCGTGGAGGTGACGCTGCTCAGAAAAAAAGTGAATGGGGTCTAGTAGGCCCCATCAGAGGCGAGAGACTTCCCGGAGAGCTCAAGGAGGAGATAATCTCAGCCGTCCGGGAAGCCAGGACGCAAGGGATGCCGGTATCAAGGGTGCTCGAGGTCATCATGCTTGCCAAGAGCCGTTACTACGACTGGATCCGAGGCAAAGACACGGATGAGATCTCCGCCGGCGACCTCGAGGACAGAATCAGCGCTCCGGGATGCACGCCCCACAAGATAACGCCCGAAGAGAAACAGGCCATCATCGAGATCGCGAAGGACGACACGTATGCCGACCTTTCACACCGCAAGCTCGCCTTCAGTGCCCTGGACGAGGGGAAAGCGGCGGCTTCCCCCTCCACCTTCTACCGGGAGATGAAGAGGGCAGAGCTCGTCGGCAAGTCCAGGAGGTCGGCTCCGAAGAACCTCGCAAAGCCGGAGATAGAGGCAACCCGCCCGAAACAGGCGTGGCAGTACGACGTGACTTACCTCCGCCTCCTGAACGGCATCTTCGTCTACATCGTGTTTATCCTGGACCGGTACTCGAGGAAGATCGTGGGGGCAAGGACCAGCCACTCCAGGAAGTCTGAGGACATCATCATTGCCTGGGACGCCGCTCTCGAGAGGGAGGGCCTGCTGGAATCGGATGATAAGCCGCTCGCCTTCTCCGACCGGGGACCAGAGATGAAGTCGAAGACCACGAAGGAGTACTTCAGGGACATAGGGATCACCCAGGACCACTCCCGTCCCCACACCCCCAACGACAACGCCCACGCCGAGGCCGTCATCGCCACCGCCAAGTGCGAGTACCTCTACCTGGGCGAGTTTGAAAACATCTACGAGGTGCAAGACGCCGTCGACGACCTCGTTCATCACTACAACAACGTGAGGCTGCACCAGGGCATAGGGTACGTGACACCCGAGGTCAAGCACATGGGCCTTGAGGAGGTGGTGTTCGAGGCCCGGAGGGCATCCCTTGCCCGGGCAAGGGAGGAGAGAATGACCTACAACAGGGGAACGGGGACCCTGGAACCCGATCAGGGATCCTGGATGGACATATGCACGCCAGACCGCGTACTCCAAGAGCGGCTTTCCGTGGACTTCCTGATTGATGAAGAAGACGTACCAAGCGAAGCCAGGCAAGACCCAAGCAATGCTAGCGCGCCCTCCCCCTCGGGGGAGGGTAGGAGAGTAATCAACTCTCCTTCTAAATAGAAGTTATACTTATAAGTGAAGGAACGGAGAGACGGTCAAGAGGTGGAAACCTTAACACTTGCAGACCTTGGTTTTGTCCGGGAGGCTGTGACGCAACCCGATGAAACTCAAACCACACCATCTGCTACCTTCTCTGCTTGTAATTGCGATGCTGGTCATTCTCCTCTCTTCGGGGACAATCTCGGCAGCCGACAATCCAGCTCCACCAACAACTCCCGCAAAGCTGATCGGCGCGGGCGGAAAAGAAGTCTGGACATTCAAGGGGGTCGCTCCCGGCAAGACAGACATAATGTTCGAGAACAGGCAGGCCGGTTCGGACAAGAGCGCCCCGCCCGGGTGGACTCATAACGCGTCCGTGACCGTGGTCGCGGCGCCCGTAAAGCCTCCGGAGCCGCCTAAAACGTACACCAACCCCAAGACGCCAATCGCGGAGACGGTGGGCCGCGAGTTCCATATAGACATGTCGGAGCAGACAGCTTCAACGGGTTATAAGTGGCTGCTCAGCTCGGGTTACGACCACAAGGTCTGCGTCTTCAAGGGGGTCAAGTTCCTCACGCCGACCAGTGCCGCGGAGGGCGCGCCGCAAACAGAGGTATGGCGCTTCGAGACCATCGGCAAGGGCACGACGAAGCTGACCTTCAACTACGTGCAGCCGTTCGATAAGACCGCCAAGCCCTCGCAGACGTTGACGTTCACGGTCAACGTGAACTAAGGGGAGGTAGCGTGATGAAAGAAACGATTGCAGGCCTGCTGGTCATCGGCTTGTTCGTAGTACTGCTGGCAGCAGGGTGCGGCAACAACACGGTCGAGAGCAAGGCGAGCCAGCAGATCACCGCCGCCAAAGCATCGCTGGCGGATGCGAACGCGAAGGGGGTAAAGGTCCCGGAAGTGGACGAGAAGAAGATCGGCGCGGCCGACGCCGCGCTGAAAAAAGATTCCGTCAACGCGCTGATACTCGCCACGCAGGCAAAAGCAAACATAGACAACGACGTAAATGACGCTTTCGCGATCGCCGATCAGACTTTCAGCACCGCCAGGGGAGCGGCGGAGACCGCGATGAGCAACGCGCCCGCCGGCACGGATTTCGCCCAGGCGAAGCAGTCGCTCGCGAATGCGACCGCGAAGAAGGCGCAGGCGAAGACGATACAGGATTACTACAATCCGACTGACGGCCCGATCTACTGGGCAAACCTCGCGGCGCAACAGGCTGCGGTCGCGGCGCTGGCGAAAGCCGGACAGCAGGCCACCGCCGCCGAGATACAGAAAGTCCAGCAGGGCGCTGCGCAGATGCTGAGGCTGATGAGCAACTACATCTCAGCAACGGGAGCGAACCCCGCGGACTACAAGATAGGCATCCAGAAGATCAGCGCCGACGCGAACTGGGCCACAGGCACCGCGACACCCGTGGCGGCCGCACTCGGGAGCAAGCCCATCTCGTTCCTCTTCCAGTTTGAGAACGGGAACTGGGTCTTAAGAGCGGCTCCCACCTGGACGCCGGGGCAGTTCGGGTCCCCCGCGGACATGGTGCCCTAGGGTACGAGCAATCGAGAAGACGGAAAGCCCCGGGCCGTCCGGGGCTTTCTTCATGGCATAACGGGCACGCCCGACGAGCCTGGGGCGCAAGCCCTCGACCGGCAGCGCCTGCTACTTTACGGTTACCGTGAAAGTAGCGGTCTCGGCAGGGCTGGCTGCCTTGTCGAACGGCTGCGTATAGGTCATTACGATCGTCGCGGCGCCGGCTTTTACCGCCTTGAAAGTCCACAGCTCCTTTCCGCCTGCCCCCATCTGGCCGCTGGGGTTGGCCGCCGGGACGTACTTTGAGCTTACTTTCTTCACAACGGAGGGGTCGAGCGACCCTGCGACGCCCCACTGGAACCCCGTGGTCTGGTTCGATTCCAGTTGAACGACGAATTCATCTCCGGCTGAGGCATTGATGTTCGTGCTGGAGATGGTGTACGTCTTGCCGTTCGCCGACGTCCCGCCAGCGCAGCCGGCCAGGGCCGCAAGTCCGGACGCCGCTGCTAGTACGATAGCCACGCCGGCGAATACCTTCTTCATCATAGTCTCCTTCGATTCGAGGATTATCGATCCTTAGACTCCAGCACTCGTCGCCAGGTTCCACGGAGTCAGGTAAACCGTGGAGGAAGCCGGCGTTCCGTTTCTCTATATTGAGACGGACTACAGCCAGGGTGACGTCCAGCAAATAACGACCCGGGTGGAAGCGTTCCTCGAGATGATAGATTCATCCTGGGGTCCGGCCCCAAATCAATGATTAGGCGGCGCCAACGGTTTTGAAAAATAAAAAATAAAGGAAATTTTGAGGGCCCCCCGCGTAAATAAAGTA
>JBBQKJ010000107.1:0-3708 GCA_038326775.1 Candidatus Geothermincolia bacterium
GGTCAGACACCTTGACATGAATTCATGTCAAGGTGTCTGACCCCAGCATGAATCCTGACATAACGCGAGAGAGGTTGGCATGACTGGAGACAAGAAAGGCGCCCTGACCGAGTTCACTGGTGAGTTCTTCGATGAGCTGGCCGGCGGCACCGAGATAGGCGAGAAGGTCCGGTCCTGCCTGCAGTGCGGGACCTGCACCGCCTCCTGCCCGGTGGCGCGCTACTCCGGGCTGAGCCCGCGGGAGATAGTGCGCCTGGTCCTCATCGGGGAAGAGGAGGAGGTACTGCGCCCGGAGGTCCTGTACTACTGCTCCGCGTGCTACTCATGCGCGGTACGCTGTCCCATGGGCATACGGCTCACCGAGTTGGTCAACCTGCTTCGAGACGTGATGGTGTCTCGCGGGAAAGGCCCGCTCACCGCGCAGATGGAGCTCATCAAGAGCGTTGAAAATTACGATAACCCCTGGCAGATGCCGCGGGCCCAGCGCGACCGTTGGGGCAAGAGGCTGCCCTTTAAGTTGAAGGTCCTGCCAAAGCAGAAGGCCGAGGCGCTCTACTACCCGGGCTGCACCGCGGCCTACCTGCCGCAGATGCAGAAGGTGGCGGCCGCAACGGCCCGCGTCCTGTTCGCCGCCGATGTGGACTTCGGCATCATGGGCCGCGAGGAGATCTGCTGCGGGAGCACAGCCATGCGCGTGGGTGTGCGCCAGACGTTCCTCTCCCAGGCCGGGCGTAACATCGAGAAGCTCAACGCGCTGGGGGTCGAGAGGATAATCACGGCCTGCGCCGGCTGCTACGGGATCATGAAGCACGAGTACCCTAAGGTCGCCCGGTTTGAGCCCGAGGTGCTTCACGTGTCCGAGGTGCTCGCCGGCCTCATCGAGGAAGGCATGCTCGAGCTCGGCCCGGTGGAGCGGAGGGTGACCTACCACGACCCGTGTCACCTCGCGCGCCACGGAGGGGTGACCGCTCCACCCCGCCGCGTGCTGGAGGCGATTCCGGGCCTCGAGCTCGTGGAGATGTCGCGTACCGGGACCAACGCCAGGTGCTGCGGAGGCGGGGGAGGCCTTCGCACCGGCCACACGGACGCCGCCGTCGAAGTTGCCTCGGAGAGGCAATCCGAGGCTGTGGAGACAGGGGCCGAGCTGCTTGTCACCTGCTGTCCGTTCTGCGAGATGAACCTGTCCGATGCCCTGGGCGCGGGTGCCGGGCTGCCCGTGGTTGACCTGGTCGAGGTTGTCCTGGAGTCGCTCACCGGCTCCGCTCCCGCAAGCGGCGGTGAGTAGAGCGGCGTATGCTCCGACCCTGAGGCCCTCACCGGGCGATTGACCCGACGGTCAACCAGGCAACCGGCTTTCATTGCTTTTTGACCGCTTCGATGGCATACTATGCCGCGGTGGCTCCCTTTGGTGCCGCCTTGCTTATATCAGAGAGCGGGCCGCGGGAGACGTGATAGATGGACTTCATGGACAAGATGTTCTATCCGGACAGCGTCGCCGTGGTCGGCGCTTCATCCAACCCCAGGAACATGGGGCGGCTCATCGTCCAGAACCTTGCGACCTGGGAATTTCCCGGAAATGTCTACCCGGTGAACCCCCGCGGCGAGGATGTGCTGGGCTTCAAGGGCTACACTTGTCTCGACGACATTCCCGGCCCGGTTGACCTGGTCGTCTCTTTCGTGCCTGCCAGGGTAGTCCCGGACATCCTTGACCAGTGCGCCCGTAAAGGCGTAACGCGAATGGCCATCCCTTCCGGCGGTTTCTCCGAGTATGGAAAGAGCGGAAAGGAACTGGCTGATGTGGTCAGGCGAAAGGCGGCCGAGCACGGCATCAGGTTCGTCGGCCCGAACGGGCTCACCATCATCAACGCCGAGAGCGGCCTCTGCCTTCCGTTCCTCCCGATGGCCAAGCGCGAGCCTGGAAACATCTCGATAATCACCCAGAGCGGCGGAGTGGGCATGAGCCTTATCATGTTCCTCAACAACCAGAGCGCCAGCTTCAACAAGTTCGTTTCCGTGGGCAACAAGTTGGATATGGATGAACTGGACTTCCTGGCCTACCTGGGGCGGGACCCGGGGACGAAAGTGATCTGCATGTTCCTGGAGAGCGTCGTACGCGGGCGCGATCTTTACGAGGTCGCCCGGGCAATCGATAAACCCATACTCGTTTACAAGGCTAACACGACCGAGGTGGGCGCGCTCACAGCCTCCAGCCACACGGCGGCGCTCGCCAACGACGACGCCGTGCTTGACGATATCCTGCGCCAGGCCGGTGTCATAAGGGTAGACGAGATAAAGAGGCTCACCGAAATGGCGCGTGTCTTTGACCTGCCCCCCATGAGGGGCAACCGGATAGCGGTGGTCTCTCCTGCCGGAGGGTACGCGGTGCTCTTGAGCGACCTTGCCTCGAAGCGCGGCTTTTCGTTCCCGCGGCTTTCCGAGGAAGTGCTAAAAGGCTTCAAGGAGAACGTCAGGGCCGACGTCATCAGGTTTGGCAACCCGCTCGACCTTGGCGACGTGCTCTCGAGCGACGCCATCGTCTACGGCCTCGACCAGGTGATGGGGCAGGAGGACATCGACGGTGTCGTGGTGGTGCTCATGCGAAGGGCGGACGCCAAATACGACGGCGCTTATTCGGCGCTCTCGCGCGAGATATATGCTGACATCGGAAGCATAATCGAAAAACACGACAAGCCGCTGGCGATGTGCCTTCTCACCCAGTGCCACTACCTGAGGCACGTCCAGAGCCGCATGCCGTTCCCCATATTCGAAAACCCCGAGGACACGGTGGAGGCGCTTGCGGTCCTGCGCGACTTCCACGCGCGGCGGTCCCCCCAGCCCTGAGAGCCGGTGATAATGGACCTGGAGTCGCTGGTCAAGCTGACCTCACCGGTTACCACCGTCGGCATTGGACTCGCCGATGGTGACCCCCGTGAGCTTGAACTGCTGGCAAGAGCGGGCTTTTGCCCAGTCGCCGTATATCGCGGATCGAGCGAGATGCTGTCTGCCTGGCAGGCCGGGCAGGTTGACGCCGCGGCGCGAGGCTCGCTTCCCTCAAGCGCGTTCCTGGAGGAGCTGAAGTCAGTGAGCGGATCGGTCTCCTGGCGGCGTGTAGCTCTCCTTGTTCTACCGGGTGGCAAGCCGTTCCTCCTGGGGCCGGTGGGCATAGATGAGGGAGGGACCCTTGCCGGAATGCGGGCGCTGGCGGCCGACTGCAGAGAGTTCTGCGCCGCGCTCGGCTGGCAGCCGAAGGTGGCCGTGCTGTCGGCAGGCAGGGCGGAGGACAAAGGGCGCACCGCAGCCATCGCCGGGAGCATCGAGCGGGGCGAGCGGCTGGCCTCCGAAGAGCCGGACGTTCGGCACTTCAACATCATTATCGAGGATGCGCTTCGGTGGGCTAACTGTGTGATCGCCCCGGACGGGCTCACCGGCAACCTCATCTACCGCACCCTGGTGCACCTTGGCTCGGGCTCTTCACTGGGCGCGCTGTACTTTCCCCTTTCCCTGAGGTTGGCTGACACCTCCCGCAACGGATCGGTGGAGGAGTACCTCGGCGCCATCGCCCTCGCAAATATCGCCGCCAATACCTGACGTCAATTCATGTTGGGGTCTACCATTGATATTTAGTCTACATCAGTTGTGTTAGAGGTTGCAGGATGTGGGGCGTTGCCCCTGGATGGAGGGAGGCCGTAGGCCAACCGGAATCCAGGG
>JBBQKJ010000108.1:0-3622 GCA_038326775.1 Candidatus Geothermincolia bacterium
GTAAACCAGAATTGTGCCCGTCGGCAGTTGCTCTGCCCGTTCAGGAAGGTTGCCTTCGTGGTACCAACGTAGCGCCGTCCGGTACGAGACTCCGTTCTTGCGTGCCCATTCAGCGAGTTTCATGTGTATATAGTGTGGCAACAATACACATAGACATCATATTCGTTGGCTGTTGGGAACCCCCCTGGCCGGTGAACTCCGTGTTGACCACGCCGAAACACGGTATGTCGACGAGGGCCTGTGGCCCGGCGACCGTCAGGCTACAGTCATGAGGGTCCCACACCGTCATGTCGATGGGTTCCTTCGTTATCTGTTCCAGGCCGAGCCGGGCGAACATCTCGGCGACGTACTCCTCGGCGCGGTGTCCCTCCAGGGTGCCCGCCCGCCTGTGGGGTGTGGCGCATAAGTCCTCGATCCAGCCGTATATGGTGTCAGAGTCGGGGGGAGTGATGTCGAGCGGGAGCGTCGGCAGGCTCTCCACCAGTCGGAGGGCCGCCTTCTTCTGCCGCGGATAGACGGTGAAGAGGCTCGCATAGCTCTTGAGCGCCCAGGCGGCCATGCTCTTGCGGTTGTCGCTGCTTCCCTTGCTGTTCATCGCCCCTATATCGTCGCCCGGCCGTCCATTTAAAGCAAATCAGGGGCCACCGCCGGAAGTGGCGGCTTGATTGCGCGGCAGGAATTGTTCTGCCGATGGCAAAATCACAACAATAGAAGCAGCGGCTGTGTGATGTCGAATCATTAATCAGGTAGTAACCGTGAAGCACAAAAGAAACATCTGGTGGCTTCTCTACCAACCGTATAAGTGGCTCGTCTTCGGGCCGTTGCTGGTCCTCTCAACCTGCTTCTTCGTCGGGTTAGGGATAATCATGCTCATCTTCACCAACGACAGGGTCGTCAACCGCACGACGCTCGTGTGGTGGGCCCGATTCCTCAGCTTTGTGACGCCGATGCGCGTGACCGTAATAGGAAGGGAGAACGCGACGAAGGGCCAATCCTATGTCGTGGTATCAAACCACCAGAGCGCCTACGACGCCCTCCTTCTGGTGGGGTGGCTGAAATTCGACGTGAAATGGGTCATGAAGAACGAGCTGAGAAAGTTCCCCGTCTTCGGCTGGGCCGCCGAGAAGGGCGGGCAGATACTGATCGACCGCTCGAACCCCGAGGTGGCGTACGAGTCCCTCGAGAACGCCAAGGGCAAGGTCGCGGGCGGGGTCTCGATAATGGTGCTCGCTGAGGGGACGCGGAGCAGGACGGGGCACCTGGTAGAGTTCAAGAAAGGCGCTTTCTGGCTGGCGAAGCAGCTCGACCTGCCGATACTGCCCGTCACCATATGCAACACTATCCATATCCTTCCGCCGAAGACCCTCGACCTCTTCGGGGGGCGGGCGGTCATGAAGATACACGAGCCGATCGATGTGAGCGGATACGACGAGGGCTCGTTCGACAGGCTCATCGGCAACGTGAAGAGCGTCATCCAGACGGGCCTTGACGAGTACCAGGTCTGGCAATCAAACGGGAGGGAACCGGCGTGAACATCCTCGAGACGGCAGGCTGGTCTGCGTTGATCGTCTTCTGCTACATGACGACCCTGTTCGTCATCGCGATGATACGAAAGGACAACAGCGTCGCCGACGTCGCCTGGGGGCCCGGCTTCATCGTGGTGACCTGGGCGGCGCTGTTGATCAACTGGTCGTGGGGCGCGAGCCAGGTAGTGGTCGCGGTCATAATAACGATCTGGGGCCTCCGGCTGGCGACTCGGATATACCGCCGGAACCGCGGTAAGGGCGAGGACCCGCGCTACGTGAAATGGCGCTCCGACTGGGGGAAGTATTTCGTCCTGCGCTCCTACCTGCAGGTGTTCATCCTCCAGGGTTTCGTGCTGCTGCTGAACGTGACGCCCGTGATGATACTGATGTCCGGGCCCCGCGACCTGCCGGGCTGGGTGGGCTTCCTCTTCATCGGCCTGGCTGCCTGGTGCACCGGCTTCGTCTTCGAGTCGCTCGGCGACTACCAGCTCGATAAGTTCCTTGGCAAGCCGGAGAACCGCGGGACCATAATCGACATCGGGCTGTGGCACTACACCCGGCACCCGAACTACTTCGGAGAGTCCACCATGTGGTGGGGCATCTTCATCATCGCCCTTGCCGCCCCGTGGGGATGGGTCGGCGTCATCGGCCCGGTCGTCATCACCAGCATGATCCTGTTCGTGTCGGGGATACCGATGACCGAGAAGCTGATGGAAAAGACACCGGGGTGGGACGAGTACAGGAGGAAGACGAGCGCGTTTATCCCCTGGTCTAAGAAGAGCTGATCGGCGGCACGGTATCTACACGAAGGCGTGTGTGACAGCGACCGATATTATGCTTATCACTCCGGTGAGCAGCGAGCCCCAGATCAGGTCGACGACCGTTACGATCAACGGCCACTCTTTAAGTGTGGCCTGGTTGGTGAGGTCGTAAGTGCCGTAGGCCACCAGGCCAAGGAGCGCGCCGAGCAGGAATATCTTCAGGAAACCCCACTCGTCGTTAACCGCGGGCACCGCCACAAGTATTGTGACCCCGAGTATGTAGACGAGATAAAAGATGGCCGCGGGCACTACCCTGGGGGACTCCGCCATCAGCGAACCGATGCGCACCGAGTAAAATCGCTTTGACATGGTGACAAGCCATACCGCGTCGATGGCTAGCATCGGCACAAGGGCTGAGAAATAAGCTATAAGGCCGGTTTTCATGACTCCATCTTATTGAATTCTTGTAAGATACGCAATTGTAGTGACTACACCTGGGGGCGGCATATGTCAGATGGAATAGGCGACCGTTATCACGAGGAAACCAAGTACGGCCGCGAGCGCATGCCGTTCCGCACGCTGGACTGGGCGAGCAAGCCTCCTGTCTACAAGGAGTATCCCGACGCTGGGACCGTCGAGCTGCCCGCGCCCGGGCGGCCCGACGGCGCCGGCCTGCACGAGGTCATCTCCATGCGGAGGAGCGTTCGCGACTTCTCGCATGAGCCCATCGACATGCGGCAGCTTTCCTACCTCCTGTGGGCTTCGACCGGCATCCAGCGCGTCGTGCAGGGGTACGAGTTCAGGACTGCGCCGTCCGCCGGGGCACTCTACCCCATAGAGACGTACGTGGCCGCCAACAGTGTGGAAGGCCTCGCGAATGGCTTATATCACTACTCGATCCGCGGGCACGCGCTCGAGGAGCTGCGTGCGGGCGACATCGGCATGGAGCTGGCGCGGGCGGCGCTCGACCAGGCGCTGTGCATCGACGCGGCCGTCGTGTTCATATGGACCGCCGTGTTCGAGCGCTCAAAGTGGAAGTACGAGCAGCGCGGTTACAGGTACGTCTACATGGACGCCGGACACATCTGCGAGAACCTCTACCTGGCCGCGACCGGCCTCGGGCTGGGCGGATGCGCGATAGGCGCACTGTTCGATGACGAGCTCAACGCCATTCTGGGTATAGACGGCATCGAGGAGAGCGCGATATACATGTTCGCGGCCGGATTCATCCTGGGGTCAGGCACCCAGACAATAATTAGGGAGTGGCCCCATCCAACAAAGCCAGGAATTGAATTAATGGTGCCAGACCCCACGCTGGATTATAACCCCCGAAGA
>JBBQKJ010000109.1:0-3387 GCA_038326775.1 Candidatus Geothermincolia bacterium
GCGCCCGGGCCCGCAGCTCATCATCATCGGGATCAGCCGCGGCGCTCAGCACGCGGTCAACGCCCGCGCGTATAAGCTCAGCCATCGAAACGCCTTCGGCGTCAGCCCTTTTCTTCAGCTTCCTGTGCTGGTCTTCGGTCAACTGTATCTGCGTTCTTACCATCCCCGGAGCCTCCCTACACACTGTTATCACAATATGATGTTATGATAACACACTTCTCCGATAACTTCAGGGCAGCCCGAGTGGCAACCCTGCCGGGGTCAGTTCCCGTCTTCAGGGAGAAAACGGGTCTTCGATGAAGTGCTCGAGCTGCTTGCCGAACCTCTTCTTGATCTCCCGGGGCCCTTCCGCAGCTCAAAATTCCCGTATTGCCCATCTCCTGGAGAAAGACTCGATTTACTGGAGCGTTAGCCGCTCCGTGATCCTCCGGCTACACGGCGGTGCAGGTCATGACCAGGTAGTCGAGGTACGCGGTGAAGCCGTTCCTGGTCCCGTGGTAAACCTCGGAGAGGCGGCCCCCGCACCGCATCCGCAGGTCCGCGCCTATCTCCATCATCTTCTCGTGGTCGATGCCATAACGCTGCTACAGCTCGGCGCTGGTAAGGGGGATCGGGGCCGCGGGCCGGATGTCATCCAACCTGAACCCCTCCTCCTTCAGGGCGTCGATGAGGTAGCTCACCGTCGGGTACCACTTGCCGGTGTCCAATCGCTCGTACAGCAGGTTGGCGACAGCCTGCTCCCTCTCGGACCAGAAGCAGATAGTCTGGTGGACGAGGTGCTCGCCGGGCTCGAGCACGAAGCGCAGGCGGCCGAGGTCGAGCTTCAGCATCTCCTCGCCCAGGTAATGCAGGACGGACCTCATGCATACCATGAGCGTGCCCCCCGGCTCGACGAGAAGGCCGCGCTCCAGGTCCTGGACAGAGCACTCCACGGCCGATATCGGCTCGGGGCAGCAGTCAAGCTGCTCCCTGGCGGTATCCACGCATGCGAGCGCCGGCGCCGGGCTCCACTCTATCCTCCGGCCCACCTCTTCGAGCACGAAGCCGGTCCCGCCTCCCCGGTCCGCCACGACGCCGGGCTTCGAGAAATAGGCGGCGTCGAGGATTGCCTCGACGAGCGGAGAGGCTATCGCCGGGTCCGCGAAGTACCCTCCGTGAACGGTATCCCACGTCTTGCCGTAAAGCACCTTTTCGTGCTCGGTGTGTCCAATCGCCATCGGGCCTCCATTCGCCGCGGTCGCGGTTACTTTTTCTGATCGGATATGTGGGGTTTGAGCACCTTGACTCTTTCGATCGGCACCTGGAACTCCGCCAGCGCCGCGACCAGGTAGTTATGCCGAAAGCGGGCCTTGCGAATGAACACTGAATTCTACTCTTAGCAGATGGCTACTCCGGGGGTACCAACGGTTCTATTCCGGCGATCAGGTCAGGTAAGTCGTTCTGCGCCGTGTCCCAGACCTCTTGCAGGTCAATTCTGGAATACTCATGGATCAACCTGTTCCGCATTCCGGAAACCTGACGCCACGGGATGCCGGTTGCCGACTGCTTCGTTTCCTCGGACACCCTCCCGGCCGCTTCCCCGATAATCTCCAGTTTCCGGACAACCGCATCCTGGTGCAGCTCGCTTTCTTTAAAGCGCGCGAAATCCAATCCCTCCAAATAGGATTGCACGTCGCGAGCCGCGAGGAGAATATCCAGAAGATATGCTTCGTCACGAGACATAGACGGTCTCCGCGGAGCCAAGTATCTCACGCCTGCGAATATAATTCCGGCTCGATTCGACAGACGGCCTGGTAACCAGGTCGACCTTGCGGCCGAATATCACTTCGAGCTCTTCTTCCATCTTTGCCAGGTCGAACAGGCTGACATCTGCATCCGGCTTGAAGCTTACGAGAACGTCGACATCACTTGCGGGCCCGAAGTCGTCTCTTAGAACGGAGCCGAATAATGCGAATTCCTGAACAGCCCATCTCGTTGAGAAAGATTCTATTTCCTCGAGCGGTAGCAGCACTCTCACCTTTGTTCCCATCGTAATCTTCAATCCTCGCATTGAGCGCCCTCTCATCCCCGATGTTAGCACAGAAATATGACAAGGCAACCTTCCGCGGCGCTCCACGGCTCGGCCCGTATCGGCAGTCGAGCTGTTCCCTGACCGTAGAACGCGCATTAACGACCCCAATTGTTGATTCCTGCTCCGAGATGCGACATATTGGCTTACATGCGACGAGCCGCCAACCTCATCGAACATCACGCTGACAGGCGACACGGGCGGCCTGCCGGAAGAGCGGCCTGCCTCGTGACAGCCCTCGCCGTCGCGCTGTTTATTGCGGCCGGGTGTTCACCGGAAATGAGCATCCCCACGGGCTACAAGCTGACCCCGAATCCGCGCACCGCGGAGAACATCGTCGCGGAGCTGCGCGCGCTCCTCGGCAAGGCCGGCGTCGCGACGCCGTACGTCCTGGTGGGCCACTCGATGGGCGGCATCTACATGCGGATGTACGCGCACCTTTATCCCGAAGAAGTGGCCGGCATGGTCCTGGTCGACCCCGGCGACGAGAACCTGCCGGTCGAGGCGGGCCCCGATTTCGCGGCGGCACCCGGTGACCATGGAGCAGGCCGACCTGATATGGGGCCGGTACTCCCAGCGCTATGCCGACGTGGTGGGGCTCATCTACAAGGCTACCGGAAAACCGGTCAAGGCGTGGTGTTTCGTCGAAGGGGCCAGGGCCAACCGTATCTTCTACAAGTACGAGCTGCCGCGGCTTCGCAGGCTGGAACAGGAGGGCAAGGCCCAGGTCTACTTCGCAAGGACCCGGGATGCCGATTGGAGCAGGCCCGAGGACTGGATCGAAGGGACCGCCAACGCCCCGGTGCCAGTACCGGCCCAGTGAAGGGGAGTTGAACGTGCGGGAAGAACCCACCAGCGTGAATCCGGAAGCGGTGCGCGCCGCTTTCGAGCTTGCCTTCGCCAACCCCCGCTCTCCCCTGTCCTACGAAACCTCGACCGACAGTGAGCTTCAGCCCCGAGTCAGGCGTGGGGCCCCCGCCGCATCCCCGGAGGAGTGCCTGGGCGCGCTTGCCATGGTGCGCCGCCTGTGCGACGACATCTACAAGATATGCGGCGACTTTCGCGACGGGAAGTTCGGCAAGGGAGATTCCGCGCGGGCGGCCGCAGTGAGGCAGCTCGCCGTCAGGAACCCCGGCTTCACCGCTGGCGATTACGAGGCCGCTTTCTCCGCCGGCCTCCTCTGGACAGCCTTCTAGCCCTGAACACCCGACCCGTTGTCATGTTGGGGTCAGGCACACTCACAGTAAGTCCCAGCAGTATCCCAAGATCTCAAGATGAAAATTCTTTACATGGGGCCTGACCCCAGCATGAATTATTCG
>JBBQKJ010000110.1:0-3202 GCA_038326775.1 Candidatus Geothermincolia bacterium
TAATTCATGTTGGGGTCAGGCACCATGACATGAATTCCTATCCGAAAACATGCGACCGTCAAGGCAAATTCATGTCATGGTGCCTGACCCCAACATGAATTCGATCATCAATAGAGTTGTGTTTGATTTAGGAAGGTTCGCATGGAAAGAGAGCTGAGACTGGTAGCGGGAATCGCGACACCCGCCGGAGCGAACTGCCCCGCGGCGCCGTCAGCCCATTCTGAAGGCTACGTCCTGGATGCCTATTCGCAGGCGGTTATCAGCGCCTCGGAGAAGGTGAGCCCGTCAGTGGTCAATATCTCGGTGACTCAGCAATCGTCGAACGCCAGGGCTTTTCACCCCAGGGAGCGCGAGGGCACGGGCTCGGGGTTCATCTTCACCGGCGACGGTTTCATTCTCACGAACAGCCACGTGATCCAGAACGCCAGGAAGCTCGACGTAGCCCTGCCGGACGGTCGGTCTCTGGAGGCTGACATCGTAGGTGACGACCCCGATACCGACCTCGCGGTCATCCGGGTAAGCGCCACGGACCTCGCAACCGTACGGCTGGGTGATTCCCATTGGCTGAAAGTCGGCCAGCTGGTGGTAGCGGTCGGCAACCCTTTCGGGTTCCAGTGCTCGGTCACGGCAGGGGTCGTAAGCGCGCTGGGGCGCTCCCTGCGGTCAAGCTCCGGGCGACTTATTGATAACGTCATACAGACGGACGCCGCGCTCAACCCGGGGAACTCCGGAGGGCCTCTCGTCGACTCGATAGGGGAGGTCATAGGGGTTAACACCGCGATAATCCTCCCCGCGCAGGGAATCTGCTTCGCCATTGCTATCAACACCGCCAGGTTCGTAGCAGGCCGTCTCATGACCTGCGGCAAGGTGAAGCGCAGCTACCTGGGGGTCGCAGGAGAGGACACCTCGCTGCACAGGCGTGTGGTGCGCTTCCACGGGCTTGGCGCCGAGACCGGGTTCCTGGTCACGAGCGTAGAAAATGACGGGCCCGCGGGAAGGTCCGGCTTGAAGGACGGCGACGTCATCATCGGCTACGGTGACTGCGCCGTTCGCGGCATCGACGACCTGCACATTTTGCTGACCGAAGAGCAGATAGGGGTCGACGCTACGATAACCGTCATACGCCGGACCGAGAAGCTGGAGCTCGAGATTGTCCCCGAGGAGAAGAAGACCGCGTAACCTTCAGGCGGGCGAGGCTGTTCTCAGGTAATGGTACGGGCCGTGCTCGGTTATCGATTCGACCTCGAAGCCGGCTGACTCGATAAGGTTGACTGCCTTGTCGGTATCGAAGCGGATCTCAAGCGGCGGGCCGAGCCCGATCTCGGAAAGGATCGCATCAGGATTCTGCCACTTTCGGCTCTCGGCGTCGTCGTGTGGAAACCTCCTGCCGGGGCGGTGCGCCATTGTGTCTCCTGACACTCGAACGCGATTCCTGTAAAGCCCCGTCGGGACCAGTTGGGCCGGAGAAGCTCAATCTACGTCGACAGGCTCCTTGCAGACCCGGCAACGCTTCGTCCCTCGGAACAACGTCTCGCCGCAGTGGGGGCACACATAACGGGCCTTTTCTTCAACTACCCAGGCCTCGGTACCGACCTCACGCCACCTGGGGATCGCTCGCATTATGACTTTTTTCCCAACGGGCAGGGGGAAGTTCTCGATGTGCTCGCAGGGAAAGTCGTCGCACTGGTGGCAGCCCTCGAAGCCGCGCTCGCCCGCGCAGGACTTTATTGGGCAGGACCGGCAGTAGGTGAACACCTTATCGCCTTCGGCGAGGCAACCCTCGCAGTAGATGTCGTCGGGCATCAAACCATACACGGGGGCGAGTTTCTCTTTGAACTTCTGGTTCTCATCCCGGGTGGCGTACATTATCCCGCAGACGCCGCAGTAAAGGCCGCAAGGCGGGACCAGCTGCCTGCCGATCTCCATCGTTCCTCCCTTTAAATAGGGGCCGGGTCGCAAACCGCGCGCTCAAAGCGCAATCCGATTATGCCTCATGCGGGTGGACTATGCACTATCAACCTCCTGAGCCGTCAGGCGAGGCAGCCGGGCGGATCACGACATTGCTGGCACGATCCGGCTCAAGTGTTCTGATATGCTATGTCCCGCAGGAGTTTATAAGGAAAGGAAGCGTCATGATACTGCTGAACCCCAAGAAGTACGGCTGGAAATTCTCGGATAAGCGCTCCGAGGAGATCATGCTCAAAACCATCGAGTTCTTTGAGAGCAAGGGGCGCGGAAAGACCAAGAAGGACGACCACGAGTGCGTATGGTACCAGGACTTCCTGGACTTCCAGAAAGATATCGGGGCGTTCTCGGCCCTGCTGACTCCCGCGGCGTACGCACTGGATGCCGGCTCCCGCTGGGACACCTGGCGCAACTGCGCGTTCAACGAGATAACGGCGTTCTACGGGCTGGCCTACTGGTATACGTGGCAGGTAAGCATCCTCGGGCTCGGGCCGATCTGGATGGGCAAGAACGAAGCGGTGAAGAAGAGGACCGCGGAGCTGCTGCGCGACGGCGGAATCTTCGCGTTCGGGCTCTCGGAGAAGGAACACGGAGCCGACCTGTACTCGACCGACATGGCGCTCAAGCCGCTCGGAGACGGCAAGTACCTGGCCGACGGGCGCAAGTATTACATAGGCAACGCCAACGAGGCCGCGTTGGTCTCGACGTTCGGAAAGATGACGGATTCGGGCGACTATGTCTTCTTCGCGGTGGGCGACAGGAACCCGAAGTTCGAGGTCGTCAAGAACGTGGTCAATTCCCAGAACTTCGTCGCCGAGTACGCGCTCGCCGAATATCCCATCACAGACGCCGAGATCCTTACCATGGGGCGCGAGGCCTGGGACTCTGCGCTGAATACCATCAACGTCGGCAAGTTCAACCTGGGCTGGGCCTCGATAGGTGTCTGCACTCACGCCTACTACGAGGCCATCGACCACGCCTCGCACCGGTTTCTGTACAAGCATTATGTGACGGAGTTCACGCACATCAAGCAGCTTTTTGTCGACGCCTATACCCGGCTGGTCGCCATGAAGCTGTTCGCCTTGCGGGCGATCGACTACATGCGCTCGGCGTCGCCCGAGGACAGGCGCTACCTGTTATACAACCCCATGGTCAAGATGAAGGTCACCACCCAGGGCGAGGAGGTCATCAACCTGCTCTGGAACGTGATTGCCGCCAAGGGCTTCGAGAAAGACAT
>JBBQKJ010000111.1:0-3028 GCA_038326775.1 Candidatus Geothermincolia bacterium
GCAGCTGCCGGTTACTGGTGCTCACAAGCGGCAGAATCTACCGACCCGAAAGCTTTGAGCCCAGCTCGCGCCCGAACTCCTCGGCGCGCGCCACCTCGCTATCCGGCAGCTTGCCCCTGTCCTCTTCGCTGCGCCCTGGCGAGCGGCCGAGCGACATCAGGCTGGAGAAGGGGAGGATCTCTCTTATCGCTCCCGCCGGGGAGATAGAGTCCCGTGGGCTCAAGGTCATTGACGGTAAGAACCGTTTCGCCCTCCCGGGGCTTATCGACTGCCACGTGCACATAAGCGGCATCTTCATCACAGAGCTGCCAGGCATCTCGGATTTTCGCTGGCTGCTGAGCCAGATATACATGAACCACCGCGCCCAGCTCCAGAGCGGTGTCACGCTGGCCCGCGACATGATGTCGGTCCTCAAGGCCTCGCTCCTGTTCAAGTCGCTGGCCGAAGACCCGCTCTCGGGTTTCCCCAGGATCCAGTGCGCCGGCCCTATGCTCACCGTGCCGGGCGGCTGATGCGTTAGACTGTTATGGAAATCGATCAAGAAGGTGTCGAGATGAAGGTGCGCGTCTGGAGATGCAGGATATGCGGCGACCCCTACATCGGGGCGGTCCCACCCTCGCACTGCCCCTTCTGCGGGGCGCACGCCGAGCACATCATCCTGGCGAGCGACTGGGACGATCCCGTAGTCGGGAGCCTGAACGACACGGACAGGAGCAACCTGGAGAAGGCGCTCGGGATAGAGAACTCCAACACGGCGTTCTACCGCTGCTCCGCGGCCAAGGCGGACGAGGCGGGAGACTTCGAGGGCTTCGCCACCTTCAAAGCCCTGTCCAAGGTCGAGGGCGAGCACGCCTCCACCATCATGAAGATGCTCGGGCTACCCAAGCCCGGATCCGAGCCCACCGAGAAATGCCACGACGCCTATATCGACAACGTGAGGGAGTCCCTGAAACGGGAGAAGAACGCCACGAAATTCTACGCCGAGTCGGCCGAGGTGGCCTCGGACCCCAGGGTGAAAGAGGTGTTCAGCGCTCTCACCATGATCGAGGCCGACCACATACAGCTCGACGAGGACAAGCTGGCGAAGCTCGAGTCCTGACGGGACAACACCTGTTATCGAGTAGGGAGGCAACATCCCCATGAGCGTTACGCGAGGAGGCTGAGATGGTGAAGAGCCGCGTTCCCATGCTGATGAGGAAGACCGTTCCGGTCCTGCTCGTCGTGGTCCTGTGCGCCGCGCTCACCTTGACCTTTGCCGGATGCGGCTCGGGCGCGGTCGCCTCCACCGGCCAGGGGAAGGTTCAGGGGAAGGTCGCGTCGAACGGCGTGGTGGCCTTCAAGGGAATCCCTTATGCGACGCCACCCGTGGGCAGCCTGCGCTACAAGCCTCCTCAACCGGCGAAGCCCTGGAGCGGCACGCTGAAGGCCTTCGATTTCGGAGATGCGGAGGCGCAACCAAAGGGCGGCATCGCGGACGCCTCGAGCTTCGTGCAGTCGGAGGACTGCCTCACCCTCAATGTATGGACCCCGAAGGTGGACAAGTCGCGCCGCCCGGTCATGGTCTGGATCCACGGCGGCGGCTTCACCAACGGGACGGGGGCCGAGCCTATCTACGACGGCGCGGGCCTGGCCAAACGGGGAGACGTCGACGTGGTGACGCTCAACTACCGCCTGGGAGCTTTCGGCTTCCTCTATCTCGGCGGGGTAGGCGGGGCCGAGTACGCGCAGAGCGGCAACCTCGGCCTGCTCGACCAGGTGGCCGCCCTCAAGTGGGTGCGCGACAACATAGCGGCGTTCGGAGGCGACCCCGGCAACATCACCGTGTTCGGAGAGTCCGCGGGCAGCATGAGCGTGTGTTCGCTCTTGGCGATGCCGGCCGCGAAGGGGTTGTTCCGCCGCGCGATCGCCGAGAGCGGTGCCCTGAACCTCATCCATACCACTGACAGCGCGACCTCCGTGACCCAGCAGCTCATGAAGTACGCCGGGGTGACCGACGTGCCGGGGCTGCTGTCGCTCAGCACCCGGCAGATAGTCCAGGCCGAGTCGGACATGATCCGGGCTAACCAGGCGTCCGCCACCGTGTTCGGCCCCGTTCTCGACGGGTCCGTGATTCCCGAGCCGCCCCTGCACTCGATCGCAACCGGGAGCGCCGCGGGGGTCGATCTCATGATCGGCACCAATCTCGACGAGATGCGCCTGTGGACCATCGAGGTCCCGGCGATGGCCCAGTACCCTCTGAGCGTGGTCGCCACGTACCTGCCCATGCTGCAGAACGCGGTGGACGGCTCCGCGGACGCCATCGCGGCGAGCTACAAGTCAAGGCGCCCCGACGCGACCGACGGCGACGTCACCGTGGCGGTGCTGACCGACGTGATGTTCCGGGTGCCCGCTATCCGCGTAGCGGAGGCGCAGTCGGCGATGCAGCAGAAGACCTATATGTACCTGTTCACCTGGCCCAGCCCGACGGTGCCGAAGCTCGGCGCCTGCCACGCTATAGAGCTCCCCTTCGTCTTCGGCACCTTGAAAGGGACGCGCGAAGAGGCCCTCATGGGAAAGAACCCGCCCCGGAAGCTCTCTTACACGATCCAGGATGCCTGGCTCGCGTTCTCGCGGACGGGCAACCCCAACGGCAAGGGGGTCCCGAGCTGGCAGCCCTACGATCCCCGGACCAGGGCGACCATGGTCTTCAACGTCGATTCGGCCCAGCAGAACGACCCCTACGGAGCGGACCGTCAGGTCTGGGACGGGATGCCTTTCGACGGAGTGACCCCCTCGCCCTGAGGGCCCGCCGGCGGCGAGGGCCATCTTTCGTCAAGTTTCATAATGTGGACTTTCGCACTTTTTCCACCCAATCATAACACCCGCACCTGTCTCCCGGTGACCGCTGATAGTCGATAGGTAACAACTCCAATCTCAAAGGTCTTCATGGCCTCTCTGTCGAATATAACTGTATGTTGTGAGGAATGCAGATAAGACAGATGGAGGTGGAGGCTGTGGCTGAGAAAGCGAGGAAGAAGAAGACAGACCT
>JBBQKJ010000112.1:0-2974 GCA_038326775.1 Candidatus Geothermincolia bacterium
GAGCAGGCGATGGACTGCATCACCGTGCTCGACGAGTTTGGGATAATCACGTACGAGAGCCCTTCCATCACCCCGCTGCTCGGGTACGCCCAGGAAGAGCTCGTGGGCAAAAGCGTTTTTGACTACATCCACCCGGAGGACGTCCCCGCCGCCGTGGAGGCTTTCGCGGAAGGGATGCGGGCCTCGGAGAAAAGCGGTTCGCAAATGGAGGTGCGCTTCAAGCACAGGGACGGCTCCTGGCGCAATTTCTGGGGGGTGGGGAGAAACCTCCTGGATGAGCCTTCCATCCATGGAGTCATCCTGAACAGCAGAGACATCACCGACCGCGAGGCTGCCGAGGAGGAGCTGAGGAAGAGCGAGGAGCTATACCGGAAGCTCACCGAGGCGTCCCCGGAAGCAATATTCGTCAACGACTTCGAGGGAAACGTCCTCGCACTGTCCATGCGAACTGTGGAGATGTTCGGGTACAGCCAGGAGGACCTCTCCGGCAAGAGCGCGTTCGACCTCGTCACGGAGGGCTACCGTGACACGGTGGCGCGCAACCTCGTGACCCTCATCGAGACGGGGCGGGTTACCGGCAGCGAGATGGCGATAAGGAAGAAGGACGGTTCGGAGGTGTTCACGGAGGTCAACGCTTCCACCATCAAGGACGAGCACGGCAACCCCAGTGCGATAATGGTCGTGGTGAGAGACATCACCGAGCGCAAGGCCGCCGAGGAGGCGCTTCGAGAGGCGAAGGAGAGACTGGAGCTTTCCGTAAGAGGAACCGGCGCCGGCCTGTGGGACTGGATGGTCCAGACCGGGGAAGTTGTATTCAATGATAGATGGGCTGAGATAGTTGGCTATGCCCTGGAGGAACTCGCACCCGTCAGCATAGACACCTGGACCGGGCTCTGCCACCCTGATGACCTGCGGCGCTCCGGCGAACTACTGGAGAGACATTTCGCAGGGGAGACGGAAGCCTACGAGTGCGAAGCAAGGATGAAACACAAGAACGGCGAGTGGGTATGGGTGCTGGACCGGGGGAAGGTCTTCGAGTGGGCTGACGACCGAAAGCCAATACGCATGGTCGGTACACACATGGACATCACCAGACGCAAGCGCGCCGAGGAGGCGCTGCGCCGGACTCAGTTCACGGTGGACCAATCCGCCGACTCGGTATTCTGGCTAACCTCTAAGGGGAAGATTGTCTACGCAAACGAAGAGGCGTGCCGGCGCCGCGGCTACACCCGGGAGGAGATGCTATCACTTACAATCTTCGATATTAACGACAGCCTTGCTGCCGACAAGGACCTCTGGGAGAGCTGTGTCCAGCGAATACAACGGGAAGGCCACTTCGACATTGAGTTCAGGCACCGCACAAAGGGCGGTGAGGTGTTCCCTGTCGAAGCCTCTCTCAATTTCTTCGAGCGTGAGGATGACTGGCTATTCGTCGGGAACGTTCGCGACATCACCGAGCGCAAAGAAGCCGAGGAGGCGCTGCGCCAGAGCGAGCATCAACTTTCCCTGATGTTCGAAAATGTTGCTGAAGTTCTGTTTTACCTGTCTGTCGAACCAGATGGTCGTTATCGTTTTCTCGCGGTCAATGATGCCTTCCTCAAAGTTACAGGACTACTTGAAAACCAGGTTGTTGGTAAATATGTTCATGAAGTCATTCCAGAACCGTCTTTGACCCTAGTTCTCGCAAAATACAAACAGGCCATTCAGGACAATACAACGGTAAGGTGGGAAGAGGTTACCGACTATCCAGCGGGACGGAAGTATGGCGATGTTGCTGTTACTTCGACCTTTGATTCAAGCGGTTGCTGCACGAACCTTCTGGGAAGCGTGCATGATATGACCGAGCGCAAGGCCGCCGAGGAGCAGTTGTTGCGCGCCAACGAGGAGCTGAAGGGCTACGCCCATACCGTGTCCCACGACCTCAAGGGCCCGCTCTCTGCCGTAGCCATGGCGGCGGAGATGCTCTCCAGCATTTTGGAGGGTGATGATGGCGAGGCTCTTGAGGGCAACGCCGGTGAGGCGCTGCGCGTGATAAGAGAGAGTAGCAGGCGCGCGGTGCATATGACCGACAACCTGCTCGCGCTCGCCCAGGCGGGAGAGGCACCGGCGAAACGCGAGCCGGTCGACATCTCGGGTGTTGTCCGCTCCATCCTCCAGGAGAAAGAAGCGCTGCTCGAAGAGCGAGGCGTACGGGTGAGCCTGGACCAGGACCTCGGGGTCGCGGCCATGGACCCTACCCACGCCTACCAGGTGTTCTCCAACCTCATCAGCAACTCCATAAAGTACAACGACTCTGAAAACCCCGAGATACACGTGTCCCGCCTGGGCGATGCCGGACCGGGACGCTTGCGCTACCTGGTGCGCGACAACGGACCTGGCGTCCCCGACGGGGCCGAGGAGGAAATCTTCCTGCCCTTCCATAAGGGAGAGGGCTCCACGGACACCGGCATAGGGCTCTCCATAGTGGACAAGGTGGTGAGTTCATACAACGGACAGGTGCGCGCCTACAACGACGGCGGAGCTTGCTTCGAGTTCACCCTGCCCCTTTATTCATCGTAGGGGCCGCGAGGCAGGTCCTTGTTTAAAGACCATGCCAAATACAGCAGCGGGGAAGAGATAACAAGAATCGAATACATTTGGTTGGTACCTGGGGTCGGGGGCGTAGCCTATATCAACAGCGTAAACGGGGAGCAAAACGAGACGTTTACCCAGGCCTCCAGTTTTCCGAGACTGAAATTCAAAGGGACTAGTGGTTAGGTGGGCAGGAAGATTAGCCGCTCCTCGTACTGCGCGCTACTTCGGCCGGTGTGTACGCCGCCCCTTGGTCTTGGGTGGTTCGTTCCAGAAAGCGCCCACGTCGACGTCGTAGAGCTTAGCCAGGGCACCGAACCACTCCGGTCGGGGAATCTTGAGCCCTTGCTCCCAATGGGCGACAGTCTGGACGCTTGAGCCGATCCTGCGGGCCACCTCTTGC
>JBBQKJ010000113.1:0-2466 GCA_038326775.1 Candidatus Geothermincolia bacterium
CCCCGCCCCGCCCGCCCCCACCAAAAACCCCCCACTCCCTTTCCCGCAATTCCTGGGGGGGGCCCCCACCAATATCTTTAATAAATTTCTCGCGCCCCCACCCCAGCATGAATCAATCATGTCGAGGGTGAGACCTGGCCAGGTGAAGTCGCGCATGCGGCGGCCCTGCCCGGTGCGGGAGTCGTAGTACTCCCAGAAACCCTCTCGCTCGACCATCGCCGCGGTGCGGCGCGTCAGCTCGCGGGCCTCCTCCGCGTAGCCATGCTCGCCCAGGCCGATGGCCATCATCCAGTTGAAGTTCACCCAGATGCAGTGCCCGGCCCAGAGTTTCTTCTCTACCCAGGGCCGCGCCCCTCTCACCTCGTCGTGCGGGTTGAACGGCAGCAGGTGCTCGGTCCAGAACTCGCGAGGGTTCAGCAGGTGCTCGGCGATGAGGCGCTCCGCGCGCTCGGGCCTGCACCTCCCGGTGAACAGAGGCAGCAGCGAGGCGGCGGTCTTGACCCGGGCGAGCCTGGGCTCCGCTGAGTCCCAGCGCGGAAAATAGCATGCGGCCTCCTCATCCCAGCAGACCCGCTCCATCGTCTCGGCCATCAGGGCCGCTCTCGAGCGGTACCGCGACGCCGCCAACTCGTCGCCCGCGTGCGGCGCCAGGCGGGCGGCGCTGTCAAGGGCCCTTATGGTGACGCAGTTCATGGTGAGGTCCTCCACCACGAACCGGTTCACCGCAGCCAGCGCGGCCGGTTCCCAGCCAAGCCCCGTGTTGAAGCGGTACAGCAGCGCCGCGTAGAAAACGGACTGCAGGACGTCCAGCCTCCGAGAGGGGTCGATGCCCAGCGCCGGCATGAGCTGGGGCGAGAGGTCGGTGCCCGCCTCCCAGGGGTGGAGTATCGAAACCAGGCCGTCGCCGAAGAGGTCCCGCTCGTCGAGCAAATAGTCAAGGCACCGGCAGAGCCCCTCCCAGACGCGTGCGAGCCAATCGCGGTCGCCGGTCTTCTCGAACACCCGCTCCGCCGCATACACGTATATGGGCGGGTCAACGAGATGCGAGGCGCCGTTCGAGTCGTAGCCCCACTGCACCGCCCACCTCATCAGGTTCTTCCACGGGCGCGCACGCGTGGCCGCGCACGGCAGCAGCACCTCTTGGGGCATGTGCCCATCGAGCGAGACCTGGGCGAACAGGGTCTCGAGCTCTCTCGCCGCTTTCTCCGGGTCAATGTGGAGCATGGTCACCGCGTTATACCCGGAGTCCCAGGCGAACAGCGACGGATAGTGTCTCGCGTTCGGCATGTGGTAATAGTAGCCGCCGGCATCGACCTCGTTGCAGGCGTAGACCCTCGCCGCCTCCCTTAAGATTGGGGTTAGATCTGATTTCATAATTACAGCATCGGGGTCAGGTCACTTCGTTGCATCTCCAGCTATAGATTGTAGTTGATTGCGAAAATGCGGCAAAGTGACCTGACTCCGATGTTGTGTCCCCGACGCGAGTTTCGACTGATGAAATCCTGACTCCAACTATTAATGTATTATATCTGGGTAACGAATCCACCCCAGCGAAGGGAGCGACGCGCCAGATGAAGACCGGCGAAGACATCGACCTGCTCAGCATCAACACAATCCGCTGCCTCGCCATCGACGCGGTCGAGACCGCCAGATCGGGGCATCCCGGCGCGCCGATGGGCATGGCGCCCGTCGGCTACACACTCTGGACCCGCTTCCTGCGCCACAACCCCGCCAACCCCGACTGGCCCGGCCGCGACCGATTCGTGCTCTCCGCCGGACACGCGTCAATGCTCCTCTACAGCCTTCTCCACCTGACCGGCTACGACCTGACCATTGACGACATAAAGCAGTTCCGCCAGCTCGGAAGCGCCACCCCGGGCCACCCCGAGTACGGCGCCACCCCCGGTGTCGAGGTCACAACCGGCCCGCTGGGCCAGGGTATCTCCATGGCCGTTGGTATGGCGCTCGCCCGCGAGCTCATCGGCGCCCGCTTCAACCGCCCGGGCTTCGACCTCACCGACTACTACATCTACTGCATCGCGAGCGACGGCGACCTGATGGAGGGGGTTTCCTCCGAGGCGTGCTCTCTTGCCGGGCACCTGGGCCTTTCCCATCTCATCTGCCTGTACGACGACAACAAGATAACCATCGAGGGCTCCACCGACCTCGCGTTCGGCGAGGACGTCGCCGCGCGCTTCCATGCCTACGGCTGGAACGTGCTCGGCGTCGCGGACGCCAACGACATCGACATGGCCGCCGATGCAATAACCCTGGCCCGCGAGGAGGAGGAACGCCCCACGCTCATAATCACGGGCTCCACTATTGCCTGCGGCAGCCCAAACCTGGAGGGCTCCGAGGCCTCTCACGGCGCTCCGCTCGGGGTCGAGGAGACCTGTCTCACCAAGGAAAACCTGGGCTGGCCGACCGGGGCCGCTTTCTATATCCCTGACGAGGTTCTCGAACATA
>JBBQKJ010000114.1:0-2101 GCA_038326775.1 Candidatus Geothermincolia bacterium
GCAGAGGTGGAACGAGCTCTTCGAGGCTTACCGCGCCGAGCATCCCGAGCTCGCGGCGGTATGGCTGCGGGTGATGGGCCACAAGCTCCCCGGCGGCTGGGCAGCGAGCCTCCCCGGTTTCGAGGCCGGTAAAAGCATCGCCACCCGGTCCGCCTCCGGCAAGGTGCTCGAGGCCTTGGCGCCGGTCCTTCCCGAGCTCATCGGGGGCTCGGCCGACCTCGCTCCATCCAACCAGACGTTCATCAACGGCTACGACAGCATCCGCAGGGGAGATTTCTCCGGTCGCAACCTGCGCTTCGGGGTCCGGGAGCACGCCATGGGCGCTCTCATGAACGGCATGGCGCGCCACGGCGGCATCATCCCCTACGGCGGCACGTTCCTGGTCTTCTCCGATTACATGCGCCCCGCCATACGCCTCGCCGCCCTGATGCGCCTGCACGTCGTCTACGTCTTCACTCACGACAGCCTGGGAGTCGGCGAGGACGGCCCCACCCACCAGCCTGTCGAGCAGCTCGCCGCTCTGCGGGCGATACCCGGCCTCACGGTCATAAGGCCGGCCGACGCCGCCGAGACGGCCCAGGCCTGGAAGGCCGCCCTCGAGCGCTCCGGGCCGACCGCGCTCATCCTCTCCCGCCAGGGCCTCCCCGTGCTCGACCGGGATAAGCTGGCGCCCGCCGAAAGCCTGGCGAACGGCGCCTACGCCCTCGTCGATGACACGAACGCCGCGCTGACGCTCATCGCGACCGGCTCGGAGGTCGCCCTTGCCCTCGAGGCAAGCGACGCCCTCGCCGTCGATGGCATCAGAACCCGCGTGGTCAGCATGCCCAGCTGGGAGCTTTTCGAGGAACAGGCCGCGAGCTATCGCGAGCGAGTCCTCCCGCCAGGTGGCAGGGCGCTCGCCATCGAGGCAGGCGTCACGCAGGGCTGGCACAAGTACACAGGCGACTCTGGCGCGGTCATCGGCATCGATCGCTTCGGCGTCTCGGCGCCCGGCGGTCAGGCGCTCGCCCACGCCGGTTTCACCACCCGGGACGTGGTCGCCCGTGCGAAGGAGCTGTTAGCCTAGCGCCACGCGCCGTCCAGGCAGGTCATCCGCCGCCCTTAAGAGAAAGATTTGAGCGACGGTTTACCTGGAGGGTTTAATGCGCCGACACAAAGCACTTGTTCTTGCGGCCTGCGTCTTGATCGCGGCGTGCGTTGTCGTTTCTATCGTCGTCTTGCGCGACTCCGGCAGGAAAGATGACAGCACAGCGCAGAAGGCCGACCGGAGCACGCCCTTCACGACTCCAGCCTCCACGACCACCACCCCCACCCAACCGACCTCGCCGTCCAGCACCCCGACCCAGCCCGCGCAGCCGGGCGCCGACGAGACCGCCGCGGTCACGGCGGCTGCCGTATCGAGCGCGAAGGCCAACAACCCGGCCATCGGCGAGCTCACGGTGGTGGCGGTCAAGACCGCTGGCGAGTGGGCCCGGGTGGACCTCCAGCCGACGGACAAGTCCGCCGACGTCGCCGGTTGGCTCCTCAAGAAGGAAGGCGGCTCATGGACGGTTGTGGATTTCGGCACCTCCATCCTGCCCTCAAACCACCCCGGCGCCCCGGCCGAAGTCTTCCGTTAGGAGTCTCTCTCCGAGGTGCTCCTTCAGCGGTAACTGGCTAGACGAGGTTTTTTGAGGCCGCAGCCGCGATACTGAGGTAAAAGAGGAACCCGACCTGGAGCACCCAGAAGCCGAGCCGGATCACGATCCCCGTGTCAAATCCCCTGGTCCTGGCCCGGAGGGCGACAAAGACTCCAGCGAGCGCGAGGTAGACCGCATAACTCAAGGTGGCCGTCATCAGCGCGTTGGATATCCTGGGGTCGTCCCACTTCGAGGCTTTAGCGCCCCCTGCGTCCGAGCTGTCCATTTGAGCCCTCCTTGTCTATCTCCGACCGCTTTCCTGCCAAGTCTCTACACCTGCGCCCACCGCGAGGCTAACCTGGAACTGTTCTGAAAGAGGCGTGGCCGGCCGGCTCGCCATCTATTTCCAGCTGCCAACGGTATCCCGCGTCAGGTTTAATGGGTAGATTGATGAATCCGAATACCGCGGTAAACTCCATCTC